>NZ_JBVVNQ010000011.1:0-255512 GCF_055810675.1 Burkholderia sp. YHN3-13 | reverse complement strand
ATCACGATGTCCGCGTCGCCCGCGACGATCGCGTTCGCCGCCAGCATCACGGCCTTCAGGCCCGAGCCGCACACCTTGTTGATCGTCATCCCCGGCACCGCGTTCGGCAGCCCGGCCTTGATCAGCGACTGCCGCGCCGGGTTCTGCCCCGAACCGGCCGTCAGCACCTGGCCCATGATCACTTCGCTGACCTGATCGGGCTTCACGCCCGCACGCTCCAGCACCGCGCGGATCACCGTCGCGCCCAGCTCCGGCGCTGCAATCTTCGCAAGCGAGCCGCCGAATTTGCCGACCGCGGTCCGCGCGGCCGATACGATCACTACGTCCGTCATTTCCCTTTCCTCCAGGCCCGCACGACACGGCGCATCGTTACCGGCCCTGTTAAAAAAACTGCGGTGCTCCGGACAGCGTGCGCCGCTGTCCGGTTTTCGTCAATCGCGCTGCAATACGTAGCGCCCGGGTGCCGGCTCGATCACCGGAAACTGCGCGGAACCCGCCTCGGCCGGCGGCGCCACCTTGCGGCCGCCGTACGCATCGAGCCATTCGACCCACGTCGGCCACCAGCTGCCCGGCTGCTCGGCCGCACCGGCGAACCAGTCGTCCGCGGATTCGGGCAGGTCGTCGTTGACCCAGTAGCTGCGTTTCTTCTTCGCCGGCGGATTGATCACGCCCGCGATATGCCCCGACGCGCCGAGCACGAATTTCAACGGGCCCGACAGGATCGACGTCGACGCGTAGGCCGTCTGCCACGGCACGATGTGATCCTCGCGCGAACCGTAGATGAAGGTCGGCACGTCGATCAGCGACAGGTCGACGGATTCGCCGCATACGGTCAGCGCGCCCGGCTCGCGCAGCTTGTTCTCGAGATAGGTATTGCGCAGGTACCACGCGTACATCGGGCCCGGCAGGCTGGTCGAATCGCTGTTCCAGTACAGCAGGTCGAACGGCGCGGGTGTGCGGCCCTTCAGGTAGTTGTCGACGACGTAGTTCCACACGAGGTCGTTCGGACGCAGGAACGAGAACGTGTTCGCGAACTCGACGCCGCGCATCAGCCCCGGTGGCGTGCCGTTCTTGCCACCGATGGTCTGCTCGCGCATCTGCACGTGCGCCTCGTCGACGAACACGTCGAGGATGCCGGTATCGCTGAAGTCGAGCATCGCGGTGAGCAGCGTCATCGACGCGGCCGGATGTTCGCCACGCGCGGCAAGCACCGCGAGCGCGGTCGCGAGCATCGTGCCGCCGACGCAGAAGCCGAGCGTGTTGATCTGCTCGCGGCCGCTGACCTGCTGCACGGCGTCGATCGCCGCGAGCAGCCCTTCGTTCATGTAGTCGTCCCACGTCTTGTGCGCGACCGATGCGTCCGCATTGCGCCACGACACCAGGAACACCTGATGACCGTTCGACAGCGCATGCGCGACGAGCGAATTCTCGGGCTGCAGGTCGAGGATGTAGAACTTGTTGATACACGGCGGGACGATCAGCAGCGGCCGCTCGAACACCTTGTCCGTCTTCGGCGTGTACTGGATCAGCTGGATCAGGTCGTTCTCGTAGACGACCGCACCTTCAGTACACCCGAGGTTCTTGCCGACCACGAACTGCGATTCGTCGGTCTGCGAAATCTTGCCGCGCTGCAGGTCGCCGAGCAGGTTCATCATCCCCTGCCGCAGGCTCTCGCCCTGCGTGTCGAGAATCGATTTCTGCGCGTCGGGATTGAGTGCGAGGAAGTTGCTCGGCGCGGCGGCGGCGGTCCATTGCTGGACCGTGAAGCGGATGCGCTCGCGCGTCTTCGGATCGGTCTGAAGCGAGTCGGCGAGTTCCTGCAGGTAACGCGCGTTGAGCAGATACCACGCAGCCGCGAACGCATGCGCGGGCGACGACTTCCACGCGTCGCCGCTGAAGCGGCGATCCTTCAGTTCGGGGGCCTCGAGCTTCGCGGCGGCAGCCTGCTGCATCAGCGTCATGCAATCGCGTGCGTAGTCGGCCTGCAGCGCCTGGAGCCGTTCCGGCGGAATCGCGGCAACCGGCAGCTTCAGCCCCGCGAACGGCGACGCCATGCCGCCAAGACCCGCGAGGCCACCGAGATCGGGCATCGACGGCATCTGGAACGGAAACGAAGCCGGAAACTGGAAAGTCGCGAACGGATTGACGGTGGCCGATGCAGTCGCGGCGCGCGCCGGATCTGCAAAACCGCGCCACGCGTTCAGCCACGACTCGAACATCTGCTGCATCGGCTGGGCGGCCGGATCAAAACCGGTGCTGCCTGCGGAAGTGCCCGCCTGAGCGGACGTCGACGAATTTTTCGATGCTGTCATTACCTGCCTTACCGGTGATTCGTGAGCGTCAATCGTGAAATCCTGCTCGCGCGCGGCGTGCCGGCTGCGAGCCGGGCCGTCATGCTCTGGAGAGGCGTCTCCAGATTCTGCCGCAGTGCGGTATTTTTATCATTATCGTTTTCCCCATGTGAAGCGCCAAGTCAAACCACTGAACATTTCTGCACGGAGATAATCCGCGTGCAACAGGCGGGACAAGGGTTCCGGCGAAACATAAACCATTTTGTCCGGCTTGACTTCGGGATTTTCCATTCAGTTGCGCATGCGATGCCGCAGTGCCGTCTAAATATCGAGATAACCCGATTTCGCGACGCGGCAAATCCCGCACGCATGCGCATGCCGTCAATCGGCCAGCCAGATCGCCGCTGCCATGCGGCCCGTCACGCGATCGCGGCGGTACGAATAGAAGCGTGCCTGTTCGGCGACCGTGCAAGCCGCCCCGCCGCTCACGTGCGCGACGCCCGCACGGGCGAGACGCAAGCGCGCGAGCGCGTACAGATCGGCGAGAAACTTGCCGGGCGCGCCCTCGATCGCGACGAACGCGAGCCCGGTTTCATCATGCTCCGACTGCGGAGCCGTGTCGAGAAACGCGTCGCGCACGTCCGCGCCGACCTCGAACGCCTGCGGGCCGATCGCCGGCCCCAGGTACGCATGCAGCGTATCCGTCGCGCCGCCGGCAAGCGCCGCGACGCGAGCCGCGGTCTGCTCGACGATGCCGGCCGCGAGCCCGCGCCAGCCCGCGTGCGCGGCGCCGACCGCGCGGCCTTGCGCATCGCACAACAGCACGGGCAGGCAATCCGCGACCATCACGACGCAGACGGCGCCGGCCCGGTCCGTGACGCTCGCGTCGGCCCGCACCGGCGCAGCAGCCGCAGGCGCCGCCGCGATCACCTCGTCGGCGCGGACGATGTCCGCACCGTGAACCTGCTCGAGCCACGCGGCGCTCGACTGGCCCGCGAGGGCGAGCAAACGCGCGCGATTCGCGGCGACACGGGCCGGATCGTCACCGGTATGCAGGCCGAGATTCATCCCGCCCGGCCGCGCCTCTCCCTCCTGCCAGCGCCCGTAAGGGCCTTCGCTCACACCGCCGTCGCGCGTCGTGATCAGCGCGCGCACGCGCGGCGACACCTGCCAGTCGGGCTGCACGCAGTCCTGCCACGTCAACGGCGCCAGGTTCGTCATCGGCACTCACGCCTCCTCGTCGTCTTCCAGGTACGGCTCGTCATCGTGATACTCGCCGCCGAAATCGTCATCGTCGTAGACACCATCGTCGTCGTCGAATTCCTCATCGCCCTGCCCGAAACCGAGCGCCGCGACGAGCGTGTTCAGGTCGTCCGGCAGCGGACAGCGCCATTGCATCGCCTTGCCCGTGACCGGATGCACGAGGCCGAGCCGCCACGCATGCAGCGCCTGTCGCGCGAAGCCGTCCGGCAGCGGCGTGACCGAACGCTTGCCGCGCGCGCGCCCGTAGACGGGATCGCCGAGCAGCGGGTGCCCGATGTGCGCGCAGTGCACGCGGATCTGGTGCGTGCGGCCGGTTTCGAGATCGCACTGGATCGCCGACACCGGCTGACGTTGCCACAGACATGTGTCAACCGTACGGAAATGCGTGCGGGCCGGCTTGCCCGACGCGCCGGTGACGACGGCCATGCGCGTGCGCTCGCGCGGATCGCGGCCGATCGGCGCGTCGATCGCGCCTTCCTCGGGCATCGTGCCCCACACGAGCGCGAAGTAGCGGCGCTTCACCGTGCGGGCCTGCAACTGCCGCACGAGGTCCGTCTGCGCGGCCAGCGTGCGCGCCACCACCATCAGGCCGGAGGTTTCCTTGTCGAGCCGGTGGACGATTCCCGCGCGCGGCAGGCCGGCCGCCGCGTCGCCGTAGCGATGCAGCAGCCCGTTGAGCATCGTGCCGCTCCAGTTGCCGGCGGCCGGATGCACGACGAGGCCGGCCGGCTTGTTGATCACGACGAGCGCGTCGTCCTCGTAGATCACGTCGAGCGGCACGGGCTCCGGCGTGAACGCGAGCTGCTCGGGCAGCAGGTCGGGCACGAGCGCGATCTTCGCGCCGAGCGGCACCGGCTGGCGGATCTTCGCCGGCGCGCCGTCGACGAGCACGCGCTGTGCCTCGATCCAGCTCTGCAGGCGGCTGCGGGAGAATTCGGGGAACAGCTGGGCAAGCGCCTTGTCGAGGCGCTCGCCCGCGAGCGACAGCGGCACTTCGACGACGCGCGGCGCCTCGTCGACCGCCGCGGACGGTACGACGGGCGGCTGCATGACGTCGCCGGCCAGATCGTCATCGAGGGAATCCCCCGACGCAGCGTCGGCGGGCCGATCGCTTGGGCTATAATCTTCGCGATTTGGTGTGCCCGGCTGGGCATTCTGCGAACTTGAACGGGTCATTTAGACTGGGTCACCGAGACTTGAAGCTAGGACATGCGAGCATGATGAATTCGACCAAACGCACGGCCAGAACCGCCGCCGCCCGGGCTGCGGCGGTAGCGGCCGCGGCCCTCATCGCCGGCTGCCACGGCTTGCCGCAGAAGCAGGACGAGACGGCTACCTGGTCGAATAACAAATTATACTCAGAGGCCCAGGACGCACTGTCCGGCGGCGACTGGGGCAAGTGCGCGAAATATTTCGAATCGCTGCAAGGCCGCGATCCGTTCGGTCATTTCGCGCAGCAGGCACAGATCAACGTTGCATACTGCAACTGGAAGGACAACGAAGCGGCCGCCGCCGACCAGGCCGTCGACCGTTTCATCCAGCTCCACCCCGATCATCCGGATATCCCGTACGCGTACTACCTGAAGGGGATGATCCACTTCAACGACGATCTCGGCCTGTTCGGGCGCTTCTCCGGCCAGGACATGAGCGAACGCGATCCGCAGGCGCTGCGCGAGTCGTACGATGCGTTCAAGGTCGTCGTCGACCGCTTCCCGAAGAGCAAGTACGCGCCCGATGCAGCGGCACGGATGCGCTACATCGTCAACGCGCTCGCGTCGCACGAAGTGCACGCGGCCGACTACTACTACCGTCGTGGCGCCTACGTGGCGGCAATCAACCGCGCCCAGCTCGCGATCAAGGATTACAAGGGTGCGCCGGCGATCGAAGATGCGCTGCACATCATGATCCTGTCGTACAACAAGCTGAACCAGCCGCAGCTCGCCGAGGACACGAAGCGCGTGCTCGCGGGCACGTTCCCCGACAGCCCGTACGTCACGGGCCATTCGCGCCCCGGCGCGAAGAAGTCGTGGTGGCAGTTCTGACGAACCGCGCGGCGCAACGCCCGTTGCACGAACAAAAAACCCGGCCATCGAGCCGGGTTTTTTATTGGCGCCGCAATCCGGCGCCGCGGGGGCGATCGCGCGGCGCCGGCCGCGCGGATCGTCACATGCGTTTGTCCGAGCGATGCTCGTCGAAGAAATCCTGCACGACCGCGATCTCGCGCGTGCGCTTGAACGGCGGCAGGCTCTGCCAGATCCGGCGCCCGTAGGGCTTGTCGACGAGCCGCGTGTCGCAGATCATCAGCACGCCGCGATCCGTCTCCGCGCGAATCAGCCGGCCTGCGCCCTGCTTCAGCGTGATCACGGCCTGCGGCAGCTGATGCACGGCGAACGGGCTCAGGCCCTTCTTCGTCAGGGCATCGAGACGCGCGGCCAGCACCGGATCGTCTGGCGGGGCGAACGGCAGCTTGTCGATCACGACGAGCGACAGCGCGTCGCCGCGCACGTCGACGCCCTCCCAGAAACTCTGGCTGCCGACCAGGATCGCATTGCCGTATGCGCGGAAACGGTCGAGCAGCTCGGTGCGGCTCGCATCGCCCTGCACGAGCAGCGGCGTGTCCCAGCCGCGCGATTCGATGACATCGCGCAACTTCGACGCGATCCGGTCGACCGCGCGCAGCGTCGTGCACAGCATGAACACGCCGCCGCCGGACGCCTCGATCGCCGGCAGCGCGGCATCGAAGACGGCATCGGTAAACGCCGGCGAAGACGGCTGAGGCAGGTTGCGCGGCACGTACAGCAGCCCTTGCGACTGGTAGTCGAACGGGCTCGCGAGCGTCATCGAGCGGCGCGAGCTGAGGCCCATCTGCGCCGCGTAGTGCGTGAAATCGCCGCGCACCGACAGCGTGGCCGACGTGAACACCCATGCCCGCGGGACACCTGCACGCTGCTTCGCGAAGATCGGCGCGACCGACAGCGGCGTTTCGTGCAGCTGCACGGTATGCGCGAACACCTCGACCCAGCGCACCTTCTCGTTCGGATCGCCGTCGGAGGTCGCCTTGTCGCCGGCCGCTGCCGCGTCGGCCTGCGCGGCCGCCTCCGCCGCGCCGGGCGCGACCCAGCCGGCCAGCAGATCCTGCAGCTCGCGCGCGCGCCGCAGGCACGCGCCGAGCGACTCCGCCCGCTCGGCCTGGCTCGCGAGCGCCGACGCGAGCGCGTCGAGCGCCACGTCGAGCGCGTCGAGCGCGCCGAACATCGGATGATCGTCGCCGAGCTGCGCCAGCGACATGCGCACGATCTGGTCGTTCGCGAACGCGAGGCGCAAGTCGCGCGCCGCACGTTCGAGATCGCCGCCGAGCTTCACCCACTCGACCGCGTCGCGCGCGTGGCCCAGGCCCTCGGCCACCGTGTCGCGCGCGAGTTCGAGGATCTGCGTGGTCGACAGCGTCTCGCCGAAGAACAGCGTCGCCGTCTCCGGCAACTGGTGCGCTTCGTCGAAGATGACCGTGTTCGCGTTCGGCAGCAATTCGGCCATCCCGGTGTCGCGCAGCATGATGTCCGCGAAGAACAGGTGATGGTTGACGACCACCACGTCGGCCTGCTGCGCCTCGCGCCGCGCCTGCATCACGAAGCATTCCTTGTAATGCGGGCACTCCTGGCCGAGGCAGTTGTCGCGCGTCGACGTGACCATCGACCACACGGGCGCCGTTTCCGGCACGCTCGCGAGCTCGGCCTTGTCGCCGCTCTTCGTGATCTTCGCGAAGCGGACGATCTCCTGCAGATACGCGGTGTCCTGCCGCGACGGCAGGCGGCCGTTGTCGGCCGTGCGTTGCAGGTAGTAATGGCACAGGTAGTTGGCGCGCCCCTTGAGCATCGCCACCGACACCGGCACCGCGAGCGCGTTGCGCACGGTCGGGATGTCGCGCTGGAACAGCTGGTCCTGCAGGTGTTTCGTGCCGGTCGACACGATCACCTTGCCGCCCCACAGCATCGCGGGCACGAGATACGCGTAGGTCTTGCCGGTACCCGTACCGGCTTCGACGATCAGCGTGTTGTCGGCCGCATCGGTGTCGGATTCGGCTGATGCGGCGCCGTCCGCGCCCGGCTCGGCTGCCTTGTCGCCGTCGCCGAGGCGGCGCGCCGGCCGCTTGCGTGTTTCGAAGATCTCGGGCTCGGGCATCCGGCGCGCGGACGCTTCCATCGCCGACGCGACCGCGCGCGCCATCTCGATCTGCGAGGTACGCGGCCGGTAGCCGTCGAGCGCGCGCGCCAGCAACCCGCCCTCGCCGAAAATCGTGTCGAGTTCGTCGACGCGCTTGCGGCTCAGCTCGAAGGTGCCTTCGGGCGCACGAGCGCGCCCGGCGGACGTCGCGTCACGCCGGGCATCGGGGGTGGCTTCAAGCGGTGAATTCAAGGCAAGCGTTCCTGTGTCCAGCGCCCGGGCGGCGCCGGCGCTTGCCAGGCCGCGCTCAGGCGCGCTTATCCGATTCGAGCTGCGATTGCAGCAGAATGATTTTGTCCTTGGCTGCCAGCTTTTCCTTCTTCAGCCGGTGCAGCGTGATGTCGTCGATGTCGGAGTGCCCTTCCTTCAGCTCGATCTCCCGAGCGAGCTGCTGGTGCTGCTCCTGCAATGCAGCCAAACGGTTGTGCAATTCCTGCTGCTGTTCCGTGTGACGGTTTTGCATAGTTGCCTCCTCATCGAAGCAGCGCGGCGGCTGGCATGCCGACGCGCCCGAGACTGATCCCGATCAATCCAACACGTTACTGCCCCTGCTGTTGCTGCTTGGCCTTCTCGGCCGCTTCCTGCTGACGTCGCTCGACATCGGCCTTGTGCTGCGCGGCTTCCTTCTGCTTCTGCTCGTAGCGCGCGGCGTTGTCCGCCCGCTCCTGCGCCTTCTGCGCCGCCTGCTGGTGCGCCTGGTCGAGCTTGCGCTGGAAGTCGCCCTGCTTCTGGTCGTATGCCTGCTTGCTCGCCGCGCGCTGCGGCCCTTCCGCGCCGCGCTGCGCCTGCTTCAGTGCATTCTGCTCCTGCTTGTCGCGGAACGCAGCCGCGTTCGCCGCATCGTTCGCCGCCCGCTGCGGCGCTTCCGCCGCGTTCTGCGCCTGCTTCAGTGCCTGCTGTTGGTCGCGCTGCTGCGCGCGCACCGCGCGCTGCTCGTCGTTGAGCGCGAGTTGCTCCTGACGGATGCTCGCGCGCTCGTCGCGCATCTGGTCGCGCGCCTTGCCGAGACAGTGATTGACGAAAAAGGTGCTGTAGCAATTATGCTCGGCCACCGCATAACGATAATCGTTTTCCGCGGTGCGTTGATTGAGCACTTTTTGACGGGCGTCGAAATCCGGTGCGGCGGAGGCCGCAACGGGCGCGGCCGCGACGGCGTCCGGCGCGGTTGCGCCCGAGGCTTGCGCGAACGCGCCGGAAGGCCCGGCGGACAAAGCCGCGGCGAGCGCTGCGCCGAGCGCGACGAGAGAAATTCGGGAAGTTGGCAACGTCGTAGGAAAGCTGCGGGACATGTGTCAAATTCTATCACCCCCGGCTGGACGCTCCGCCATTTATGGCAAAATGCCCCGCTTCACTCACCCGCGGCATCAGGCCCGTCGGGCCCGCCATGCAGCCCGCCGCGTCGGGCCTGCCGGCCCGCGCCGCGATTTCAGCAGGCAGATCATCCACGACATGACGGAAACCGTAGCACTCAAGATCGTACAGCGCATCGCCACCGAACTGTCCGTCCAGCCGCGCCAGGTCGCGGCGGCCGTGCAACTCCTCGACGAAGGCTCGACCGTTCCGTTCATTGCCCGGTACCGCAAGGAAGTGACCGGCAACCTGGACGACACGCAGCTGCGCCAGCTCGAGGAACGTCTCCTGTATCTGCGCGAACTCGAGGATCGCCGCGCGGCGATCCTGTCGAGCATCGACGAACAGGGCAAGCTGACGGACGAACTGCGCGCCGCGATCGACGCGGCCGACAGCAAGCAGGTGCTCGAAGACCTTTATCTGCCGTACAAACCGAAGCGCCGCACGCGTGCGCAGATCGCCCGCGAAGCCGGCCTCGAGCCGCTCGCGCAGGCCCTGCTCGCGAACCCGCTGCTCGACCCGCAGGCCGAGGCGGCCGCGTATGTCGACGCCGACAAGGGTGTCGCCGACGTGAAGGCCGCGCTCGACGGCGCGCGCGACATCCTGTCCGAACAGTTCGGCGAAACGGCCGAGCTGCTCGGCAAGCTGCGCGACTACCTGCACAACCAGGGCGTCGTGTCGTCGGCGGTCGTCGAGGGCAAGGAAAACGAGGAAGGCGAGAAATTCCGCGACTATTACGACTACGCGGAAACGATCAAGACCGTGCCGTCGCACCGCGCCCTCGCGCTGTTCCGCGGCCGCAACGCGGGCGTCCTGACGGTCAAGCTCGGCCTCGGCGAAGAGCTCGACGCGCAGGTGCCGCATCCCGGCGAGGCGATGATCGCGCGCCATTTCGGCATCGCGAACCAGAACCGCCCGGCCGACAAATGGCTGTCCGACGTCTGCCGCTGGTGCTGGCGCGTGAAGGTGCAGCCGCATATCGAGAACGAACTGCTCACGCAACTGCGCGAAACGGCCGAAACCGAGGCGATCCGCGTGTTCGCGCGCAACCTGAACGACCTGCTGCTGGCCGCGCCGGCCGGCCCGAAGGCCGTGATCGGTCTCGACCCCGGCCTGCGCACGGGCGTGAAGGTCGCGGTCGTCGACCGCACCGGCAAGGTGCTCGCGACCGACACGATCTACCCGCACGAGCCGCGCCGCGACTGGGACGGCTCGATCGCGAAACTCGCCCGCATCGCCGCGCAGACGCAGGCCGAACTCATCAGCATCGGCAACGGCACCGCGTCGCGCGAAACCGACAAGCTCGCGAGCGAACTGATCGCGAAGCACCCGGAGCTGCGCCTGCAGAAGATCGTCGTGTCCGAAGCCGGCGCGTCGGTCTATTCGGCGTCCGAGCTCGCCGCGAAGGAATTCCCGGAGCTCGACGTATCGCTGCGCGGCGCCGTGTCGATCGCACGCCGCCTGCAGGACCCGCTCGCGGAGCTCGTGAAGATCGAGCCGAAGGCGATCGGCGTCGGCCAGTACCAGCACGACGTGAACCAGCGCGAACTCGCGCGTTCGCTCGACGCGGTCGTCGAGGATTGCGTGAACGCGGTCGGCGTCGACGCGAACACCGCATCGGTCCCGCTGCTGGCGCGCGTGTCGGGCCTGAACGCGACGCTCGCCCGCAACATCGTCGACTACCGCGATGCGAACGGCCCGTTCCCGTCGCGCGAGCACCTGCGCAAGGTGCCGCGCCTCGGCGACAAGACCTTCGAGCAGGCCGCCGGCTTCCTGCGCATCAACGGCGGCGAGAACCCGCTCGACCGCTCGTCGGTGCACCCCGAAGCCTATCCGGTCGTCGAACGGATGCTCGCGAAGATCAACAAGCGCATCGACGACGTGCTCGGCAACCGCGAAGCGCTGTCGGGCCTGTCCCCGACGGAATTCGTTGACGAACGTTTCGGCCTGCCGACCGTGCGCGACATCCTGTCCGAACTGGAGAAACCGGGCCGCGATCCGCGGCCGGAATTCAAGACCGCGACGTTCCGCGAAGGCGTCGAGAAGGTGTCGGATCTCGTGCCGGGCATGACGCTCGAAGGCGTCGTGACGAACGTCGCCGCGTTCGGTGCGTTCGTGGATATCGGCGTCCATCAGGACGGCCTCGTCCATGTGTCCGCGATGTCGACGAAGTTCATCAAGGACCCGCACGAAGTCGTGAAGGCCGGCCAGGTCGTCAAGGTGAAGGTGCTCGACGTCGACGTGAAGCGCCAGCGCATTGCGCTGACGATGCGCCTCGACGACGACGCGGCAGCGCCCGGCATGTCGTCGCGCGGCGGCCAGGATCGCGGCAACGCGGCGCGCGGCGCGGCTCGCCCGCAGCGCTCGCGCGAGCCGGAACCGGCCGGCGCGATGGCCGCGGCATTCGCGAAGCTGAAGCGCTGAACACGCGAAAGCCGCCGCCAGAAGAAAGCCCGCCGAAAGGCGGGCTTTTTTATGCACCGGCAGCCGTGGCGCGCGGCTGAACGGCCCGCGCGCCGCGTCCGGTCAGATCTCGATCTTCGTGCCGAGCTCGACGACGCGGTTCGCCGGAATCGAGAAGAAGTCGGTCGGCTTCGCGGCGTTCTGGTGCATCCACGCGAACACGCGCTCGCGCCAGATCGACATCCCGGGCAGATGGGTCGGCACGACCGTTTCGCGTGCGAGGAAGAACGACGTGTCCATCAGCTCGAACGTCATGTCGTGCGCGCGGCCGAATTCCTCGAGGACGGCCTTCACGTCCGGCGTCTCGTTGAAGCCGTACTCGGCCTTGACGATGTACAGCCCGCCGCCCGCATCGCGCGAGGTCTGGCGCTTGTCGTCGCGCACATAGGGAAAGTCGCGCGTGACGAACGTCAGGAAAATGGTCCGCTCGTGCAGCACCTTGTTGTGCTTCAGGTTGTGCAGCAGGCTGACAGGCACGAGCTTGTCGTTGCCGGTCAGGTAGATCGCGGTGCCCGATACGCGATGCGGCGGATGCGCGAGCAAGCCCTGCAGGAACGGCTCGAGCGGAATACCGTCGGCCGCCGTGCGTTCCTTGACGATGTGACGCCCCTTGTACCAGGTCATCAGCAGGAAGAACAGCAGCGCGCCGATGCCGAGCGGCAGCCAGCCGCCCTGCGCGACCTTCAGCAGGTTCGCGCCGAAGAAGCCGAGGTCGATCGCGAGGAACACGGTGATGATCGCGCCGACCAGCAACCGGTTCCAGTTCCACACCTTCACCATCACGACGCACGCGAGCACCGTGGTGATCACCATCGTCGCCGTCACCGCGATGCCGTACGCGGCCGCGAGATTGTCGGAGCTCTTGAAGCCGACCACGATGCAGAGGATCACGAACAGCAGCAGCCAGTTCACGACCGGCACGTAGATCTGGCCGATCGCGAGCTCGGACGTGTGCAGCACCTTCATGCGCGGCACGTAGCCGAGCTGGATCGCCTGCGACGTCAGCGAATAGGCGCCCGAGATCACGGCCTGCGACGCGATCACGGTCGCGACCGTCGACAGCACGACGAGCGGCAGCAGCCCCCATTCGGGCGCCAGCAGGAAGAACGGGTTTTCGATCGCTTTCGGATTCTGGATCAGCAGCGCGCCCTGGCCGAAGTAGTTCAGCACGAGCGACGGCATCACGAGCCCGTACGCGGCGATCCGGATCGGCTTCGCCCCGAAGTGGCCCATATCCGCGTAGAGCGCTTCCGCGCCGGTCAGCACCAGCACGACCGAGCCGAGCACGACGTAGGCCTGCAGCAGGTGGTCGGCCATGAACGACGCCGCGTAATACGGGTTGACGGCCGCGATGATGCCCGGCACGCGCACGATGTGGTACACGCCGAGCGCCGCGATCACGACGAACCACAGCACCATGATCGGGCCGAACAGCTTGCCGACCAGTGCGGTGCCGTGACGCTGGATCCAGAACAGCGCGATCAGGATCACGATCGTGATCGGCAACACGAGGTGGGACAGGTGCGGCGTCGCGATTTCGAGACCTTCGACCGCCGACATCACCGAGATCGCCGGCGTGATCACCGCGTCGCCGTAGAACATGCACGCGCCGAAGATCCCGAGCGCCATCAGCGCGCCCGCGACGCGGGTCTTCGAGTCGAGCGGCCGCAGCGACAGCGCCATCAGCGCCAGCACGCCGCCTTCGCCGTTGTTGTCGGCCCGCATCACGAACAGCAGGTACTTGACGCCGACCACCAGGATGATTGCCCAGAACAGCAGCGAGATCACGCCGAGAATCGATCCTTCGGTGAGCGGAATGCCGTGTGCGGGGCTGAACGCCTCCTTCAGCGAATACAGCGGGCTGGTGCCGATGTCGCCGAACACGACGCCGATGGCTGCTATCGCTAGCGCCCGCATCGAGTGTTGTTGCGTCGAATGCGGCGCGTGTGCGGCGTCGGTCGCGTGGATCGTGTCGTTCATATGAAGCGTAATAATCGGGTCCGGGTCGGACAAAACGAGCGCTATTCTACTCGCGCCCCCGTGAAACGCCGCCCTGCTCTGTTGCCTTGGAACCACGTGATCCACGCTGCGCATGCAATCCGGCGCGAGCTGTGGCAGGGCTGCCATCATAGCCGGGGCAGCGCCGTCTGCCTACTATCGGATTCGTGAAACGCACCGCCCGACGCCCCCGCCGCGCAATGAAAAACGGCGCCGCAAGCGGCGCCGTACCAGGCTTTCCTTCGATCGGCCGGGCGCTTACGCGCCCGAACCGTCGCGCTGCGCGCGACCGCGCTTGATCCACGCCTCGAGGTTGTGCGGACGCACCGTGTCCCACTCCTCGAACGGCTGATGAATCCACGGATTCGTCGGCAGAAACTGCGTGTGATAGTCGGGCTTGACCTTCGAGCAACCCTTGTACCAGAGGACGGCCGAGCGAACGGCCGTCACGGACGGGTAACGCTCCTTCAGGTGCTCCTGCACGCGCGCGAGCGTGACGCCCGAATCGACGAGATCGTCGACCAGCAGCACGTTGCCCGCGAGGTTGCCGCGCGTCATCGTGATGTACTGCGCGATGTCGAGCTCACCCTGCTCGGTGCCGGCCGCTTCGCGGTACGAACTCGTCGCGAGGATCGCGAGCGGCACGTCGTAGATGCGCGACAGCTGGTCGCCGACGCGCAGGCCGCCGCGCGCGAGGCACAGGATCTGGTCGAACTTCCAGCCCGACGCGTGCACCTGGAGCGCGAGCAACTCGATCAGACGGTGATACTCGTCCCAGCCTACCCACAGGTTCTTGTCGTCGTTGCGCGGATCGGTCATCAAGTCTGCCGCCGTCATCGTGATTTGCTGCGTCATCTTGGAATTACACCTTGAACGGATGGCGGAGCAGGATCGTTTCGTCGCGGTCCGGGCCCGTCGACACCATGTCGACCGGCACGCCGGCCACGTCCTGGACACGGGACAGGTATGCCTGCGCGTTCACCGGCAGCGCATCCCACGTCTTGATGCCGACCGTGCTTTCCTTCCAGCCAGGGAAGGTTTCGTATACGGGTTCGCAACGCGCCACGTCGGCGGCGCCGCGCGGCAGGATGTCCACGTCCTTGCCGTCGATCTTGTAGCCGACGCACAGCTTGACTTCGTCGAGGCCGTCGAGCACGTCGAGCTTCGTCATGCACAGGCCCGACACGCCGTTGATCTGGATCGAGCGGCGCAGCGCGGCTGCGTCGAGCCAGCCCGTGCGGCGCGGACGGCCGGTGACCGAACCGAATTCCTTGCCGACGTTCGCGAGCGTGACGCCGACCTGGTCCTGGCGCTGCGGATTGTCCGCATCGTACAGTTCGCTCGGGAACGGGCCCGAACCGACACGCGTGCAATACGCCTTCGTGATGCCGAGGATGTAGTTGAGCTTCTGCGGACCGACGCCCGCGCCGGCCGACGCCGCACCCGCGACGCAGTTGCTCGACGTGACGAACGGATAGGTGCCGTGGTCGATGTCGAGCAGCGTGCCCTGCGCGCCTTCGAACAGCAGGTTCTGGCCCGCGTTGTTCGCGTCGTACAGGCGGCGCGACACGTCGGCCACCATCGGCTTCAGGCGGTCGGCATAGCCGAGCATCGTGTCGAGCGTGGCCTGGAAATCGACGGCCGCGCCGCCCAGGTACTGGGTCAGCACGAAATTGTGGAAATCGAGGTTTTCGCGCAGGCGGTCGGCGAAGGTCTTCGCGTCGAACAGGTCCTGCACGCGCAGCGCGCGACGGCCGACCTTGTCTTCGTACGCCGGGCCGATGCCGCGGCCGGTCGTGCCGATCTTGCCCGCGCCCTTGCGCGCTTCGCGCGCCTGGTCGATCGCGATGTGGTACGGCAGGATCAGCGTCGTGGCTTCGGAGATGAACAGACGGTCGCGCACGTTCACGCCGGCTTCTTCGAGCTCGCCGATTTCCTTGAACAGTGCTTCGGGGGACAGGACGACGCCGTTGCCGATGTAGCAGGCGACGCCTTCACGCATGATGCCCGACGGAATGAGGCGCAAGATCGTTTTCTTGCCGCCGATGATGAGGGTGTGGCCGGCGTTGTGACCGCCCTGGAAACGCACGACGCCCTGAGCGTGGTCCGTCAGCCAGTCGACGATCTTGCCCTTGCCTTCATCACCCCATTGCGTTCCCACGACGACGACATTGCGCCCGGGAGTCACGTTCACTGCGCTGGCAGACATGTTGATTCGTTAGCTGGTTAAAAACGTATTCTACCTATGTTCGCGGGCGATTCCGAATTTTTCCGTTTCGCTTCAACGATATGCACGTCGAAGCACGGCCCGCGAACGCCTGTTTATCGGGGTTCGACCACCCATGCGCCGTCACGCTCGACGAGCGAACGATCGCATGCGAATTCGTCGAGCACGTGGTCGTGGCCGGGCAGCGCCTGGATCACGACCTCGCCCGCATCGCGCAGCGCGGCGACGGCCGCGCCCAGCGCGTCGTCCTGCGCCCACGGCGCGAGAATCGCGGTGCCGCGCGCCTCGACCGGCGAGATCCGCGCGAGCTCGCGCAGGTCGAGCGAGAAGCCCGTTGCCGGGCGCGCACGGCCGTACGCCTGGCCGACGTGGTCGTACCGGCCGCCGCGCGCGATCGCGTTCGGCACGCCGTCGATGTACGCGCTGAACATCGCGCCGCTGTGGTACGCATAACCGCGCAGGTCGGCGAGGTCGATCGCCACTTCCGCGCCCTTCGCCTGCGACGCGAGCTGCGCCAGATCGTCGAGCGCCCGCGTGATTTCGGGCAGCACCGGCAAGCGTGTGCGCGCCTCGGCGAGCACGCCCGCATCGCCGTAAAGGCTCGGCAGCGCGCGCAGCGCGGCGCGCGTATCGGCGCCGAGATCGTCGGTGAGTTCGTTCAGGAGCGGCACGTCCTTGCCCGACAGCGCGTCGTACAGCGACTCGCCGCGCTCGGCGGCCTGCGCGTCGCGCGCCAGCAGCGCCGCGAGCACGCCCGCATGGCCGAGGTCGAGACGGATGCGCGACAGGCCCGCGAGATGCAGCGCGTCGAGCATCAGCTGCTGGATCTCGAGGTCGGCTTCCAGCCCGGCATGCCCGTAGATTTCGGCACCGATCTGGATCTGCTCGCGCGTCGCGTGCAGGCCGCGCGGGCGCGTATGCATCACATGGCCGGCGTAGCACAGGCGCGTCACGCCCTGGCGGTTCAACAGGTGCGCATCGATCCGCGCGACCTGCGGCGTGATGTCCGCGCGCAGGCCGAGCGTGCGGCCCGACAGCTGGTCGACCAGCTTGAAGGTGCGCAGGCGCAGGTCGCTGCCGCCGCTCGTCAGCAGCGACTCGAGATACTCGAGCAACGGCGGCATCACCATTTCGTAGCCGTACGAACGGAAGCGGTCGAGCAGCCTGCGGCGCAGCTCCTCGATCTTGCGCGCTTCCGACGGCAGTACGTCGGCGATATTCTCGGGAAGTAACCAGGTCGACATCGGTACGGTCCTACGACGGGAAACGGCGCGCGCCACGCGCGCCGCGAGTTGAATCGGAACTTCGGAATCGGGCGGGACGGACGGCGGATGCGCCGTCCGGATCACGTGGCGAGCAGCAGCAGCACGAGCCCGAGCGCCATCACGATCAGGCCGCCGATCCGGATATGATGCGGCGGCCGCTCAGCTATTCTACGAAACGTGTCGCGCCAGGCGACGGGAAACACGAAGGGGAACGCCCCCTCGATGATCAGCATCAGCGCTACTGCGAGCAACAACGAGCCAGCCAGGTCCATGCGAGCGACGGCGCCGCTCGACGCGGCGCCTCAAAGTCAATGTTTGCGGGGAGCAGGCGCCGCCGGTGCGGCGCCGCCCGTCGGGCTGCGCATGAAGCGGAAGAACTCGCTGTCGGGATCGACGACGATGATGTCGTTGCGCTTGAACGTATTCCGGTAGGCCTGCAGGCTCGCGTAGAACTGATAGAACTGCGGATCGCGGCCGAACGCATCGGCGGCAATCGTCGCGGCCTTCGCGTCCCCCTCGCCCTTGATCGTCTGCGCGGACTTGTATGCGTTCGCGAGCACGGCCTGCTGCTCACGTTCGGCATCGGCCTTGATCCGCTCGACGTCGGCCGCGCCTTCCGCACGCACCTGCGCCGCCTGATCGCGCAGCGTGCCGATCATCCGTTGATAAACGGCATCCGTCTGTGCAGCCGGCAGGTCGACGCGCGTCAGCTGGACGTCGACGACGTCGACGCCGAAGCCCGACGCCTTCGCCTTGACCGCATCGCGGGCCGCATCGGCGATCGCGCGCTGGCCGCCGAGGGCGTCGTCGAGCGCGCGCTGGCCGAACGCGTCGCCGAGCGCACCCTTCAGCGCGCCGGCCAGGCGGTCGGCAGCCGCAGCCGGATCGCCGCCGGTCGCCGTGAAATACTTCAGCGGATCGCTGATCCGGTACTTCACCGCATACGCGACGAGCAGGTCGTGCTTGTCCTGGGTGGCGAGCTGCAGCGGATCGGACGACTCGAGCGATTGCAGGCGCGTGTCGATCAGCGTGGCCGTCTGCAACGGCGGCGGCAGCTTGAAGTGGAGGCCCGGGCCCGCGAGTTCGGGTTGCGCGCCGTCACGGCCCGACAGCACGGCCGCATGACGCGGATCGACGGTCAGGACCGTCGAGGACGCCGCGAAGGCAACGATCACGATCGCGACGACGAGCGCAATGATTCGGTTCATGTTCTGCGCTCCCCGTTACTTCGTATCGTCTTCGCGCGACCGGCTGCGAAACACTTCGCGCGATCGCAGCACGTCGACGCCCGACGCCGCGGCCGCCGGTGCGGCGCTCGCGGGTACGGCGGCGGCGGCCGGCGCAACGGCTGCCGGTGCCGACGCCGCATCGGGCGCGGATGCGCCGGTCGACGCCGCGGCGTTCTGCCGCCCCTGCTCGACGAGCTTGTCGAGCGGCAGGTAGACGACGCTGTTGCCGCCCTTGTTGCCGACGAACACCTTCGTCGCGTTCGAATAGATTTCCTGCATCGTCTCGAGGTACATCCGCTCGCGGATCACCGCGGGCGCCTTCGAGTACTGCGCGTAGACCTGCTTGAAGCGGTCGGCATCGCCCTCGGCTTGCGTGACCACGCGATCGGCATACGCCTTCGCTTCGTCGACGAGCTTCGCGGCGTCGCCCTGCGCCTTCGGCAGCAGGTCGCTTGCATACGCCTGCGCGGCGCGCTTCGCGGCCTCGCGCTCGTCGCGTGCCTTCGCGACTTCGGCGTAGGCGGCCTGCGTCTGCTCGGGCGCCGCGACGCTCTGCATCGTGACGGCCGTCACCTCGAGCCCCGACTGGTAGCGGTCGAGATCGCGCTGGATCGCGGTGGACAGCTGCTCGCGCAGCGCGTCGCGGTCCTGGTTCAGCATGTCGGCCGCGCTGCGCGTGCCGACGATCGCGCGCACCGCGGCCTGCGCGGCCTGCGAGACGCTGCGCTCGGGGTCGACGCTGCGGAACAGGTAATCGGTGGCGGAACGGATCCGGTACTGAACGATGAAACGCACGTCGACGATGTCGGCATCGCGCGTCAGCATCGCCGCTTCCTTCACGTTCGCCAGACGCACGACGTTGTTGCGGCCGATCTCGATCGAGCGGACCTGCGACGTATCGACGATCTCGTGGGACGCGAACGGATACGGCGGGCGCCAGTGCACGCCCTGGCCAACCGTGCCCGACAGCTTGCCGAGCTGCAGCACGACGCCCGTCTGGCCGTCCTGCACGACGAACAGCCCGCTGCCCGCGTAAACCGCGACCAGCACGCCGATCACGATGCCGACGCCGACTCGCGCGGCCCGGCCGTTGTCGGGACGCAGGCCGTTGCCGCCCTTGCCGCCGAACAGGCCGCTCAGGCGCCGGTTGAAGTTGCGCCACATCTCGTCGAGATCGGGCGGACCATCGCCGTCGCCGCCTTGCGGACGCTTCGATTCATTCGAACGCGGACGGGATCCGTCCTTGCCATTGCCTTCGCCGCGTCCCCAGCGGGGATCGTTGATCGACAGCAAGGCACGCATCCGCCGCCAGGTAATCCGCTCGTTGTATTCGTTCACCAGAGTTTGTTCACCAGATAAGACGCCGGCGAACCGGCCGAGGCCGGTTAGCGCCCGTGTTCGGAAATCGTGTGGTCTTCGTGTGGTTCAGCGGGTGCGCCGTCGAGCGCGCCGCTGGGTAACGTCGCGCTGGAAAGGTGTTCCGCGGAGGCGATTTCGGCGATGGCGGCACGCAACGTATCAAGACCCTGACCGGTGCGCGCGCTCAAAAAGACGCGCGAAATATTACCATATTCGTCCCGCTCGACCGCGTCGCCGCGGGCCGCCAGCTCAGGCACCGCGTCGATCTTGTTGAACACCAGCACCTGCCGGATCGTGTCCGCGCCAATCTCGTGCAGCACGCCGTTGACCTGCTCGATCTGTTCGAGCCTGACCGCGCTCGATGCATCGACCACGTGCAGCAGCAGATCCGCGTGGATCGTTTCCTCGAGGGTCGCGCGGAATGCCGCGACGAGCTGGTGAGGCAGCTCGCGGATGAACCCGACCGTATCGGACACGACGATCTGGCCGACCTCGTCGCCGAGGTACACCCGCCGCGACGTCGTGTCGAGCGTGGCGAACAGCTGGTCGGCCGCGTACGCCTGCGCTTTCGTCAGCGCATTGAACAGCGTCGACTTGCCCGCGTTCGTATAGCCGACGAGCGATACCGACATCGTGCCGCTGCGCGTGCGCTGCCGACGCTGGGTGCTGTGCTGACGGCGCAGCCGGTCGAGCCGCGACTTCAGCATCTTGATGCGCTCGCCGATCAGCCGGCGGTCGGTTTCGAGCTGCGTTTCGCCGGGGCCGCGCAGGCCGATACCGCCCTTCTGGCGTTCAAGGTGGGTCCACGCGCGAATGAGCCGCGTCGACAGGTATTGAAGCTGCGCGAGTTCGACCTGCAGCTTGCCTTCATGGCTGCGGGCACGCTGCGCGAAGATGTCGAGGATGAGGCTGGTGCGGTCGACCACACGCCTGTTAAGTGCCTGCTCCAGATTGCGTTGCTGGGCCGGCGCCAGGGCGTGATTGAAGATGACGATTTCGACGTTGTGCGCGTCGCAGGCAAGCCGCAGTTCTTCGGCTTTGCCGCTGCCGATGAACATCTTGGCATCGGGACTGGAGCGACGACCCGTGAGGGTGACGGCGGGACGGGCCCCCGCGCTGGAGGCGAGAAGACTGAGTTCTTCGAGACTGGCTTCGAAATCGGTCTTGCCGAAATCGATGCCGACGAGCGCTGCGTTGATCAAATTATCGGGTGTCAAGATAAGGCGGCTGGCATCGGTCGCTCGCGGCGACCGGATGCCGGCCGCTGCGATAGGTTAGGACGAGGCTTCCGCGTCCGGGTGGAAATTCACCGGGCGCGCCGGCACGACCGTCGAGATGGCGTGCTTGTAGACCATCTGGGTCACCGTATTACGGAGCAACACGACGTACTGGTCGAACGATTCAATGTTCCCTTGCAGCTTGATGCCGTTGACGAGGTAAATCGAAACGGGAACGTGCTCTTTGCGCAGTGCGTTCAAAAACGGGTCTTGTAACAATTGCCCTTTGTTGCTCATGGCGTACTCCATCTTTTTTTGCAGGTTGATCTGGATTGGCGGGAAAGAAAAAGAGATCCGGCGCCAATCGCTACACTATAGCTGATTTTGCCTGCCCCGCCCGCCGCGCAGGCCTTACGGCCTACCCTTGCGGGACGCATGACAGGCGTGCGTCAGCCCTTGTCCGCGTACGGGTTGTTCGACGAACGGAACTCTATGCGCAATGGAGTCCCGGTCAGCGAGAAAGTTTCGCGGAACCGGTTTTCGAGGTAGCGCTTGTAGGTTTCCGTGACCGCGTCGAGCGCGTTGCCGTGGATGACGATCAGCGGCGGATTCTGGCCGCCCTGGTGCGCGTAGCGCAGCTTCGGACGCACCGGGCCGCGACGGCGCGGCTGCTGGAATTCGACGGCCTCGATCAGCGCGCGCGTGAGCTTCGGCGTCGGCAGCTTCGCCATCGCCGCCGCGTACGCGTCGTCGACCGAGCGCATCAGCGCGCCGATGCCCGTCTTCTTCGCGGCCGAAATGAAGTGCGATTTCGCGAAATCGAGGAATTTCAGCTTGCGGGTCAAATCCGCTTTCGCGCGGTCGCGCGCGTGCTCGTCGAGGCCGTCCCACTTGTTGACGCCGATCACGAGCGCACGGCCCTGCTCGACGACGAAGCCGGCGATGTGCGCGTCCTGGTCGGAAATGTCCTGCTGCGCATCCAGCAGAAGAATGACGACGTTCGCGTCGGAGATCGACTGCAGCGTCTTCACGACCGAGAACTTCTCGATCGCCTCGAACACCTTGCCGCGGCGGCGCAGGCCGGCCGTGTCGATCAGCGTGTATTTCTTGCCGTTGCGCTCGAAGTCGACGTAGATCGAATCGCGCGTCGTGCCCGGCATGTCGAACGCGATCACACGATCCTCGCCGATCAGCGCGTTCACGAGCGTCGACTTGCCGACGTTCGGACGGCCGACGATCGCGATCTTGATGCCGCGCGACGGGTCGTTCTCGTCCTCTTCCTCCGGACGGTCGGCGTAAGCCACCGCCAGCGCCTCGTTGATCATGTCGGTCACGCCGTCGCCGTGCGCGGCCGAGATCGCGCGCGGGTCGCCGAGCCCGAGCTCGTAGAAGTCGGCCGCGACCGCCGTGTACCGCATCCCCTCGGCCTTGTTGACGACGAGGAAGATCGGCCGGCCGGTCTTGCGCAGGTAGTCGGCGATCGACTTGTCCTGCGGCGCCAGCCCGTTGCGGCCGTCGACGATGAACACGACGATGTCGGCTTCCTCGACGGCCTGCCGCGTCTGGCGCGCCATCTCGTGCAGGATGCCGTCCTTCGCGACGGGTTCGAAGCCGCCCGTATCGACGACCAGGTACGGCCGTTCGCCGACGCGCCCTTCGCCGTAATGGCGATCGCGCGTCAGGCCAGGCAGGTCGGCGACCAGCGCATCGCGCGAGCGCGTGAGCCGGTTGAACAGCGTGGATTTCCCCACATTGGGGCGCCCAACGAGGGCAATGACCGGTTTCATCTGTGTTTTCTACGGTGATGCGCAGCAGCGGGAGGCCCGCTGCTGCGGGCGGCTGCGCTGAATGAAAATATCACGAATTCGCGCCGCGCCGGATGCGCGCGCCGGGCGCGCGTTGCGCGCCGTCGTCTTTCGTCTCGAACTGCCTTTCAAATACCGAGCGGCCGGGAGCACCGGCCGCCTTCATGCTGCACGGCCGGGGCGCGCGGGACAAGCCCGCCGCGCCGCGGCCACACGTGTTTCCTGCTTATCAGCGCGGACGGAATCCGTACAGGCCGCCGTCCTTCGTCTGCACGACGAGCGTATTGCCCGCGAGGACCGGCGCCGCCGTAATCGCGCTGCCGTCGGTCTTCATCCGCGCGATGAAGCTGCCGTCTTCGCGCGACAGGAAATGCACGAAGCCCTTGTAGTCGCCCATCACGACCGCGTGCCCGAGCAGGTACGGCACGCCGACGTCACGGCTCTTCAGCTTGTCGTTGCGCCACAGCTGGTTGCCGGACGCCGCGTCGTACGCCGTCACGATCGACCAGTCGTCGCCGCCGGCGACCACCGAATCGTCCTGCGCCAGACCGCTGCGGCTCGAGAACGGCTTTTCCCACAGCGGGCGGCCCGAGTTCGCGTCGAAGCAGCCGAGCTGACCCTGGAACGTCACCGCGCAGGCTTCCGCGCCGACGAGCGTCGGCGGGCCGCTGACGTCGTTGATGCGCTCGACCTCGGTCACACCCTTCGGGAACGACACCGGGGTCTGCCAGAACGGCTCGCCCGTCTGCAGGTTGATCGCGACGAGACCGCCGCCCGGGAAGCCCGCCAGTACCGCCGCGTCGCCCGCGAACGTCATGCCGGCCGACACGCGCAGGTTCAGCGGCACCGCGCGGTTGCGGTAGTTCCACTTCTGCTCGCCCGTCTGCGCGTTGAACGCGATCACCTGGCCGTCGATCGTGCGGACGATCACGAGGCCGTTGCCGACGAGCGGCGGCGAGAAGATCTCGCCCTGCACGCTGGTCTTCCACAGTTGCTTGCCGTCCGGACCCAGCACGAACACGCCGCCCTTCAGCGCGCCGACCGCGGTCAGGTTGCCGTCGCTGCCGACCCCGGCCGACAGGTCGGAGCCGACCTTCGCGCGCCAGACGGTCTGGCCCGTCTTCGCATCGATCTTCTCGACCGAACCGTTTTCGCCCGCCGCATAAACGGCGTCGCCCACGGCCACCGGCGAGAACAGGTAGCGCCCGCCCTTGCCGACGCTTGCCTTCCAGACCTGTTGCACGTCCATGACGGGCTTGAACTCGGTCAGCGGCGTCGGCACGCGGCGCGCGTCCTTCGACGACGAGCAGGCCGCCAATGCGAGGACAGCCGCCGCGCAGGCGACGGGCACAGCGTAACGTTTCAGCAAATTCATCGGTTAGCGAAGCAGAAGTTAAGAGGTTGAGGGGACCGCGATTCAGCCGCCGAGCGCGTCCAGCTTGAACTGCACGAGCTGGCGCGCAGACTGGTCGTCCTTCGACAGGCCGTCGAGCGCGAGCTTGTAAGCGGCGCGCGCATCGTCGGTCTTGCCTTGCGCGGCCAGCAGATCGCCGCGGCGATCGGCCACGAGGCCCTTGAACGCTTCGACCGGCGTGCCCGACAGCAGCGTGAGGCCCGCGTCGTACGCCTTTTCGTCGAGCAGCAGCGACGCGAGGCGCAGCTTCGCGATCTGCTTGTACTCGTCGTCCTTGGCGTGATCGACCGCCCATTGCAGCTGCGCCTTCGCGCCCGCCGCGTCGCCGGCCGCGTACAGCGTCTTCGCGGCCGTGAGCGCCGTCATCTGTGCATACGGCGTGCTGCCGAACTTGTCTTCCATGTCGGCGGCCGCGCGGGCCATCGTCGCCTTGTCGTTCGCGGCGGCGGCCTTCTGGACCTGCTCGTACAGCCCGGACGCCTCGGCAGCCTGACGGCGCTGCCAGTAGTTCCAGCCGTTGAAACCGGCCGCGACGACGAGCGCCGCGAGCACGATCCACGTGGTGAGGTTGCCCCAGCGGGCCCACCACGCCTTGAGACTTTCAATCGATTCTTGTTCGTCGTGATAACTCATCGGCGAGCGATTCCTTCCTGTTCAGGCCTTTCTTGTCGAGCGAACGCCGGCGCGATCAGTCGTCGCCGTCTTCGGCGGATGCAACCATCGCATTGATTAGGAATTCGGTCAAGCTTTCGACCGGTACGGTCTGCTGAACGTTCTTTTCCCCGTCCGCGCCCGCACCGCGCAGCGCTTTCACGCCCACCGTGCCGTTCGCGACTTCTTCTTCGCCGAAGATCACCGCGAACGCGGCGCCGCTCGCGTCGGCCCGCTTCATCTGCGACTTGAAGCTTGCCGTCGCGCCGTCGGCGCTGCAGTGGAAGATCACGTCGAGGCCCGTATCGCGCAGGCGCTCGGCCGCGATGAACGCCTGTTCGCGCGCGGTCTCGCCCTGGTGCACGACGTACACGTCGACGCCTTCCTGCTCGGGCGCGAGATCCTCTTCCTTCAGCAGCTCGAGAATCCGCTCGATGCCCATCGCCCAGCCGCACGCGGCGGTCGGCTTGCCGCCGAGCTGCTCGATCAGCGGATCGTAGCGGCCGCCGGCCGCGACCGTGCCCTGCGCGCCGAGCTTGTCGGTCACCCACTCGAACACGGTCAGGTTGTAGTAATCGAGGCCGCGCACGAGACGCGGGTTGATCTTGAACGGAATGTTGTTCGCGAGCAGCAGGCGCTGCAGCCCTTCGAAGTGCGCGCGCGATGCCTCGCCAAGGAAGTCGATCAGCTTCGGCGCGTTCTGCGCGATCTCCTGCAGCGCGGGATTCTTCGTGTCGAGCACGCGCAGCGGGTTCGTATACAGACGGCGCTTCGCGTCCTCGTCGAGCACGTCGGCGAACCGTTCGAGGTACTTGATCAGTTCGACGCGGTGCGCGGCGCGCTCTTCGGCCAGGCCGAGCGAGTTGATCTCGAGCTTGATGCCGGTCAGGCCGAGGTCGTCCCACAGGCGCTGGCACATCATGATGATCTCGGCATCCGCATCGGGACCCGCGAAGCCGAGCGCCTCGACGCCGACCTGATGGAACTGGCGGTAGCGGCCGCGCTGCGGACGCTCGTGACGGAACATCGGGCCGATGTACCACAGGCGCTTCGGGCCGTCGTACAGCATGTTGTGCTCGATCGACGCGCGCACGACGGCCGCGGTGTTTTCCGGGCGCAACGTCAGGTTCTCGCCGTTCAGCGCGTCGGTGAAGCTGTACATCTCCTTCTCGACGATGTCGGTGACTTCGCCGATGCCGCGCGTGAAGAGCTGCGTGTGTTCGACGATCGGCGTGCGGATGTTCTGGTAGCCGTATGCGCGCAGCAGCGATTTCACGGTTGCTTCGAAGAACTCCCACAGGCCGGCATCCTGCGGAAGGATGTCGTTCATGCCCTTGACGCCGGTGAGCTTCTCGATCTTGCGTTTCTGTTCAGTCATCGTTCGTGTGTGTGGACGAATTAGTTCAGGGCCTCGGTGCGGCCGTAATTGCGTGCGACGTAGTCGCTGACGATCTGCTGGAATTCCTCGGCGATCCGCTCGCCGCGCAGCGTCTTGACCTTCTCGCCGTCGATGAAGACGGGCGCGGCCGGGTTCTCGCCCGAACCCGGCAGGCTGATGCCGATGTTCGCGTGCTTCGATTCGCCCGGACCGTTGACGATGCAGCCCATCACCGCGACGTTCATCTTCTCGACGCCCGGATACGCCTTGCGCCAGACCGGCATCTGCTCGCGCAGGTAGGTCTGGATCTGCATCGCGAGTTCCTGGAACAGCGTGCTCGTCGTGCGGCCGCAGCCCGGGCACGCGATCACCATCGGCGCGAACGAACGCAGGCCCATCGTCTGCAGGATTTCCTGGCCGACGATCACTTCACCCGTGCGCGACGCGCCCGGCTCCGGCGTCAGCGAGATGCGGATCGTGTCGCCGATCCCTTCCTGGAGCAGCACGCCGAGCGCGGCCGTCGACGCGACGATGCCCTTCGAGCCCATGCCGGCCTCGGTCAGCCCGAGGTGCAGCGCAAAGCCGCAGCGGCGGCCGAGCTCGCGGTACACGGCGATCAGGTCCTGCACGCCGCTGACCTTGCACGACAGCACGATGCGGTCGCGGCCGAGGCCGAGTTCGACCGCCCGTTCGGCCGAGCCGATCGCCGACTGGATCAGTGCCTCGTACATCACGCTCTGCGCGTCCCACGGCTGCGAACGCGCGCCGTTCTCGTCCATCATGCGCGCGAGCAGATCCTGGTCGAGGCTGCCCCAGTTCACGCCGATCCGCACCGGCTTGTCGTACTTGGCCGCGGCCTCGATCATCTGTGCGAACTGCGTATCGCGCTTCGCACCCTGGCCGACGTTGCCGGGGTTGATCCGGTACTTCGACAGCGCCTCCGCGCAGCCCGGGTAGTCGCGCAGCAGCAGGTGGCCGTTGTAGTGGAAATCGCCGACGAGCGGCACGGTCACGCCCATCCGGTCGAGCTGCTCGCGGATCGCCGGCACGGCGGCCGCGGCCTCGGGCGTGTTGACCGTGATGCGCACCAGTTCGGAGCCCGCGTTCGCGAGTTCCTTGATCTGGATCGCCGTGCCGATCGCGTCGGCCGTGTCGGTATTCGTCATCGACTGCACGCGCACCGGCGCGTCGCCGCCGATCGTCACGAGCTGCCCGCCCCAGCGGACATCCACCGCATGCGATACGCGGCGCGGCTGATGCCCGCCGAACACCGGCTCGGTTGAACAAATCTGACTGCTGCGTGGGGATTGAGCTTCGGATTGCATCGATAGATCCATTTACGCGGAATGCGCCGCGACACGGCGCATGAATTGAAAAAGCGCCGTGCCCTCACGGCCTGCCGAGATCGACGACAGGCCTTCGCCACGGCGCTTGACGTCAGGGCAACGTGAACCGTGCCACATTACCCCGCGCTGCCGAATATTTTGCCGGATCGACAGGTTTTCCGTCGAACGCGACTGCGTCGAGGCCCGCCTTGTTGCCGATCGTGACCTTGAACGGCCCGTCGCCGGCGACCTGCTTCGTCTCGCCGGCCCGCACCAGCGCCGAGAACAGCTCCTTGCCGTTCTTGTCGCGCACGCTGAACCAGCAATCCTGCTTGACCTTCAGTTCGATCATCGACTGGCCTGCCGCGACCGCGACGCTCGCCGGCTGGACCGGCACGGCGGCGCTCGCCGCCGCCGCGACCACGACCGGCTGCGATGCCGCGGCCGTCGCCACGGGCGCCGGGACAGCGGATGCCACTGCCTGCGCCGGCGCCGCGGATGCCGCCGCCGGGGCCGGAACGTCGTTGGCGGAGACGGTCGACGCGCCGCTCGCGGCCGCCTCTTCGGCAGCCGCCGGCGAGGCAGCCGAGGCGCTCGCCGCCGACGCATGCTCCGCGTCATTGCCCTTCAGGCGCGCGAGCAGGCCCGACGAATCGCCGCCAGTGTGCCACATCAGTACGGCGACCACCGCGACGACGACGATCGCCGTTCCCCACAGCCACGGATGATGACGCGACGAGCCGCCCAGCGGAATCGACACGCGGCCGCGCGGCAGATCCGTCCCCGACGACGCGGGCATCGACAGGTCGACTTCCGGCACCCCGCGCTCACGGCGCAACGCCTGCGCGAACGGCTCCGGATCGACGCCGAGCATCTTCGCGTAGCTGCGCACGACACCGAGCGCGAACGTCACACCGGGCAGATGGCTGATGTCGCCGGCCTCGAGCGCCCGGAGCTTCTGCGGTGCGACCTTGAGTCGCGCCGATACGTCGTCGACCGACCAGCCCTTCGTCTCCCGAAGCTGCGCCAGCCGGCTGCCGACCGCCGCCAGCGATTCCAGTCCCGCCGGTGCCGGTTTCGCGGCATTCGTCTCTGCGCCGTTAGTCGGCTGCGGCTCACTCATCCTTGTCCTCGCGTCGATTCTTCTTCACTGGCGGGCGCCGCCGGCCCTGCCGGCCGACACCCGCAACTGTCCATACCATGCGCGGCGCCGAGGCGCCGCGACCGATCGCTATTCGCGTGTTGCACCGCCAAAGGGTTCGGGCGTCCCCGGCCAGGTGCCCCCGTCAAACTGCCCGAACTTCGATGATTTTTCCTGCTGCACCCGTTCGCTCCGCCAGGCGCGTGCGGTCCTTCACCGCGCCGGCCAGCTGGCCGCACGCGGCATCGATGTCGTCGCCGCGCGTCTTGCGAACGGTCGTGACGACACCCGCGTCGATGAGGACCTGCGCGAAGCGCTTGATCTGCTCCGGCTTCGAGCGGATGAGGCCCGATTCCGGAAACGGATTGAACGGGATCAGATTGAACTTGCACGGCACGTCGCGCGTGACGGCCAGCAGTTCGCGCGCATGCGCTTCGGTGTCGTTGACGCCGTCCAGCATGCAGTATTCGAATGTAATGAAGTCACGCGGCGCGACTTTCAGATAGCGCTGGCATGCAGCCATCAGCTCGCGAAGCGGATACTTCTTGTTGAGCGGCACCAGCTCGTCGCGCAGCGCATCGTTCGGCGCGTGCAGCGAAACGGCCAGCGCGACCGGCAACTCGGCGCCGAGGCGATCCATCATCGGCACCACGCCGGACGTGGACAGCGTCACGCGGCGGCGCGACAGGCCGTACGCGTTGTCGTCGAGCATCAGCCGCATCGCGGGCACGACCGCGCTGTAATTCAGGAGCGGCTCGCCCATGCCCATCATCACCACGTTGGTGACGACCCGTTCGGCCTTGCCGTTCGGGCCAGGCGCGCGGCCCAGCGACGCTCGCAATGCAAATTCGGCCATGCGGAGCTGGCCGATGATTTCGGCTGTCGACAGGTTGCGGGAAAAGCCCTGCTTGCCCGTCGAACAGAAGCGGCAGTTGACCGCGCATCCGGCCTGCGACGACACGCACAGCGTGCCGCGCGTCTCTTCCGGGATGAACACGGTTTCGACCGCATTGCCGTTTCCGACGTCGATCAGCCACTTGCGCGTGCCGTCGGTGGAAACGTGATCGCTGGCGATCTCGGGCATCACGATCGACGCGCGGCCCTTGAGCTTTTCTCTCAGGGACTTCGCGAGATCGGTCATGCCGTCGAAATCGCCGGCGTTGTACTGGTGGATCCAGCGCTGCAACTGCTTGGCGCGGAACGGCTTCTCGCCCAGGCTGCCGCAGTACGCGACAAGACCCTCGGCATCGAAGTCGAGAAGATTGACGGAAGTTTCGCTCGTCATGATGTGCTGCCTTGCCGCGTACGCTGAATCCTGCCTACTTGCTGTCAGCCAGGGCTTAACGCGAGTAAACGTTCATTTCCGGGAAGAAGAACGCGATTTCGACCGCTGCCGTTTCCGCAGCGTCCGAGCCGTGAACGGCGTTCGCGTCGATGCTGTCGGCGAAATCGGCGCGGATCGTGCCCTTTTCCGCCTTCTTCGGATCCGTCGCGCCCATCAGGTCGCGGTTCTTCAGGATCGCGCCTTCGCCTTCCAGAACCTGGATCATCACCGGGCCCGAGATCATGAAATCGACGAGGTCCTTGAAGAACGGACGCGCTGCGTGAACCGCGTAGAACTTCTCTGCGTCAGCACGCGACAGGTGTGCCATGCGCGATGCGACGATCTTCAGGCCGGCGCCTTCGAAACGGCTGTAGATCTGGCCGATCACGTTCTTTGCCACCGCATCCGGCTTGATGATCGACAGGGTGCGCTCGATTGCCATAAAAACTCCAAAAAATTAAGAAGTTACAGGTTCAAATGAATCCGCTATTGTAGCACGATCCCGTGTATCATTGCGATTGAACCCTTACACACGTGAAAGGTTCCGAATCCATATGTTTTCTGCCGCACGGCCATTGAAACCTCCCGGCACGGAACGTATCTTAGCCATAGCTGCTCCGGTTTGCTGCGCCGCACACCGCGTGCGCCGAACCGGCCCCGGACGCTCACGCGTTCAATGTTAGGAGAAACCATGAACGACTATCCGTACAATTTCGGCCGCGGCGGTTCCGTCAGCACCGCCGAGGTGCGCAACCGCGTGCTGCGGAACACGTACTGGCTGCTCGCGCTGTCGATGGTGCCGACCGTGCTGGGCGCCTGGGTCGGCGTCGCGACGGGCTTCTCGCTGTTCGCCGCCACGAGCCCGATGATGAGCCTGCTCGCGTTCTTCGCGATCGCGTTCGGCTTCATGTTCGCGATCGAGCGGACGAAAAACAGCGCGGCCGGCGTGTTCGTGCTGCTCGGCTTCACGTTCTTCATGGGCCTGATGCTGTCGCGGCTGCTGAGCTTCATCCTCGGCTTCTCGAACGGCCCGTCGCTGATCATGCTCGCGTTCGGCGGCACCGGCATCATCTTCGCCGCGATGGCGACGATCGCCACCGTCAGCAAGCGCGATTTCTCGGGCCTCGGCAAGTGGCTGTTCATGGGCGTGATCGTGATCCTGCTCGCGTCGGTCGCGAACATCTTCCTGCAACTGCCGGCGCTGATGCTCACCGTGTCGGTGCTCGCGATCGCGATCTTCTCCGCATACATGCTGTTCGACGTCCAGCGCGTCGTGAACGGCGGCGAGACGAACTACATCTCGGCCACGCTCGCGATCTACCTCGACCTGTACAACGTGTTCACGAACCTGCTCGCCCTGCTCGGCATCTTCGGCGGCAACCGCAACTGACGTTCGCGGGGCCCCATGAAAAAACCGGCCTTCGGGCCGGTTTTTTTACGTCCGCCGCCCGGCTCAGTCGCGCTCGAACAGCGCGATCGATTCGACGTGCGACGTATTCGGGAACATGTTGACGACACCGGCGCCCTTCAGCCGGTAACCGGCCTCGTGCACGAGCAGGCCCGCGTCGCGTGCAAGCGTCGACGGGTTGCACGACACGTAGACGATGCGCTTCGGCAGCGGGCCTGCGCCGCTCTGCGCGATCTCGGCCAGCGCCTTCGACACCGCGAGCGCGCCTTCGCGCGGCGGGTCGATCAGGAACTTGTCGAAGGCGCCAAGCGCGCGGAGGTCGTCGCCCGTCACCTCGAACAGGTTCCGGCACGCGAACGTCGTGTGGCCGTCGACACCGTTTTCGCGTGCATTCGCGAGCGCGCGCGTCGTCAGCGTGTCGCTGCCCTCGATGCCCATCACTTCGCGCGACAGCCGCGCGAGCGGCAGCGTGAAGTTGCCGATGCCGCAGAACAGGTCGAGCACGCGGTCGTCGCGCGACGGCGCCAGCAGGCGCAGCGCACGCCCCACCAGCACACGGTTGATCTGATGATTGACCTGCGTGAAGTCGGTCGGCTTGAACGGCATGCGGATGCCGAACTCCGGCAGCGTGTAGTCGAGCGGCACGTCGAGCGGATAGAACGGCGTCACCGTGTCCGGGCCCTTCGGCTGCAGCCAGAACTGCACCTTGTGCTCGTCCGCGAACGCGCGCAGCAGCGCTTCGTCGTCCGCATTGATCGGCTCCAGCACGCGCAGCACGAGCGCCGTGACTTGCGAACCGACCGCCAGCTCGATCTGCGGCATCCGATCGCGGATCGACAGCCCCTCGACGAGCCGGCGCAGCGGCACCAGCATCGCCGACACGTGCGGCGGCAGCACTTCGCAGCTCGTCATGTCGGCAACGTAGCTGCTCTTCTTCTCGTGGAACCCGACCAGCACGCCGCCCTTCTTCGCCACGTTGCGCACGGTCAGCCGCGCACGGTAGCGATAGCCCCACGACGGGCCGTGGATCGGCGCGAACATCGTTTCCGCGCGCAGCTTCGCCAGGTGCCACAGGTTGTCCTCGAGCACGCGCTGCTTGACCGCCACCTGCGCACGCATGTCGAGATGCTGCATCGAGCAGCCGCCGCAGGTACCGAAGAACTTGCATTTCGGCTGCGTGCGCATCACGCTCGGGCGCAGAATATCGACAACCGTCGCCTGCTCGTAGCTCGGCTTGCGGCGGTAGCTCGAATAGGTCACGCGTTCGCCCGGCAACGCGCCCTCGACGAAGATGACCTTGCCCGGCTCGCCGTCCTCGGTGATCGTGCGGCCGACACCGCGCGCTTCCATGTCGAGCGATTCGATCTCGAGAACCGGGGCGGGCCCGGGCGCGACGGGCGCATTTTTCGATTTGCGCGCAGAAGTGGGGACGGCTTCGGACACCAGCTTTTCCTGACAAACGTTGAAGAAGGCGAGATTGTAGACGACGAAGGCCCGTACCGCCCGCTTTGGATGGCGCGACCGTCGATACTCGATCAGGGACGGCCCTGCATGGCGCCGAAACTCGCGCAGCCGGCTGACAGCCCCCGGCCCACGGGCGCGCACGACACTGGAACGCGCGAGGGCGCGGCCCTGACGCCCGACGCCCAACCGGCAGGAGATTCGACCATGCGACTGATCGACTGGAACATCCAATGGGGTCGGGACGCGGACGGCGTCGTCGACCTTTCCCGCACCGTCTCGACGATCCGGCGGCTCGGCGATTTCGACGTGCTGTGCCTGCAGGAAGTCACGCGCGGCTTCGGCGCACTGCCCGGGCAGCCGGGCCCCGACCAGTTCGCCGAACTCGCGGCGCGGCTGCCCGGCTACACGATCATCGAAGCGATCGGCGCCGATCTGCCGGCAATCGAACCGGGCGCATCGCGCCGCCAGTTCGGCAATGCGATCGCGACGCGGCTGCCGGTCGGGCGCGTGCTGCGCCAGTGGCTGCCGTGGCCGGCCGACGCCGGCGCGCCGTCGATGCCGCGCGTCGCGCTCGACGTCGAACTGCAGGCGCCCTTCGGCGCGCTGCGCGTGGTGACGACCCATCTGGAATATTATTCGGCGCGCCAGCGGCTCGCACAGGTCGATGCGTTGCGCGGCCGGCATCGCGAGGCCTGCGCGCACGCGAAACACCCGGCGCCGGCCGAGACTGCCGAGGGACCGTTCAGCGCGACCGGCCAGCCGTGCGATGCGATCGTCTGCGGCGACTTCAACAGCGCATTCGACAGCGACGCGTACCGGCGCTTCCTGGCCCCGATCGCGGACGCGCCGCGCTTCGTCGACGCTTGGGTCGCGCGACACCCGGGCCGCGCGCCGCCACCGACGGCCGGCGTCCACGATACGGCGCAATGGCCGGAAGGGCCGCTCGCGTGCGACTTCGTATTCGTGACCCAGACGCTGCTGCCGCGCGTCGTGTATTGCGAGATCGACGGCGACGTGCGCGCGTCCGACCATCAGCCCGTGCTGCTCGAGCTGGCCTGACCGCGCCGATTGCGGCGCCGGCCGCCCCCGCTACGCGTCGAAGCCGGCCAGGTACTCGACCCAGTGCGGCGCCGGCTCGAGCGCGAGCGCATTCTTCACGATCAGGATCTCGTCCGCATACTCGCTCGGTGTCAGGCCGCCGCGCATCAACTGGAACCGGCAGTACAGCAGATAGGTGTTGACGACGTCGGTTTCGCAATAGTTGCGGATTTCGTCGATCCGGCCATCGCGGAACGCCGGCCACACCTGGCTGCCGTCCATCCCGAGCTTGCCCGGAAAGCCGCACAGCTTCGCCAGCGCGTCGAGCGGCGCGTTCGCGCGCGCCTGATACATCGCGAGCACGTCCATCAGGTCGGTATGCCGCGTGTGATAGCGCGAGATGTAGTTGTTCCACTTGAATTCGCGGTCGTCCTCGCCGAGATCCCAGTAGCGGGTCGCGGGGATACCGTGCACGAGCGCGCGATAATGGAGCACCGGCAGGTCGAAGCCACCGCCGTTCCACGACACGAGCTGCGGCGTGTATTTCTCGATCACGCGGTAGAACGACTGGATCAGCGTCGCTTCGTTGTCCTGCGGCGTGCCGAGCGAGCGCACGCGAAAACCGTTGTTGTCGCGGAACACGCACGAGATCGCGGCGATCCGCTGCAGGTGATGCGGCAGGAAATCGCTGCCGGTCTTCTCGCGGCGCGCGGCGAATGCATGTTCGGCCACCGCGGCATCGTCGAGCGTTGCAGGGAGGTCTTCCAGACGGCGAATGCCGTCGACATCGGGAATCGTCTCGATGTCAAAAACAAGAATCGGAGTCATCGGTTACAGAACGGCGTCCTTGCGCACGCCGTTGGAGGCAAAGAACCGCTTGAGGCGCACCAGCGCTTCCTGCTGGATCTGCCGCACGCGCTCGCGCGTCAGCCCCATCTCGTCGGCGAGCTCCTCGAGCGTCGCCGGTTCGATGTGGTTCAGGCCGAAGCGGCGTTCGATCACGTGCCGATGCTTGTCCGACAGACGCGACAGCCATGCGCGCGTCAGCGTCTCGAGCTCGCGGTGCTGCACCTCGGCATCGGGCGACTGGCTCTGGTCGTCGGGCAACAGGTCGAGCAGGCTGCTCGCGGGATCGAGGTCGAGCGGCGCGTCGAGCGACGCCGTATGCTCGTTGAGCGCGAGGATGTCGGTAACTTCCTCGGCGGTCTTGCCGGTGAGATAGGCGATGTCGTCGATGCTGGCTTCGCGGCGCTCGGCCGCCTCGCCCGTCGACATCGAATTCTTTTCGAGGTGGCGCTTCGCGCGCAGCACCTGGTTCAGCTCGCGGATCACGTGCACGGGCAGGCGCACCGTGCGGGCCTGGTTCATGATCGCCCGTTCGATGCTCTGCCGGATCCACCACGTCGCATAGGTCGAGAAACGGAACCCGCGCGTCGGGTCGAACTTCTCGATCGCGTGCATGAGGCCGAGGTTGCCTTCCTCGATCAGGTCAAGCAGCGGGACGCCGCGGTTCAGATACCCCTTCGCGATACTGACGACGAGACGCAGGTTGCGCTCGATCATCACCTGCCGCGCCTCGAATTCGCCGGCCTTCGCCAGGCGGGAATAGCGCTGCTCTTCCTCGACGGTCAGCAGCGGCTTCACGCTGATTCGGTTCAGGTAATGCTGGATCGTGTCGGCCGTGAGCTCGGCCTGCAGCAGCGTGCGGAAATCGTCGACATCGGGCGATGCTTCCGGGCGGCCTTCGCGCTCGTCGTCGCCGCCGTCCACCTCGGCGTCGCGTGCCTCGATATCGCGCTCGTTGTCCGCGATATCGTCCTCGTCGTCCGTCGAAGCACCAGCTCGCCCCACCGATGCTTGCGTGGCACGACTGATCTTCTCAGATTCGGCTTGCGGCTCGTGGCGCTTCGATTTCGGCATGGTCGTCTCGGTTATTGAGGCGGCAAATACTTCAGCGGATCGACAGGCTTACCCTGCCGGCGAACCTCGAAATGCAGCATCACGCGGTCGGCGTCGCTGTTACCCATCTCGGCGATCTTCTGCCCCTTCGTTACCGCGTCCCCCTCTTTTACCATCAAAGCGCGATTGTGTGCATACGCCGTGAGGTAAGTTGCATCGTGTTTGATGATAATGAGGTTGCCGTAACCACGCAGGCCATTGCCGGAGTAAACGACGCGGCCGTCCGCTGCCGCCTTCACGGCCTCGCCGGCGGACCCGCCGATATTGACACCCTTGTTCTTCGCGTCGTCGAACCCGTTCAGCACGGGGCCGCGCGCGGGCCACGCGAACGTCACGGGGCCGCTCGGGGCCGCCGCCGTATCGCTGGATCCGGTCGCCGCGGCCGGCGGCGTCGCGAGCGTGGACGACGTGCCGGCGGCCGGCGTGGCCGGACCGCTGCTCAGCGGCGCGGTCGCCACGGCCGCACCCGCGATCGGCGCGGTGGCCGGTGCGCCCGCAACGGCGGCACCGCCCGGCGGCGCCACGCGCAGCAACTGGTCGACTTCGATCTGGTTCGGGTTCGCCAGGTTGTTCCACGACGCGATGTCGCGATAGTTCTGCCCGTTCTCGAGCGCAATCCGGTACAGCGTGTCGCCCGGTTTCACGCGGTAGAAGCCCGGCGGCGGCGGGCCGAGCGGCACCGCGGGCTGCGCGGCGCCGGTCGTGCCGAGCGAGCCGGAGCGATCGACGACAGGCGCGTTGTCGAGCCGCGTCGCACAGGCGGCCAGTAGCGTGGAGAGCGCAGCCACACAGATCGCGCGCTGGGCGAGCGTGAGCGGTTCCCTGGATCGGTTGTTTTGCATCGCGCGCAACATACTCATCGGTTTCAAATCACTCCGGATTTTAAAGGGACAAAGAAAACGCGATCAAGCCGGGACTCTCGCCATTGCGCGTGCGCGACGCGCTCGACGAGCGTGAGCACCTGGTGCTGCCCGCTCTGCGCGCCGACCGGCGCGACGAGCCGCCCGCCGATCGCGAGCTGCTCGAGCAGCGCTTGCGGCACGTCGAGCCCCGCCGCCGCGATCACGATCGCGTCGAACGGGGCCGCGGACGGCAGGCCGACACGCCCGTCGCCGTAGTGCAGACGGATGTTCGGCACGCGCAGCGGCCGCAGGTTCAGCTTGGCGCGCTCGTAGAGCGGCTTGATGCGTTCAATCGAATACACGTCGCGTGCCACGTGGCTCAGCACGGCGGCCTGATAGCCGCATCCCGTGCCGATCTCGAGGACGCGCTCGAGTGTGCGGCCGGCCATCGCGAGCTCGATCATGCGCGCGACGACCGACGGCTTGGAAATGGTTTGCTGGTGGCCGATCGGCAACGCCGAATCCTCGTAGGCCTGCGTCGCGAGCCCCGGATCCACGAACATGTGGCGCGGCACCGCGGCCATCGCGTCCAGCACGCGCGCGTCGGTCACACCGTTCGCGCGCAGTCGTTCGACCATCCGCTCGCGCACCCGTTCCGACGTGAGCGCGAACGCGCCGGCCGGCGCGACGCTCGGCGCAGCCGGTTTCGGCATCGCGGGCTTCGGCGCGGTCGGCTTCGGCGCGGTCGCGGGCTTCGCGGCGACGGGACCGGGCAACGCCGATCGCCCGGCAGCGGGCTTTACCGCAACCGGTTTCAGTACGGCAGCGGGCTTGTCGGCCGCCTTCGACACCGCGCCCGCCGCATGGCGTTCACCGGTCCGACCTTCCGATTTGCGTGGCGCTCGCTTGAGATCTTCGAGCGCGAGCGGAAACCGCTTCGCGCGCTCGCCGCTCATGAAGCCCGCCCTCCGGCGCGCGCCCATTCGCGCGTCGCGGGCAGCATCTGCGTATGCGTGAGGTCGAGCTGCAGCGGCGTGATCGACACGAAACCGTTTGCGACGGCGTGGAAATCGGTGCCGTCGCTCGCGTCCAGCGCCGCGCCCGCCGCGCCGATCCAGTAGACCGGCTCGCCGCGCGGGTCGGTCTGGCGAATCACCGGCTGCGACGGATGACGCTTGCCCAGGCGCGTGACCTGCCAGCCCTTCAGCGCGTCGTACGGCAGGTTCGGAATATTGACGTTCAGCAGCGGGTTGCCCGGCAGCGGATGCGCGAGGTAGTGTTCGACGATTTCCGCGGCGACGCGCGCGGCGTCCGCCAGATGGGCCCAGCCCTTGTCGGCCAGCGAGAAGGCGATGGCCGGCACGCCGAACATGATGCCTTCGGTGGCGGCCGCAACTGTCCCTGAATAGAGCGTGTCTTCGCCCATGTTCTGGCCGTTGTTGATTCCGGAAACGACGAGATCCGGCCTCGCGCCGGCCATCCCCGTCAACGCGACGTGCACCGAATCGGTCGGCGTGCCGTTCACGTAGAAGAAACCCGTACCCGCCGCACGCTGCACCGACAGCGGCCGCGACAACGTGAGGGAATTCGACGCGCCGCTGCAGTTCTGCTCGGGCGCGATCACCGTGAGCTCGCCCAGCGGCTGCAGCGCTTCGCTGAGCGCGGCGAGACCGGGGGCAAGATAGCCGTCGTCGTTGCTGAGTAGGATTCGCATCCGGCGATTGTAACCGAGGAAAGATGGCGCGAGAGCGACAGTCCGGCGAGCGCGGACGGACGGGGCACGCATGCGCGCACGGTGCGCCGCCGCATTGCGCGGCGGCCTTCCGCATGCCCGGGAAAACGCGTGGCTGCCCCGGGTTTTCCTTCTCGAAAGCCGTCCCGTCGCGGATCTGGCGCGACGCGACAGGTCCGCGGGCGCTTCCCCTAGATCGCGCCCGCTTCGCGCAGCGCGGCGATCGCCTGCGCGTCGTAGCCGAGGCCGCGCAGCACCTCGTCCGTATGCTCGCCGAGTTCCGGCCCGAGCCAGCGCGTTTCACCCGGCGTATCCGACAGCTTCGGCGTGATGTTCGGCAGCGGAATGTCGGTACCGTCGGCCAGCTTGAAACGCTGGATCATCTGCCGCGCGACGAACTGCGGATCGGTGAACATGTCGGCGGCGCTGTAGATGCGCCCGGCCGGCACGTCGGCCGCGTTGAGCACGACGAGCGCCTCGTCGATCGTGCGCGGCGCGAGCCACGCGGCGATCGCGTCGTCGATCTCCCGCGTACGCGGCACGCGCCCGTCGTTTTGCGCAAGCGCGGGATCGTCGGCGAGGTCGTCGCGTTCGATGGCCTTCATCAGCCGCTTGAAGATCGGGTCGCTGTTGCCGCCGATCACGATGCTGCCGTCGCGGCACGCATAGGTGTTCGACGGCACGATGCCCGGCAGCGACGCGCCGGTGCGCTCGCGCACCATCCCGTACACGCCGTATTCGGGCACCACGCTTTCCATCATGTTGAAGACGGCCTCGTATAGTGCAACGTCGACCACCTGCCCCGCGCCGCCGTTGACCTTGCGGTGATGGAGCGCCATCAGCGCGCCGATCACGCCGTGCAGCGCGGCGATCGAATCGCCGATCGAGATGCCGATGCGCGGCGGCGGCAGATCGGGATAACCGGTGATGTGACGCAGCCCGCCCATCGATTCGGCGATCGCGCCGAAGCCGGGCCGGTCGCGGTACGGGCCCGTCTGACCGTAGCCGGACAGGCGCACCATCACGAGGCCCGGGTTGTCGGCCGACAGCACGTCGTAGCCGAGCCCGAGCTTCTCGAGCAGGCCCGGACGGAAGTTTTCGATCACGATGTCGGCCTCGCTCGCGAGCTGACGCGCGATCGCCTTGCCGGCGTCGGCTTTCAGGTTGAGCGTGACCGATTTCTTGTTGCGCGCCTGGACGGACCACCACAGCGACGTGCCGCCCTGCTCCGGGTGGAGCTTGCGCCACTTGCGCAGCGGGTCGCCGCCGTTCGGATCCTCGATCTTGATCACTTCCGCGCCGAATTCGGCGAACAGCCGCGACGCGAACGGCCCCGCGATCAGCGTTCCGAATTCGAGCACTTTGACGCCCGCGAGCGGGCCCTGGGTGGTGCTCATGTGTCTCCCTGGCATGAGGAACGGCGCCGCCTGCCGGCGGCGCCCGGCTTACATCGTGCGGCGATCGAGCATCGCGCGGGCGATGGTGCCCGCGTCGACGTATTCGAGCTCGCCGCCGACCGGCACGCCTCGCGCGAGACGCGTGACCGCGAGGCCGCGCGCCTTCAGCGTCTGGCCGAGGTAATGGGCGGTGGCTTCGCCCTCGTTCGTGAAGTTGGTCGCGAGGACGACCTCCTTGACGACACCGTCGGACGCGCGCCGCACGAGGCGGTCGAAATGGATTTCCTTCGGGCCGATCCCGTCGAGCGGGCTCAGTCGCCCCATCAACACGAAATACAGCCCGCGGTACGTCATCGTCTGCTCGAGCATGATTTGATCGGCAGGCGTCTCGACGACGCACAGCAGCGTCGGATCACGCTCCTCGTCGCTGCAGACCTCGCAGATCTGCGCTTCGGTGAACGTGTTGCACTTCTCGCAGTGCTGCAGGTGCTCGGTCGCGAACAGCAGCGACCGGCCGAGCCGCTCCGCGCCCTCGCGGTCGTGCTGCATCAGGTGGACCGCCATGCGCTGCGCGGATTTCGGCCCGACACCGGGCAGCACGCGCAACGCTTCGACGAGAGCGGACAGGGCGGACGGCTGTTTCATACGGCGGCAAACGGTGGCACGGACGCCGCGCTCAGAACGGCAGCTTGAAGCCCGGGGGCAGCGGCAGGCCCGACGTCATGCCGCTCATCTTTTCCTGCGACGTCGCTTCGGCCTTGCGCACCGCGTCGTTGAACGCCGCGGCGACGAGATCCTCGAGCATGTCCTTGTCGTCCGCGAGCAGGCTCGGGTCGATCGCGACGCGACGCACTTCGTTGCGGCACGTCATCGTCACCTTGACGAGGCCGGCGCCCGACTGCCCTTCGACTTCGATCAGCGCAAGCTGCTCCTGCATCTTCTTCATGTTTTCCTGCATTTGCTGCGCTTGCTTCATCAGTCCGGCGAGGTTGCCTTTCAACATGGGAATACTCCTTCTTGATCGTGTGAAAACCGGCACGCGGCGCGTGCCGGCCAATGTGTGCGGGGCGTGATTGTGCCTGTCGCGGGGCGGTCAGTTCAATGCAGCGTCGGCGGCACGCCGTCCGGCGCCGAATCGGCGAGCGGACGGATCGAGCCGTCGACGATGCGCGCACCGAAGTCGCGCACGAGCTGCTGGACGAACGGATCGCCGTGAATCTCCTGCTCGGCCTCGCGCTGGCGTGCCGCGCGCGCGGCCGCGTCGAGCGCCGCCGCGGTGCGCCGCGCGGGCCCGACCTCGACGGCTACCTCGACCGGCTTGCCGAGCGCATCGGCCAGCGCCGCCTTCAGCTTCGCCACCTGCGCGGCATCCGCGTACTGCGGCACCGGCACCGAAAGTTTCAGGGTGGTCGCATCGACGGCCGTCAGTTCGCTGTTGAACGCGAGCTGGTACGCGACGCCCTTCAGCGGCAGGCGCGCGGCCAGCGCCGGCCATTCGCCGTCGAAACCGACCGGATCCAGCGCGATCGCGGGCGGCAACGGGCGCGTGTCGACCGGCGCGGACGGACGCGCTTCCGCCGGCTTCGGCATCACGCGCACATCGTCGGGGCCGCTGTCGAACACCGGCACGAAGCCGTCGTCAGGGCCACCGAACATCTCGTCGGCGCTGAGCGGCACGTAGTCGTCGGGCGGGATGTCCTCCCACGGTGGCGACGTCGGGCGCGCATCGACAGCCTGCGGCGCACGGGCGGCAGCACGCGGCGTCGGCACCTGCACGGCGGGACGCGGCGCGGCCGGCTTTTCGACGACCGGCTGGGCGGCCGGCTTCGGCGCGGCGCCCGCACGCCCGCGATCGGACGACACGCGCATTCCTGCATTGCGCAGCACGTCGAGCGCGGCGGCGGCTCCGCCTGCGCGCGCGGCCGGACGGGCAGCCGGTTCCGGCGACGCAGCGCGCGGTGCCGGCGCGGCCGGTGCGGCCGGCTCCTCGATTCGCGATGCAACCGCAGCGACGCCGGCCGCAGGCGGCTCGGGTTCGTTGCGGGCGGGTGGCGGCACGTCGCTGGCCGGCGCCGCTTGCTGCGCGGCATCCGTTCCAGCCGGCTGCGTTTCGACGACAGGTGCGTCGACCGGCGCAGGCGCCTGCGCGTGAACGGCAACCGGCTTCGCCGCCGGCGGGCTGGCTTCTTCGCCGGATCGAGCCGGCGCCGGACGCGCGGCGGGGACGATCGGCGCAGCCGCCGCAGCGGCCGATGCCGCGGCAGCGCGCGGAGCCGGCACGGCACGCGGCACGGACGGCTGGCCGCCCGGCGCACCGCCGGCGGCAACAGCCGGCTCGAACGCGAGCATCCGCAGCAGCGTCATCGTGAAACCGGCATATTCGTCCGGCGCGAGACCGAGCTCCGCGCGACCGACCGTCGCGATCTGATAGAACAACTGAACCTGCTCGGGGCTCAACGCCTCCGCGAAGCGGCGCAGGTCGGCCGCTTCCGGCCATTCGTCGAGTACCGATCCCGGCGCGAACTGCGCCCACGCGATCCGGTGCAGCAGGCTCGCGAGATCCTGCAGCGCGGTCGAGAACGACAGGCTGCGCAGCGACATTTCGTCGGCGATCGTCAGGATTTCGGGGCCGCTGCCGGCCGCGAGCGCGTCGAGCAGGCGCACCATGTAAGTCTGGTCGAGCGCGCCGAGCATGCCCGACACGGCCGACTCGGTCACTTCGTTCGCCGAATAGGCGATCGCCTGGTCGGTGAGCGACAGCGCATCGCGCATGCTGCCCTGCGCCGCACGCGCGAGCAGGCGCAGCGCCTGCGGCTCGAACGTGATGCGCTCTTCGCCGAGGATCCGCTCGAGATGCGACACGATGTGCCCGGCCGGCATCTGCTTGAGGTTGAACTGCAGGCAGCGCGACAGCACGGTGACGGGAATCTTCTGCGGATCGGTCGTCGCCAGGATGAACTTGACGTGCGGCGGCGGCTCTTCGAGCGTCTTCAGCATCGCGTTGAACGCGTGGTTCGTCAGCATGTGCACTTCGTCGATCATGTAGACCTTGAAGCGCGCATCGACGGGCGCGTACACCGCGCGCTCGAGCAGCGCGGCCATCTCGTCGACGCCGCGGTTGCTCGCGGCATCCATTTCGACGTAGTCGACGAAACGGCCCTCGTCGATCTCGCGACAGGCGCGGCACACGCCGCACGGCTGCGACGTGACGCCGGTTTCACAGTTGAGCGCCTTGGCGAAGATCCGCGACAGCGTCGTCTTGCCGACACCGCGGGTTCCGGTAAACAGATAGGCGTGATGGAGACGCCCGCCGTCGAGCGCGTGCGTGAGCGCCCTGACGACGTGCTCCTGGCCGACGAGCGAAGCGAAATCCTTCGGACGCCACTTGCGTGCGAGAACTTGATAGGTCATCGGGAAATTGTATCAGTAACGCTGCGTCGCGCCGACACGCGAAACGGTGCGGAGAACGGGCAAGGTACGGGTCGAACGGAGTGTGACGCGGAAATAAAAAACGCCCGGCGAACGGGGCGAGAAGGAAGGTGACGAGCCCAACCCTCGGCACTGGCGGAAAACGATTGTGGCTGCTTCGTTCCCGACCTGACCAGGTTCACCGCCCCACCATGCGAGGAGGCCCGTCACGGCATATTCTATCACCGCTCCCGGACAAATGCGACCGTTTGTTCGCCTCAATGCAAATATCGCCGGGCAAACCGGCGCGCCATCCGTTCGCACGACGCACATGCGCACCCGCCCCTTGTAATCCGCCGGCCAGCCTCCACCTGCGTGGCACAACGGTCGAACGCCGCGTCGTACCCCTACTCGCGTAGCGGCTACTATCGCCGCCCGCAGCAGATAGCAATTTAGGCTAATATGACGCCCGAACGACCCGCGAGCCGCGGCATGCAGCGCCCACGCCTCTCCTTTCCGGGGAGCGGAGTGACCTGCCGCAGCGGCCGGCAGCCTACGGCGGCCGGTACGCCGCAACGCGCAAGCAGGCAGTCCCCGAACCGTAAGAGGTATTGACCCAATGAGCGAACAGATCAAACACATCAGCGACGCATCGTTCGAACAGGACGTCGTCAAGTCCGACAAGCCCGTGCTCGTCGATTTCTGGGCCGAATGGTGCGGCCCGTGCAAGATGATCGCCCCGATCCTCGACGAAGTCGCGAAGGACTACGGCGACAAGCTGCAGATCGCGAAAATCAACGTCGACGACAACCAGGCGACGCCCGCGAAGTTCGGCGTGCGCGGCATCCCGACGCTGATCCTGTTCAAGAACGGCGCGGCCGCCGCGCAGAAGGTCGGCGCGCTGTCGAAGTCGCAGCTCACCGCATTCCTGGACAGCCACCTGTAATACGGGCAGGCTCACGGACGTGTTGTCAGCCGGCAACACGTCCGCCGCCAAGCCGCCGATCGCTCGCTCAAGCGCGAATCGGCCTATGCTAGAATTAAAAAACGTCGACAAGACGCATTTAAGTCTCTGAGCGCTTCCGCTCGCCCTCCTCCCTTATTTCTTTCGTCGCTTCTCCTCCCTGGCGGGTTCTCCGTATGCATTTATCCGAGCTCAAGTCTCTGCACGTCTCCGAACTGATCGAAATGGCCAATGGCCTGGAGATCGAAAACGCGAACCGCCTGCGCAAGCAGGAGTTGATGTTTGCCATTCTTAAAAAGCGCGCCAAGACGGGAGAGACGATCTTCGGCGACGGTACGCTCGAAGTGCTGCCGGACGGCTTCGGTTTCCTGCGCTCGCCGGAAATGTCGTATCTCGCCAGCACCGACGACATCTACATCAGCCCGTCGCAGATCCGCCGCTTCAACCTGCACACCGGCGACACCATCGAAGGTGAAGTCCGCACGCCGAAGGACGGCGAGCGCTACTTCGCGCTGGTGAAGGTCGACAAAGTCAACGGGCAGCCGCCCGAGGCCTCGAAACACAAGATCATGTTCGAGAACCTCACGCCGCTGCACCCGAACAAGCCGCTGTCGCTCGAGCGCGAAATGCGCGGCGAAGAAAACGTCACGGGCCGCATCATCGACATGATCGCGCCGATCGGCAAGGGCCAGCGCGGCCTGCTCGTCGCGTCGCCGAAGTCGGGCAAGACCGTGATGCTCCAGCACATCGCGCACGCGATCAAGCAGAACCACCCGGACGTGATCCTGTTCGTGCTGCTGATCGACGAACGCCCTGAAGAAGTGACCGAAATGCAGCGCTCGGTCGCGGGCGAGGTGATTGCCTCGACGTTCGACGAACCGGCCACGCGCCACGTCCAGGTCGCCGAAATGGTGATCGAGAAGGCCAAGCGCCTCGTCGAAATGAAGCACGACGTCGTGATCCTGCTCGACTCGATCACGCGTCTCGCCCGCGCGTACAACACCGTGATCCCGGCGTCGGGCAAGGTGCTGACGGGCGGTGTCGACGCGAACGCACTGCAGCGTCCGAAGCGCTTCTTCGGCGCGGCGCGCAACATCGAGGAAGGCGGTTCGCTGACGATCATCGGCACCGCGCTGATCGAAACCGGCAGCCGCATGGACGACGTGATCTACGAAGAGTTCAAGGGCACCGGCAACATGGAAGTGCACCTCGAGCGCCGTCTCGCGGAAAAGCGCGTCTACCCGTCGATCAACCTGAACAAGTCGGGCACGCGTCGCGAAGAAATGCTGATCAAGCCCGAGATCCTTCAAAAGATCTGGGTGCTGCGCAAGTTCATCCACGACATGGACGAAGTCGAGGCAATGGAATTCCTGCTCGACAAGATCCGCCAGACGAAGAGCAACTCCGAGTTCTTCGACCTGATGCGTCGCGGCGGCTGATCGCCCTCGCCTCGCAAAACGGCCGCCCGCGCATCCAGCCCGGCGGCCGTTTTTTCGCCTCAACCTGAACGTGGACGTACAGGTTGATCTATAATCGCGTCATCGTCCCGCCCCTCCGACGCCCGATGCCGAACGACACCTCCCCCGCACTGCTGACCGTGAGCGACGCCGCATCGCGGCTCGGCGTCACGCCGCGCACGCTGAAATATTACGAAGAGCGCGGGCTCGTCACGCCGTCGCGCAGCGAAGGCCGCTACCGCCTCTACGACGAAGCCGATCTCGAGCGCTTCGCGCGCATCCTGCGGCTGCGCGCGCTCGGCTTCTCGCTGCACGGCATCACCGAAATGCTGAAGCGCCCGCTGGAAGAAACGGGGGACGGCCGGCGCCGCTATTCGGACGCGTCGCTGCGCGACATCCGCACGGGCCTCGCCGAACAGATCGACACACTCGACCGGCGGATCGCGGCCGTCCAGCGCGAACTGAAGGAAGCCGTCGCACTGCGCAAGGAACTGCAGCACGACATCGACTACGTCGAACGGCGCCTCGCCGGCGAAAACCCCGACGCACTCATCGCGCAGCGGCGGGCCGAAGCCGGCACGCGACGCCCCCGCAAGGATCGCGAATGAACGCGGTGCCCGGCCGAGCGCCGCTGTGGAGCCGCGCCAACCTGCGCACGGACCTGTTTCCGTGGGCGCTCGCGCTCGTCACCGGCATCGACTATTTCGACAACGCGGTCTTCTCGTTCTTCGCGAGCTACATCGCGGGCGGCATCAACGCATCGCCCGACGAACTCGTCTGGTCGTCGAGCGCGTACGCGGTCACGGCCGTGCTCGGCATCCTGCAGCAGCAATGGTGGGTCGACCGGCTCGGCCATCGCCGCTACGTCGCCGGCTGCATGCTGATGTTCTCGTGCGGCGCGATCGCGTCGGCGCTCGCCGACACATCGCTGCAACTCGCGTTCGCGCGCGGTTTCCAGGGGTATTTCATCGGCCCGATGATGGGCGCCTGCCGGATCCTGATCCAGATCAGCTTCAAGCCGCAGGAACGGCCGCCCGCGACGCGGGCGTTCCTGATCATGATCCTGCTCGGCAGCGCGCTCGCGCCGATCGTCGGCGGACTGCTCGTCGCGCATTCGACCTGGCGTGCACTGTTCGCGTGCACGGCACCGGCCGGCATCGCCTTCGCGATCCTCGCGCTGCTCACGCTGCCCGACTCGGGCCGCACGCCCGACGACGAACGCGGCTCGGGACACTTCTGGCCGTACGTCGTATTCGCGCTCGCGCAGGGCGCGCTGCAGATCGTGCTGCAGCAGGTGCACTACCAGCTCTACAGCGGTTCACCGATGCTGATCCTGCTGACGATCGCGGGAGTCGGCGCGCTCGCGTGGTTCGCGTATCACCAGTGGAACCACCCGACGCCGCTCGTGCGGCTGCATGCGTTTCGCGAGCGGACCTTCCAGGTCGGGCTGCTGCTCTACATGTTCTATTACTACGAGACGACGGGGTTCAGTTACCTGACGTCGCGCTTTCTCGAAGGCGGGCTCGGCTATCCGGTCGAGAACGCCGGCCGCCTGGTGGGCACGATGTCGCTGATTTCGGCCACCGCGCTGTTCGCGTACCTGCGCTACGCGAAACTCGTCGCGCACAAGAAGTGGTTCGTCGTGCCGGGGTTCGCGATCGCCGTCGCGGCCGCGCTATGGATGACGCGCATGACGCCGCAGGTCGGCGAGGCCGCGCTGATCGTCCCGCTGCTGCTGCGCGGGCTGCTGCTGCTCTTCATCGTGCTGCCGGTCGCGAACCTGACGTTCCGGATCTTCGCGATCGACGAATACACGCACGGCTACCGGCTGAAGAACATCGTGCGGCAACTGACGATCTCGTTCGCGACGTCGTCGGTGATCATCGTCGAGCAGCACCGCGTCGCCGTGCACCAGACGCGGCTCGTCGAGCGTGCGAACGTGTTCGACCCGCTGTTCCAGCAGACCACCGACGCGCTGACGCACAGCTACGCCGCCGCCGGCCACGCGCTGAACGAGGCGCACGCCCTCGCGATCGCGTCGATCGCGCGAATGGTCGCGCAACAGGCATCGTTCCTCGCATCGCTCGACGGGTTTTACTTCCTGGCGGGCGTCGCGCTGGTCGGCGGCGTCTTCGCGGCATGGCAAAAAGAGATCGATTGAGTTAAAAGACAGGCTTTGGATTATCGTCAGCCGTCTCCATGCTTTCAAAACTGACCCGCTGGTTCGACGACCGCCGCCGCGACCGCGCGCTGCGCAGCCACCCGATCTCCGACACGCTGTGGCAGGACACCGTCGAGCGCCTGCCGTTCCTCGCGGCGCTGGCGCCCGACGCGCTCGGCCGGCTGCGCGAGCTGACGAGCCTGTTCATCGCGAAGAAATCGTTCTCGACCGCGCACGGGCTGGCGCTGACCGACGAGATGATCGTCGCGATCGCCGCGCAGGCCTGCCTGCCCGTGCTGAATCTCGACCTGTCGCTGTACGACGGCTGGGTCGGCGTCGTCGTGTATCCGGGCGAATTCGTGATCCGCAAGACCGTGCAGGACGAGGACGGCGTCGTCCACGAGGTCGAGCAGGACGCGAGCGGCGAGGCCTGGGAAGGCGGGCCGGTGATCCTGTCGTGGGAAGACGCGCAGATGACGGACGGCCGGGACGCGTACAACGTCGTGATCCACGAATTCGCGCACAAGATCGACATGGTCAACGGCGCGGCCGACGGTTATCCGCCCCTATTTCGCCGCTGGCACGCGCCGCACCTCGACGCGCAGGCCTGGGCCGACGTGTTCGAACACGCGTACGACCAGTTCTGCGCACGCGTCGACGCGGTGCCGGACCGTGCATGGGCGCGCTTCGAGCGGGACTCGCTGATCGATCCGTATGCGGCCGACCACCCGTCGGAGTTCTTCGCGGTGTGCAGCGAGGCGCTGTTCGTGCGGCCGAAAGCGTTCGAGTCCGAATTTCCGGAGCTGTACCGGCTGCTCGCGCGTTACTACCGGCAGGATCCGGCCGGCACCGGCGCACTCGACGCACCGTGAAAATTATTCGTCAACCATCTGATTTTCTGGCATAATCGCCGTTTTTCGACCTTAGGCAAGTGGCTCGCGCCGGGCTTGACGTCAACCGAATCGCGCCAGTTTGGGCGGCAAGGCACGGCAAGCGGCGGGTTGGCTACCGCTCTCACCAAGGAAAATCATGAAACCTGGCATTCACCCGGACTACCGCGAAGTCGTTTTCCAAGACATGTCGAACGGCTTCAAGTTCATCACGCGCTCGACGATCCAGACGCGTGAAACCATCGACCACGAAGGCAAGACCTACCCGCTCGCCAAGATCGAAGTGTCGTCGGAATCGCACTCGTTCTACACGGGTCAGCAAAAGATCATGGACACGGCAGGCCGTGTCGAGAAGTTCAAGAACAAGTTCGGCGCACGCGCCAGCGGCAAGATCGCGAAGTAAGCTTCGCATCGGCATCGCACAAAAGGGCAGCCCAGGCTGCCCTTTTTCGTCTCTGCTCGCCCGGAAGCGTCCGGGCATCGACCTGACGCGGCGCGGCCGGCGCGTCTACAATGCCGGATGCTCGAAACCGGCTCGCCCGCGCGCAACCGCGCCAGGCGCCCGCCCATAACAAAACGCTCATCTGCATGAAGCCTGTCGTCCGTCTCACCGCCTCCGCCACGCGCGCGCTCCCGCGCTGGCTGCTGCTCACGCTCTGCCTCGTCTACGCGGCGTTCGGCCTGTTCGGCCGCGACCCGTGGAAAAACGAGGACGCGGCGGGCTTTGGCGTGATGTGGACGATGGCCAAGGGCAGCTGGCACGACTGGCTGCTGCCGAACCTGGTCGGCAAGTTCATCACGACCGACGGACCGCTCGGCTACTGGCTCGGCGCGCTGTCGATCCGCGGCCTCGGCCCGTGGGTCGATGCCAGCAACGCGTCGCGCATCGACACCGGCGTGCTGTTCTGCGTCGCGTGCGCCTTCGTCTGGTACGCGGCCTACCTGCTCGGCCGGCGCGCCGAGGTACAGCCGTTCAAATACGCATTCGGCGGCGAACCCGAGCCGCGCGACTACGGCCGCACGCTCGCCGACGGCGCGCTGCTGGTGCTCGTCGCGTGCTTCGGCCTCGCGGAACGCGGCCATGAAACGACGCCGCAGCTCGCGCAGTTCGCGTGGATCGCGATGCTCGTGTACGGAATCGTGCGCGGCATCGACAAGCCGCTGCAGGGCGCGCTGTGGTGGGGCGTCGCGATCGGCCTCGTCGCGCTGTCGGGCAACCCCGTGCTGGTCGCCGCGCTGCTCGCCGGCACGGCCGCGCTGTGGCTCGTCACGCCCGAGATGCGCAACCTGCGCCTGCCGCTGGTCGGCGTGCCGCTCGCGGCCGCGATCTTCGCGCTGTGGCCGCTCGCCGCCTTCGTCGCGGCGCCCGACGACGCCGCCTGGTTCTTCAACCAGTGGATCCACGGCAGCCTGATGCGCTTCTCGGGGCCGCCGACCGCCGTGCTCGGCTATGCGGCGAAGAACCTGCCGCTGTTCACGTGGCCGGCGTGGCCGCTCGCGATCTGGGCCTGGTGGAGCTGGGCCGGCATGCGCCGCCGCGCGCACATCGCGATTCCGCTGTCGGTTGCCGTGCCGCTCGTCGCGCTCGTGATCCTGCAGAGCCAGCAGTCGAACCGCATGTACATGCTGCTGCTGCCGCCGCTCGCGGTGCTCGCGACGTTCGCGCTGCCGACCCTCAAGCGCGGCGCGATCAATGCGATCGACTGGTTCGCGGTGCTGAGCTTCACGATCCTCGGCACCTTCGTATGGCTCGTATGGCTCGCCTCGCTCACGGGCTTCCCGCATCCGCTCGCACGCAACCTCGCGCGGCTCGTGCCCGGCTACGAACCGCATTTCAAGATCCTGTCGTTCATCTGCGCGGTGATCGTCACGGTGTGCTGGTGCTTCCTCGCGCGCTGGCGCATCTCGCGACAGCCGAAGGTGCTGTGGCGCAGCGTCGTGCTGTCGGGCGCCGGCACCACGCTGATGTGGGTGCTGCTGATGACGCTGTGGCTGCCGATCGTCAACTACGGCCGGACCTATCGCGATGTCGCGCAACAGATCGCCGTGCACCTGCCGTCCGACTACGAGTGCATCTCGCCCGTGCGGCTCGGCGATGCGCAGATCGCGACCTTCGCGTATTTCGGCAACATGCACTTCGACTTCTCCGGCGACTGCGACGTGATCCTGCGCCAGGATCGTTCGGACTTCGGCGAGCCGAGCGCGATGTCGCAGTATGTGTGGCGCCTCGTGTGGGAAGGCCGCCGCGTCGCCGACCGCGATGAGCGCTTCCGCTTGTACGAGCGCATCGAGCGGCCGAAGACGCCCGTCAAGCGGCGTCCGGCGCGCCGCCAGGCGGCCGATTGACGATGTTCGGCGACATCCGCCGGATCGTCGGTCTCGCGTGGCCGGTGCTCGTCGGCCAGCTCGCGATCATCGCGTTCGGCGTGATCGACACCGCGATGGTCGGCCGCTACTCGGCCGTCGATCTCGCCGCGCTCGGGCTCGGATCGTCGATCTACGTGTCGATCTATATCGGCCTGACGGGCATCCTGTCCGCGCTGCAGCCGATCACCGGGCAGTTGTACGGCGCGCGGCGCTATGCCGAAATCGGCGAGGAAGTACGCCAGGCGCTGTGGCTCGCGCTGCTGCTCGCGATTCCCGGCTTCCTGCTGCTGCATTTTCCCGAGCCGCTGCTGCGCATCGCGCATGCGCCTGCCGCGCTGCACGAGCGCACCGTCGACTACCTGCGCATCCTGTCGTACGGGCTGCCCGCCAGCCTCGTCTTTCGCATCTACAACGCGCTGACCAACGCGGCCGGCAAGCCGCGGCTCGCGATGATCCTGCAGATCGGCGCGCTGCTGCTCAAGTTTCCGCTCAACGTGTGGTTCATCTTCGGCGGGTTCGGCGTGCCGGCCCTGGGCGGCCCGGGCTGCGGGCTCGCCAGCACGCTGATCAACTGGGCGCTCGCGCTGATCGGCTACACGCTGCTCGCGAAGCTCGACGTGTTCGCGCCGCTCGCGATCTTCTCGCGCTTCTGCTGGCCCGTCTGGGCACGCCAGAAGGCCATCCTCAAGCTCGGCGTGCCGATGGGCCTGTCGTACCTGATCGAGGTCACGTCGTACACCTGCATGGCGCTGTTCATCGCGCAGTTCGGCACGACGACGCTCGCCGGCCACCAGATCGCCGGCAACATCGGCGCGGTGCTGTACATGACGCCGCTGTCGATCGGCGTGGCGGCGTCGACACTGGTCGCGCGCGCGCTCGGCGCCGGGCGCCCGGAAGAAGCGCGGCTGCTCGGCCGGCACAGCGTGATGTTCGCGTGCGGCGTGGCGGCCGCCTACGGCGTGCTCGTGTTCACGCTGCGCCCGCTGATCATCGGCGGCTATACGCCGAACCCGGCCGTCGCCGCGGCCGCGATGCCGCTCGTCGCGATCGTCGCGTGCTACCACTGCTTCGATGCGCTGCAGGTCACGTCGGCGTTCGTGCTGCGCGCGTACAAGGTCGCCGTCGTGCCGACCGTGATCTATGCGGTCGCGCTGTGGGGCATCGGCCTGAGCGGCGGCTACGTGCTCGGCTTCGACGTCGGCGGCATCGCTCCCGCATGGCTGACGGGCGCGCGCGGCTTCTGGTTCGCGAACACCGTCAGCCTGATGCTCGCGGGCGCCGGGCTCGTGCTGTACCTGCGCCGCGTGAGTCGTGCGCACGCCTCCGCCGCCACCGCCGCCTGACGCACGGCCCGCTACGCGTCCTCCAGCACGTCGGCCGCGTGATATGACGACCGCACGAGCGGGCCGGCGACGACTTCCCTGAAACCGAGTGCGAGCGCCTCGCCGCGCCACGCGGCGAACGCCTCCGGGCTCACGTAACGCCGCACCGGCAGATGGTACGCCGACGGCGCGAGATACTGGCCGAGCGTCAGCACGTCGACGTCATGCGCGCGCAGGTCGCGCAGCGTGTCGCGCACTTCGTCGTCACGCTCGCCGAGCCCGAGCATCAATCCCGACTTCGTCACCAGCCCCGGCCGCGCGCGTTTGGCCTGCAAGAGCAGGTCGAGCGAGCCGCGATAGTCGGCGCCCGGCCGCGCCGCGCGATAGTGCGACGGCACCGTCTCGACGTTGTGGTTGAACACGTCCGGCCAGGCCGTCGACAGCGCATCGAGCGCACGCGCCACGCGGCCGCGGAAGTCCGGCGTCAATACCTCGACACCGATGCCGGGCACGCTCGCGCGCACCGCCGCGATGCACGCGGCGAAATGCGCGGCGCCGCCGTCGCGCAGGTCGTCGCGATCGACCGACGTGATCACGACGTAGCGCAGCCCGAGCGCGGCGGCCGCGGCGGCCAGCCGTGCCGGCTCGTCGGGATCGAGCGGCTCGGGACGGCCGTGCGCGACATCGCAGAACGGGCAGCGCCGCGTGCACAGGCCGCCCATGATCATGAAGGTCGCGGTGCGCTGCGCGAAGCATTCACCGATGTTCGGACACATCGCCTCCTCGCAGACGGAATGCAGCCGATGCTCGCGCAGCACGGCGGCCATGTCGGCCACCGCCGCGCTCATCATCGGCCGCGCGCGCAGCCACGACGGCTTCGGCAGCGCCGCGCCGGCCGCGGGCTCGACGCGCACCGGAATGCGCGCGAGCTTGTCGCGGCTGCGCGCGCCCGGCCGGCCGAGCGCCGTGAGGCTAGATCGTTCGGGCGCGGCAGCCATCGTCACGCTCCGAGAAACGCGACGATCAGGCGGTTCACGTCGGCGGCCGCCTCCATCTGCACCATGTGCCCGCTGCCGGCGATCACCTCGGCACGCACGCCGTCAGGCAGGCCCCGCGCATGCTGGGCGGGAATCACCTGGTCGCGCTCGCCCCAGATCACGAGCGTGCGCGGCGCAAGCGTCGCGAGCCGGTCGCGGAACACGCGCCGCTGGGCGGCGCCGTCGAACGCGGCGTTCGCGATCTTCTCCAGTGCGGCCTGCACGCCTTCGAGCCGCTTGTACTTGACGAGATCCTCGACGAGCTGCCGCGTCACCAGCGCGTGGTCGGCGAACAGCGCGCCGAGGTGCGGCTTCAGCGTGTTGCGGCTGTTGCCGGCGACGAAACCGTCGATGTAGGCACGGTTGATGTCGGTGCCGAGCCCCGCGCTCGCGATCAGCGTCAGCGACGCGACCCGTTGCGGCGCGCGCTCGGCCGCCGCCATCGCGACCGCGCCGCCCATCGAATGGCCGATCAGGTGCGCGTGCTCGATGTGCTGCGCATCGAGCAGCGCGAGCACCGTATCGGCGAGTTCGTCGAGGCTGCCCGTATCGAGCGCCTTGCCCGACTCGCCGTGACCGGGCAGGTCGAGCGCCCACACCGGCCGGTGCGCGGCGAGATCCGCGTGATTGAACAGCCAGTTGTTCAGGTCGCCGCCGAAACCGTGGATCAGCACGGCAGGCGTGCCTGCCCCGTCGCCGAGCTTCAGGAAGCGCACAGTGCGGCCGCCGATCTGCGCCTTCTCGGGCTGCGGGCCGGCAGCCTCGTCGGTGGCGGCGCTCGGCACGAAATCGCGCTGGAAGTCGGCGATCGCCGCATCGATGTCGGCATCGCTCGCCTCGGCGGCCGCGACGACGCCGAGCAGCGCGCCGACCGGCAGCGTCTCGCCTTCCTGCGCGACCTGCCGGCGCAGCGTGCCGTCGAACGCGCACTCGACGCCCGACGAGATCTTGTCGGTCTCGACCTCGAGCAGCTCATCGCCCTTCGTCACGCGTTCGCCGATCGCCTTCAGCCAGCCGTTGACCTGCCCCTGCTCCATCGACAGCCCCCACTTGGGCATCGTGATCATGTGAATCGACATCGTGTCAGCTCCTCGTCTTCAGGACCGCCTGCGCAATCGCATCGGCGGACGGGATGTACAGGTCTTCCAGCACGCTCGCGAACGGCGCCGGCGTATGCGGCGCGGTGACGAGCCCGATCGGCGCCTTCAGCGAATGGAACGCGCGCTGCGCGACGAGCGCGGCGATGTCGGTCGCGATCGAGCAGCGCGGATTCGCTTCGTCGACGACCACCACGCGCCCTGTGCGTTCGGCGCTTTCGAGAATCGTCTCCTCGTCGAGCGGCGACGTCGTGCGCAGGTCGATCACGTCGCACTGGATGCCGTCCTTCGCGAGCTTCGCGGCCGCGTCCATCGCGAGATGCACCATCCGGCCGTACGTGACGATCGTCACGTCGTCACCGTCGCGAACCACGTTCGCCTCGCCGAATGGAATCGCATAGGACTCCTCCGGCACGTCGCCTTCGCGCGTATAGAGCAGCTTGTGTTCGAGGAAGATCACGGGATCGTTGTCGCGGATCGCCTGGATCAGCAGCCCCTTGGCGTCGTACGGCGTCGACGGGCACACGACCTTCAGCCCGGGAATGTGCGTGAACAGCGACGTCAGCATCTGCGAGTGCTGGGCGGCCGCGCGCAACCCGGCGCCGTACATCGCGCGAATCACGACCGGCGTCACGGCCTTGCCGCCGAACATGTAGCGGAATTTCGCGGCCTGGTTGAAGATCTGGTCGAAGCACACGCCCATGAAATCGATGAACATCAGTTCCGCGACGGGCCGCATCCCGCATGCGGCCGCGCCGACCGCCGCGCCGATGTAGCCGCCCTCCGACAGCGGCGTATCGAGCACGCGGCCCGGAAACTTGTGGAACAGCCCTTTCGTCACGCCGAGGACGCCGCCCCATGCGTCGTCCTCGCCCGGCGCGCCCGCGCCGCCCGCGTTGTCCTCGCCCATCACGATCACGCTGTCGTCGCGCGCCATTTCCTGCGCGAGCGCTTCGTTGATCGCCTGCGAATAAGTGATCTTCCTTGCCATGTCTGTCTCCTGGAATGTTCGGTTTGCCGTGCCGGCCGCGATGTCAGGCCGCGCTCACGGATACGACACGTAGACGTCGGCCAGCAGGTCGGCGGCATCCGGCACCGGCGCGGCCTTCGCCTGCGCGACCGCGTCGTCGATCAGCGCCTTGACCTGCGCGTCGACCGCGCGCAGGTCGGCCGTCGTCAGCGCTTCGGCGCGCACGACACGCGTCTCGAAATGCTTCAGGCAGTCCTTCTCGTCGCGCAGCTTCTGTACCTCGCCCGGCGCGCGGTAGGTTTGCGCATCGCCTTCGAAATGGCCGAAATAGCGCGTGAACTTCACCTCGACCAGCGTCGGGCCGCCGCCGTTGCGCGCGCGCTCGACGGCTTCGCCGAGCGCTTCGTGCACCGCGAAGAAGTCGAAGCCGTCGACGATCACGCCCGGCATCCCGAACCCGTTCGCGCGGTCGGCGATGTTGTCGGTCGCGACCGACCAGCTCGACGACGTCGCTTCCGCGTAACCGTTGTTTTCGGCGACGAAGATCGCGGGCAGGCGCCACACCGACGCCAGGTTCATCGATTCGAAGATCACGCCCTGGTTCGACGCGCCGTCGCCGAAGAAGCACACGCCGACACCGCCCGTCTTCTTGTGCTTCGCCGCGAGCGCCGCGCCGCACACGAGCGGGCCGCCCGCGCCGACGATCCCGTTCGCGCCGAGCATCCCCATCGACAGGTCGGCGATGTGCATCGAGCCGCCCTTGCCGTGGCAGACGCCCGTCTTCTTGCCGTAGATCTCGGCCATCATCCCGTGCACGTCGACGCCCTTCGCGATGCAATGGCCGTGACCGCGGTGCGTGGTGGCAACGTAATCGGCGAGGCCGAGATGCAGCATCGTGCCGACCGCGGACGCCTCCTCGCCCGCGTACAGGTGAACGAAGCCGGGAATCTCGCCGGTCGCGAATTCGACGTGCAGGCGCTCCTCGAATTCGCGGATCGTGCGCATCAGCCGGTAGGCGTCCAGCAGCGTGTCCCTGCTGAGCTGGGTCGAAGCGGTCATGTGTGTCTCCTGGTAGGTTTGACTGCGAATGCCGCCGCGTCCGTGCCGCGGCGGCGGATTGCACGGCCGGCGGCCGTCAATGGAACGTGAAACCGCCGTCGACGTTCACGGCCTGGCCCGTCACGTTGTCCATCGTCGCGAAGAACAGCGCGAGCCGGCCCATGTCCTCCGGCGTCTGCGCGCGGCCCTGCGGGATCAGCGTCAACTGGTGCCGCTGCCACGATTGCTCGACCGTTTCGCCGTCGGTCTTCCATGCGTCGGACAGCCGGTCCCACATGTCGGTCCGGACGATGCCGGGGCAGATCGCGTTGACGGTCACGCCGTCGCGCGCAAGCTCCTTCGCGAGCGCGTTGGTGAAGCCGACGACCGCGAATTTCGATGCGCTGTAGTGCGCGAGATTCGGAAAACCCTCCTTGCCCGCGATCGACGCGACGTTGATGATCCGGCCGCGACCCTGTGCCTTCAGGTGCGCGAGCGCCGCGCGGCAACCGAGGAACGTGCCCTTCGCGTTCACGTCCATCACGACATCCCAGTCGCGCTCGGTCAGTTCGGCGACCGGATGAATGCTGATCACGCCCGCGCAGTTCACGAGGATGTCGAGCCCGCCGAGTTCGGCGAGCGCCTGCGCGACCATCGCGTCGACCTGCGCGGTCTGCGTGACGTCGACCTTCGCGACCGCCGCCCGGCGGCCGAGCGCACGCACCTCGCGCGCGGTGGCGTCGAGCGCGTCGTCGAGCAGGTCGGCCAGCAGGATGTCGGCGCCCGCGCCGGCAAGCGTCAGCGCGATGCCGCGGCCGATGCCGCGCGCGCCGCCGGTGACGATGGCGACCTGTCCTTCGAGAACGGTTGTCATGACGATGTCTCCTTGAAAATCGTGCTGGATGGCGAAGCGTCCTGCATCAAACCGGATGCTCAGTCGCGCCACGCGCCGGCGCTGCGCAGCAATTGCCGCGACGACGCGTAGCGCAGCGTGCGGCCGACGTCGACCGTCAGCGGTCCGCGCCAGTCGAGCGAGATTTCGTAGCGCTCGCCGCGCGCGACCTCGATCTCGCGCTCGCCGTCGAACGCGAGCGTGCCGCGTTCGAACGGAATCACCTGCCACGTGTCCGGCTCGAGCCGCTCGCAACTGCGCATCACGACGCGATCGACGCGCCCCGGCGCGATCGGCGCGACGAGCGGCGTGCCGGCTGCGTTGCCGGCTTCCGCGAAGCGCATCGCAAGCCCGTGCGGCGCGCTGCGTTCGAGCGGCGCCCACGCGCCGCCGAGCGCGGACAGCCCGATGCCGTCCGGTTCCGCGAAGGTCAGGTAGAGCGCGTCGAGGTCGTCGGACCCGGAGATCGCACGTGCGCCGATGAAGCGCTGCCGCGCGGCGCACACGTCGACGAGCGCGATCTCCTCGCGCCCCGGCTGCGCGCCCGCCGCACAGCGCACGACGAGCCGCTTGTTGCGCACGAACGCGACCTCGGCGGGCACGGCGCCGGTCGCGGCGAGCCCTGCCGCGACGCCGGCGACGGTCGCCTCGCGATGTTCGGGAAACGCATTGTTGGTGCCGGTGGACAGCGCGACGAGCGGCGTCGCGCCGCAATGCGCGGCCACCGCGCGATGGGTACCGTCGCCGCCGAGCACGACGATCAGCGCGACTTCCATCCGGTGCAGGTACGCGGCGCCGGCCTGCGTGTCGGCGACGGTATCGGTGATCGGCAGGTCGACGAACTCGACCTCGGGCCAGCGTTCGTGCGGCGCGACCGCGCGATGCGTGTCGATCGCGCGCAGTAGCAGCGTCGCGATGCCCGTGCGGTCGCGCAGCGTCAGCACGCGCTCGACGCCCATCGCACCGAGGCCGGCCAGCAGGCGCACGATCATGTTCGCCTTCTCGGCCGTCGGAAACACGGATGCATGCGTCGTGAGGCGGCGGATGTCGCGCCCCGATGCGGGGTTCGCGATCACGCCGACGGTAACGGGCGTCGTCACGGGTTCGTCTCCATCCAGTGGACCGGCCATGCCGGCCCGGTCTGTGTCGTCCGCTGCCATCGACGGGCGGCGGATCGTCGTCGCCGACGCGACCGCATCGGCTTGCCCGTGATCTCTGCAAGCGGCGTGCCATCGTCGCTGCGACGACCGCGGAACCCGCGTGCACACTGGCGCGACAGGCAGGCACGCGTTCGCGCTTCGTGACCGTGACGACACGGCACCTGGCGAATCCGCCCGTGCGTCTCACGCAGCCGATGCGACGAAACGATCGCCCCGGCCTCTGCGCTTGCGCGCCGCCCTGCCCGCAAACCTCGCACGCGCGCGGCTCGACGCGGGCGTCGGCCGGCCGGACGGCCACCGTGCGCCGTGCATGCGGATGTCTCACGCGCGCGAGACACGGCGAGCGACCGGTGAGACGAACGTCTCACGCCGGCCGCGTGCTGCGATGCAATGTGATCCGCCGAACGGGATGTGCTACAAGAACATCGCATTCCCCGCCGTACGGAACCGGAGCCGACCATGCCCTACGCCGTTCCCCAGGCCCAGCACGCCGACCGCGTGCTCGGCGCGCTCGCCGGACGCCTGCCCGCGCCGGCCGACTCCGCGCGCCTCGTGTCGTCGTGGCAACGGTCGCTGGAGCGCTACCGTCTCGACCCCGCTTCGTCGATCGGCCCGCGTGTGCTGACCGCGGCCGAGCTGCGCGAAGTGCGCGACAAGGAAGAGGCGTTCCTGCGCGCGTCGGGCCAATGCCTGACGCGGCTGCACGACATGATCCGCGTCGCCGACTACTGCGTGATGCTGACCGACGCGCATGGCGTGACGATCGACTACCGGATCGACCGCGAGCGCCGCAACGACTTCCGCCATGCGGGGCTGCACATCGGCTCGTGCTGGTCGGAAAGCGAGGAAGGCACCTGCGGCGTCGCGAGCGTGCTGACCGATCTCGCGCCGATCACCGTGCACAAGACCGATCACTTTCGCGCGGCGTTCACGACGCTCACCTGCAGCGCCGCGCCGATCTTCTCGCCGGGCGGCGAACTGATCGGCGTGCTCGACGCGTCGGCCGTGCATTCGCCCGACGGCCGCGACAGCCAGCGCCTCGTCTACCAGCTCGTGCGGCAAAGCGCGGCGCTGATCGAGGACGGCTACTTCGTGCACAGCACCGCGCAGCACTGGATCCTGTTCGGGCATCCGAACCGTCACTACGTCGAGGCGCAACCGGAATGGATGATCGCATTCGACGAATGCGGCAACATCGTCGCCGCGAACCGGCAGGCACGCGACACGCTGCCGGCGCTGCGCGAGCCGCGCCACATCGACGAGATCTTCGACGCGACCGAGATGCCGCTGCGCGATGCCGCGCGGCTCGATACGATCGTCGCGCTGCGGCTGCGCGCCACCGGCGCACCGCTCTATGCGCGGTTGCGGGCGCCGCTACGACGCGCGGGCCGCGAGCCCGGCACCGTATCGCGCCGCGCGGGCACCGCGCCGCGCAACGTCGGCGCGCTGACGCCGTTCCTGCACAGCAGCGATGCGCATATCGCGCAACAGGCCGAACTCGCGCTGCGGGTCGCGAGCAAACGGCTGCCGATTCTCGTGCTCGGCGAAACCGGTGCGGGCAAGGAGGTGTTCGCCCGCGCGATCCACGACGCCGGCGCACGGCGCGCGCGGCCGTTCGTCGCCGTCAACTGCGGCGCGCTGCCCGATGCGCTGATCGAGAGCGAACTGTTCGGTTATGCGGCCGGTGCGTTCACCGGCGCACGCAAGCACGGCGCGCGCGGCAAGATCGCGCTCGCCGACGGCGGCACGCTGTTTCTCGATGAAATCGGCGACATGCCGCTCGCGCTGCAGACGCGCCTGCTGCGCGTCCTCGCCGACGGCGAGGTCGTGCCGCTCGGCAGCGATACGCCCGTGCGCGTCGATCTCGACGTGATCTGCGCGACGCACCGCGATCTCGCGCGGATGGTGGCCGACGGGACCTTCCGCGAAGACCTGTACTACCGCCTGAGCGGCGCGACGTTCGAACTGCCGCCGCTGCGCGCACGCACGGACGTGCGCGACGTGATTGCCGCCGTGTTCGCCGAGGAAGCGCAGGCGACCGGCCACGTGCTCACGCTCGATCCGACGCTCGCCGAACACCTCGCCGCGTACGCGTGGCCCGGCAACGTGCGGCAACTGCGCAACGTCCTGCGCTACGCGTGCGCGGTGTGCGACGCCGCGCGCGTGACGCGGCGCGACCTGCCGGCCGAGCTCGCCGCTCAACTCGGCGGTGCTCCGCCGGGCGCACTGCCCGACGACGAACGCGGCCGCATCGTCGCCGCGCTCACCGCGCATCGCTGGCGGCCCGACGCGGCCGCGCAGGCGCTCGGCATGTCGCGCGCGACGCTGTACCGGCGCATCGCGAAGTACCGGATCGTCGCACCGCACCGCGCGTGACGCGCGGGCGCACGCTCCGTCATGCGGGCTGCCCGGCCGCTTCGTTCGCATCGTCCGTCACGCCGGCCGTTTCGTCGCGCCGCTTGAACACCTCGTGCGCGGCAAACAACGCGTTCAGCGCGGCCGGCATCCCCGCATACACGGCCATCTGCATGAACACCTCGACGATCTCGTCGCGCGTGCAGCCGACGTTCAGCGCGGCCTCGATATGCACCTTCAACTGCGGCTGCGCGTTGCCGAGCGCGGCCAGCGCCGCGATCGTCGCGATTTCGCGCGCTTTCAGGTCGAGCTGCGGCCGGCTGTAGATGTCGCCGAAGCTGAATTCGACCAGGAGCCGCGCGAAGTCCGGCGCGATCGGCGCCAGCGCCGCGATCACGCGTTCGCCCGCTTCGCCGTCGATTTCCTTCAGTTTGTTCCAGCCGCGCGTGTAGCGATCCTCAACGAGTCGTTCCATCGTGTCCGTCCTGTTCCGATAAAGAGAGAGAAGGTTTCGCCCGTCGTTCCGTTTCCCGTTCCTGCGCCTCGTAGTACGCGATCTTGTCGCCGATCGCATCGAGGTTCGCCTGCAGCTCCGCGATATGCGCGCGCACCGCGTCGCGATGCGCGACCAGCAAGTCGCGCCGCGCGCCGAACGTCGACTCGCCCTGCTCGCGCAGCACCGCGAACGCCTGGATCTGCGCGATCGGCATGCCGGTCGCCTTCAGGCGCATCACGAAGGCCAGCCCGGCAAGGTCGGCCGGCGCATAGAGCCGGTGCCCGGCCGCCGTGCGCGAAATCGCGCGCAGCAGCCCGGCCTGCTCGTAGTACCGCAACGTGTGCGTCGACACGCCCGTCAGTTCGGCGACTTGCCCGATCGTCAGCGGACCGGCGGAGGAGGATGGGGATACGGTTTTCGACATGGCAGGAACAAGGTTAGGAGTTAGAGTTCACTCTAAGTCAAGCGTGATCGCACGGCCAGCGCGACGACGATCCGCTCGCCCCCGGCGACACCGTAAACAATGGTCAAAAGCGGCGCCCGGCGCGGGTTTCGGCCTTTACAGCACCGCAAGCCTTCAGCAAGATTCAGTCAGCCTGTCTTAAAAAGGGCACGCATTTGTCCTATGCTTAACGGCGACGCCCGGCCACCTCGCGCCCCGCCGTCCGTTGCAACAGCCATTCATCCGTCAGAACCAGGGAGCCTTTGCCATGCTGAAAAAGCTGCTGATGCTGTTCGTCGCGCTGTCGCTGTCGCTTGCCGCCGGCCTTGCCGCGGCCGTCGAAGTCAACACGGCCGACCAGGCCGCGCTCGAATCCGTGAAGGGTCTCGGGCCCGTGAAGTCGAAGGCGATCATCGACGAACGCACCAAGAACGGCCCGTTCAAGGACGCCGACGATCTCGCGAACCGCGTGAAGGGTCTCGGCACGAAGTCGGTCGGGCATCTGGAGGAAAACGGCCTGACGATCGGCGGCTCGTCGACGCCGCCGAAGGGCGTCAAGCTGTCGAAGCCGGCCGCAACGGCACCGGCCACCACGCCGGCCACGACCTCGGCGGGCACCGCGTCGACGTCCACGACCGCGACGGCCGGCACGACGGCTGCGACGCCGGCCCCGGCGGCCAGCGCACCGGATGCGGCGGCGAAGCCGGCCAAGGCGAAGCGCGCATCGAAGAAGGAAAAGGCAGCGGCAGCGGCGGCGGCATCCGCCGACGCGGGTGCGAGCGCCCCGGCCGCCGCGTCGTCCACGAAGGCGACGAAGGGTTCGAAGAAGAAGAGCAAGAAGGACAAGGCAGCCTCCGCCGCCGCGGCGTCGGGCGCCTGATGTGCGCCGCGCGCGCGACGGCGTGCGCGCGGCATTCGTTCAACGGGCGCCGTCGTCACGGCGCCCTTTTCAGTGAAGGTGAAGAACCATGGGTCTCCTCGACATCGTTGGCGGTCTGATCGGCGGCCAGGCCGGCGGCAACTCGCAAAGCGCGCTGATCACCACCGCGCTCGAATTCATCAACAACCAGCCGGGCGGCCTGAACGGCCTGATCGAGAAATTCAAGGCCGGTGGCGCCGGCGACATCATCGGTTCGTGGGTCGGCAACGGCGAAAACCAGCCGATCTCGGCCGACACGCTGCAGAACGTGCTGGGCTCCGACGTCGTCGGCTCGCTCGCGAGCAAGGTCGGCATCGACCCGTCGCAGGCCTCGTCGATCCTCGCGCAGGTGCTGCCGCACGTGGTCAACGGCGCGACGCCGAACGGCGAAGTGCCGGCCGGCGGCCAGGTCGACACGTCGAACGTGCTCGGCACGCTCACGCAGCTCGCCGGCATGTTCGGCGGCAACAAGCAGGGCTGAGCGTCCCGGCCCGCGCGGCGGCCCGTTCGGCCGCCCCATAAGCAAACACCCCGCCGAGGCGGGGTGTTTGTTTTTGCGCGCCCGGCGCGAACCGGGCGGGCAACCGATGGCAGGCGATCAGTGAACGACGCGGTCGAACACGAACTTGCCGTCGTTGACGTCGACCGGAATCACGTCCTTCGGACCGAAACGGCCCGCGAGGATCAGCTTCGCGACCGGGTTCTCGATCTCCTGCTGGATCGCGCGCTTCAGCGGCCGCGCGCCGAACAGCGGATCGTAGCCGACCTTGCCGATCTGTTCGAGCGCCGCCGGCGACACGTCGAGCGCCATGTCGAGCTTCGCGAGCCGGTCGTGCAGGCGGGCGAGCTGGATCTTCGCGATCGACTCGATGTTGCTGCGGTCGAGCGCATGGAACACGACGACGTCGTCGATCCGGTTCAGGAACTCGGGGCGGAAATGCTGCTTCACCTCGAGCCACACCGCGTCCTTGATCTCTTCCTGCGGCGCGCCCGTCATCGCCTGGATCACCTGCGAGCCGAGGTTCGACGTCATCACGATCACCGTGTTCTTGAAGTCGACCGTCCGCCCCTGCCCGTCCGTCATGCGGCCGTCGTCGAGCACCTGCAGCAGCACGTTGAACACGTCCGGGTGCGCCTTCTCGATCTCGTCGAGCAGGATCACGCTGTACGGCTTGCGACGCACGGCTTCCGTCAGGTAACCGCCTTCTTCGTAGCCGACATAACCCGGCGGCGCGCCGATCAGCCGGGCGACGCTGTGCTTCTCCATGAACTCGCTCATGTCGATGCGGATCAGGTGCTCTTCCGAATCGAACAGGAACGACGCCAGCGCCTTGCACAGCTCGGTCTTGCCGACGCCCGTCGGGCCGAGGAACAGGAACGAGCCGTACGGACGGTTCGGATCGGCGAGACCCGCGCGCGAACGACGGATCGCATCGGCCACCGCACTGATCGCCTCGTCCTGCCCGACCACGCGCTCGTGCAGCTTTTCCTCGATGTGCAGCAGCTTCTCGCGTTCGCCCTGCATCATCCGCGACACGGGGATCCCGGTCGAGCGCGACACGACTTCCGCGATTTCCTCGGCGCCGACCTGCGTGCGCAACAGGCGCGGACGCGTCGGGTTGTGCTGCTCCTGCTCTTCGGCCTGCGTGACCTGCTTCAGCTGCGCCTCGAGCTGCGGCAGCTTGCCGTACTGCAACTCGGCGACCTTCTCCAGCTTGCCGTCACGCTGCAGCCTCGCGATGTCCGCGCGCACCTTCTCGATCTCTTCCTTGAGCTGTGCGCTGCCCTGCACCGCGGCCTTCTCGGCGGTCCAGATCTCTTCCAGGTCCGCGTACTCGCGGCCGAGGCGCTCGATCTCTTCCTCGATCAGCTGCAGGCGCTTCTGCGACGCTTCGTCCTGCTCCTTCTTCACGGCCTCGCGCTCGATCTTCAGCTGGATCAGCCGGCGGTCGAGCTTGTCCATCTCTTCGGGCTTCGAATCGATTTCCATCTTGATCTTCGAAGCGGCTTCGTCGATCAGGTCGATCGCCTTGTCGGGCAGGAAGCGGTCGGTGATGTAGCGGTGCGACAGCTCGGCCGCGGCGACGATCGCCGGGTCGGTAATGTCGACGCCGTGGTGCAGTTCGTACTTCTCCTGCAGCCCGCGCAGGATCGCGATCGTCGCCTCGACGCTCGGCTCGTCGACGAGCACCTTCTGGAAGCGGCGTTCGAGCGCGGCGTCCTTCTCGATGTACTTGCGGTATTCGTCGAGCGTGGTCGCGCCGATGCAGTGCAGCTCGCCGCGCGACAGCGCCGGCTTCAGCATGTTGCCCGCATCCATCGCGCCTTCGGCCTTGCCCGCACCGACCATCGTGTGGATTTCGTCGATGAAGACGATCGTCCGGCCTTCGTCCTTCGCGATGTCGTTGAGCACGGCCTTCAGGCGCTCCTCGAATTCACCGCGATACTTCGCGCCGGCGAGCAGCGCCGCCATGTCGAGCGACAGCACGCGCTTGCCCTTCAGCGTCTCCGGCACTTCGCCGTTGACGATCCGTTGCGCGAGCCCTTCGACGATCGCGGTCTTGCCGACGCCCGGCTCGCCGATCAGCACCGGGTTGTTCTTGGTGCGGCGCTGCAGGATCTGGATCGAGCGGCGGATTTCGTCGTCGCGGCCGATCACCGGATCGAGCTTGCCCGCACGGGCCCGCTCGGTCAGGTCGACCGTGTACTTCTTCAGCGCCTCGCGCTGGCTTTCCGCATCCTGGCTATGCACCTGCGAGCCGCCGCGCACCGCGGCGATCGCGGCTTCGAGCGCCTTGCGCGTGAGGCCGTGCTGGCGCGCGAGCTTGCCGGCTTCGCCCTTGTCGTCGGACGCGGCGAGCAGGAACATTTCACTCGCGATGAACGTGTCGTTGAGCTTCTGCGCTTCTTTGTCGGCCTGGTTCAGCAGCCCGGCCAGTTCACGGCCGATCTGGATGTCGCCGCCCGTGCCCGTCACTTGCGGCAGGCGCGAAATGGCTTCGTTCAGCGCGCCTTGCAGCGCCTGCACGTGAACACCCGCGCGCGACATCAGCGAGCGCGCGGACCCGTCCTGCTGCGCGACCAGCGCCGCGAGGACGTGAACGGGTTCGATGTATTGATTGTCGCGGCCTGCCGCGAGGCTTTGCGCGTCCGCGAGTGCTTCCTGGAACTTGGTGGTGAGCTTGTCGATTCTCATTTAGTCGAGACCTCCAATTTTCGATTAACACCAAGATAAGGATGGTTATGCGGCTTTCAAGCCAAATTCGGGTTGATTCAGCGCAAAAATTGCTGGATAGGCCGGAAGCGGCCCCGGACAGGCCGCGTTCGGATCGCGGGACGCGGCGCGCGCGCGTCAGCCGGCCGCCGACGGCGGCTCGGCGGTCGCCGATGGGTCGTCCGGCGACGATTCGGCACGCACGGGCACGACCGGACGGATGCCGAGCAGCGCCGCGAGCGGCGACGCGGGCTCGGCCAGCTCGCCGAGCCGGTGACGGTCGAGCTCGGCGAAGAACGCATCGCGCGCGGCCGCCAGCACGCCTTTCAGGCGGCACCGCGGCTCGATCACGCAGCCGCGCGATTCGCCGCCGTCGGTCGCGAAACAGCCGACCAGCGCGAAGTCGCTCTCGGTCGCGCGCACGACCTGGCCGACCGTCAACTCGAGCGATGCCGGGAAGAGCCGCAGCCCGCCGTTGCGGCCGCGAACCGTGTCGACCCATCCCAGCTCGCCGAGCTGCTGCACGACTTTCATCAGATGGTTCTTCGAGATGCCGTAGGCATCCGAGATCTCCTGGATCGTCGCGAGCCCCTCGCCGCGCACGGCAAGGTACAGCATCACGCGCAGCGAATAGTCGGTGTAGTCAGTGAGTCTCATGGACGGATACGGAAATGATCGATCGTGCCCCGATGACGCGGGCCGGGCCGATCGCGGGGCGTGCGGGGGCCGGCTGACGGTCCCGTTCCGCGACCCCGGGTTGCCGGGATCGCGTGCGCGCAATAAGATGCATGACACTTGCGCGTTTTTCAGCGGGTATTGGACGCTATTTTGCGACAAAATCCGACCGGCGTCCTGCCTGCCCTCCCGCCACTGCCCGTCAGCACTCCGATCTACCGGCCCCTTTTTGCCATGAATGCCCTGCCCGCCTCGCCCGAAACCGCACCGGCCCGCCCTCGCGACACCGAGCCGACCGAAGACAACATCCGCGCGCTCGTCTACGCGTTCTACGACCGCGTGCGCGCCGACCCGCTGCTCGGACCCGTGTTCGACGCGAAGCTGGCCGGCCGCTGGGACGACCACCTGCCGAAGATGGTCACGTTCTGGTCGAGCCTCGTGCTCGGCACCAAAGGCTATCGCGGCAACGTGCAGCAGGCGCATCAGCCGCTCGACGGGATCGAGCCGGCCCATTTCAGCCGCTGGCTGGCGCTGTTCCTGAGGACCGTCGAGGCGCGCTACGCGCCGCCCGCGGCGATCCGCTTCATGGCGCCCGCGCTGCGGATCGCCCAGAGCCTGCAGTTGAGCCGGTTCGGCTGGGATTATCGGATTCCGCCCGAGCAGCAGGCGCTGCTCGATGCGATCGCGCCGCGCCGCCGCGACGCGGGCGACGATCCGCACGCGCTACCGTCGCGTGCCCGCGGCGAACCGTTTCCGACGAAGATCGTCGGACGCAGTGCCGACCCGGACGCGTGACGCGCGGCCCGTGACGCCGGGCGCACCACCCGCGGCAGATCGACGCACTGCCTAGCGCGGCGTATTGCCCGACTCGACGCCCCAGCGCGCGAGCGCGGCATCGTCGGTGCTGCGCGCATCGACCCAGCGCTCGCCGTCCGGCGTCGTTTCCTTCTTCCAGAACGGCGCCTCGGTCTTCAGATAGTCCATCACGAATTCGCACGACGCGAATGCATCGCCGCGGTGCGGCGCGACCGTCGCGACCATCACGATCTGGTCGAGCGGCAGCAGCCTGCCGACGCGATGCACGATCGCGACGTCGATGCCCGGCCAGCGCCGGCCGGCCTCGGCGGCAATCTTCTCGAGCGCCTTCTCGGTCATCCCCGGATAGTGCTCGAGCTCCATCGCGGCAACCGAATCGCCTTCGTTCAGGTCGCGCACCGTGCCGACGAAACACGCGACGGCGCCGATCTTCGGGTTGCGCGCGCGCAATGCCGCGACTTCGGCATTCAGATCGAAATCGTCGGCCTGGACTCGTACCGTTGCCATCGCGCGCCCCTCAGCCGCCCGTCACCGGCGGAAAGAACGCGACCTCGCAGCCTTCGGTGAGCCGCGTGTCGGGATCGGTCATCTCGTGGTTGCAGGCCATGCGCAGCGCGCGCCCCTCGGCGAGCGTCTCGGCCCATACGCCGCCGCGCACGCGCAACCAGGCGCGCACGTCGCCGACGGTCGTCACGCTGTCCGGCACGGTTGCCGCTTCGTCGGCGACACCCAGTGCCTCGCGCACGCTTGCAAAAAATTTCAGCTGAATCTTCATGGTTCGGGAAGCCGTCGCGTTACGACAGCAGTTCGGAAAACGGAATGAAACGGACGGTCTCGCCGGCGCTGATCACGTGCTGCGGCGGGTTGTCGATCAGGCCGTCGCCCCAGACCGTCGACGTCAGCACCGCCGAGCTCTGGTTCGGAAACAGGTCGAGCCCGCCGGCCGCGTTGACGCGCGCACGCAGGAATTCGTTGCGCCGGTCGCTCTTGCCTTGCGAAAAGTCCGCACGCAGCGACAGTGCGCGCGGCGCGACGTCACGCACGCCGGACAGGCGCAGCAGGAACGGCCGCACGAACAGCAGGAACGTGACGAAGCTCGACACGGGGTTGCCGGGCAAGCCGATGAAGTGCGCGTCCGCACGCTCGTCGCCGCGGCGCACCGCGCCGTACGCGAGCGGCTTGCCGGGCTTCATCGCGATCTGCCACAGCGCGAGCCGCCCTTCGGCCTCGACGGCGGGCTTCACGTGATCCTCGTCGCCGACCGATACGCCGCCGCTCGTCAGGATCACGTCGTGATCGCGCGCGGCCTCGCGCAGCGTGTCGCGCGTCGCGGCGAGCGAATCGGGCACGATCCCGTAGTCGGTCACGTGGCAGCCGAGCCGCTCCAGCAACCCGCGCAGCGTGAAGCGGTTCGAGTTGTAGATCGCGCCGGGCTTCAGCGGCTCGCCCGGCATCGTCAGTTCGTCGCCGGTGAAGAACACCGCGACGCGAATCCGCCGTGCGACCGACAGCTGCGCGCAGCCGACCGATGCAGCCAGACCGAGCGCCTGCGGCGTGAGCCGCGTGCCGGCCGGCAGGATCACCGAACCCTGGCGGATGTCCGCGCCCTGCGCGGTGATCCATTCACCGGCCTTCGGCGTGTGCAGGATCTCGACCGCGTCGCCGTCGGCCGATGCCTGCTCCTGCATCACGACCGCGTCGGCGCCGGGCGGCACCGTCGCGCCGGTGAAGATCCGCGCGGCCGTGCCGGCCGCGAGCGGCCCAGCCGGATGGCCGGCCGGAATGCGCTGCGACACCGGCAACCGCCGATCGCCGTGCAGCAGGTCGGCGACGCGCACCGCATAGCCGTCCATCGCGCTCGTATGCATCGGCGGCACGTCGAGCGGCGAGCTCACGTCGGCGGCCAGCACGCGGCCGAGCGCATCGAGCGTGGCGACGGTCTCCGCGCCGGGCAGCGGCTTCGCGGCATCGAGCAGCGCGGCGAGCGCCTCGGCGGTCGACAGCATCGGCGCGCGGGGCGCCGCGGGATTCGGGTTCGACATCGATGGAATCGGGGATCGTTGGAGTCAATACGTCATTGTAGCGACGCCGTCGCACCGGCGCGCGATATGGCGGACATGCGAAAACTGTGATCGGCGCGAACGCGCGGGTCTGGCACTTGTTTCGCGCGACAGGCCATGCCCGGGCGCCAAACGAAACGGCCGGAACCCCGATCCGTTCGACGAATCGGCGTTCCGGCCGTCCCGCGCAGCCGGGCCCGCGGGCCCGGCCGTGCGTCATGCACCCGTATGGGCGACGATGAAGTCCTTCACCTGCCGGGCATCGGCCTTCACGACCTCGAAGCGCTGCGGCAGCGCCTCGAGCCCGTCGAACGCGGCCGGCCGCTCGGCTTCGCGATCGAGCGCCTCGCGGATCGTCTCGCCGAACTTGATCGGCTGCGCCGTCTCGAGCACGACCATCGGCACGCCGGCATCCAGGTGCTCGCGTGCGACCTTCACGCCATCGGCCGTGTGCGTGTCGATCATCGTGTCGTAACGCGAGAACACGTCGCGAATCGTCGCGATCCGGTCAGCGTGGCTGCTGCGGCCCGACACGAAGCCGAACTCGGCGACGCGCGCGAAATCGCCGCTCGCCGCGAGATCGAAACCGCCCTTCTCCTCGACGTCGCGGAACAGCTGCATCACGCGCGCCGGATCGCGACCGAGCAGGTCGAACACGAAACGCTCGAAATTCGACGCCTTCGAGATGTCCATGCTCGGGCTGCTCGTGTGATACGTATTCTCGGCGCTGCGCACGCGATACGCGCCCGTGCGGAAGAACTCGTCGAGCACGTCGTTCTCGTTGGTCGCGACCACGAGCTTCGCGATCGGCAGCCCCATCATCCGCGCGATGTGGCCCGCGCAGACGTTGCCGAAGTTGCCCGACGGCACCGTGAACGACACGCGCTCGTCGTTGGACTGCGTCGCCGCGAAGTAGCCCTTGAAGTAGTACACGACCTGCGCGACGACGCGCGCCCAGTTGATCGAATTGACCGTGCCGATCTTCTGCTGCGCCTTGAACGCGTGATCGTTCGACACGGCCTTCACGATGTCCTGGCAGTCATCGAACACGCCTTCCACCGCGAGATTGAAGATGTTCGGGTCCTGCAGGCTGAACATCTGGGCCGTCTGGAACGCGCTCATCTTCTTGTGCGGCGACAGCATGAACACGCGCACGCCGGCCTTGCCGCGCATCGCGTATTCGGCCGCGCTGCCCGTGTCGCCCGACGTCGCGCCGAGGATGTTCAGCGCTTCGCCGTGCTTCGCGAGCGTGTACTCGAACAGGTTGCCGAGCAACTGCATCGCCATGTCCTTGAACGCCAGCGTCGGGCCGTTCGACAGCTCGAGCAGCGACAGCGCCGCGCCATGCTCGGTGCCGAGCGTCTTCAGCGGCGTGATGTCGGACGCGTTCTCGCCGTGGCGCGTGTTGCGGTACACGTCGGCCGTGTACGTGCGGCGCGTGATCGCGCGCAGGTCGTCGGCCGGCACGTCGTCGCAGAACTTCGACAGGATCTCGAACGCGAGATCCGCGTACGACAGCGTGCGCCAGCGCGCGAGCTCGTCGGCGGACACCCGCGGATACTCGGCCGGCAGGTAGAGCCCGCCGTCCTTCGCGAGACCGCCGAGCAGGATGTCGGAGAACGTATGGCGCTCGCCGATGCCGGCGCCGCGCGTGGAGATGTAGTTCATGTCGCTTTCCGTCCTCAGTTCAGCGCTTCCATGCGCAGCTTCGTCACCTTCGACACGACCGTCGCGAGGCGCTCGATCTGCGCGATCGCCGCATTGACGTTCTTCTCGACCGTTTCGTGCGTGATCAGGATGATGTCGGTTTCGCCCTTCGCGTCGTCGACCTGCTCCGACTCCTTCTGCAGCAGCGCGTCGATCGAGATGCCCGACGCGGCGAGGATGCGCGTGATGTCGGCCAGCACGCCGGTTTGATCGGCGACGCGCAGGCGCAGGTAGTAGCCGCTCGTCACTTCCTCGATCGGCAGGATCGGCGTGTTCGACAGGCTGTCCGGCTGGAACGCGAGATGCGGCACGCGATGCTCGGGGTCGGCCGTATGCAGGCGCGTGACGTCGACGAGATCCGCGACCACCGCCGACGCGGTCGGCTCCGCGCCCGCGCCCTTGCCGTAGTACAGCGTCGTGCCCACCGCATCGCCGTGCACGACGACCGCGTTCATCGCGCCCTCGACGTTCGCGAGCAGGCGCTTCTCCGGGATCAGCGTCGGGTGCACGCGCAGCTCGATGCCGTTTTCGGCGCGACGCGTGATGCCGAGCAGCTTGATCCGGTAGCCGAGCTCTTCCGCGTAGCGGATGTCGGTCGCGTCGAGCTTGCTGATGCCCTCGACGTAAGCGCGGTCGAACTGCACCGGCACGCCGAACGCGATCGCGCTCATGATCGTCGCCTTGTGCGCGGCGTCGACGCCTTCGATGTCGAAGGTCGGGTCGGCTTCCGCGTAGCCGAGTTCCTGCGCGGCCTTCAGCGCGGTCGCGAAATCGAGCCCGCGGTCGCGCATTTCCGACAGGATGTAGTTGGTCGTGCCGTTGATGATGCCCGCGATGTACTGGATGCGGTTCGCGGTCAGGCCTTCGCGCAGCGCCTTGATGATCGGGATGCCGCCGGCGACGGCCGCCTCGAACGCCACCATCACGCCCTTTTCGCGCGCGGCCTCGAAGATCTCGGTGCCGTGCACCGCGAGCAGCGCCTTGTTCGCCGTCACGACGTGCTTGCCGTTCGCGATCGCGCGCAGCACGAGCTCGCGCGCGATGCCCGTGCCGCCGATCATCTCGGCGATGATCGCGATCGACGGATCGTCGACGACCGAATTGAAATCGTCGGTGATCTGCGCGGCGGCGGCATCACCGCCAAGCACGGCCCGCGCCTTGGCCGGATTACGCACGGCAATGCGCGCGACCTCGATGCCGCGCCCCGCGCGTCGCTTGATTTCTTCCTGGTTGCGGCGCAGCACCGTGAAGGTGCCGCTGCCCACCGTGCCGAAGCCCAACAGGCCAACTTTGATCGGTTCCATGCTGCGTGTGATCGATGAGTAAGAAGTAGTGAATTCCGCGTGACCCTGGCCGCTCAGGCCGAGTGGCGCTTGCGGTAGCCGTCGAGGAAGCGTGCGATCCGGTTGATCGAATCGGTCAGGTCGTCGAGGTTCGGCAGGAAGACCACGCGGAAGTGGTCCGGCGTCGCCCAGTTGAAACCCGTGCCCTGCACCAGCAGCACACGCTCCTCGAGCAACAGGTCGAGAATGAACTGCTGGTCGTTCTGGATCGGGTAGAGCTTCGGGTCGAGGCGCGGGAACATGTACAGCGCGGCCTGCGGCTTCACGCAGGTCACGCCCGGGATGGACGTCAGCATGTCGTACGCGAGCTCGCGCTGCTTGTACAGGCGCCCGCTCGGCACGATGAGTTCGTTGATGCTCTGGTAGCCGCCGAGCGCCGTCTGGATCGCGAACTGCCCGGGCACGTTCGCGCACAGGCGCATCGACGACAGGATACCCAGCCCCTCGAGGTAATCCTTCGCGCGCCGGCGGTTGTCGCCGCCGAGGCCCGACACGGCCATCCAGCCCGCGCGGTAGCCGCACGAGCGATAGCTCTTCGACAGGCTGTTGAACGTGACGGTGATCACGTCCTCCGACAGCGAACCCATCGCGGTGTGCTCGAGGCCGTCGTAGACGATCTTGTCGTAGACCTCGTCGGCGAACACGATCAGCCCGTGCTGGCGCGCGATCTCGAGCAGCTCGAGCAGCAATTCGTCGGAGTAAAGCGCGCCCGTCGGGTTGTTCGGGTTGATCACGACGATCGCCTTCGTGTTCGGCGTGATCTTGCTGCGGATGTCGTCGAGATCGGGCATCCACGCGTTCTGCTCGTCGCACACGTAGTGCACCGGCGTGCCGCCCGACAGGCTCACCGCGGCCGTCCACAGCGGGTAGTCGGGTGCGGGCAGCAGCACTTCGTCGCCGTCGTTCAGCAGCGCCTGGGTCGCCATCACGATCAGCTCGGACGCGCCGTTGCCGATGTAGATGTCGTCGAGGCCGACGCCCACGACGCCCTTTTCCTGCGTGTAGTGCATCACGGCCTTGCGCGCCGAGAACACGCCCTTCGAATCGGAATAACCCGACGACGACGGCAGGTTGCGGATCATGTCCTGGATGATCTCGTCCGGCGCGTCGAAACCGAACGGCGCGAGGTTGCCGATGTTCAGCTTGATGATGCGGTGGCCTTCTTCCTCGAGGCGCTTCGCGTGCTCGAGCACCGGGCCACGGATGTCGTAGCAGACGTTGAGCAGCTTGTTCGACTTCTGAATCGGTTTCACGACGACACGGTTCCTGGGTTGGCCTTGCGGCCGGGGGGACGGGATCAAAACTGGAAAGCGGCCGGTCTGTGCGCGCTGTCTAGACTGGAAAAAAGCGGGCGGTCGGACGCGGCTTGTGGCGACGCACGACGCAAGTGGCGCCCGGGGGCGACCAAAAAGTTATAATTTAGCGGATTTTGGCCGACTTTCGCAATGCACCATAGCCGCGCCGGGCCCGCGCCGTCAGGCGTCCCCATGTGGCCAGGCGCGCGAAACCGGCCATCCGGGCCCCTGCGGCCCTTGCGATACATGCCCTTACGGAACCGCGGAATACCGATTTGAAACTGCACCAGGACACGAGCGGCGCGCTCAATACCGTCACCGGCTACGGCCCCGATTACGTCGACGTCAATCTCGAACGCCATGAAACGAGCGTCATCGTGCTGCCCGGCGCGCCGGTCCAGGCATGGCCGGTGTCGTCGTTCGACGCGCTCGCGCCCGAGCATTTCGCGATGCTGCTCGACCCGACGCCCGAGCTCGTGATCTTCGGCAGCGGCGCGCGGCTGCGCTTCCCGCACCCGCGGCTCGTCGCGGCGCTCACGGCGAAGCGGATCGGCGTCGAGACGATGGATTTCCAGGCGGCCTGCCGCACCTACAACATCCTGATGGCCGAGGGCCGCAAAGTCGCCGCCGCGCTCTTAATTGAACGTTAATCCCCGATGCGGTAAAACTCGGGCCGGCGCAACGGGTCGATCCCCCGATCGGTCCGGCCAGGCCGCCCGCCGCCGGCACAACCCGCCGGCGGCCCGTCACCCCAACCAACAGGCTGAAAATCCATGAACGATACGCCCTCGAGGCTACCGCTCAACCGCATCACGCTCGTCCTCCTGATCGTCGCGCTCGCGATCGTCTGGTTCGCGCCGCTCGGGCTGCGCCACCTGATCCCGAGCGACGAAGGCCGCTACGCGGAAATGGCGCGCGAGATGTTCGTCACCGGCGACTGGATCACGCCGCGCTACAACGGCTACAAGTACTTCGAGAAGCCGCCGCTGCAGACCTGGCTGAATGCGCTGACCTTCGCGTGGTTCGGCATCGGCGAATGGCAGGCGCGCCTCTACACGGCCGTCGCGAGCTTCGCCGGCGTGCTGCTCGTCGGCTATACCGGCGCGCGCCTGTTCAACCCGCTGTCGGGCTTCCTCGCGGCCGTCGTGCTCGCGAGCTCGCCGTACTGGAACCTGATGGGCCACTTCAACGCGCTCGACATGGGGCTCGCGTTCTGGATGGCGCTGTCGCTCTGCTCGCTGCTGCTCGCGCAGCGGCCCGGGCTGCGCCCGGCCGCGGTGCGCGGCTGGATGTGGGCATGCTGGGCCGCGATGGCGCTCGCGGTGCTGTCCAAGGGCCTCGTCGGCCTGATCCTGCCCGGCGCCGTGCTCGTGCTCTATACGCTGATCGCGCGCGACTGGACGCTGTGGAAGCGCCTGTACCTGGTCAGCGGCCTCGTGATCTTCTTCGCGATCGTCACGCCGTGGTTCGTGCTGGTGCAGCAGCGCAACCCCGAGTTCTTCAACTTCTTCTTCATCGTCCAGCAGTTCCGCCGGTACCTCACCCCGGAACAGAACCGCCCGGGCCCGCTGTACTACTTCGTGCCGGTGCTGCTGGTCGGCTTCCTGCCGTGGCTGTCGGTCGCGTGGCAGAGCATCCGCCATGCGCTGCGGATGCCGCGCCAGCCGAACGGCTTCTCGCCGATGCTGGTGCTGCTGATCTGGAGCGCCTTCATCTTCCTGTTCTTCAGCACGTCGCATTCGAAGCTGATCTCGTACGTGTTGCCGGTCGCGCCGGCGCTCGCGCTGATCATCGGCGCGTACCTGCCGCTGATGACGGCTGACCGGTTCCGCCGCCACCTGCTCGGCTACCTCGTGTTCTTCGTCGCCGCGGCGTTCGGGATCATCTTCCTCGCGTACCAGGGCGATGCCCGCACGCCGAACGCGCTGTACCGCGCGTTCCAGATGTGGCTGTACGCGGGCCTCGCGGTCTCGGCCGCGCTGACGCTCGCGGCCGCGTGGCTGAACCGCCGGACGGGCGCGGCCGCCGCGCTCGCCGCGTTCGGCGCCGCATGGCTCGCGTTCGGCACGATCGGCGGCACCGGGCACGACGAGTTCGGCCGCTACAGCTCGGGAGCGCTGCTCGCGCCGGCCGTGCGCGCCGAACTGGCGAAGCTGCCGCCCGACACGCCGTTCTACTCGATCGAGATGCTCGACCATACGTTCCCGTTCTACATGGGCCACACGACGATCATGGTCCAGCGCCAGGACGAGCTCGCGTTCGGGATCTCGATGGAGCCGAACAAGTGGATTCCGACGGTCGACGAATGGATCGCGCGCTGGAAGCAGGAAACCCATGCGCTCGCGATCATGCCGCCCGGCCAGTACGACGCGCTGGTCAGGCAAGGCGTGCCGATGCGCGTGATCGCGCGCGACAACCGCCGCGTGATCGTCGAGAAACCGCAATCGTAAGGACGCCCCTCGCATGAATCCCGTTTCGTTCGTCTGCATCATCACCGGCGTGATGCTCAACGCCTGTGCGCAACTGCTGCTGAAAGCCGGCGTCAACGCCGTCGGGCACTTCGAATTCAGCCGTGCGAACATCCTCCCGGTCGGCCTGAAGATCGCGACCCAGCTGCCGATCATCGGCGGCCTCGGCTGCTACGTGCTGAGCGTCGTGGTCTGGATTCTCGGGCTGTCGCGGGTCGACGTGTCGATCGCGTACCCGATGCTGTCGCTCGGCTACGTGGTCAACGCGTTCGCGGCGTGGTACCTGTTCGGCGAGGTGCTGTCGGTCCAGCGGCTCGTCGGGATCGGCATCATCCTGATCGGCGTGCTCGTGCTCGCGCGCAGTTGAGCATGCCCCGCGGCGTTAAGTGTCCGCCTACAAAAAATCACGGTGCGAATCCGCCAACCGGTGTTTAATGCCGGTTTCGGGCGGATCGCCCGACCCTTTTATTACACGCCATTACAGGCCAACGCGTTCATGAGCCAGACTACCGCTCCGTTTCTGCCGTTCACCCGACCGGAAATCGACGAGGAAACCATCCAGGGCGTCGTCGACGTGCTGCGCTCGGGCTGGATCACCACCGGCCCGCAATGCCAGAAATTCGAGGCCGCGCTGTCCGACTACTGCGGCGGGCGGCCGGTCCGCGCGTTCAATTCGGGCACCTGCACGCTCGAGATCGGCCTGCGCATCGCGGGCGTCGGTGCCGGCGACGAGGTGATCACGACGCCGGCGTCGTGGGTCTCGACCAGCAACGTGATCATCGAAACGGGCGCGACGCCCGTGTTCGCCGACATCGATCCCGTCACGCGCAACATCGACCTCGACAAGCTCGAGCAGGCGATCACGCCGCGCACGAAGGCGATCATCCCCGTGTTCCTGTCCGGCCTGCCGGTCGACATGGACCGCCTGTACGCGATCGCGCGCGCGCACAAGCTGCGCGTGATCGAGGACGCCGCGCAGGCGTTCGGCTCGACGTGGAACGGCAAGCGCATCGGCGCGATCGGCGACATCGTGTCGTTCAGCTTCCACGCGAACAAGAACCTGACGACGATCGAAGGCGGCGCGCTGGTGCTGAACAACGAGGACGAAGCGACACTCGCGCAGAAGTACCGGCTGCAGGGCATCACGCGCACCGGCTTCGACGGGATGGACTGCGACGTGCTCGGCGGCAAGTACAACCTGACCGACGTCGCCGCCCGCGTCGGTCTCGGCCAGCTGCCGCACATCGAACGCTTCACCGCGCAGCGCCGCGCGCTCGCCCGCGCGTATTTCGCCGCGTTCGACGGCGGCGCGGCCGTGAAGCTCGGCGTCGGCCTGCCGGTTGCCGACTTCGCGAACAGCAACTGGCACATGTTCCTGATCACGCTGCCGCTCGAGCGGCTGACGATCACGCGCGCCGAATTCATGGCGCAGCTGAAGGAACGCGGCATCGGCACGGGCATCCACTACCCGGCGATCCATCTTTTCACGCTGTACCGTGCGCGCGGCTTCAAGGAGGGCATGTTCCCCCACGCCGAACGGTACGGCGCGTCGACCGTCACGCTGCCGCTGTTCACGCAGATGACGGAAGGCGACGTGCGTCGCGTGGTCGACGCCATCAACCAGATTTGTGAACAATACGGAAAATAAGCGTACATGAGTCACCTTGAAGCACGCGCCGGGCATCCGGGGGCCGGCCATCCGGTCGCCGGGCACCTGGACGCCGGTCGGCCCGAAGTCTCGGTCATCATCCCCGTATACAACGAGGAAGACGGCCTCGCCGCGCTGTTCGCGCGGCTGTATCCGGCGCTCGACGCACTCGACACGTCGTATGAAGTGATCCTGATCAACGACGGCAGCCGCGACCGCTCGGCCGCGATGCTCGCCGATCAGTTCCACGTACGGCCCGACACGACGCGCGTCGTGCTGCTCAACGGCAACTACGGCCAGCACATGGCCATCCTCGCGGGCTTCGCGCAGTCGCGCGGCGAGATCGTCATCACGCTCGACGCCGACCTGCAGAACCCGCCCGAGGAAATCGGCAAGCTGATCGCGAAGATGCGCGAGGGCTACGACTACGTCGGCTCGATCCGCAAGCAGCGCCAGGACAGCCTGTGGCGGCGCAAGGCGTCGCAGATGATGAACCGGCTGCGCGAGCGCATCACGCGCATCAAGATGACCGACCAGGGCTGCATGCTGCGCGCGTACAGCCGCCGCATCATCGACACGATCAACGTGTGCGGCGAAGTCAACACGTTCATCCCCGCGCTCGCGTACACGTTCGCGCAAAAGCCGACCGAAATCGAGGTCGCGCACGAGGAACGCTTCGCAGGCGAATCGAAGTATTCGCTGTACAGCCTGATCCGGCTGAACTTCGACCTCGTGACCGGCTTCTCGGTCGTGCCGCTGCAGTGGCTGTCGTTCATCGGCGTGATCCTGTCGCTCGGCTCCGCCGCGCTGTTCGTGCTGCTGCTCGTGCGCCGCTTCATCGTCGGCGCGGAAGTGCAAGGCGTGTTCACGCTGTTCGCCATTACGTTCTTCCTGCTCGGCGTGATCATCTTCGCGCTCGGCCTGCTCGGCGAGTACGTCGGCCGCATCTACCAGCAGGTGCGCGCACGGCCGCGCTACCTGATCCAGGCCGTGCTCGAGCAGCACGACGGCGTGCCGCCGGTGCCGGCCGACGCGAACCGCACGGGAGCCGGGCAATGAAGCCGCGCGCGGTCGTCTTCGCGTATCACAACGTCGGCGTGCGCTGCCTGCAGGTGCTGCTCGCGCGCGGCGTCGACGTCGCGCTCGTCGTCACGCACGAGGACAACCCGAACGAGAACATCTGGTTCGGCAGTGTCGCGTCCGTCGCGGCCGAGCACGGCATCCCGGTCGTCACCCCGGCCGATCCCGCCGATCCGGCGCTGCGCCGCGCGGTATCCGACGCGCGGCCCGACTTCATCTTCTCGTTCTACTACCGGCACATGCTGCCGGTGGACCTGCTCGCGATCGCGCCGCGCGGCGCGTACAACATGCACGGTTCGCTGCTGCCGAAATACCGGGGTCGGGTACCGACCAACTGGGCCGTGCTGAACGGCGAGACCGAAACCGGCGCGACGCTGCACGAGATGGCCGCGAAGCCCGACGCGGGCGCGATCATCGGCCAGACCGCGGTGCCGATCCTGCCGGACGACACGGCCGCGCAGGTGTTCGACAAGGTCACGGTGGCCGCCGAACAGACGCTCTGGCGCGTGCTGCCCGCGCTGCTCGCCGGCGAGGCGGCGCACCTGCCGAACGACCTGTCGAGCGGCAGCTACTACGGCGGGCGCAAGCCCGAGGACGGCCGCGTCGACTGGTCGAAACCGGCCGCGCAGGTCTACAACCTGGTGCGCGCGGTCGCGCCCCCGTATCCGGGCGCGTTCACGGACGTCGACGGCACGCGTTTCGTGATCGCGCGCGCGCGCCTCGCGGCGCCCGGCAGCGCGGCAGCGGCCGCCGCGGCGGATTTGCCGCCCGGCCTGCACGTAAGCGATAATGCGCTATTCGGCGTCTGCGGCGACAGCCGCGCCTTGTCCATTCTCGAGCTGTGGCAGCAGCGCGACGGCAGCGAAACCGTCGTGACGCCCGCGGAATTCGCGCAGTTCATTCATTCTTCCCGTCATTCATGAAAACAAAAAAAGTCCTGATCCTGGGTGTGAACGGCTTCATCGGCCATCACCTGTCGAAGCGCATTCTTGAAACCACCGATTGGGAAGTGTTCGGCATGGACATGCAGACCGATCGGCTGGGCGACCTCGTCAACCACGAGCGGATGCATTTCTTCGAAGGCGACATCACGATCAACAAGGAGTGGGTCGAGTATCACGTGAAGAAGTGCGACGTGATCCTGCCGCTCGTCGCGATCGCGACGCCGGCCACCTACGTCCAGCAGCCGCTGCGCGTGTTCGAGCTCGACTTCGAGGCGAACCTGCCGATCGTGCGTTCGGCCGTCAAGTACGGCAAGCACCTCGTGTTCCCGTCGACCTCCGAGGTCTACGGCATGTGCTCGGACGAGCAGTTCGATCCGGACGCGTCGGCACTCACCTACGGCCCGATCAACAAGCCGCGCTGGATCTACGCATGCTCGAAGCAGCTGATGGACCGCGTGATCTGGGGTTACGGGATGGAAGGCCTGAACTTCACGCTGTTCCGCCCGTTCAACTGGATCGGCCCGGGCCTCGACTCGATCTACACGCCGAAGGAAGGCAGCTCGCGCGTGGTCACGCAGTTCCTCGGCCACATCGTGCGCGGCGAGAACATCAGCCTCGTCGACGGCGGCTCGCAGAAGCGCGCGTTCACCGACATCGGCGACGGCATCAGCGCGCTGATGAAGATCATCGAGAACAAGGACGGCGTCGCGTCGGGCAAGATCTACAACATCGGGAATCCGAAGAACAACTTCTCGGTTCGCGAACTCGCGCACAAGATGCTCGAACTGGCCGCGGAATTCCCCGAGTACGCCGACTCGGCCAAGCAGGTGAAGCTCGTCGAAACGACGTCCGGCGCCTACTACGGCAACGGCTACCAGGACGTGCAGAACCGCGTGCCGAAGATCGACAACACGATGCAGGAGCTCGGCTGGGCGCCGCAGGCGACGTTCGACGACGCGCTGCGCAACATCTTCGAGGCGTATCGCGGCCACGTCGCCGACGCGCGCGCGCTCGTCGAACAGCAAGGCTGACCGGGACGTTCGCTTGGCTCGTATCGTCCTCAAGATCGACGTCGACACGCTGCGCGGCACACGCGAAGGCGTGCCGAACCTCGCGCGCATCTTCGATCGCTTCAGCGCGCGCGCGACCTTCCTCTTCAGCCTCGGGCCCGATCACACCGGCTGGGCGCTGCGGCGGGTGTTCCGCCCGGGTTTCCTGAAGAAGGTGTCGCGCACGTCGGTGGTCGAACACTACGGCGTGAAGCAGCTGATGTACGGCGTGCTGCTGCCGGGCCCCGACATCGGCCGCCGCGCGATCGCCGACATGCGCGCGATCCACGAGGCCGGCTTCGAATGCGGGATCCACACGTGGGATCACGTGTACTGGCAGGACAACGTCCGTGCGCGCGATCGCGACTGGACCGCGCGTGAAATGCAGAAGAGTCACGCGCGCTTCATCGAGATCTTCGGCGCGCCGCCCGTCACGCACGGCGCGGCCGGCTGGCAGATGAACGATGCCGCGTTCGAGCAGATCGACGCGTGGGGCATGCGCTACGCCTCCGACGGGCGCGGCCACTCGCCGTACCTGCCGGTCGTCGGCGGCCGCACGCTGTCGCACGTGCAGATGCCGACCACGCTGCCGACGCTCGACGAAGTGCTCGGCATCGACGGCGTCGACACGCACAACGTCGCCGCGCACCTCCTCAAGTTCACCGAAACCAATCCGCACGACCAGGTGTTCACGCTGCATGCGGAACTGGAAGGCCAGAAGCTCGCGCCCGTGTTCGAGCAGCTGCTCGCCGGCTGGCGCGCGCAAGGCCACACGTTTGCGACGATGGGCGACTACCACGCGACGCTGGACCGCGACACGCTGCCATCGTACCCTGTCACGTGGGGCGAAATCCCCGGCCGCTCCGGCGAACTGATCGTCCAGCCCGACTGAGTCCGCGCGCGAGCCGGCGGCGCCCGCAGCGCCCTGCCGCGCGTTGCCGGGACGCCGCACCGCGCCGCCGCAGCGGCGCCTTTCCATAACAACAGGAGAAACACGTGTCTGTCGAAGTTGACCGTCAAGTTCCCGATTTCACCGCACCGGCCACGGGCGGCGACATTTCGCTGTCCGACCTGAAAGGCAAGAAACTCGTGCTGTACTTCTATCCGAAGGACAACACGCCGGGCTGCACGACCGAAGGGCTGCAGTTCCGCGATCTCTATCCGAAGTTCAAGAAAGCCGGTGCGGAAGTCATCGGCGTGTCGCGCGACAGCCTGCGCTCGCATGACAACTTCAAGGCAAAGCTCGAACTGCCGTTCCCGCTGATCTCCGATGCCGACGAAGCGCTGTGCGCGCTGTTCGATGTCATCAAGATGAAGAAGATGTATGGCAAGGAAGTGCGCGGAATCGAGCGCTCGACGTTCCTGATAGACGCCGACGGCGTGCTCCGTCAGGCATGGCGCGGCATCAAGGTGCCGGGTCACGTGGACGACGTGCTAAGTGCTGTACAAGCGCTTTGAGGCGCGTTATATTGGGCCGCAATGAATGCCCGTTCGCCCCATATTTCTCGTAGCTGCGCCGGTGCTCGATGCGATGCTTCCCGGCACCTGACGCGCATCACGACATCAGCCGAGCCGCATGTCCCTGTCGACGGGGCAGCGGCTTTTTTTATGGATTGCGCGCCGGCCCTCCCGGTCCGGCCCTAACCGCATCAAGGAGCTGATCGACACTTAGGCGAACCGGCTAGACGAATTTCCTGTGCGCCACCGCGCGCAAACTGCGTCTACGTCACGCAGGATGCGATCAGCGGCGCACGCCATGCGACACGATTCCTCCCGAGGGACACCATGCCTTTGCCTACCCCCCCCAGCAAGCTCGGCAGCCTGCTGCCGCCCGACGAATACAAGGCGAAAGCGCGGCCCGCGAAAGCCGCGAAGAAATCCGCCGAAGGGGACGCATCCACAGCCGGTGACTATGGTCCGGCCAGCGTGGCCCAACCGATGATCGAAGCCGCGAACACGGCCGCGCCGCTGCGTGCCGTCGCGTCTTCGGCGCCTGATGCCGCACCCGCGCGCGGCCGCAAGACCAAGCAGACGGCCGCGCTGCTGCAGCCGATGCCGGCCCCCGCCGCACCCGCGGCGCCGGTCGTCGCGCGCAACGACAAGCCGGCCGCCGGCAAACCCGCCGCCGCGCCCGCGCGCGACGCCGGCGCCGCCACCAAGTCGCGCAGCCGCAAGCCCGCCGAGGCCGAACTGCAGAAACTGTTCGTGCTCGACACCAACGTGCTGATGCACGACCCGAGCAGCCTCTTCCGCTTCGAGGAACACGACGTCTATCTGCCGATGATGACGCTCGAGGAACTCGACAACCACAAGAAGGGGATGTCGGAAGTCGCGCGCAACGCACGCCAGGTCAGCCGCACGCTCGACGCGCTGGTCGCCGACGGCGGCCCGATCTCGGACGGCATCCCGCTGTCGCGCCTCGGCAGCCGCGAGGCGCTCGGCCGCCTGTACTTCCAGACGAAGCTCGCCGACATCGCGCCGGTCGAAGGCTTGCCCGTGGGCAAGGCCGACAACCAGATCCTCGGTGTCGTGCGCGCGCTGCAGCGCGACCGGCCCGACCGCCAGGTCGTGCTGGTGTCGAAAGACATCAACATGCGGATCAAGGCGCATGCGCTCGGGCTGCCCGCGGAAGACTACTTCAACGACCAGGTGCTCGAGGACTCCGATCTCCTGTACAACGGCGTGCGCGAGCTGCCGCAGGATTTCTGGACCAAGCATGCGAAGGGCATGGAGAGCTGGCAGGACACGAAGACGGGCACCACGTACTACCGCGTGACGGGCCCGCTCGTCGCGTCGATGCTCGTCAACGAGTTCGTCTATCTCGAACCGCAGAACGGCGAGCCGACGTTCCATGCGATCGTCCGCGAACTGAACGGCAAGACGGCGCTGCTGCAGACGCTGCGCGACTACAGCCACCACAAGAACAACGTGTGGGGCATCACCGCGCGCAACCGCGAGCAGAACTTCGCGCTGAACCTGCTGATGAACCCCGAGATCGACTTCGTCACGCTGCTCGGCCAGGCCGGCACCGGCAAGACGCTCGTCGCGCTCGCGGCCGGCCTCGCGCAGGTGCTCGACGACAAGCGCTACAACGAGATCATCGTGACGCGCGCCACCGTGCCCGTCGGCGAGGACATCGGTTTCCTGCCCGGTACCGAGGAAGAGAAGATGCAGCCGTGGATGGGCGCATTCGACGACAACCTCGAGGTGCTGCAGAAGACCGACGACGCGGCCGGCGAATGGGGCCGCGCCGCAACGCAGGAACTGATTCGTTCGCGCCTGAAGGTGAAGAGCATGAACTTCATGCGCGGCCGTACGTTCGTCGACAAGTACCTGATCATCGACGAAGCGCAGAACCTGACGCCGAAGCAGATGAAGACGCTCGTCACGCGCGCGGGCCCCGGCACGAAGATCGTGTGCCTCGGCAACATCGCGCAGATCGACACGCCTTACCTGACCGAAGGCAGCTCGGGCCTGACCTACGTCGTCGACCGCTTCAAGGGCTGGGGCCACAGCGGCCACGTGACGCTCGCTCGCGGCGAACGTTCGCGGCTGGCCGACTACGCGTCGGACATCCTGTAACGCGGCCTGCCGGCCGATCGGCCGGCTGTCGACGCCACACGGCGCTCCGTTTCCGGAGCGCCGTTTTTATTTGGGGTCGAAGACAAAAGTAACGCTTCGTCACGCAAAAGCGCAGTTTACCCGCGAAACTTCAAGTAAATTCTCAAGAATGGTTGCTTAAGCCCCGTCCGAGCGTCTACCATCGGGTCTGTCTGTTGTCATACGATTCGCGAGCGCGCCGCGCTCGCCCGCCTTGCCATGCTTCGAATCTGGGTTCCCGTCGCCGTCGTTTCCCTGCTTGCGGCCTGCTCCAGCGTGCCGCCGCAGTCGGCATCGCGTTCCGCGTCGGGCATGAAGATCACGACGCCGCGCGCGTTCCCCGCTCCGGCCAATTTCCCGAAATTCGTCGATCACAGCGTTGGCCAGGAAGAAATCTCGATCCAGGCGATGAGCCTCGTCGGCATCCCGTATCGCTGGGGCGGCAACACGCCGGCGAGCGGCTTCGACTGCAGCGGGCTCGTGCGCTACGTGATCGGCCGCGCGGCCGACGTGAACCTGCCGCGCACGACCGCCGACATGAGCGGCCGCGGCATGTCGATCGAACCCGACGAGATCGCGCCGGGCGACCTGATTTTCTTCAATACGACCGGGCGGCCGCATTCGCACGTCGGCATCTATGTCGGCAAGCTGCGCTTCGTCAACGCACCGTCGACGGGCGGCACCGTCCGGCTCGACTACCTGACGAACCCGTACTGGGCCAAACGTTTCGACGGTATTCGCCGCGTCGCGCCGCCGCGCACGGCGCCGACGCCGTTCGATGCGCCGACCTACGAGGCGAAGCGCGACGAGCCGCGCACGCCGCCGGCGGTCGCAGCCGCGCCGGTGGTCGTGACGACCGCGGCGGCGCGGCAGCCTGCCTATGCGCCGCAGCAAGCACGCGTAACGCAGGCACCCGCGCCGGTCGTCACGGCCGCCGCCGCACCGGCGGCCCCCGCCGCCGATCCGTACGAACCGCCTCCGCCGCGCATGCAGGCCGCCCGGCAGCAGGCAACGTCGATGAACGACGGCATGACTGCGATGACGGCCAATGCAGCGCCCGCCGTCCAGGCGGAGTCCGGCACGCAGATTCCGACGACGGCGCTGACCGCCGCCCAGGCTGCCGCGTTCGACGACGAACCGCCTCCGGCGGCCGCATCGGCATCGCCACGCAGCATCGAGCCCGCACCCGTGCAGGTCTGGCGCGCGTCGACGCAATCCGCGCCCGTCAGCCCGCGTACCGGCACCGCGGACGATCCGATCGCGCGGTTCGCGAACGGCAGTTACTGACCGGTTGCCCGGCCGTCGACGGCAAGTCCCGTCGGCGACCTCTGTCGGCGCCCCGCCCGTTCCGTCCGCCCACTCGCCGCTCCAAAAGAAAATGCGCCGCAGCCTTTCGGCTTGCGGCGCATCGGATGTCGATCCGGCAGTGTCGGCGATCAGAAGATCTGGTGGCCGAGCCACCATCCGCCGGCCGCGAACAGCGCGGCGGCGGGCAGCGTCAGCACCCACGCCCACACGATGTTGCCGGCGACGCCCCAGCGCACGGCCGACAGCTTCTGGGTCGCGCCGACGCCGACGATCGCGCCGGTGATGGTGTGCGTGGTCGACACCGGAATGCCGAGGAACGACGCGAGGAACAGCGTCATCGCGCCACCGGTTTCCGCGCAGAAACCGCCGACCGGCTTGAGCTTCGTGATCTTCTGGCCCATCGTGCGCACGATGCGCCAGCCGCCGAACAGCGTGCCGAGGCCCATCGACAGGTAACACGCGCCGATCACCCACGCAGGCGGCGCATCGGCGCCGGCCGACGCGTAGCCGCTTGCGATCAACAGCATCCAGATGATGCCGATCGTCTTCTGCGCGTCGTTGCCGCCGTGGCCGAGGCTGTACAGGCCGGCCGACAGCAGCTGCAGACGGCGGAAACGCCGGTCGACCTTGCTTGGCGCGGTACGGAAATACAGCCACGACACGCCGAGCATGAACAGCGAACCGAGGATGAAGCCGAGCAGCGGCGAAATGAAGATGAACGCAACCGTCTTCAGCAGCCCGTCGATGTTCAACGAGCTCCAGCCCGACTTCGCGAGCGCCGCGCCGACGAGGCCGCCGATCAGCGCGTGCGACGAGCTCGACGGAATCCCGTAATACCACGTGATCACGTTCCAGCCGATCGCACCGACCAGCGCGCCGAAGATGACGTAGTGGTCGACGATTTCGGGATCGATCGTGCCTTTACCGACGGTCTGCGCGACTTTCAGGTGGAAGATGAAGTACGCGATGACGTTGAACGCCGCCGCGAACACGACGGCCTGCTGGGGCTTCAGCACCCCGGTCGACACGACGGTGGCGATCGAGTTCGCCGCGTCGTGAAAGCCGTTCATGAAGTCGAATACGAGCGCGACGAGCACCAGCGCCGCGACCATCCATAGGGCGAGTTGTATCGAATGCATCGTGGTCCGCTCAGGCGTTTTCCAGCACGATGCCTTCGATGATGTTCGCGACGTCCTCGCACTTGTCGGTGATCTCTTCGAGCAGCTCGTAGATCGCCTTCAGCTTGATGAGCGTCTTCACGTCGTCTTCCTCGCGGAACAGCTTCGACATCGCCGCGCGCAGCACGCGATCGGCCTCCGACTCCCAGCGGTCGATCTCCTCGCATTGCTTGAGGATCTGTGCCGACTGCTTCATGTCGGACAGCAGCCCGACCGCCTGTTGCACGTGCTGGGCCGACTGCGTGACGATGTGCGCGAGCTGGCTCGCCTCCGACGTGACCGAACGCACGTCGTACAGCGACACGGCCGTCGCGACGTCTTCCATCAGGTCGAGGATGTCGTCCATCGTCGTGATCAGCTTGTGGATCTCGTCGCGATCGAGCGGCGTGATGAAGGTCTTGTGCAGCAGATCGATCGCCTCGTGCGTGAGCTTGTCGGCGGCCTTCTCGGCGGTCTGCACGTTTTGCTTGTGAATCTCGGCGTCGGCGAGATTGTCGATCAGCAGTTCGAGCTCGCGGCCACCGGAAACGATGTGCTTCGCGTGCGCGTTGAAGAGTTCAAAGAACTTGCCCTCGGTGGGCATGAATCGACCGAACATGGGATTCCTGAGAGATTGTCAAACTACTGTCACGAAAACGGGCGACATTGTACCGTTTTCGGTTGCGACGCGACGCGCGCATATGCGCGCGCCGGGATTGGATACAACGTTTGGCGATTTAGGCCTTTACAAGCGGCGTCACTCGCCGTAGAAGGTCTGCGCCCCTGCAAAGTTATCGAACTTCGTATATTGACCCAGGAACGTGAGCCGAACGGGGCCGATCGGACCGTTACGCTGCTTGCCGATGATGATCTCGGCCGTTCCTTTGTCTGGGCTGTCCGGATTGTAGACTTCATCGCGGTAAATGAACAGGATCACGTCCGCATCCTGTTCGATTGCGCCTGATTCGCGCAGATCGGACATCACCGGACGCTTGTTCGGGCGCTGTTCGAGGCCGCGGTTCAGCTGCGACAGCGCGATCACCGGCACGTCGAGCTCCTTCGCGAGGCTCTTCAGCGATCGCGAGATTTCCGAGATTTCGGTCGCGCGGTTCTCGCCCTGCGACGAACCCGACATCAGCTGCAGGTAGTCGACGATGATCAGGCCGAGCTTGCCGCATTGCCGCGCAAGACGCCGCGCGCGCGAGCGCAATTCCATCGGGTTCAGGCCGCCCGTCTCGTCGATGAAGAGCTGCGCCTCGCTCATCTTCTGCACCGCATGCGTCAGCTTCGGCCAGTCCTCGTCCGTCAGCCGGCCCGTCCGCATCCGGTGCTGGTCGAGCCGGCCGATCGAGCCGAGCATACGCATCACGAGCTGGGTGCCCGGCATTTCCATCGAGAACACCGCGACCGGCAGCCCGTACTCGACCGCGACATATTCGCCGATGTTCATCGAAAACGCGGTCTTGCCCATCGACGGCCGTCCCGCCACGATGATCAGCTCGCCGCCGTGCATCCCGGACGTCATCCGGTCGAGGTCGACGAAGCCCGTCGGCGTGCCCGTGACGTCGCTCGGATTCGCGGTGTGGTACAGCGTGTCGATCCGCTCGACGACCTGCGTGAGCAGCGGGCCGATCTCGAGGAAGCCCTGGTTGCCGCGCGCGCCCTCTTCCGCGATCGAGAACACCTTCGATTCGGCTTCGTCGAGCAGCTGACGGACTTCCTTGCCTTGCGGATTGAACGCGTCGGCCGAGATTTCGTCGGCAACCGACACGAGCCGGCGCAACACCGCGCGATCGCGCACGATTTCCGCATAACGACGGATGTTCGCGGCGCTCGGCGTGTTCTGCGCGAGGGCGTTCAGGTACGCGAGGCCGCCCACGTCGTCGGCCTTGCCGGACGTGGTCAGCGCTTCGTACACGGTCACGACGTCGGCCGGCCGCGTCGACGCGATCAGGCGGCCGATGTGCTCGTAGATGATCCGGTGGTCGTAGCGATAGAAATCGCCCTGCGACAGGAAGTCGGCAATCCGGTCCCATGCCGCGTTGTCGAGCAACAGGCCGCCGAGCACCGACTGCTCGGCTTCGACCGAATGCGGCGGGACTTTCAGCGATTCGATTTGAGGATCTTGCGGCGCGTTCATGGGTTGGGATTATCGCGAATAGATCGCTGCAGCGCTACCGCTCAGGCGATCGGGCAATAAAAAAGGCAGGCCCCGGTTGCCCGGGCGCCTGCCCTTGTCCGGACGACGGAAGCCGCCCGGAAAGCCTGCGTACGCTTACGCGTGGTCGCCGATCACGTTGATCGTGACGTCGACGACGACGTCCGTGTGCAGCGCGACCTGCACGCTGTGCTCGCCGATCATCTTCAGCGGGCCTTCCGGCATGCGAACTTGCAGCTTCTCGACTTCGAAACCTGCCTTCTTCAGCAGTTCCGCGACGTCGCCGTTCGTGACCGAGCCGAACAGACGGCCGTCAACGCCCGACTTCTGCGTGATTTCGAACGACTGGCCGTTCAGCTTCTCGCCGACTGCCTGCGATGCCGCCAGCTTTTCAGCGGCGATCTTTTCGAGTTCAGCGCGGCGCACTTCGAATTCGGCGATCGCTTCCTTCGTTGCACGGCGAGCCTTGCGGTTCGGGATCAGGAAGTTGCGAGCGTAACCGTCCTTGACCTTGACGATGTCGCCGAGGTTACCCAGATTGGCGACTTTTTCCAACAGAATGATTTGCATTCGAATTCTCCTTATTGCGTCGCCTGATTACGCCTTGTGCTGATCGGTGTACGGCAGCAGCGCGAGGAAACGCGCACGCTTGATGGCCGTATCCAGCTGACGCTGATAGTGCGCCTTCGTACCCGTCAGACGAGCCGGCGTGATCTTGCCGTTTTCGCCGATGAAGTCCTTCAGCGTTTCCGTGTCCTTGTAGTCGATCTGGTCGACGCCTGCAGCCGTGAAACGGCAGAACTTCTTGCGCTTGAAGAGCGGGTTTTGTTGCTGACGACGCTTGTCGAATTTCTTACCAGTCGGGCGGGGCATGATTTCAGTCCTTTCCAATGTCCTGCAATGCTGTGATGTGAAACACCAAGGTTCTCGCGTTGCGGCTTTTCTTGGCCAGGAAGCCCGTGAACAGCGTTTCGACGCCCATTTCACGACTCTCCAGCCTGCCGCTCGCCTCACCGGCCGCCACCGCCTCGATCGTCATTTCGACCTGACGGGGGATGCCTGCCTCGACGACTTCCGTGCGGTGCTGCAATGTGGCGCTAGCGATCGGAACACCTGCCGGCGTATATCGCACCGGTGCGCGTTCGACGACGCTCGCCGTCAATTGCAACCTGTTCACGAGAGTGGCGCGCTCCTTGATGGCTTAATGAATGACGAACTTAAGCCTGCGCTTCGGTCGGCTGAGCTGCAGCCGCCTTCTTGGCTTCTTCGCGCTGAACTTCCTTCATCATCGGCGACGGGCCGGTTTCGGCCTTCTTCATCTTGACGATGAGGTGACGCAGCACGGCGTCGTTGAACTTGAACGCGTGTTCGAGTTCGTCGAGCGTCGTCTGGTCGCACTCGATGTTCATGCAGACGTAGTGAGCCTTCGCGAGTTTCTCGATCATGTAGGCCAGTTGGCGACGGCCCCAGTCTTCGACACGGTGGATCTGGCCACCGTGCGACGTGATCGTGGACTTGTAGCGCTCGATCATCGCGGGCACTTGCTCGCTTTGATCCGGGTGCACGATGAAGACGATTTCGTAATGACGCATTACACACTCCTTGTGGATTAAAGCCACCCGGGCGTCTGAACCGGTGTGGCAAGTGAGAAGCCGAAGATTCTAACCCGATTACGGGACGCATGCAAGGCCAATCAACGATCGGCGCGCGGATTCGGCCATGTTTTCAAAGACTTGAACGGACGGGCCGGCGCACGTGCTCGCCTGTCGGCTCTTTTTATCGGGGCCCGAACGCCGGCCGCGCGCGCGGCGGGGCGCGGCCGGCGTCGCGCCATCACTCGCCGCGCGTGCCCGACAGCCGCGCGTCGAGCGCCGTCCGGAACGCCGTGAGCGCCGACGGCTCGGCGTCGGTCACGGCCCACCACGTCATCCCGGCCGCGTCCCAGCGGTCGAGCGCATAGCCCTGCGACACGGTCGTGTACGGGGCCGCCGGCCCTTCGCCGGCCGGCCGCACGTAGACGTCGATCACGTGCTGCCGGTAGCGGTACACGAGCACCGCGACGCGACGCCGCCCGACGTAGTCGAGCCGCCCGCCAACCAGCGCGAAGCCGTCCGCCGCGAGATCCTCGACCGGCGGCGCATAGTCGAGCCGGCCGTTGAACCATGGCTTGACCGTGTGGCGGTCGGTCGAGATCACGTCGATGTCGCGCGCCGACAGGCCGGCCCGCACGTGGCTCGAGACGAGTTCGTCGACGGTGCGGTCGGTGTCGGCATGGCGCGCGGACAGCGTCATCCCGCCCGCCGCCGCGAGCGCCACCAGCAGCGCGACGCCCCAGCCGAGCCCCGGCCATGCGGCGACGCGCGGCCCGGCGCCGGCCGCGGCAGGCCGTGTCGGCCCGCCCCGCCCCGCCAGCCAGGGAAACCAGCCGCGACCGCGCGGACGCGGCTGCGATCGAGGCTCGGGCCGAAACCCCGCGCCCGCCGGCTCGCGAACGGGCGCGTCGGCCGCGGCCGGCAGACCGGCCAGGATGCCCGCCCGCAGCGCATCCGGCGCACGGTGGTAATCGGCCTGCCGCACGGCCTGCACCAGCGTGACGATCCGCGCGCGTTCGCGGCGGCACGCATCGCACCCTTCGACATGCTGCTGGACCCGCAACGCATCGGGCGCCGACAGCTCGCGGTCGACGTCCGCGTCCAGCAACGCGCGCGCTTCGTTACAGTCCATCGATAGCCTCCGATGCGGTTCCGCCGGCCGGCGTACGGGCCGGCCTGCCTTCGGGCGCCGGTGCCGGCACGCCGCCCAGCAGCGCGGCGAGCTTGCGCCGGCCGCGCGCGAGCCGCGACATCACCGTGCCGACCGGCACGTCCGCGATCGCCGCGATCTCGCGGTAACTCAGGTCCTCCATCTCGCGCAGCACGAGCACCTCGCGGTACTCGGGCGGCAGCTTCGCGAGTGCCGCATTCACGAGCCGCACGTTCTCGCCGCGCAGCAGCTGCGCGAGCGGATCCTCCGCCGCCGGCTGCCAGTCGTCGGGCACGTCGGTGTCGTCCAGCGTATCGGGCAGCGCGACCTCGTGCGCATGCGTGCGGCGCCGCCACTCGGTGTACCAGGTGTGGCGCACGATCGTCAGCAGCCATGGCCGCGCGTTGTCGCCGCGACACGAATCGACGAAGCGCAGCGCGCGCATGCACGCGTCCTGCACGACGTCGTCCGCGTCGCCGGCATTGCCGCTCAGCCAGCGCGCGAGGTTGTACGCGGCGTCGAGATGCGGCAGCACGAGCGTGCGAAACCGCTCGCCGCGCGCGACCGCGTCGTCCGCCGCCCGTTCATCGACCGCCTGTCCGGCTTGCCCCACATGGCCTCCCTGGTCCCGGCGGCCGATGCCGCGCCCGTTCCGCGCACGGCGCCCGGACAGACCGGCAGCGTGCGCGCTCGATGACCATACCGTTGCTGCGTCGAGTTTATTCCCGCGCCGGGGGCACGAAGCGAAAAAAAGCGCCGGGGCGCCCGCCGCTCGTTACGGCGTGGTGCTCCAGTAGCCGGGGCGCGCATACGCGGCCCTCAGGTAGTCGATGAAATAGCGCACGCGCGCCGGCACGTAGCGCTGCTGCGGGTAGACCGCGAGGATGTCGTAGTCGGGCAGCGCGTATTCGTCGAGCACGGTCTCCAGCTCGCCCGTCTCCAGCTGCGCGGCGATTTCCCAGGTCGAGCGCCAGCCGAGCCCGAGCCCCTCGGCCACCCAGCGGTGCAGCAGCTCGCCGTCGTTGCAGTCGAGGTTGCCGGTCACGCGCATCGTCGCGATCTTGCCGTGGCGCTGGAAATACCAGCCGCGGTTCTGTCCGCCCTGCAGGTTGAAAGCCAGGCAGTTGTGCTTCAGCAGGTCGTCGAGCGATTTCGGCCGGCCGTGTCGGCGGAAATACCCGGGCGTGCCGCAGACGACGCGCCGGTTCGACGCGAGCTTCACCGCGACGAAGTTCGGATCGACGGCGCCGCCGATCCGGATCGACAGGTCGTAGCCTTCGCGCACGAGATCGACGACGCGGTCGGTCAGGTTGAACGACAGCTGCATCTCGGGCTTGTCGGCCAGAAAGCCGGGCGCATGCGGCGCGACGTGCTTGCGCCCGAATGCGGCCGGCGCCGAGACGATCAGGTGCCCGCTGACCGCGCGCCGCCCGGCGGCCAGCTCGTTCTCGGCCTGGTCCCATTCGGACAACAGCCCGCGGCAGCGCTCGAGGAACGCGGCGCCCTCCTCGCTGACCACCAGCCGCCGCGTCGAGCGGTACATCAGCTTCACGCCGAGGCGTTTCTCCAGCGCGTCGATGCGCCGCCCGAGCACCACCGGCGACACCCCCTCCTCGAGCGCCGCCGCCGCGAGGCTGCCGGCATCGGCAACCCGCACGAACGTCTCGATCTGCTTGAAGCGATCCATCTCCTGTCTCCGTCTCTGTTCCGGCCCCGCGAGAAGCCCCGTCAGGCCGTCATTCCATACTTTTAGTTTCGAAATAAGCGACTTGGGCGGATCTTATCAAACCTTTCCTGCATCCCTAAAGTGTCCCCAACAGACCCATTCGCAAGATCCACCACATATCAAGGAGACATTCATGGCCAAGATGAGAGCCGTCGACGCGGCAGTGCTCGTGCTCGAGAAGGAAGGCATCCAGACCGCGTTCGGCGTGCCGGGCGCGGCGATCAACCCGTTCTACTCCGCGATGCGCAAGTCCGGCGGCATCAGTCACGTGCTGGCGCGCCACGTCGAAGGCGCATCGCACATGGCCGAAGGCTTCACGCGTGCGGCGCCCGGCAACATCGGCGTGTGCATCGGCACGTCGGGCCCCGCCGGCACCGACATGATCACCGGCCTCTACTCCGCGTCCGCCGACTCGATTCCGATCCTCGCGATCACCGGCCAGGCGCCGCGTGCCCGCCTGTACAAGGAAGACTTCCAGGCCGTCGACATCGAGTCGATCGCGAAGCCCGTCACGAAGTGGGCCGTCACCGTGCGCGAACCGGCGCTCGTGCCGCGTGTGTTCCAGCAAGCCTTCCACCTGATGCGCTCGGGCCGTCCGGGCCCGGTGCTGGTCGACCTGCCGATCGACGTGCAGCTCGCCGAAATCGAATTCGACATCGACACGTACGAACCGCTGCCGGTCTACAAGCCCGCGGCCACCCGCGCGCAGATCGAGAAGGCGCTCGCGATGCTCAACGACGCGGACAAGCCGCTGATCGTGTCGGGCGGCGGCGTGCTCAACGCGGCGGCCGAAGACCTGCTCGTCCAGTTCGCCGAAACGATCGGCGTGCCGGTGATCCCGACGCTGATGTCGTGGGGCGCGATTCCGGACGACCACCCGCTGATGGCCGGCATGGTCGGCCTGCAGACGTCGCACCGCTACGGCAACGCCACGCTGCTCGCGTCCGACTTCGTGCTCGGCATCGGCAACCGTTGGGCGAACCGCCACACGGGCAGCGTCGAGGTCTACACGAAGGGCCGCAAGTTCGTGCACGTCGACATCGAGCCGACGCAGATCGGCCGCGTGTTCGGCCCGGATCTCGGCATCGTGTCCGACGCGAAGGCCGCGCTCGAGCTGTTCGTCGCCGTCGCACGGGAATGGCAGGCCGCCGGCAAGCTGAAGGACCGCGGCGCATGGGTCGCCGAATGCCAGGCACGCAAGCGCACGCTGCAGCGCAAGACGCACTTCGACAACGTGCCGGTCAAGCCGCAGCGCGTGTACGAAGAGATGAACAAGGTGTTCGGCCGCGATACCTGCTACGTCAGCACGATCGGCCTGTCGCAGATCGCCGCCGCGCAGTTCCTGCACGTGTTCAAGGCGCGCAACTGGATCAACTGCGGCCAGGCCGGCCCGCTCGGCTGGACGATCCCCGCCGCGCTCGGCGTGCGTGCCGCCGACCCGAGCCGCCCGATCGTCGCGCTGTCCGGCGACTACGACTTCCAGTTCATGATCGAGGAGCTGGCGGCCGGCGCGCAATTCAAGCTGCCGTACGTGCACGTGGTCGTGAACAACTCGTACCTCGGGCTGATCCGCCAGGCCCAGCGCGCGTTCGACATGGACTACTGCGTGCAGCTCGCGTTCGACAACGTGAACGCGCCGGAACTGAACGGCTACGGCGTCGACCACGTGGCCGTCGCGGAAGGCCTCGGCTGCAAGGCGCTGCGCGTGTTCAAGCCGGAAGAGATCGAGCCGGCGCTGCGCCAGGCGCAAACGCTCGCGGAACAGTTCAGCGTGCCGGTGGTCGTCGAAGTGATCCTCGAGCGCGTGACGAACATCTCGATGGGCACCGAAATCGACGCGATCAACGAATTCGAGGATCTCGCCGAGAAGGCCGAGCACGCGCCGACCGCGATCTCGATGCTCGACTGAACCGCCGGACCATTTGACTGACCGACCGAAGAGGCTTAGCTCATGCCGAAGTTTGCTGCAAACCTGACCATGCTGTTCAACGAAGTGCCGTTCCTCGACCGCTTCAAGGCGGCCGCCGACGCGGGCTTCGACGCCGTCGAGTTCCTGTTCCCGTACCCGTACGCGAAAGAGGAACTCGCCGAGCGGCTCGAGACGCACCGCCTGCGCCTCGTGCTGCACAACCTGCCCGCCGGCAACTGGGACCAGGGCGAGCGCGGCATCGCCTGCCTGCCCGATCGCGTCGGCGAATTCCAGGAGGGTGTCGGCCGTGCGATCGAGTACGCGAAGGCGCTGAAGGTGCCGCAGCTGAACTGCCTCGTCGGCATTCCGTCGGCAAGCACCGCGCGCGACAAGACGTTCGTCACGATCGTCGACAACCTGCGCTTCGCGGCCGACGCGCTGAAGCGCGCAGGCATTCGCCTGCTCGTCGAGCCGTGCAACAGCTTCGACATTCCGGGCTTCGCGCTGAACCGTTCGTCGGAAGGCCTCGACGTGATTCGCGCGGTCGGCTCGGACAACCTGTTCCTGCAGTACGACATCTATCACATGCAGCGCATGGAAGGCGAACTGGCCGCGACGATCGAACGCAACCTCGCGTCGATCGGCCACGTCCAGCTCGCGGACAACCCGGGCCGCAACGAGCCGGGCACGGGCGAGATCAACTACGCGTTCCTGTTCGCGCTGCTCGACCGGCTCGGTTATGCCGGCTACGTCGGCTGCGAATACAAGCCCCGCACCACCACGACGGAAGGCCTCGGCTGGCTGCAAAGCGTCGCCGGCTGCGCACCGGGCTCGGCGCGTCGCGCCGCCTGAGTCGTCCCCTTCCCGTCATCCGCCCAATAGGAGACTTTCACATGGCAACCATCGGTTTCATCGGCCTCGGCATCATGGGCGCGCACATGGCGCGCAACCTGCTCAAGGGCGACCACCAGCTCGTCGTGAACGGCGCGTTCCCGATCCCGGACGATCTGCGCGCGAGCGCGAAGGTCGTCGCGAACTCGACCGAAGTCGCGCAGCACGCCGACATCATCATCTCGATGGTGCCGGATACGCCGGACGTGCGTAACGTGCTGTTCGCCGACGACGGCGTCGCGAAGGGTCTGACGGCCGGCAAGCTCGTGATCGACATGAGCTCGATTTCGCCGCTCGACACGCAGGCATTCGCGAAGCAGATCAACGCGCTCGGTTGCGACTACCTCGACGCACCGGTGTCCGGCGGCGAGGTCGGCGCCCGCGAAGCGACGCTGACGATCATGGTCGGCGGCCCGGAGAAGGCGTTCGAGCGCGCGAAGCCGCTGTTCGAGAAGATGGGCAAGAACATCACGCTCGTCGGCGACAACGGCGCCGGCCAGACCTGCAAGGTCGCGAACCAGATCATCGTCGCGCTGAACATCGAGGCCGTCGGCGAAGCGCTCCTGTTCGCCGCGCGCTCGGGCGCCGATCCGGAGCGCGTTCGCCAGGCGCTGATGGGCGGCTTCGCCGCGTCGCGCATCCTCGAAGTGCACGGCGCGCGGATGACGAAGCGCACGTTCGATCCGGGCTTCCGCATCGAGCTGCATCAGAAGGACCTGAACCTCGCGCTCGACGGCGCACGCAAGCTCGGCCTCGCGCTGCCGCATACGGCCAGCGCGCAGCAGCTGTTCAGCGTGTGCGCATCGCACGGCGGCAAGGCATGGGATCACTCGGCACTCGTACGCGCGCTCGAGATCATGTCGAACTTCGAGATCGGCCAGACGCCGGCCGCGTAACGCGACTGCCGCACCGCGCGTTTCCGCTGCAATGGCGGAGGGGCGCGACAGACGTGCGCGAACCGGCCGCGGCCGGTCGCATCGATGCGCGGACACGCGCGCATCACGGTGGGGCGCCCCGCCCTGCATCGCCAACGGCGTGCGGGACGGGGCGAAAAACGCCGCTCTGGGCTGAGAGCGGCGTGGTGGGGTCCGCAGCGGCACCCGGCGGCGCCGGGGAAGCCTTGGTCGGTCAGACGTCGTCGTCGGGTGTCCGCCTGTCGGATTTCGCGTATTACATTTCTTTACGTTCGAGCGCGCGATTTTTCATGCAATCGTCGCGCTGAACGCCTACACTTTCGCCACGCCTTTCGAGAAAACCGCCGCGCTTGCGTTCACGTTCGTGAATGCGCCCAGCGCGGTGTTTTTTTCGCCACTTCATGGCGCGTTTTCTGTTCAACCACCTAAGGAGTGCAGCGATGGGTCTTCTTTCGTTTATCAAAGAGGCGGGTGAAAAACTGCTGGGTCATGCCGATGCGCAAGCAGCGGAAGATCCGAATGCCGCAAACCAGACCGCGGCCGATGCGATCAAGAATTACATCAACTCGCAAGGGCTCGACACGTCGAACCTGACCGTCGCGTTCGACGGCGCATCGCGCACCGTCACGCTGTCGGGCAGCGTCGCCGACCTCGACACGAAGGCGAAGGTCAAGGTCGCGGCCGGCAACGTGCAAGGCGTCGCGGGCGTCAACGACGACGATCTGCAGCCGGACGATCCCGAAGTGCAGTATCACGACGTGAAGCCGGGCGACACGCTGTCGGCGATCGCCAAGGAAGTGTATGGCGACGCGAACAAGTATCCGGCGATCTTCGAAGCGAACAAGCCGATGCTGTCGAGCCCGGACCGGATCTACCCGGGCCAGAAGCTCGTGATTCCGCCGCAGTCCTGAGCAAACTTGCCGGACTGATGCAAAAAAGGCAGGCCGATGGCCTGCCTTTTTCATGGGCGCCGCGCGCCGCCCGACCGGCCTGTCGCCGTTACAGCGTGTCGAATGCGCGCTGCAGCGCGTCGCGACCGACAATGCCGTTCGCGAGCGCGAGCATCAGCAGCACGCGGGCCTTGAACGGATTCAGCGAGCCCGCGCTGACGAAACCGAGCGCATCGTCGCTCGCGGCGCCGTTGCGCATCACATGCCCCGACCCGACGCGCGACGCGCGGACCACCGCCACGCCGGCCTTCACCGCATCGGCGAGCGCCGCCTGCAGCGTCGCATGGATCGACCCGTTGCCGGTGCCCGCGACGACGAGGCCGCGCACGCCGGCAGCCACGAGCGCGTCGACGGCCGTGCGCGTGACGCCCGCATAGCTCGCGACGACTTCGACGGGCGGCCACGCCGCGGCGATCGCCAGCTGCGAGTCGCGCGAACGCGTGACACGGCGCGCGAATTCGACGCGGCCGTCCTGCACCCAGCCGAGTGCGCCCAGTTCCGGCGACTGGAAGGCGTCGACCGCATAGGTGCTCGTCTTCACGACGTCGCGCGCGGCGTGGATCCGGTTGTTGAACGCGACCAGCACGCCTTGCCCGCGCGCGGCCGGATGGCCGGCCACCGTCACCGCGTTCAGCAGGTTGAGCGGGCCGTCGGACGACAGCGCGGTCGCCGGCCGCATCGCGGCCGTCAGCACGACCGGCTTGTCGCCCGTCACGACCAGATGCAGCGCGTACGCGGTTTCCTCGAGCGTATCGGTGCCGTGCGTGATCACGATGCCGTCGATCGCCGGATCGGCCATCAGCGCGTCGATCCGCGTGGCAAGCGTGTTCCACAGCGGCAGCGCGAGATCCTTGCTGTCGATGCTGGCGATCTGCTCGGCGTCGATGCGCGCGACCGACGCGAGCGCCGGTACCGCGTCGACCAGGAAATTGACGCCGAGCGCGCCGGCCTGGTAGCCGGCCGTGCTGGCCGCGTCGGGCGCGGCGCCGGCGATCGTGCCGCCGGTAGCGAGCACGGCGATGCGCGGCAGCGCCGCCGCGGACGAAGGGGATGCGGGATTCGGAGTATTCATGGCCGCGATTGTAATGGCTCGCGGCCGGGATCCGGCAGGTTCCGGCGCGGCGGCCGATGCCGGCGGCCACGCGTCATGGTTTGTCCCGATCGCCCGGTCGCGCGCGCGGTCAACGGCCGTGGCGTCCGCAACGTTATAAAAAGTGCCGTTGTGGTGTTTTCACATGGATTTGCCATAATCGGAGCGCACGGCGCGATGCGGCCCTATCCGCAACGCGGCGTGCTTCGTGACGGCGTCGATAACACGCAATTCACCCCATGGGAGTGTCGAAATGAAAATCCAATCGCTCGTAGCCGCAGTGCTGCTCGGCGGCATGCTGGCTTCCCCCGCATTCGCGGCGAACAGCCAGCAGGACAAGATGAAGGCCTGCAACACCCAGGCAGCCGGCAAGACGGGCGACGAACGCAAGGCGTTCATGAAGGACTGCCTGTCGGCGAAGCCCGCGAAGGCGATGACGCAGCAGGAAAAGATGAAGGCGTGCAACACGCAGGCCACCGGCAAGAAGGGCGACGACCGCAAGGCGTTCATGAAGAGCTGCCTGAGCAATCAGCCGGCCGCCTGAGTTCCGGCGCTCCCGTATCGAATGCCGCGCACCGCTTCGGCGGGCGCGGCATTTTTCGTTTTCGTTGCACGCGCATCGACATGCGCGTTTCCCCTCCGTCCTCCCCCTTCCCGCCCCGCTTTTCCGGCCCGCTGCCCAGGCACCGCCACATGGTGCGGCAATTCGCCGCGTTTTCTTCTATGATGGCTGCAACGCGGCCCACCCAAGTACAAGAAGCGCCATCGGGCCGCCCTCGAGACGGACGCGCACGCGCGTCAAACGGAGGCTTGGATGGCATGGAGACAACACCGCTGGTTCCGCCGCTGGCTGATCGTGATCGTGTTCTGGGCCGTGCCCGTCGCGATCGTCGCCGTGCGCGAGATCCGCGAGGAAATGGCCTACAACAAGGCGGACCTGCAGCTCGCGCTGACCACCTGGCAGCTCACTGAAGCCCAGCAAGCCGCCGGTGCCGCCGCGAAGTGCCACGGGGATCCTGACGAGGCGCGCGCGGCCGGCTGCCCGGCCGACGTGCTGGCCGCCAACGCGCCGCGCCAGCAGGCGGCCCGCGACGAATACGTGGTGCGCCGCAATACGCTCGCCGGCTACCTGTGGCATGCGTTCGTCGGCTACTGGGTCGTCCCGGCCGCGTTCCTGTTCGCATGCGGGGTCGTGATCGCGCTGATCCGCCGCGCGCTGCGCCGCCCGCCGATCAAGCCGCCCGTCCCGCCCGTCACGCATTGATGTGCGGCGCAAACGCCGCCCTCCCGTCGATCGATCGACCGCCGCCGTGCACCGAATCCACCCGGCGCGCTGGCGCCGGTCCGTCCGTTGGCGCGCCGCGACACCCCCGCGCGATTTGACGCTTTTTCACGTGCCGACGAAAAGAGGCTGTAATCCGCTGTGTTATAACTGCCGACGTGATCCGCTCCATGAGCGAGACTCACTCCGAACATCATCCGATGGAGAAGAACGATGCAAAAACGGAATCTTGTGCTGAAAGCCGCCGCTGCGCTCATCGTCGGTAGCCTCGCGCTCACCGGTTGCACCACCACCCCGGACAAGCCGGACAACGCCGCCACCAACGCGTCGAAGCGCCAGTCGATCGACGCGAGCGTCGACGCCACGCTGTCGCGCATGTACTCGACGGTCAAGGGTTCCCGCGAACTCGTCGCGAAATCGCGCGGCGTGCTGGTCTTCCCCGACGTGATCCAGGCCGGCTTCATCGTCGGCGGCCAGTCGGGCAACGGCGCGCTGCGCGTCGGCGGCAGCACGGTCGGCTACTACAACACGTCGTCGCTGTCCGTCGGCCTGCAGGCCGGTGCGCAGTCGAAGGCGATCGTGTTCCTGTTCATGACGCAGGAAGCGCTCGACGAATTCCGCGGCTCGGACGGCTGGGCAGCCGGCGCCGGCGCTTCGGTCGCACTCGTGAAGATGGGCGCGAACGGCGCCGTCGACACGACCACGGCCACCGCGCCGGTCCAGGTCGTCGTGCTGACGAACGCGGGCCTGATGGGCGACGTGTCGATCAACGGCACGAAGGTCACGAAGCTCAAGATCTGACGCTGACGCACCGCCCGCGCGCGCCGCGCGCGGGCCATGCGCAAACGGCGATGTCCTGGCGGACATCGCCGTTTTTTCATCCGTCCGCGTGCCGCGTCGGCGCGTTCAGGTCGTCGAGTCGATCACCTTGAAGCGCGAGCGCTTCTGCGCGCGGATCACCGACTGGTAGACGTCGACGTACTGCTGCGCCATCCGGCGCGACGTGAAGCGCTCCTCGAAGCGCTGCCGCACGCGCGCACGCGGCAGCAGGTGCAGCCGGTTCACGGCGGCCACCGCGCTGATTTCATCCTCGACGATGAACCCCGACACGCCCTCGTCCACCACCTCGGGCACCGCGCCGCGATTGAACGCGACCACCGGCGTGCCGCACGACATCGCCTCGATCATCACCAGGCCGAACGGCTCCGGCCAGTCGATCGGAAACAGCAGCGCATGCGCGCCCGACAGGAACTCGGCCTTCTGGTGATCGGCGATCTCGCCGATGTATTCGACGTGCGGCAGCGCGAACAGCGGCTTGATCTCGCGCTCGAAGTACTCCTGGTCGGCCGCGTCGATCTTCGCGGCGATCCGGATCGGCAGCCCGCACTGGCGCGCGATGCGGATCGCGGTATCGACGCGCTTTTCCGGCGAGATGCGGCCGAGGAACGCGAGATAACGCGGCTCGACCGGTTGTGGCATGTACAGCGTGTCGGGCAGCCCGTGATAGACGGTCGTCAGCCATTTCGCCTGCGGCAGCGGCTGGCGCTGCGAGTTCGAAATCGAGATCACCGGCGCCGTGTTGAACGTGTCGAACACCGGCTGCTGCTCGGGCAGGTCGAGCCGGCCGTGCAGCGTCGTCACGTACGGCGTTTCCTGCCGGTTGAAGACCGAGAACGAGTAGTAGTCCATGTGGAAATGGAGCACGTCGAAATCCTTCGCGCGGCGCGCGACCGTCTCCATCAGCAGCATGTGCGGGGCGACGCGGTCGCGGATCGACGAATCGAGCCGCAGCGCGCGCGGCCACACGGGCTCGAGCCGGGCCCGCGTCGTCGAGTCGCCGCTCGCGAACAGCGTCACGTCGTGGCCAAGCTCGACGAGCGCCTCGGTGATGTAGGACACGACGCGCTCGGTGCCGCCGTACAGCTTCGGCGGCACGGATTCGGTCAGCGGGGCGATCTGCGCAATTCTCATGGTCCACGTCTCCTGTGTCCTTCCCTGGCGGCCCGGCCGGCGGGCGATCGCGCATTGCGCGCGCCCGACCCTTGCAGTGCTGGCCGGCAAGGCGCCAGCCGCCTATCCCGACATTATTCGCGATCCCGCTGCCGGGAGCCGCCCGTCTTGCATTTTATGGGCGTTGTTACAGACAGGATACATTCCGTTCGCGGGGCAGCCGCCTCCACCGCGCACGGCCGAATCGATCCGGCCCCGTCAACGCGACGGCCACTTCCAGGCCGGCAGGTCGCGCGTGTCGGCATCGACGAGCGCGGTCGCGCCGAGCTGCTTGTCGAGCACCAGCGATTCGCAGCCGACCTCGCGCTCGAGCGTCGCGATCAGCCGCGCCGCGTGCGACACGACGAGCACCTGCGAGCGCCGCGCGGCCTGCGCGATCAGGCGGCCAAGCGCGGGCAGCAGATCGGGATGCAGGCTCGTCTCCGGTTCGTTCAGCACCATCAGCGCCGGCGGGCGCGGCGTCAGCAGCGCGGCCGCGAGCAGCAAGTAGCGCAGCGTGCCGTCGGACAACTCGGCCGCCGCCAGCGGCCGCAGCAGCCCCGGCTGGCGCATCAGCACGTCGAACCGGCCGCGGCCGCCCGGATTGTCGATCTCGACCGACGCACCGGGAAACGCGTCGTCGATCGCCGCGTCGAGCGCGGCCGCGTCGCCGATTTCGCGGATCGTCTGCAGCGCGGCGGCCAGATCGGCGCCATCGTCCGCGAGCACCGGCGTGTGGGTGCCGATGTGCGACTGGCGCGCCGGCGCCTGCGCATCGGTCCGGAAATGGTCGTAGAAGCGCCACGAACGGATCCGCTCGCGTACCGCGATCATCTCGGGCGCGCCGGTCGGATCGGCGAATTCGGTCATCATGCTGTCGAAGCTCGCGACCGGCTGCGGAATCGTCCACCAGTCGCCCGACGCGGTGCGCGCGCGGATCTGCGCGCCCTGCCGGTCGACCAGCAGCGTCGACGGACGCGGCAGCGCGCCGGCCCAGATGCATTCGCGCTTGACCACCGGATCGAGCGCGAACCGCGAATGGCTCGCGACCGGCAGGCCGAGATCGATCGAATAACCGAAGTCGGCGCACGCGAAGCCGAGCTTCAGGCTCACGGGCCCCTTGCGCACCGTGCCCGTCACCGGCGCATCGCCGTCCAGCATCGCGCGCGAGAAGCGCTCGGGGCCGGCCCACAGCGTCGACGGCAACCCGCCCTCGCGGGCGAGCGACGGGATCACGCGGCCCTGCGCGGTGTCGGCGAGCAGCCGCAGCGCGCGGTACACGCTCGACTTGCCGCTGCCGTTCGGCCCCGTCACGACGTTGAGCGCCGCGAGCGGCACGATCAGCTCGCGCAGCGAGCGGTAATTGGCGATGGCAAGCGTCTTCAGTGCGGTCATGGGAAGAGGGGAATCCTCCGTGGCGGACAGGCGCCGGGCCACGCTCAGCGGCCGTCGACGGCCTGCGGATCGGCCGCGGTATTGGCCGCCGTGCTGGCGGCAGGCTGCCGCGCGTGCGGCCGTTCGGGATTCGGCGCGTCCGGCGCGGATTCGTGCGGATACAGCTCCATCCGGCTGCGCGGCAGGCATTGCGGGTAGCGGTCCTGCAGGTATGCGATCAACCCTTCGCGCACGCGGCAGCGCAGATCCCAGCACGACGACGCATCGGCCGCGCTGACGAGCGCGCGCAACTGCATCGTGCGCTCGGTCGCGTCGGTGACCTGCAGCACCTGCACGCGGCCGTCCCACTCGGGCGCCGCATGGACGAGCCGCGCGAGTTCCTCGCGCAGCGGCGCGAGCGGTGTCCGGTAGTCGACCGACAGGTAGACCGTGCCGATGATTTCCGAACTGCTGCGCGTCCAGTTCGTGAACGGGTTCTCGATGATCCATTGCAGCGGCACGACGAGGCGCCGCTGATCCCACAGCCGCACCGACACGAACGAGCCGGTGATTTCCTCGATGCGCCCCCACTCGCCCTGGATCACGACCACGTCGTCGAGCCGGATCGGCTGCGTGAGCGCGATCTGCAGCCCGGCGATCAGGTTGCCGAGCACCGGCCGCGCGGCGATACCGGCGACCAGCCCCGCGACGCCGGCCGACGCCAGCAGGCTCGCGCCCACCTGACGCACGTTCGGGAACGTCATCAGCGCGGCGCCGGTGCCGATGATCACGATCAGCACCATCACGGTCCGCACGAGCACCTTGGCCTGCGTATGGATGCGCCGCGCCTGCAGGTTGTCGGCCGTATCGATCGGATGGGCCTGGATGATCGCGTCGCCGACGCCGGCCGCGAGCCGCACCAGCAGCCACGTGAGCGACACGATCGAGCCGACCGCGGCCGCGGTGCGCATGCCGCGCACGAACGACATGCCGTCGTCCGCCTGGACCCACACGAACTCGAGCGCCAGCAGCGCGAGCACGACGAGCGACGGCTTGTCGATGTAGCGCAGGATCGCGCTCATCAGCGGATACGGCTGCGCGACGCGCTTGACGATGCGTGCGCCGAGGCGGTGCACGACCGCGACGACCAGCATGACGATGACCGACACGGCCAGCGTGCCGAGCCACGCATGCAGCGGCGCATCGGCGATGCGCTGCAGTTCCTCGATTGAAATCATCGGCGCCCTTGGGTGATGAGGCGTGCAGCCTCGTCCTGGGATGCGTCGGCGACGTCCGGGCCGCGCATGCGCCCGGACACGGCGTCAGGTCAGTTGCCGCTCCTGCACGGAAACGCCTTGCCGAGACCGAGCGACACGGCGGTGCTCGCGTTGTAGTCGGCCAGCTTCGGATTTTCCGCGATGTACTTGCGCACCGCGTCGGTCATCTGCTGCGCCCGGATGTCGGGCGGCAGGCAGAAATACTGGCCGACGCGCGGCCCCGTGGTGCCGCCGATCGCGTCGATCGTGTTGTAGACGCCGTCGGCGGCGCCTTCGATATAGGCCGCGCACGACGCCCGCGACTTCACGTCCGTCTTCGCGCACAGCCGGTCGAGATCCGCGCCCGTGAAAGCCGCTGCCGACAACGGCACGGCAAACGCCGCGGCACAAAACATTGCGCGCAACATGGTGTTCCTTATATCAATGCGGCCCGAGGCCGCCTGCTGCCTTGGCCGGCGCGGCGCCGGGCACCCTGCTCCGGCCGGAATCCGGCCGGCCGGGCGCACCGTCCCGCACCGAAAACCGTCATTTTGCACTCTTTTGCGCATCTGCCGGCGTCGCCGCACCAATGCGCGTCGTCCGCTTGCTCAGGATCTCGATCGCGTCCGGCGCGTTGTAGTGCTTCGCGAACTCGAGCGCGGTGATGCCGAGCTGGTTCTTGACCTGCGGATCGGCGCCCTGGTCGAGCAGCAGCGTGACCGTCGACGCATGGTTGCCGCGCGCGGCCATCATCAGCGGGGTCGTGCCGTTCGGCGACGCCGTGTCGATGTAGGCATCGTGGTCGAGCAGCAGCTTCACGACCGCGTCCTGGCCGTTGGTCGCCGCGTAATGCAGCGGCGCCCAGCCCTTCTTGCTGACTTCCGCGCCCTTGTCGATCAGCAGCTTCGCGAGGCCCAGGTCGCCGTTCAGCGACGCGAGCATCAGCGCGTTCTCGCCGGCCTTGTCTTCCTTCTCGAGGTCGACGTTCGGCGTCGTCGCGATCGCGGCCGCGACCTTGTCCGACTTCTCGCGCGCGGCGATCACCAGGATCGGATCGCCGTTCGGCGCGAGCGTGTTCGGGTCGAGCTTGCCGCTCTTGAGCTGCTTGCCGATGTCGGCGATGTCGTCGAACTTGACGGCCTTGACGATCGCGTCGAGCGACTCGGCATGCGCGCCGGCGGCGGCGAACAGGCCGCTCGCGACCAGCGCGGCGGCAACGAGGGCGCGTTTGGGCAGATGATTGGTCGGCTTCGTCATTGTTGTGGGCTCCTTCCCTGGGTTGTGTCGGCTGCGCGCACGTCGTTAGCGGGCGATCTTGAACAGCCGGAAAAAGTTCTGCGTCGTCGCATCGGCGAGCGCCTCGACGACCATCCCGCGTTCGGATGCGATAAAGCGTCCGACATGGCTGACGTACGCAGGTTCATTCGGCTTGCCGCGATACGGCACCGGCGCGAGGTACGGCGAGTCGGTCTCGATCAGCAGCCGGTCGAGCGGCACGCGCCGCGCGACGTCCTGCACGTCGGTCGCGTTCTTGAACGTGACGATGCCCGACAACGAGATATGGAAGTTCTGCGCGAGCGCCTGCTCGGCGACGGACCACGGCTCGGTGAAGCAGTGCATCACGCCGCCGGGCACGTCGGCCCGCTCCTCGGCCATGATCCGCAGCGTGTCTTCCGACGACGCGCGCGTATGGATGATCAGCGGCTTCATCGTCGCGGTCGCCGCGCGGATGTGCGTGCGAAAGCGTTCGCGCTGCCATTCCATGTCGGCGATCGAGCGGCCTTCGAGGCGGTAGTAGTCGAGGCCCGTTTCGCCGATCGCGACGACCTTCGGGTGCGCGGCCAGCTCGACGAGCTCCGCGAGCGTCGGCTCGCGCGCGTCCTCGTGATCGGGATGCACGCCGACCGACGCGTAGACGTTGTCGTGCGCGTCGGCGATCGCGAGCACGTCGGGCAGCGTCTCGAAATCGACGGACACGCACAGCGCGTGCGTGACGTCATGCTCGCGCATGTTCTCGAGAACGGCCGGCAGGCGGTCGGCCAGGCCCTTGAAATTGATGTGGCAGTGAGAGTCGACGAACATCGTGTTTCCTGAATACGTAAGACGCGCGCTCACGCGCTCGCCGGCATGCGGCGACGGGCCGCGTCGCCGAGTGGTCCGGTCGATCCGTTCACCATTTCGCAACCCACGGGAAGCAATGCCGGATCACGCGAACATTTCCCGATATCCGAGAAACAATTCCTCGAATACGAGCCGTGCATTGAGCGGATGGTTCTCGACCGTCCGCTGCCGCGTCACGGCTTTCATGAAACGCGCGAACGCGTTCGCGTCGACCGCCTCCGCGCAACGCGCGAGCGCCGCCGCGTGCATCGGGAAGTAGCGCGGCGCGCCCGCCATCCGCTGCGCGAGCAGATCGTACAACCAACGCTGCAGCCAGCCGAGCACCAGCGGCACCGGCAGCTTCTGCAGTGTCTCGCCGCACGCGAACGGATCGCATCCGGCCCCGGCCGCGAGCTGCCCGAGCGTGTAGTCGCGCAGCGGGCGGTTCTCGTCGCTCGCGAGCGCCAGCGCGGCGAGCGGCGCGCCGCCGGCTTCCGCGAGCAGCGCGCGGGCGTGGTCGACGCCCTGCGCCGCAAGCCATGTCTCGGCCGCATCGGGCGCCGGCACCGTCATCGGCCACTGCCGGCAGCGGCTGATGATGGTCGGCAGCAGGCGGTCGATACGCGCCGACACGAGCAGGAACACGACGCCGGACGGCGGCTCCTCCAGCGTCTTCAGCAGCGCGTTCGACGCGGCGACGTTGAGCGCCTCGGCCGGATACAGCACGACGACGCGCGCGCCGCCGCGGTGCGAGCCGACCCCGCAGAAGTCCAGCAGCGCGCGCACCTGCTCGATCTTGATTTCCTTGCTCGGCGCACGCGTCTTCTTGCCGCCTTCGTCCGCGTCGGCCGGCTTCGCGTCGTCCGCGGCGCCCGGCGCTTCGCCCGCCAGCGCCTCGGGCAGCACGATCCGGTAGTCCGGATGGTTGCCCTGCGAGAACCACGTGCAGGCCGCGCAGGTGCCGCACGGCTCGCCGTTCGGCCGCGGCGATTCGCACAGGAAGCCCTGCGCGAGATGCTGCGCGAACTGCAGCTTGCCGATCCCGGCCTGGCCGTGCAGCAGCAGCGCATGCGGCCATTGCGCGCGCAGCTGCTGCAGGCGGTTCCAGTCGTCGGTCTGCCACGGATAGATCATGTGGTGCGTTCCTTGCGGGTTACAGCGCGGCGAGCACGCGTTCGAGCTGCTGGCGGATCTCGGGAATCGACTGCGTCGCGTCGACGATCGCGAAACGGTGCGGCGCCTCTTCCGCGCGCCGCAGATATTCGCCGCGCGTACGCGAGAAGAACGCGTCCGATTCGCTTTCGAACTTGTCGGGCATGCGCGCGGCGCCACGGCGCTCGCTCGCGACATGCGGCGCGACGTCGAACAGCACCGTGAGGTCGGGCTGGAAACCGCCCTGCACCCAGCGCTCGAGCGTTTCGAGCTTGTCGCGCGGCAGCCCGCGGCCGCCGCCCTGGTACGCGAACGTCGCGTCGGTGAAGCGGTCGGACACGACCCAGTCGCCGCGCGCGAGCGCCGGCTCGATCACGAGCGCGAGATGCTCGCGGCGCGCGGCGAACATCAGCAGCGCTTCCGTCTCGAGGTCCATCGGCTGGTTCAGCAGGATCTCGCGCAGTTTCTCGCCGAGCTGCGTGCCGCCCGGCTCGCGGGTGACGACGACCTGCCGGCCGGCCGCGGCCAGCTTGCCCTGGAGCCGTTCGCAGAACCATTGCAGGTGGGTGGTCTTCCCCGCCCCGTCGATGCCTTCGAACGTGATGAATTTACCGCTCGCCATTATTGACCTCGTATGTACTTGTCCACGGCCTTGTTGTGATCGCCCAGCGTGTCCGAGAACACGCTCGTGCCGTCGCCCTTCGCGACGAAATAGAGCGCGCTCGTCGGTGCCGGATTGATCGCCGCCTGCAGCGCGGCGACACCCGGCAACGCGATCGGCGTCGGCGGCAGGCCGCGTCGCGTGTAGGTATTGTAAGGAGTGTCGGCCTGCAGGTCGCGCTTGCGCAGGCGGCCGTCGTACGCGTCGCCGAGCCCGTAGATCACCGACGGATCGGTCTGCAGCGGCATGCCGATGCGCAGCCGGTTCGCGAACACGGCCGCGACGAACGCGCGGTCGGCCGCGTGGCCCGTTTCCTTCTCGACGATCGATGCGATCGTCAGCGCTTCGTAAGGCGACTTGTACGGCAGCCCCGGCACGCGGGCGGCCCACGCCTCGTCGAGACGCGTCTGCATCAGGTGATACGCGCGCCGATAGATGTTCAGGTCGCTCGTGCCCTTGTCGAACAGGTAGGTATCGGGGAAGAACAGCCCCTCGCCGCTGCCGCGCTGCACGGCGCTGTCCGATGCGCCAATCGCACGCAGCAGCTCGGCGTCGCTCATGCCGGCCGTCGAGTGCGTCAGGTCGGGATTCGCATCGAGTTCCGCGCGCATCCGCTTGAAGGTCCAGCCTTCGATGACCGTCGCGACGTACTCGTTCACGTCGCCGCGCGCAATCTTCTGCAGCACCTCGTAAGGCGTGATGCCGGTCTTGAATTCGTAGTTGCCGGACTTGAGCCGGCTCGACAGCCCGAGCACGCGCGTCATCGCGACGAACCCGAACGGTTCGACCGGCACGCCGCCGCGCTTGAGCTGCAGCGCGACGCTCTTCACGGTGCTGCGCGGCTTGATCGTGACGTCGAGCGATGCCGAGCCCAGCAGCAGCGGCCGGGTCGCCCAGTAATACCCGCCGCCCGCGCCGGCAGCGGCCACAACGACGGCCAGCGCCACGATCGTCGCGGCGCATTTCTTCAGTAGGGACATGGAAACGTGACTCAGGTAAGACCCATATAATACTTGCTCGCCTTCGTCAAAGTCAGGGTTGACTGTTCCCTCATTCCATGAGCACACCGTTCGCTTCACCGGCTGCCCAGGCCGCATCTGCCTCGCTCCCCGTTTTCCCCCGCCCGTCCGCCGCCGATTTCGAAGCGCCGGGCGCCTGCATGCCGCTGCCGCAGTTCGGCGTGATCGACGTGGCCGGCGACGACGCCGCGACGTTCCTGCACAGCCAGCTGACCAACGACATCGAGCACCTCGATGCCGCGAGCGCGCGGCTGTCCGGCTATTGCTCGCCGAAGGGGCGCCTGCTGGGGTCGTTCCTCGCCTGGCGCGCCGGCCACGACGTGCGCCTGCTCGTGTCGAAGGATGTGCAGCCGGCCGTGCAGAAGCGGCTGTCGATGTTCGTGCTGCGCGCGAAGGCGAAGCTCACCGATGCAAGCGACACGCTCGCGGTGGCCGGCTTCGCGGGCAACGTGCGCGACGCGCTGTCGGGCATCTTCGACGCGCTGCCGGACGGCGTGCACGTGAAGGTCGACGGCCCGGCCGGCGCGCTGATCCGCGTGCCCGACGCGGCCGGCCGCAAGCGCTATCTGTGGATCGGCCCGCGCGCCGAGGTCGACGCGCGCCTCGCGGCGCTCGCCGGCACGCTGCCGGTCGTGTCGCCGGCCGTGTGGGACTGGCTCGACATTCGCGCGGGCGAGCCGCGCATCACGCAGCCGGCCGTCGAACAGTTCGTGCCGCAGATGGTCAACTTCGACGTGATCGGTGCCGTTAACTTCAGGAAAGGGTGCTACCCGGGCCAGGAAGTCGTCGCGCGCAGCCAGTACCGCGGCACGATCAAGCGCCGCACCGCGCTCGCGCACGTCGCCGGCGACATCGATACCGTGCATGCCGGCGTCGAGCTGTTCCACAGCGACGATCCCGGCCAGCCGTGCGGGATGATCGTCAACGCGGCGGCCGCGCCCGCCGGCGGCGTCGACGCGCTCGTCGAGATCAAGCTCGCCGCGCTCGACAACGGCACGGTGCACGTCGGTTCGGCCGACGGCCCGGCGCTCGCGTTCGACGCGCTGCCGTACGCATGGCCGACGGAAGCGTGACGCACTGACAACCCATTCGGGCGCCGGCTCGCGAGTCGCAGCCGGCGCCCGATGTTTCCTGCGAGAGATTCGCCCGATGTGTCTGATTGCCTTCGACTGGCAGCCTGATGCCGCCGCCGGTCCCGTCTTTACCCTCGCCGCCAACCGCGACGAGTTCTTTCGCCGGACCAGCGCGCCGCTCTCGTGGTGGGAAGATGTGCCGGGCGTTCTCGCCGGCCGCGATCTCGAAGCGGGCGGCACGTGGCTCGGCGTCTCGCGCGACGGCCGGTTCGCCGCGCTGACGAACTACCGCGCGCCGTTCGACATCCGCGCGGGCGCACCGACCCGCGGCAAGCTCGTGTCCGATTTCCTCGGCGGCCCGCCCGTCGCGCCGCTCGAGTATCTCGGGCAGCTTGCCGAGCATGCGGCCGTCTACAACGGCTTCAACCTGCTCGTCGGCGACTGGCGGCGGCGCGAACTCGCGTGGTTCTGCAACCGTGCGCCCGAAGGCGAAAGCCGGGTCGCCGCGCCGGTCGCTGTCACGCCCGGCGTGCATGCGCTGTCGAATGCGCGGCTCGATACGCCCTGGCCGAAAGTCGTGCGCAAGCGCGCGGAACTCGGCACGCTGCTCACCGACGATCCGACCCCGCCGCTCGACGAGCTGATTGCACTGATGCGCGACCCGCACGTCGCGGACGACGACGCGCTGCCGCACACCGGCATCCCGATCGAGCGCGAGCGTGCGCTGTCGGCCGCGTTCATCGAGACGCCCGAATACGGCACGCGCGGCACGACCGCGCTACGCGTCACGATGAAGGAAGGCGTGCGGCTGACGGTGGAGATCAAGGAGCGCTGCGACGACGACGGTTCGCACCGTACCGTGCGGCCGGGTTCGTTCGAGCGCGCGTTGACGTTCGACATCGACGTGGCGTCGGCACGGCCGCGCTGAACGCGCGCCTTTCGCGCTACGGCGCGCGCGTCATCTCGACGTGCGGCACGCCGGCTTCGACGAACGGTTCGCCGACCGCCGCGAAGCCGTGCCGCACATAGAACGCCACCGCCGAATCCTGCGCATACAGCCGCACGGCGGCTTCGCCGCGCCGCCGCGCGGCCTCCAGCAGCGCGTTCAGCACGGCCGACCCGACGCCCTGCCCGCGCGCGTCGGCCAGCACCGCAACGCGGCCGATCGTACCCGACGGCAACAACCGTCCCGTCGCGACCGCACGGCGCGTGCCGGTTACCGCGTCGATCCGGTACGCGACCGCATGCAGCGACAGCGGATCGTCGTCGTCGAGTTCCCATTCCGGCGGAATCTGCTGCTCGCGCACGAACACCGCGTCGCGAATCCGCGCGGCGTCGCCGCCCAATACCGCCCAGTCGCCCGTTTCCACCACGCCGTCCGTCATCGCAGCCTCCCTGCGACGCGCGCCTTCGGGCGCCCGCCGTCAAATGTCGTCGAATGCGGCCTTCAGCGCCGCGACCGCATCGCCATGCGCGGCCCGCACCTCGGGCACGTAACCGCCCATCTTGAAGAATTCGTGAATCATCCCCGGATAGCAGACCAGCGTGACCGCATTGCCGGCCGCGCGCAGCTTGTCCGCGTACGCGGCCCCCTCGTCGCTCAGCGGATCGTATTCGGCCGTCGCGATCCACGCCGGCGCGACGCCCGCGAACGACGGCGCGGCGCGCGTGCCGTCGAGCGGCGCGAAGCGCCAGTCGTCGCGATCCGCCGGATCACGCACGTATTGCGTGAAGAACCACTGGATCGTGTCCTGCGTCAGCAGGTAGCCGTTCGCGAGCCGCGCGTGCGATGCGGTGTCCTGGTAACCCGTCACGCCCGGATAGATCAGCATCTGCAGTGCCAGGCGGATGCCCGCATCGCGCGCGAGCACCGCGCAGACGGTGGCAAGCGTGCCGCCCGCGCTGTCGCCGCCGACCGCCAGCCGTGCGGCGTCGATGCCGAACGTGGCGGCTTCGCGATGGAGCCACCGCAACGCGTCGTCGGCGTCGTTCACCGCGGTCGGAAACCGGTGCTCGGGCGCGAGCCGGTAATCGACCGACAGCACCGCGCACTGCGCATCGCGCGCGAACATCCGGCACAGCGCATCGTGCGTGTCGACGCTGCCGACCGTGAAGCCGCCGCCGTGGTAGTAGACGAGCGCGGGCAACGGCTCCGCGAGGCTCGGCGCGACCGGCAAGTACAGCCGCGCACCGATCGTGCGGCCGTCGCGCGTCGGCACGACGCACGCCTCCACCGCATGCATCGGCGCCGGCGCGACATCGAGGATCGGCGCGCTCTTCTCGTACGCGGCGCGCGCCTGCTGCGGCGTCTGGTGGTGATAGGACGGGCGTTTCGCGCGCTCGATCATGTCGAGCACCTGGGCGATCTTCGGATTCAGCGGCATCGGGGAAAACAGCGCCTGCGCGGCGCCGTGAACGGACAAGCGTGCATGATGCCACGCCCGAATCAGGCAGGCGTGACGCGCGATGTGCCGGCTTTCCGTGCCGCCAAACGGAACGGCCCTGCCTCAACCAGCAGACCGGGCCGTGCGCCCGGGGGCCTACGCGTCGCTCGGGCCGGGCTGGGCGTCCGGCGCGGTGCGCGAACGCTGCCGCTTGATGTCGCGACCGACCGCGAGCCGCCGCATGTACTTGAACGTGCCGAGCGCCTTCGCGACGAAATTGCCGTCGCTGTCGCGCACTTCGCCTTCGCAGTAGGCCATCGTCGTCGAGCGGTGCATCACACGCCCATAGGCGCGCAACTCGCCGCGCCCCGGCTGCATGAAGTTCACCTTCATCTCGACCGTGACGACGCCAACGCCGTCGTCGGTCAGGCTGCGCGCCGCCATCGCGAGCGCGATGTCGGAAAGCGTCATCGTCACGCCGCCGTGCGCGATGCTCCACGTGTTCATGTGCCGCTCCTCGAGCGGCAGCACGATCTCGCTCGCCCCATCCTTCGCGGACACGAGCTGCACGCCGAGCAGGTCGACGAACGGGCTTTCGATCGACGGGCCGTCCGTCGGGGTTGCCGCGTCGCTCATCGTGCGCTGTCGACGATGTAGTCGACGCACTCGCGCGATTCGGCGACCGCGACGACGAATTTCTTCACTTCCTGGTGGACCGGGTGCACCTGGTACGCGTCGAGCGCGGCCTTGTCCGCGAAATCGGATACGAGCACGATGTCCGCGGTCGCGTCGAGGCCCGGCGTCGCCACGCCGACGTCGATCTGCAAGGTGCCTGGTACGAGGTCACGGCAGCCTTCGAGCTTTTCCTTCAGCTTCAGCGCGTTCTGTGCGCGCGTCGCGCCTTCGGCCGATTCCTTCAACTTCCACATGACGATATGTCTGATCACTTCGTTCGCTCCAGTTCGTGTTGGTTCGGCTATTTTCCGCAAACCCTTGCCAGCCAGGCACCTTGCACCCTTCCACCGTTCGCCCGCGTTCGCTGAAAATCGCGTCCAGTCAAGGAAAAGGGTATTAGTTCGATCATCCGACGACGATCCCCCATTTTCAACGTGCCGCCTCCCGTCATCAAGCTCCGACAAGCAAAGGCAGGCGACAAGCCTACCAAACTTACCGAAGCCAATGGACCGTATCTGCAGGTGAATCCGCGCGACTCCGAGCTCCGGCGATACCCTGCGCGACAGGAAGTGAAATTCCCGGGATGTCTCGACGATCCAACCAATCTTCCAACGCAGGGGGATTGGCGCAACATCCTTATCGGAAAACATTCCGAAGCCGCGATCGAAAAAACGATGACATTGCATTCGCACCGCACTTAACAAGCTCGTTCACCACAATGATATTGAAGTAAACGCAGAGGACTGGCATTGCATAGTTGCTGAAGCAACTGTGCCGATGTCTATGCTCGCCATCCTGCAACAGGCCGTCACCCCCGATGGGCGACATCGTGAGCAACGAAGAAGCAATCGCGCCTGGGTCCGCCCGCTGCCATCCGAAGCGACACCAATCCCGGTAAAAATTGACCGATCAAACAGAATGTTACCGTTGGTTTCAAAGATGCCCAAATAGTAGGCCGGAGGGCCGCTATTCTTCTGTCACCCAGAACAACGATCCCGCTTGGGGGAGACATATGAACAACATCATCAAGTGCGCTCTTTGCGCCGCCTTCGTACCATTCATCCTCGCCGGTTGCGGCGGCGGCGACGACGGTGGCGGCACACAAACCGGTACGCTGCACGTCGCGATGACGGATGCGCCATCTTGCGGTTTCGACCATGTGTACGTCACCGTCTCGCAGGTCCGTGTCAACGCAAACGCGAACGCCGCAGACAACGACGCCGGCTGGTCGACCGTTTCCCTCGCTACGCCGCAGAAGATCGACCTGCTGTCGCTGACCAACGGCGTGCTCGCCGATCTCGGCCAGACCGCCCTGCCCGCCGGCCAGTATCAGCAAGTTCGCCTGGTTCTCGCCCAGAATCAAGGTAACAACCTCGCGAACTCGGTCGTCCCGACCGGCGGCACAGAACAGGCGCTCGCCACGCCGAGCGCGACGCAAAGTGGCTACAAGATCATCCAGCCGTTCACGGTCCAGCCGAACACGCTCGTCGACCTCGTGCTCGACTTCAACGCATGCAAGTCGATCGTCCAGCGCGGCAACGGTTCATATGCGCTGAAACCCGTCGTCACTGCGGTCCCGACCGTCGTGAGCGGCACGATCTCCGGTTACGTCGCTTCGGCCGAAGCCGGCGCGACGGTCTATGCCGAGCAAGGCGGCAAGGTCGTCCGCGGCACGGTGGCCGACAGCACCGGCAAGTTCGTGCTGTCGCCGCTGATCCAGAGTTCGACGCAAGGCAATTACGATGTCGTGATCGCGCAGAACAACTTCGCGTCGGGTATCGTGCGCTCCGTCCCGGTCGTCGTGAACACGACCACGGCGGTGTCGGCGTCGACCGCGCCGATTACGCTGCCGGCGTCGACGATGAGCACCGTCAGCGGTACGGTGACCGCCAGCGCCAACGCATTCGTGCGCGCGCTGCAGACGATCGATACGAATGCCTACGAGATCACGTCGATCAACGCGAACCTGGATACGGGCGCCTATGCGCTCAACGTGCCCGCCGCCGCGCCGATCGTCGGCACTTACTCCGGTTCGCTGCCGGTCGCGCTCACCGCTTCGCCGGCCGCCGCAGCCCAATATACGATCGAAGCGGACGCAGCGTCGGGTGCAACGCAATCGACGAACGTCAACGCAACGACCAGCCAGTCGAACGTCAATTTCAGCTTCTGACGCGTCGGCAGCACACCGAAAGGGCCGATCGGCCCTTTCATCAATAACGGGAGAACAAAGTGAAGAAAGGGGTTATCGCGTTGCTTGCAGCGGCGAGCATGGTCGGCGCGCTCAGCGGGTGCGTCGCATACGTCCCGGGTGCACCGGTAGTTGTCGCACCGCAGGGTGGACCGGGCAACGGATTCTGCCCACCTGGACAGGCGAAGAAAGGCAATTGCTGATTGCACAGGGCCCGCATTCAGCGGGCCTATTCAGACTTTGTTCATGAATCACCGGCCATAGGAACTTGTTGCTGCGCTCCCAGCTGGCGTATCGGCTCCGTTTCGCCGTGAGCACCGATGTCCGCAAGACACTCAAAGAACCGGACGTAGAGTTCGTCCTGTACCAAACCGTTTGATCGCATCCATTCCACGGCTGCGTTTGGGTTCAGTAGCAAGACATAATGGAACTGCCCAGACGACCCAGGCTTGGTTCGGATGAAATTCAGGTCACGTAGCCTGCTCATCCTGCGACGCCAGGTGTTGACGGCGCCCTCGCCGGTGAATCCGGCCTCTACTGCGAAGGTCCGGGAATCGGTAATTGACAGCACCGGACAATTCCACGCCCTTGCCCACAGGCAGAAAAGTGTTTGACCTGCCGGCTGTCTCTTTGACTGGGCGTCGACGGCTTGCATCGCAATCGGTAGCGTACGAGGAATGGTGATGAACCCAACGTTTCGATGTGGGTGCCAAAGCCAAATTTCCGGTGTGCCGGGAAAATGCAGGTCCAGCAGTTGCTGGGCACGGTCAGCCATTTTCAGACGACGAGGATCGCTATGTTGAATGTTTGCCATGGTCGTCCCCTTAAAGCCGGCTTATTTGTCTGCTGTATTAATTAAGATCGTCTGCGCTCGGAACACGACCGATAAACGTCTCACGCTCCGTACGCGCCGGCTCCGTGACGACGCGATTTCTTCCTGACTCGCACGTTGTCCATGGTAGCCGGGAGCGAACGCGCCACATTTCGGACGCCCTCCCGAGACGCATGCAAGTCCAATTCGTCGGAGGATCATCGTGAACGGGCAGTGACTGTCGCGCCTACCGTGACTGATAAAGCGAACAACGTGCCAGTCGCGCGACAGCCTCGCAAGGACAGTGCCCGAGGATGTGGAGCATCAGGCGCGGGCGAGTACTGGCAAATATGTTGCAGCTTCGATACACGATACGGGGGTCAATGGAACGAAGTCAGTGTCGTGGCGAACAAGTGAGGGACGCTGCTCACAACGGCTCCGCCCTCGCCAATCGCCTTTACTGGAACTCGGCGAATGTGCCAGTACGTCCCGAATGATGATTCGGACATGCAACACCGGCACTTCATGTCGATCGAGCAATCGTCTCCCAGATCACGCGACCGCATGTCCGGAAACTGTTGATGTTCACCGGAAACTGACTGGTCTGTTTTGCTCGGCTATCAACACACTGCCATCATCAACCTCGATATAGCCGGGAATCTCAGAACAACGCGCCCCCCACGAAACCCACTCCGCATCATTGCCGCTCGACACGGGCTCCGGGACACTCGTTTCGCGCACCTCTCGGCAGGTGTACCGAGAAAACTGTTTCCGTCGAATCGGACCGCGCCTCGATACGACCCTGATGTGCCTTGGCGATCTCGCTGGCGATGTACAAGCCCAACCCCAATCCGACATCGTCATCGACGTTTTCCGATCGGTCGGATCCACGCTGAAGCGGATCGAAGATCCTGTCGAGCGTGAGCCGATCGATAGCGGGCCCCTTATTCCCGACCTCGATATGCGCCTCTGCGTCGTCCGACGTCGCCGTCACCCGCACGGGTGTATTGGGCGCTCCATACTTGACTGCGTTGCTCACCAGATTGCTCAGGAGCTGCTCGAGCCGCTGGTCATCCCAGTCACCCCGCAGGTCGCCATTCACCTCGAGATTGATCTCGCGATTCGGATGAGCCGTCTGCAATTCGTCGACCACATTGGCGAGAACATGCACGAGATCGACATCGCGGCGCACGACGTTGATACCGAGTCCGAGTTGCGTCCGGTTGAAATCGCGGAGATCGTCAAGGAGAGCGTGCATGCGCCCGCCGCTGCGAATCAGCCGGGCCGCGGCCTCCGATATGTCTTCTCCGGCATTGAGCGCGGCCAAATAGGACGCTGTTATCTGAATGGTCTGCAGCGGCGTGCGCATATCGTGACCCAGCATACCGAGCAACAAGTTGCGGGCCAGCTCCACCTGCTCGGTAAAAAAAGCAACGGATTCCGCGAGCGCCTGATCGATCGCCTCATTGAAGCGAATCATGTCGTCCATATGAGGTGCGTCCGGCTGGCATGCGTCGATCCACAAGCGCAGCACACTGGCACGCAGCGCCCGATACTCGGCTGTCAATTGATTGATGTTGAAGCCTCGACGGGCGCGCAGGACGGCATGCGTCTGCGCGGCCGTTTTCTCCGCGTTCACCGGTTCGGGCGCTCGTCCAAGCGATTTTTCATGTTGCTCCGCCGTCGTTTGCGGCGTATCGATGTCCTCGGCCACCGCCTGCAGGATCTGACGCGCGTGATCGCGTAGCCCATGCGCGTCCATGCTCCGCGCAGCCGGCAGCAGCGTGGCGGCAAATGCCTCCCACTCCACCAGGATCGGCTCCATGTTCTGAACGATGAAATCAGCTAGACGCATGTCGCCTCTCACAATGGAATAAACGGTGGATGGCTTCCGACGCTCCGCGACGATATCACGTGAATATGGGCAATCGAAGGTGCCGCGTCGCGGACGGGCAGCGCGCGGCCGTCGCAACCGGGAAAAAACGCGTACCGAATCGGCGGTCGTCCGTTCCGGCGACGATACCTGCTCTTTTACCGCATCGAACACCGACGGCGCCGGCCGCATGAACGGCGACGGGCGCTCAGCCTGCCAACCTGACGGACCCGGCCGCCTGAACACGCGAACTGCGGTTTCCCGGCAGGAACGAGAATTGCACGGCTTCGCGCGCCGCTCCGACCACGGCCGGCTTGAACGAGACGATTCCCTTGCTTTCCGGCGTCAATCGCCGGTATGAAACGCCATTGCCGATCGTTTCGCCATCGGATATCCGGACCGCATTATCCAAATCCATTCAATCGCATATTTTACCGACCCAACGCGTAATAATTTCAGCCGGCTTTTCAATTCCGAATTACAAAATCACAAAACATCATTGACTTCGGCTTTCCAGGAAATCTAGAATCCCTACGACGGCTTACGTTTCGTTTTCTTCTGCCGCACGCAATTCGCCACGCACCCGTGCGAAGGCCTGCCGCTTTGCTTTCCCTTGCTGCATCAAGGCCGCACCCTCTGCTGCCGCGGTTTTCTGCTTTTACCAATCGCTCGCTTATTTACCGCCTATTTCTCTTTTTCAAAACGGCGCTACACCCCGATCAATTCCAGTCATTCACCAGAAAAGAATGACCGCGACACGAGACCAAACGGACCCAAGATCCGTTGATTCGCACATTCAGATAAAAAATCGCCATTCATCAGGAGGGACATCAACATGCATCGCCTTGCGAAGTCGCTGTGTCTCGGGCTCGTCTGCGCCGGCCTGCTCGCGGCCTGCAACGACGACGACGTTCAGTCGAACACCCCGCCGTCGAACCACGCCGCGCTGTCGTTCCGCATGGACACCGGCGGCCAGATCAACGCGTTCTACCGGCAGGACAAGGTTGCCGCGCACCTGCTGGTGCGTTCGTCGACGAAGCCGCGCCTGCTGGTGGTCTTCCCCGCGGGCAACAGCGGTACGGGCCTGTGGTTCGACGACACCGCGCAACCGGTGAACTGGAGCCTCGACACGCCGCCGTCCGCGCTGTCGGCACCCGACGCGCACGGCCGCCCGCTGTACGGCATCGGCGCCGACGTGTCGGTCGACACCGGCACGCTGACGATCCGCCAGGGCGTGCTCAGCAACGTGCGCTTCCTGCGCGACTTCAACGGCGGCGCGACGATTCCGCAGCAGATCCTCACCGCGCCGACGGTCCAGGGCGGCACCGCGCAATGGCAACGCGACCGGATCGACGGCGCGCCCGGCTATGCGTTGCGCATCACGCTGCGCGACGGCGGCAGCATCGCGCCGGCAGCGGGCGGCAAGCTCGTGCTGAACGCGCCGGCCGGCTCGCACACGCTGAAATTGCACATCGATGCGCTGTCGGGCGAGACGCCGCTTTCGCCGATCACGCGCGCCGACCTGTTCGCCCCGTCCGTGAACCCCGACCCGGTGAGCCAGAACGTGCTCGAATTCCTGAGCTTCAACGACAAGCTGCTGGCCGGCTCGTGGCAGTACGACACGTACTTCGGCCGCGATACGCTGATCTCGGTCCGCATGCTGATGCCCGTGCTCGCGCCCGCGGCGATCGAGGCCGGCCTGTCGTCGGTGCTGAGCCGCCTGTCGGCCGACGGCAAGGTCGCGCACGAGGAAGGCATCGGCGAATTCGCGCTGGTCGACAACCAGAAGAACGGCAAGCCGAACGATCCGACGCCGACCTACGACTACAAGATGATCGACAGCGACTACCTGCTCGCGCCGATCGCGGCCGCGTGGCTGATCGACGATACGCGCGGCCAGGCGCGTGCGGCGGCGTATCTCGCACAGCGCGGCAGCGACGGGCAGACCAACGGCAGCCGCCTGGTCGTCAACCTGCTGCACGTCGCGACGACCGCGCAGGCGTTCGCGCAACAGCCGTCGGTCGCGAACCTGATTCACCTGCGGCCCGGCGAGATCGTCGGCAACTGGCGCGACAGTACCGACGGGCTCGGCGGCGGCGTCTACCCATACGACGTGAACGCGGTGCTCGTGCCGGCCGCGCTGCGCGCGGCGAACGCATTCCTCGCGCGCGGCCTGCTCGATCCGTATCTCGATGCCGGCCAGCGCGCGACGCTCGCCAACACGGCGAACGAGGCGACCACGTGGGAGACGCAGGCGCCGCCGCTGTTCCAGGTCAGCGTGCCGGCCGCGCAGGCGGCCACCGACGTGTCGGCCTATGCGCCGTCCGCCGGCGTGCCGGCCGGGGCCGCGCCCAGCGCGCCGCTCGCGTTCTACGCGCTGTCGCTCGATCAGCAAGGCAACCCGATTCCGGTGATGAACTCCGACGGCGGCTTCGCGCTGCTGTTCGGCTCGCCGCCGGACGACCAGCTCCAGCGGATCGTCGGCGACGTCACGCGGCCGTTCCCGACGGGGCTCGTGACCGATGCCGGGATGCTGATCGCGAACCCGGCGTATGCGAGCCAGGCACTGTGGCCGAAATTCACGAGCTCCGCGTATCACGGCACGGTGATCTGGTCGTGGCAGCAGGCGATGTGGGTCGCCGGGCTCGATCGTCAGCTCGCGCGCCAGGATCTGTCGGGCGCGACCCGCGCGCTGCTCACGCAGGCACGGCAGACGATCTGGCAGGTGATCTCGAACGGACGCGACATGCGGACGTCCGAGATGTGGACGTGGTCCTACGTAAACGGCACGTACCAGACCGATGCGTTCGGCACGCGCAGCGCGGATGCGACCGAGGCCAACGCGGCCCAGCTGTGGAGTACGACGTATCTCGCGATCCGCGATCCGCAGCAGCGCGCGGGCAAGTACTGGTGGCAGGCATCGCAGCGGATGCAGGACACGCAGCCGAAACAGGCGACGGCGCTGGCGTCACGCTAGCGCCGCGCGGGCCGACCGGCATGCAAAAGCCCCGGGGCGTCGCCGCCTCCGGGGCTTCGATCGACCATGCATCACCGCGACACGACGCGATTCCGCCCTTCCCGCTTCGCCTGATACAGCCGCTCGTCGACCACCCTCAGCAACGCATCGACCGTACTCCCGTCGACGCCATATTGCGCGACGCCGACGCTGACCGTCACCTGCACGCGCTTGAAGTCCAGCCCGAACGGCGAACTCGCGATCGACGAACGCACGCGCTCGGCCGTCATCCGCGCGCCTTCGAGCGGCATGTCCGGCAGCAGCGCCATGAACTCCTCGCCACCGACGCGCGCAAGCCCGCCCGCCGGCCGGATCGCCTCGAGGCACTGGCGCACGACGCCGCGCAGCACTTCGTCGCCGATCTGGTGCCCGTAGGCATCGTTGATGTTCTTGAAATTGTCGAGATCGAGCGCGAGCAGGCAGAACGGCGTGCCGTCGCGTTCCGCCCGCACCATCTCGCGCTCGACCTGCGCGATGAACTGCCGGCGGTTCGACGCGCCCGTCATCGGATCGGTCGCGGCCATGTACTCGAGCTTCTGGTTCGTGCGCCGCAACTCCTGCAGCGCGCTCTCGGTGCGCGCCATCGATTCCGACAGCCGGCTCATCAGGTCTTCCTGGCTGTAGATCGCCGAGAACGAGCGTGTCGTCTGCAACGCCTGCACGACGCCGTAGCTGAGCAGGAAGAAGCCGCCCGCGAAAATCGCGTGCGCCAGCCACCACATGTGATTCCACGGCTTGCCGAGAATGAATGCGAGCGAAGACAGCGCGAAGGCCATGATCGACACGCCGTAGATCACCATCAGCGGCGAGCGGATCCGCCGCGCGAGCAGCACGCAGACGTTCAGCAGCGAGAACACGAGCGCGCCGCCCTCCATCGACAAGCGCGTACCGAGCGCGCCGGCGATCGGCGAATACGCAAGGTAGGCAACGACGACGTCGACGATCACGAAGAACACGATCCACGGCAGCCACGTTCGCGCGCTCATGCGCCTCTCGATCCGGTCGGGCGGACGCGAATACGACAGCAGGCCCGTCAGCAGCAGGATCGACATCACGAGCCGCGACGCGGGCCCGTACAGCAGGAACAGCCAGATATTGTGGTGCGCCATCCCGGTGAACGCACCGTGCAGCGCATAGATCATCGCGAAGCCGAGAAAGCCGAGCGTCAGCCAGCGCAGCAGCGGCTCGCCGGACGACCGGTAGCACACCCACGTCACATAGGTGACGAACGCGCCCTCGAGGGTAGCGGCCGCAATCGCGATTTCATGGAATGCGTGGTTCTCGAACCCGACGTGCGGGTCGCTGAAGAACCACAGGTAGGCGATCAGATACGCAGGCAGCAACGCGAATCCGACCAGCAGGCATTTCGCGTAAAGCCTCGCGGCCGCGCTGACGACGCGCGGCGGTTCCCCGGCTGCATAGGTCGTACTCATTCGGTCCCCGGTCGGTCTGCTGCGTTGGTTCGAACCTTCGCGGCACGGATCGCGCCATGCGCGATCCTGCCCATCGTGCCGAAAGGCAAATGTCAGAGCAAGTATAGGTGGGGCAATTCGTTTGACAAGTCAGGGGAAACGGCATTGCCGGGCGCACGCCTTTTGCTTCCCGATTGTTTCGAATCGCGGCGCTGCCGCACCGATTGATGTCGCGGCCGCGGGCGTCGCCGAAGCGAAACCGCGGCCGCGACCGGCCAAAGATCAGAGGATTTCGAACAGACCGGCCGCGCCCTGCCCGCCGCCGATGCACATCGTGACGACCACGTACTTCACGCCGCGCCGCTTGCCTTCGATCAGCGCGTGGCCGGTCAGGCGAGCACCCGACACGCCGTACGGATGGCCGACCGCGATCGCGCCGCCGTTCACGTTCAGGCGATCCTCAGGAATCCCGAGCGTGTCGCGGCAGTACAGCACCTGTACCGCGAATGCTTCGTTCAACTCCCACAGGCCGATGTCGTCGACCTTCAATCCGGCCTGCTTCAGCAGCTTCGGCACCGCGAACACGGGGCCGATGCCCATCTCGTCCGGCTCGCAGCCGGCCACCGCGAAGCCGCGGAACACGCCCAGCGGCTGCAGCCCTTCGCGCTGCGCGGCATCGGCGCTCATCACGACACACACCCCGACGCGCCGTCCGAGAACTGGCTCGCGTTGCCGGCGGTGATCACGCCGCCCGGCACGGCCGAACGGATCTTCGACACGCCTTCGAGCGTCGTGTCGGGGCGAATGCCTTCGTCGGCCGATACCGTCACTTCCTTCGTGAACAGGCGGCCCGTCGCCTTGTCGGCGATGCCCGCGAGCACCGTGATCGGCACGATCTCGTCGCGGAACCGCCCGGCTTCCTGCGCGGCCGCGGCGCGCAGTTGCGACTGCACGCCATACTCGTCCTGCCGCTCCTTCGAGATGCCGTAGCGCTTCGCGACGTTCTCGGCCGTCTGCAGCATGTTCCAGTAGATTTCCGGCTTGTGCTGGACGAGCCAGCCTTCCTGGATCATGTGCCGGTTCATCTCGTTCTGCACGCACGAGATCGATTCGACGCCGCCGGCGACATAGATCTCGCCTTCGCCCGCGATGATCCGCTGCGCGGCCAGCGCGATGGTCTGCAGCCCCGACGAGCAGAATCGGTTCACCGTCATCCCCGGCACCGTCACGGGCAAGCCCGCGCGCAGTGCGATCTGGCGCGCGATGTTCGCGCCGGTCGCGCCTTCGGGGTTCGCGCAGCCCATGATCACGTCCTCGACGCGAGCGGGGTCGAGCTTCGCGCGTTCGAGCGCGGCGGCGACCACGTGGCCGCCGAGCGTCGCGCCGTGCGTCATGTTGAATGCGCCACGCCAGGATTTCGCCAGCGGCGTGCGTGCGGTCGATACGATTACGGCTTCGGTCATGCGAGTCTCCTTCGGTGCTGCCCTGAATCGGATGGGAAATGCGCTACGCCGCCGGGCGCGCGCCCGCGGACGTCACATGCGCGACGCCCGCTGCCTGCATCTGCTGCCATGCGTGCGCGAGCGACCCGTTCAGGTCGATCGCACGGCACGCATCGTTGATCACCGCGGCGTCGAACCCGGCCGCGCGCGCATCGAGCGCCGACCACGCGACGCAATAGTCGGTCGCGAGCCCGCAGCACCACACGCGCTTCGCGCCGAGTTCGCGCAGGTAGCCCGCAAGCCCCGTGCGCGTCGTGCGGTCGGCTTCGACGAACGCGGAATAGCTGTCGACCTGCGCGTCGCCGCCCTTGCGGATCACGAGCCGCGCGTGCGGGATGTCGAGGTCGCGATGCAGCGCCGCGCCGTCGGTGTCCTGCACGCAATGCACGGGCCACAGCACCTGCTCGCCGTACGGCAGCGCGAGCGTGGAAAACGGCTCGCGGCCCGGATGGTTCGCCGCGAACGACACGTGCTCGCGCGGGTGCCAGTCCTGCGTCAGCACGACCTGGTCGAAGCGCTGCGCGAGCGCGTTGATCACCGGCACGACCGCATCGCCGTCCGGCACCGCGAGCGCGCCGCCCGGCATGAAGTCGTATTGCACGTCGATCACGAGCAGGACGTCGTCGGTGCGTTTCATTGCGTGTCTCCAGACAGGATCGGCCGCGCCGCCATGCGGCGGCGTCAGCCGTTGAACCCGCGGCCGGCCTTCGCCAGTTCCGCGATCGACGGCGCGAGCCGCCATGCGTCGCCGTTCGGTGCCGCCGCATAGCGGCGAATCGCGCGCTCGACGTTGTAGAGGCCGACCGTGTCCGCATACAGCATCGGGCCGCCGCGCCACAGCGGGAAGCCATAGCCGGTCAGGTAGACCATGTCGATGTCGGATGCCTTCGACGCGATCTTCTCCTCGAGGATCTTCGCGCCTTCGTTGACGAGCGCGAACACCAGCCGCTCGACGATCTCGTCGTCGCCGATCTTGCGCCGCTCGACGCCGCGCTCCTTCGAATACGCGACGACCATCTCGTCGACGAGCGACGACGGCTTCGCCTTGCGATCGCCCGGCACGTAGTCGTACCAGCCGCCGCCCGCCTTCTGGCCGAAGCGGCCCTGTTCGCACAGGCGGTCGGCGATCTTCGAGTACTGCAGGTCGGGTTGCTCGACGTAGCGGCGCTTGCGGATCGCCCAGCCGATGTCGTTGCCGGCGAGGTCGCTCATCCGGAACGGCCCCATCGCGAATCCGAACTTCTCGATCGCGCGGTCGACCTGCGCGGGCAGCGCGCCTTCCTCGAGCATGAACAGCGCCTGGCGGATGTACTGCTCGATCATCCGGTTGCCGATGAAGCCGTCGCACACGCCCGACACGACCGCCGTCTTGCGGATCTTCTTCGCGACGGCCATCACGGTCGCGAGCACGTCCTTCGCGGTCCGCGCGCCGCGCACGACCTCGAGCAGCTTCATCACGTTCGCCGGGCTGAAGAAGTGCATGCCGACCACGTCCTGCGGACGCCGGGTGAACGCCGCGATCTTGTCGACGTCGAGCGTCGACGTGTTCGACGCGAGGATCGCGCCCGGCTTCGCGACTTCGTCGAGCTTCCTGAACACCTGCTCCTTCACGCCGAGCTCCTCGAACACGGCCTCGACGATCAGGTCGGCGTCCTTCAGGTCGTCGTAAGAGAGCGTCGGCGCGATCAGCGCCATGCGCGCGTCGAGCTTCTCCTGCGTGAGCTTGCCCTTCTTCACCTGCGCGTCGTAGTTCTTGCGGATCGTCGCGATGCCGCGCTCGAGCGCTTCCTGCTTCGTCTCGAGCAGCGTGACGGGCAGGCCCGCGTTGATGAAGTTCATCGCGATCCCGCCGCCCATCGTGCCCGCGCCGATCACGCCGACGCGACGAATCTCGCGCAGCGGCGTGTCGGACGGCACGTCGGGAATCTTGCTCGCCGCACGCTCGCCGAAGAACGCATGGCGCAACGCGCGGCTTTCCGGCGTCATCATCAGCGCGACGAAACCTTCGCGCTCGGCGATGCTGCCCTGGTCGAAGCCGTTCAGCACGCCCGCCTCGATCGCATCGATGCACTTGTGCGGCGCGGGGAAATTCGGCGCGGCGGCCTGCGCGGAATTGCGCGCGAACTGAATGAAGCCCGCGGCGTTGTCGTGGACGATCTTGCGATCGCGCACCCGCGGGTGCGGCCCTTGCCGCGCGCCGGCCTTGCGCGCGAACGCGACGGCCGCCTCCAGCAGGTCGCCGTCGGCCATCTCGTCGAACAGCCCGCTGTTCGCCAGTTGCTCCGACGGCACCGGTGCGCCCGACACGATCATGTTCAGCGCGGTCTCGAGCCCGACCGCGCGCGGCAGGCGCTGCGTGCCGCCCGCGCCCGGCAGCAGGCCGAGCTTCACTTCGGGCAGCGCGACCTGCGCGCCGGGCGCCGCGACGCGGTAATGCGCGCCGAGCGCGAGTTCGAGGCCGCCGCCCATCACGACGCTGTGCAGCGCCGCGACGACGGGCTTCGCGCTCGCTTCCACCGCGCGGATCACGGTGTGCAGCGTCGGCTCCTGCAGCGCCTTCGGCGTATTGAATTCGGTGATGTCGGCACCGCCCGAGAACGCGCGGCCCGCGCCGGTCAGCACGATGGCCGTGACCGACGGATCCTGCGCGGCGCGATCGAGCGCATCCATGACGCCCTGACGGGTCGACAGGCCGAGCCCGTTGACCGGCGGATTGTTGAGCGTGATGACGGCCACGCCGTCGCGAGTCGAGTAATCCACTGCCATCTGCCTGCCTCCATGCATCGCGCGCCGGGGTGGCTGCGCTTCATTGTGCGCGGTCGAACGGCCGCATGTCCGGATGAACCGAGGCAGCATACAACGAAAAAGCACGGTCGTTCAATTTGAATTTTGTTGCCGATCCGGGGACGGATCGGGTGACCGGTTCGCGGGCCGTCGCCGGCCCGGGCGCGATGCTTACGGCGCGCCCACTGCCGAGGGCAGCACGTAGTCGCGGAACGTCTCGCGCAGCTTCAGCTTCTGCAGCTTGCCGGTCGCGGTGTGCGGCAGCGATTCGACGAACACGACGTCGTCGGGGATCCACCATTTCGCGACCTTGCCTTCGTAGAACGCGAGCAGCGTGTCGCGGCTCAGGTTCGCGCCTTCGCGCGGCACCACGACGAGCAGCGGGCGCTCGGTCCATTTCGGGTGCGCGCATGCGATGCACGCGGCTTCGGCCACGCCCGGGTGCGCAACCGCGACGTTCTCGATGTCGATCGAGCTGATCCATTCGCCGCCCGACTTGATCACGTCCTTGCTGCGGTCGGTGATCTGCAGGAAGCCGTCGGGATCGATCGTCGCGACGTCGCCGGTCGGGAACCAGCCGTCCGACAACGGCGATTCGTCGCCGCGAAAGTAGTGATCGATCACCCACGGCCCGCGCACCTGCAATTCGCCGAACGCGACGCCGTCCCACGGCAGCTCGTGGCCGTCCTCGCCGACGATGCGCATGTCGACGCCGCAGATCACGCGGCCCTGCTTTTCGAGCAGCCGGCGCTGCGCGTCGAGCGGCCGCTGCGACTGCGCCCAGTTGAGCTTCGCGAGCGTGCCAAGCGGCGACAGCTCGGTCATTCCCCATGCATGGATCACGCGCACGCCGTATTCGTCCTCGAACGTGCGCAGCATCGCGGGCGGGCACGCGGAGCCGCCGATCACCGTGCGGTTCAGCGTCGAGAAGCGTACGCCGGCTTCGCGCATGTAGTTGAGCAGCCCGAGCCACACGGTCGGCACGCCCGCGGAAAACGTCACGCGCTCGGCCTCCATCAGCGCGTACAGCGACTTGCCGTCGAGATCCTTGCCGGGCAGCACGAGCTTGCCGCCGGTCAGCGGCACCGCGTACGGCAGCCCCCACGCGTTGACGTGGAACATCGGCACGACGGGCAGCACGGCGTCCATCGCGGACAGATTCATCGCGTCGGGCAGCGCGGCGCCGTATGCGTGCAGCACCGTCGAGCGGTGCGAATACAGCACGCCCTTCGGGTTGCCGGTCGTGCCCGACGTATAGCAGAGCCCCGACGCCTGCTGCTCGTCGAGGCGCGGCCAGTCGTAGTGGCCGTCTTCGGCTTCGACGAGCGTTTCGTAGCAGAGGTACGGCGTCGCGCCCGTCGGCAGGTGCGCGGCATCGGTCATCGCGACCCAGCCCTTCACGTGCGAACACTGCGGCGCGATGGCGTCGACGAGCGGCGCGAAATTGATGTCGAAGAAGACGTAGCGGTCTTCTGCGTGATTGATGATGTACGCAATCTGCTCGGGAAACAGGCGCGGGTTGATCGTGTGACAGACGGCGCCCATCCCGCCGATCCCGTAATACGCCTCCAGGTGCCGGTAGCCGTTCCACGCCAGCGTGCCGACGCGGTCGCCGGCGTCGACGCCGAGCCGCGCAAGCGCCTGCGCCAGTTGCTTCGCGCGGCGCTCGCAATCGCGGTACGTATAGCGATGCAGGTCGCCTTCCACGCGCTTCGACACGATCTCCGTGTCGCCGGCGTGCCGCGCGGCATGCGAAATCAGCGAGGACACCAGCAGCGGCACGTCCATCATCTGGCCCAGCAACGGCTTACCCATCGTCTTGTTCTCCGTGAGGATGCGAATCGGTGACCAGCCCCTGCAACGCGCCCGTCAGCGGCCCCGGACGGGCGTGGCGCACGGTGCGCGCGCCGCCATGCGGGCGGCGCGGCGCCGCCTTACAATATCGGCTTACCCAGAGGCGCTCAACATGTCGTTTTCCCGAAGCGCAGCCGATGCGGCTGACACTCTCCCCGACCTCGCCGCCACGCTCGGCGCGCCCGCCGCCGGCGCGTTCGTCACGCTCGGCGACGCGTTTCATACGCGGCTGCCGGCCGCGCCGCTTGCCGCGCCGTACGTCGTCGGCTTTTCCGGCGAAGTCGCCCGATTGCTCGACCTGCCGCCGTCGCTCGCCGCGCAGCCCGGCTTCGCCGAGCTGTTCGCCGGCAATCCGACGCGCGACTGGCCCGCGCACGCGATGCCGTACGCGTCGGTGTATTCCGGCCACCAGTTCGGCGTGTGGGCCGGCCAGCTCGGCGACGGCCGCGCGCTGACGATCGGCGAACGCACCGGCACCGACGGCCGCCGCTACGAGCTGCAGCTGAAAGGCAGCGGCCGCACGCCGTACTCGCGGATGGGCGACGGCCGCGCGGTGCTGCGCTCGTCGATCCGCGAATTCCTGTGCTCGGAAGCGATGCATCACCTCGGCATCCCGACCACGCGCGCGCTGACGGTGATCGGTTCCGACCAGCCGGTGGTGCGCGAGGAAATCGAGACGTCGGCCGTCGTCACGCGCGTGTCGGAGAGCTTCGTGCGCTTCGGCCACTTCGAGCACTTCTTCTCGAACGATCGCCCCGACCTGCTGCGCCAGCTCGCCGATCACGTGATCGACCGCTTCTATCCGGCCTGCCGCGACGCGGACGATCCGTACCTCGCGCTGCTCGAGGCCGTGACGCTGCGCACGGCCGAGCTCGTCGCGCGATGGCAGGCCGTCGGCTTCTGCCACGGCGTGATGAACACCGACAACATGTCGATCCTCGGCGTGACGATCGACTACGGCCCGTTCGGCTTCGTCGACGCGTTCGATGCGAATCACATCTGCAACCACTCGGACAACGGCGGCCGCTACGCGTACCGGATGCAGCCGCGCATCGCGCACTGGAACTGCTACTGCCTCGCGCAGGCACTGCTGCCGCTGATCGGGCTGCAGCACGACATCGCCGACGACGATGCGCGCGCCGAGCGCGCGGTGGACGATGCGCAGGCCGTGCTCGCGACCTTCCCCGAGCGTTTCGGCCCCGCGCTCGAACGCGCGATGCGCGCGAAGCTCGGCCTCGAACTCGAACGCGAGAACGACGCCGACCTCGCCAACAAGCTGCTCGAGACGATGCACGCGAGCCACGCGGATTTCACGCTGACGTTCCGCCGCCTCGCGCAGATCTCGAAGCACGACGCGAGCCGCGACGCACCGGTGCGCGACCTGTTCATCGACCGCGAAGCGTTCGATGCGTGGGCGAACCTCTACCGCGCGCGGCTGTCCGAGGAAACGCGCGACGACGCGGCGCGCGCGGTCGCGATGAACCGCGCGAACCCGAAATACGTGCTTCGCAACCATCTGGCCGAAGTCGCGATCCGGCGCGCAAAGGAAAAGGATTTTTCGGAAGTCGAGCGGCTCGCGCAGATCCTGCGCCGCCCGTTCGACGAACAACCGGAGCATGAAGCGTACGCGGCGTTGCCGCCCGACTGGGCCGGGTCGCTCGAAGTGAGCTGCTCGTCCTGAGCCCGCAACCCGCGCGTATCGACCGACCGATCAGGAGAACCCCACATGTCCCACGATTCCGACGACAAGACCTTCCCGTACCAGAAGGACGACGCCGAGCTGCGCCGCCGCCTCACGCCGATGCAGTATGAGGTCACGCAGCACGCGGCGACCGAGCGCGCCTTCACCGGCGAATACACCGACACCGAGGATGCCGGCATCTACAAATGCATCGTCTGCAGCACGCCGCTGTTCGAGTCCGGCTCCAAGTTCCATTCCGGCTGCGGCTGGCCCAGCTACTTCAAGCCGCTCAACGGCGAGGTGATCGACGAGAAGGTCGACTACTCGCACGGGATGGTGCGCGTCGAGGTGCGCTGCAACCACTGCGGCGCGCATCTGGGCCACGTCTTCGAGGACGGCCCGCGCGACAAGACCGGTTTGCGGTACTGCATCAATTCGGCTGCGTTAAACTTCGAGTCCCGACCCGAAAACGACTGAGCGGCGCCGGGCGGATCGGCGGGGTCGACTCTCGCCGGCCGGCCAGCCCCGGGCTGGCCGCCCCGATCCGCGACGGTGGTGCCTGGCGGGTCCCTACAACGGTGAAAGGCCGCGCGAGCGGCCTTTCACGCAGCTGCGAGCGCCATGAAATTCCTGTTCGATCTGTTTCCGATCATCCTGTTTTTTGTCGCCTTCAAGGTCTGGGGCATCTTTACCGCCACCGCCGTCGCGATCATCGCGACACTGGCCCAGGTCGCATGGGTCGCCTTCCGGCACCGGAAGGTCGACACGATGCTGTGGGTCAGCCTCGGCGTGATCGTCGTCTTCGGCGGCGCCACCCTCGTCCTGCATGACGAGAAATTCATTCAATGGAAACCGACTGTGCTGTACTGGTTGTTTGCGATCGGGTTGCTCGCCGCGCGTTATGCGTTCAGCAAGAACCTGATCGAGAAGATGATGGGCAAGCAGCTCACGCTGCCGACGCCCGTGTGGGACAAGCTGAACGTCGCATGGGCGCTGTTCTTCGCGGTGCTCGGCGTCGCGAACCTGTATGTGGTGCACAACTTCACCGAATCGCAATGGGTGAACTTCAAGCTGTTCGGTACGACGGGCGCGATGGTCGTGTTCATCATCCTGCAGAGCCTGTGGCTCACGAAATACCTGAAGGACGAGTGACATGACGGACGCCTTTCTCCACGCCTCGCCCGACGAGCGCATCGCGCTGATCGAAGCGCGCCTCACCGCGTCGCTGGCGCCGCTGGCGCTCACCGTGCGCGACGACAGCGCGCAGCACGCGGGCCACGCCGGCGCGGCCGCCGGCGGTCATTTCACGGTCACGATCGTCTCGGCCGCCTTCACGGGCAAGCCACGCGTCGCGCGGCACCGGCTGGTGTATGATGCGCTCGCTGATGCGATGCAGCGCGGCATTCACGCGCTCGCGATCGTGGCTTATACGCCCGAAGAATTCAACGAATCTTCAATCTAGTCTCATTAGGAATTCCCGATGATCCTGAAATCCCCCCGCCTGTGGGTCGCGGCGGCTGCTTTCGCAGCGGCACCGGCATTCGCCCAGAACATCGCCGTCGTCAACGGCACGCCGATTCCGAAGTCGCGCGCCGATGCGATGGTCGCGCAGCTCGTCCAGCAAGGGCAGACCGACGGCCCGCAACTGCAGCAGGCCGTGCGCCAGGAACTCGTGAACCGCGAAATCCTGATGCAGGAAGCAATCCGCGAAGGCATCCCGAATCGTCCGGACGTGAAGGCGCAGGTCGCCGTCGCGCAGCAGACCGTCGTGCTGCGTTCGATGATCGAGAGCTTCCTGAAGAAGAACCAGCCGACCGACGCCGAAGTGAAGGCGCGCTACGACGACCTCGTCAAGGGCGCGGGCGGCAACCGCGAATACCACCTGCACCACATCCTCGTCAGCGACGAGCAGCAGGCGAAGGACCTGATCGCGAAGATCAAGGCCGGCGCGAAGTTCGAGGATCTCGCGAAGCAATACTCGAAGGATCCGGGTTCGGGCAAGAACGGCGGCGATCTCGACTGGTCCGATCCGAAGGCGTACGTGCCGGAATTCGCGGCAGCGGCGCAGAAGCTGCAGAAAGGCCAGATGACCGACACGCCGGTGAAGACGCAGTTCGGCTGGCACATCATCCGCGTCGACGACATCCGCGACATCGCACCGCCGCCGCTCGAGCAGGTGAAGGCGCAGATCGCGCAGCAGCTCGTGCAGCAGAAGCTGCAGGCGTTCGAGGAAGGCCTGCGCCAGCAGGCGAAGATCCAGTAACGCCGGCGCGCGTCGCCCGCGCAACGAAAGAAAGCCGCTCTCCGGAGCGGCTTTTTCTTTTGATGCGCCGGACCATGCCATGCAAAAGGCCGCTCCTCAGAGCGGCCTTTTCCGTACCGGACGCGACCCGCGCTACGCGGGATAAAACACGTCGTGATAGCGCACGTCGCCCGATGGCGGCGGTGCCGATTCGTCGAACGACAATGCGAGGAAATACTCGGGCGGCAAGCCCGGAAACACGATGCCGTCACGCGGTTCGAACCCGAAACGCGCATAGTACGCCGGCTCCCCGAGCACGACGCAGCCGCGCGCGCCGAGCCGGCGCAGCGCGTCGAGCCCCGTGCGCACGAGCCCCGCGCCGATGCTCTGCCGCTGGCAGTCGGGCAGCACCGCGAGCGGCGCGAGCCCATACCATTGCTGGCTGCCGGACGGCGCGCCGCCGATCGCCACCGGCGAGAACGCGACGTGGCCGATGACGCGCCCGTCGCGCTCCGCGACGAGCGACACGCTCAGCGCGCCGTCCGCGCGCAGCGCATCGACGATACGCTGCTCGAACTGCCCGCCCTGCGGCTCGCCCGCGAACGCCGCGCGGATCACGCGGCCGATCGCGTCGGCCTCGCTCGCGCGTGCGTCGCGCAGCGTGACGACCTCGACCGGCGCGTGCGGATCGAACATCATCGGGATCAGCCGATCCAGCGGCGCGCGTTGCGGAACACGCGCATCCACGGGCTCGCTTCACCCCAGCCTTCCGGATGCCAGCTCATCGTCACCGTACGGTGCACGCGCTCCATGTGCGGCATCAGCACCGAGAAGCGGCCGTCGGCCGTCGTGACCGACGTGATGCCGGCCGGCGAGCCGTTCGGGTTGAACGGATAACGCTCGGTCGCCTCGCCGCGGTGGTCGACGTATCGCATCGCAACCGCGACGCGATCGATGTCGCCCTGCTGCGAGAAATCCGCATAACCTTCGCCGTGCGCGACCGCGACCGGAATCCGCGAGCCTTCCATCCCCGCGAAGAAGATCGACGGCGACTTCTCCACTTCGACGAACGAGAAGCGCGCCTCGAACTGCTCGGACTTGTTGCGCGTGAACTTCGGCCACGCTTCCGCGCCCGGGATCATCGACGCGATGCTCGACAGCATCTGGCAGCCGTTGCAGATGCCGAGGGCGAACGTGTCGGGGCGCGCGAAGAACGCCGAGAACATGTCGGCGAGGTTCGCGTTGAAACGAATCGTCTTCGCCCAGCCTTCGCCCGCGCCCAGCACGTCGCCGTACGAGAAGCCGCCGCACGCGACCGCACCCGCGAAATCGGCGAGCGTCGCGCGGCCGGCGAGCAGGTCGCTCATGTGCACGTCGTGCGCGTCGAAGCCCGCACGGTCGAACGCGTAGGCCGTTTCCAGGTGCGAGTTCACGCCCTGCTCGCGCAGGATCGCGACGCGCGGCCGCGCGCCCGTCGCGATGAACGGCGCGGCGATGTCGTCGGCCGGATCGAAGCTCAGCACCGGCGAGATGCCCGGATCGGCCGCATCGAGCAGCGCGTCGTATTCGGCGTCCGCGCAGGCGGGGTTGTCGCGCAGGCGCGCGATGCGCCAGCTCACTTCGCTCCACGCGCGATGGAGTTCGGCACGCGGCGCGTCGAAGATCTTCTTCGCGTCGCGGTACACCTCGATCACGTCGCGGTCGTTGACCGAGCCGATCACGTGCGAGCACGCCGACAGGCCGAACTCGCGCAGCGCGCCGAGCACCGCGTCGCGGTCGGCCGCCCGCACCTGCACGACGGCGCCGAGTTCTTCCGAGAACAGCGCGCGCAGCGTGCGGTCGTCACGACGGCCGCTCGTCTGCTTCGCCCAGTCCTTCGCGTCGCCGTAGTCGGATTCGTGGTTCGGGTCGAGCGTCAGCATGTCGACGTTCAGCGACACGCCGGCGTGGCCCGCGAACGCCATTTCGCACACCGTCGCCCACAGGCCGCCGTCCGAGCGGTCGTGGTACGCGAGCAGCTTGTCTTGCGCATTGAGCGACTGGATCGCGGTGAAGAAGCGCTTCAGGTCTTCGGCGTCGTCGACGTCCGGCGTCGTGTCGCCGATCTGCTGCGTGACCTGCGCGAAGATGCTGCCGCCCATCCGGTTCTTGCCGCGGCCGAGATCGATCGCGATCAGCACGCTGTCGCCCGCGTCGGCGATGCGGCGCAATTGCGGCGTCAGGTGACGGCGCACGTCCTCGACCGGCGCGAACGCGGAGATGATCAGCGACACCGGCGACACCACTTCCTTCGCGACGCCCTGCTCGTCCCACTTCGTCTTCATCGACAGCGAGTCCTTGCCGACCGGGATGCCGATCCCGAGTGCCGGGCACAGCTCCATGCCGATCGCCTTGACCGTGTCGAACAGCGCGGCGTCCTCGCCGGCCGTCCCGCACGCGGCCATCCAGTTCGCCGACAGCTTCAGCTTGTCGAGCGACGCGATCGGCGCGCTCGCGATGTTCGTGATCGCCTCGCCGACGGCCATGCGGCCCGATGCGGGCGCGTCGATCACCGCGAGCGGCGTGCGCTCGGCCATCGTCATCGCCTCGCCCTTGAAGCCCGCGTAGTCGAGCGCGGTCACCGCGCAGTCGGCCACCGGCACCTGCCACGGGCCGACCATCTGGTCGCGCACCGACGTGCCGCCGACCGAACGGTCGCCGATCGTGATCAGGAACGACTTGCTGCCGACCGTCGGGTGCTTCAGCACGTCGATCGCGACTTCCGACAGCGCGATGCCCGTCACGTCGACCGGCGCGCGCTCGGTCGTCACGCGCGCGACGTCGCGATGCATGCGCGGCGGCTTGCCGAGCAGCACTTCCATCGGCATGTCGACCGGGTATTCGTCGGCGCCCGTCGCTTCGTCGTCGACCAGCTTCAGCTGGCGCTCGTCGGTCGCGACGCCGACCACCGCGAACGGGCAGCGCTCACGCGCGCAGATCGCCTCGAAGCGCGGCAGGTCGGCCGGCGCGATCGCCAGCACGTAGCGCTCCTGCGCTTCGTTCGACCAGATTTCGCGCGGCGACAGGCCCGATTCCTCGAGCGCGACCTTGCGCAGTTCGAAGCGCGCGCCCTTGCCCGCGCCGTCGACGATTTCCGGGAACGCGTTGGACAGGCCGCCCGCGCCGACGTCGTGGATGCTCAGGATCGGGTTTTCCGCGCCGAGCTGCCAGCAGCCGTTGATCACTTCCTGCGCGCGCCGCTCGATTTCCGGGTTGCCGCGCTGCACGGAGTCGAAGTCGAGCTCGGCCGTGTTCGCGCCGGTCGCCATCGAGCTCGCCGCGCCGCCGCCCATCCCGATCCGCATGCCGGGGCCGCCGATCTGGATCAGCAGCGAGCCGGCCGGCACGTCATGCTTGTGCGTATGCTGATCCGCGATGTTGCCGAGGCCGCCCGCGATCATGATCGGCTTGTGATAACCATGCACCTTCCCGCCGACGTTCTGCTCGTACACGCGGAAGTAGCCGCCGAGGTTCGGGCGGCCGAATTCGTTGTTGAACGCGGCGCCGCCGAGCGGGCCGTCGATCATGATCTGCAGCGGCGACGCGATGCGGTCCGGACGGCCGTACGGGCCGTGCGCGTCGTTCGGGTTGCGCTCGCCGACCGGCTGCGCCGCGTCACGTGCGTTTTCCCACGGCTGGCGGGCGTCCGGCAGGTCGAGGTTGGACACGGTGAAGCCCGTCAGGCCGGCCTTCGGACGCGCGCCGCGGCCCGTCGCGCCTTCGTCGCGGATCTCGCCGCCCGCGCCGGTCGCCGCGCCCGGGAACGGCGAGATCGCCGTCGGGTGGTTGTGCGTCTCGACCTTCATCAGCGTGTGCGTGAGCTCGGTATGGCGGCCGTAGCGCTCGCCCGGCTCGCCGGCCGCGCCCGCGTTGCGCGGGAACCAGCGCTCGGCTTCGGCGCCCACCATGATCGACGAGTTGTCCGAATACGCGACGATCGTGCCCTGCGGGCTCAGTTTTTCGGTGTTGCGGATCATCGCGAACAGCGACATGTCCTGCGCTTCGCCGTCGATCGTCCACTGCGCGTTGAAGATCTTGTGGCGGCAGTGTTCGCTGTTCGCCTGCGCGAACATCATCAGCTCGACGTCGGTCGGGTTGCGTTCGAGCTTGCGGAACGCGTCGACCAGGTAGTCGATCTCGTCGTCGGCGAGCGCGAGGCCCAGCTCGACGTTCGCGCGCTCGAGCGCGCCGCGGCCGATACCCAGCACGTCGACGGTCGACAGCGGCTTGGCCGGCAGTTCGTCGAACAGGTGCTTCGCGTCGTCGCGCGCCGCGACCACGCTTTCGGTCATCCGGTCATGCAGCGCGGTCGCGACGGCCGCGCGCGCCTCGTCCGACAGCGCCTTCTTGCCGCCGAGCAGGCCCGACTTCAGCGTGACCGTGAATTCGACGCCGCGCTCGATGCGGCGCACGTGCGTGAGGCCGCAGTGCTGCGCGATGTCGGTCGCCTTGCTCGCCCACGGCGAGACGGTGCCGAAGCGCGGCAGCACGACGAAGGTCTCGGTGGCGCCCTTCTCGCTCGCCGGCTGGAACGGCGCGCCGTAGTGCATCAGCGCGTCGATGCGCGCGCTGTCGTCGGCCGACAGCGCCTCGGCCGCATTGACGAAGTGCAGGAACTGGCCGCGCACCGCGACGATGTTGGCGTCGATTTGCCTGAGCGTGTCGAGCAGACGGGTTTGACGGAAATCGGAGAGGGCCGAAGCGCCGGGAAAACACGAGAAGTGAGCCATGGGCTGGACTGACGTCGATGAGTCGCGCGAGGTGGCGACGTGGGGCGAAAGGAAGGCCGTAATTATACCCGGAAGTCGAGCGCCCAAGACCGGCGATCGGTCGTCCGCATGCACCGCGACGGTGCCCGGGTACGTGCCGCGCGCGGCGGCCCGCCAGGCCGGCCCGCACGGGTGCGCTGGCAGGCCGCCGTGGTGCGACCGCACGGCGCATGTTCGCCCGCCGCCGGTTCCGGCGCTTTTGGCGCTATCATTCCGGGTTCACCGGGCCGGGGGCCTCAGCGAATTTTCACCGGGCAGCGTGCGCGCCACCCGTCATCGAAGCAATCTCCATGGATGTCATCGTCATCGGCGGCGGAATCAGCGGCGTCGCCACCGCCTACCAGCTGCGCGCGGCCGGCCATCGCGTCTGCGTGGTCGAACGCCACGCGACCGTCGCGCAGGGGGCGACCTACGGCGACGGCGGCGCGCTGCTGCCGAGCCCGCTCGACGTCTGGTTCGGCCCGACCTTCATGCGCCAGCGCCAGCCGCGCGACAGCGGCATCGTCTACAAGCCGGGCCTCAACGGCGGCGTCCGCCGCTTCGTCAAGCAGCTCGGCACGCTGCGCGAGCCCGACGCGTTCGCCGCGCAGTACGCCCGGCTGCGCCCGCTGATCGACGCATCGCGCGACACGCTCGCCGACATCGAGGCGCGCCTCGAACTCGAATTCGAGCAGAAGCCCGGCATCCTGCACGTGGTGCGCGACCCGCGCGACTGGGATGCGCTGCAGCCCGCGCTCGACCTGCTGCGCACGCTCGACCAGCCGTACCGCACGCTCACCGCCGCCGAATGCGCGGCGCTCGAACCGTCGGTACCGGCCGAGCCCGGCTTCGCCGGCGGCGTGCTGCTCGAAACCGAGCGCACCGGCAACTGCCCGCTGTTCGCGAAACTGGTCAAGCAGACGCTCGACGAGCACGGCGTGCAGTTCCGCTTCGGCGCGGACGTCGCCGCGATCCGCGTCGACAGCGGCCGCGCCGCGGTCGAGCTCGCGCCGTCCGGCAACCGGACCGCGGCCCGGGCGCGCGAGGTCGACGTGATTTCCGCCGACGCGATCGTGGTCGCCGCCGGCGCCGGCAGCGTACCGTTGCTCGAACGGCTCGGCTGGCGCCTGCCGCTGCACCCGGTGCGCGTCCACACGCTCACCGCGCCGGTCGCGTACGAGGAACACGCGCCGCACCTGAGCGTCGTCGATTCGATCAAGCGGATCTCGATCACGCGCACCCACCAGCGGCTGCGCGTCGGCGGCGGCGCCGTGCTGCAAAGCCTCGCCGACACCGCGAAGCCGCTCGCCGAGCCGCTGTCCGAGGCCGCGCTCGCGCTGCTCGGCCAGGCCGTTCACGACTGGGTGCCGGGCGCCGCGAGGATTTCGGCCGCGCTGTCGTGGCAAGGCATGCAGCTGCTGTCGCCGGACGGCCTGCCCGTCGTGGGTCCGACCCCGCATCCGCGCGTGTTCGTCAACTTCGGGCATGGCCCGACCGGCTGGGGCCTCGCATGCGGGTCTGCTAAAGTGGTGACCGACTACCTGGGCGGCGACGCCCGGCAGTGGCCCGCCGACACGCTCGCCGCGCTCGGCGCCGGCCGCTTCACCCCCTGACCGCCACGCGGGCTCGCCCCGTGGCGGCATCCTTGCCAGCCGCCACGATCCCGCGATGACCGTTACCCGCCCGCTTCCCGATTCCGACCCGATCGCGCTGCTGCGCGTCGCCGACCTGCGCGCGGCCGAAGCCGACGCCGCCGCGGCGCTGCCGCCGCACACGCTGATGGGCCGCGCGGGCGCCGCCGCCGCGCACTGGCTGTCCGAGCGCGTCGCCGGCGACGACCGCCCCGTCTGGTTCGCGGTCGGCCCCGGCAACAACGGCGGCGACGCGCTGGTGGCCGCCGCGCACCTCCAGCAGCTCGGTGTCGCGACGCAGGCGTGGATGCCGGTACCGGTCAAGCCGGACGACGCGCAATGGGCGCTCGGCCTCGCCCGCACGGCCGGCGTGCCGCTGTCGGCCACACCGCCCGCCTCGCTGGACGAATACGCGTGGGTCGTCGACGGGCTGTTCGGCATCGGTCTCGGCCGCGCGCTCGACGGCGCATTCGCCGAGCAGGCCGCGCGGATCGCCGCGCATGCGCGCAACGGCGGCCGGGTGCTCGCCCTCGACGTGCCGAGCGGGCTCGACAGCGATACCGGCCGGATCGTCGGCGCGGGTGTCGCCGTCGCGGCCACCCACACGCTCACCTTCATCGGCGCGAAACCGGGCCTCTACACGGGCGACGGCCGCGACCTCGCCGGCGCGATCGACATCGCATCGCTCGACGTCGCGCCGCCCGCCGCGCCGGCCATCGTGCTGAATGCGCCCGCGCGGTTCGTGGCGGCGCTGCCCGCGCGCGCGCATTCGTCCCACAAGGGTACGTACGGCAGCCTGGCGGTGCTCGGCGGCGATACCGGCATGTGCGGCGCGCCGATCCTGGCCGCGCGCGCCGCGCTGTTCGCCGGCGCCGGCAAGGTGCACGTCGGCTTCCTTGGCGCCGGCGCGCCGCCGTACGACCCGCCGTTCCCCGAACTGATGCTGCACCCGGCCGACGGCCTCGATCTCGATGCGATGACCGCGCTCGCCGCCGGCTGCGGGCTCGGTATGCGCGAAGCTGCGGCGACCCTCGTGCGCGATGTGCTCGCGCACGCCGCCGCGACGCTGCTCGATGCCGACGCGCTGAACCTCGTCGCGACGCACGCGGATCTCGCGGCCGCCGTCGCCGCCCGCGGCGCGCACGGCCATCCGTGCGTGCTGACGCCGCATCCGCTCGAAGCCGCGCGGCTGCTCGGCGGCGACACGGCCGCCGTGCAGCGGGACCGCGTCGCGGCCGCGCAGGCGCTTGCCACGCGTTATGCGGCGATCGTCGTGCTGAAAGGCTCGGGCACGGTGATTGCGGCACCCGACGGCCGCGTGACGATCAACCCGACCGGCAACGCGGCGCTCGCCACGGGCGGCACCGGCGACGTGCTCGGCGGCCTGATCGGCGCGCTGCTCGCGCAGCGCGTCGCGCCGTACGAAGCGGCGCTCGCGGGCGTCTACCTGCACGGGCTCGCCGCCGACACGCTGACCGCGAACGGCATCGGCCCGGCCGGGCTCGCCGCGGGCGAACTCGCGCCGATGGTGCGCACGCTGATCAATCGCCTTTTTTATCCGTCGCCGCGCGCCGACACGTAACGCCGCTATACTGACTGCCCCGCCGCACGGCGGGCCCTCTCGTCCGCCGGCCTTCCGATCCCGATGAGCCGGCGCGGCATTCCTCCCGATTCACGCTTCACTCGAACCGCCATGACGCTGAATTCGCTCCCCGCCTGGACTGCCCTTCAATCCCACTTCGAACAGATCCGTCACGCCCGGTTGCGCGACTGGTTCGCGCCGGAAAACGACCGTGCGCCGACCCGCGCCGAACGCTTCACGATTCCGGGCGGCGGTCTCGCGGCCGATTTCTCGAAGAACCGCATCGACGACGAAACCCTGCGCCTGCTCGTGCAGCTCGCACGCGACGCAGGTGTCGAAGCGCGCCGCGACGCGATGTTCGCGGGCGAGATCGTCAACCCGACCGAAGGCCGCGCCGCGCTGCATACCGCGCTGCGCGCGACCGACCCGCAAGCGCCGTTCCACGCGCAGGTGAGCGCCGAGCGCGCGAAGATGGCAACCTTTGCGCGCGCCGTGCGCAGCGGCACCTGGACGGGCTACACGGGCAAGCGCATCCGTCACGTGATCAACATCGGCATCGGCGGCTCCGATCTCGGCCCGAAGATGGTCGTGCATGCGCTGCACCACGTCGCGACGCCGGAAATCTCGACCCACTTCGTGTCGAACGTCGACGGCGCCGATCTCGCGCGCGTGCTCGAACAGGTCGATCCCGAGGAAACGCTCGCGATCATCGTGTCGAAGACCTTCACGACGCTCGAGACGATGACGAACGCCCGCTCGCTGCGCGACTGGTTCGTCGCGCGCGGCTGCCCCGAGGACGCGCTGTCGAAGCACTTCGTCGGCGTGTCGGCGAACCCGGCCGAAGTCGTGAAGTTCGGCATCGCCGCGGACAACGTGTTCGAAATGTGGGACTGGGTCGGCGGTCGCTATTCGCTGTGGTCGGCGGTCGGCCTGTCGATCATGATCGCGATCGGCCCCGAGCAGTTCGACGAACTGCTGGCCGGCGCGAACGACATGGACCGCCATTTCCGCGAAGCGCCGCTGGAACGCAACCTGCCGGTGCTGCTCGGCCTGATCGGCATCTGGTACCGGAATTTCTTCGGTTCGCAGAGTTATCTCGTCGCGCCGTACTCGGAAGCGCTGCACTACCTGCCGTCGTACCTGCAGCAGCTCGAAATGGAGAGCAACGGCAAATCCGCGCGCCTGGACGGCACCTTCGTCGATTACCCGACGTCGGCCGTCACGTGGGGCGAGCCGGGCACCAACGGCCAGCACGCGTTCTTCCAGATGCTGCACCAGGGGCCGACGATCGTGCCGATCGACTTCATCGCGGTGCTGACGCCCGAGCATCCGCTCGCGAGCCATCATCCGAAGCTGCTCGCGAACTGCTTCGCGCAGAGCGAGGCACTGATGCTCGGCCGCACGCTCGACGAAGCGCGCAAGATCGCCGGGCCCGGCAAGGAGGCGCTCGCGCCGCACCTGACGTTCCCCGGCAACCGCCCGACCACGACGCTGCTCGTCGATGCGCTGACGCCGCGCACGCTCGGCGCGCTGATCGCGCTTTACGAACACAAGGTGCTCGTGCAGGCAACGGTGTGGGACATCAATCCGTTCGACCAGTGGGGCGTCGAGCTCGGCAAGATTCTCGGCAAGGTGGTCGAGGCCGACCTGTCGGCCGAGTCGGTCGATCCGGCGAAGCACGACTCGTCGACCACGGCGCTGATCGAGCGCGCCCGCGCGGCGCTGAAGCGCTGACGCGACGGCGTCATGCCCGTGGCGGCCGCGCGGCCCACCCTGCGCGGCCGGCAGAACGATTCACGCGTGGCGCTATGCCGTATGCGGTGTGACGATGCGGCCGGTGTCGAGCGTCACGGTCGTCTCGCAGCGGCGCGCGAGTTCGGCATCGTGCGTGACGAGCACGAGCGTGGCGCCGTGCGTGCGGTTCAGTTCGAACATCAGGTCGATGACCGCATGGCCCGTCGCCGCGTCGAGACTGCCGGTCGGCTCGTCGGCGAACAGGACCGCCGGGCGCGTGACGAACGCGCGCGCGAGTGCGACGCGTTGCTGCTCGCCGCCCGACAACAGCTTCGGGTAATGCGCGGTGCGTTCGCCGAGCCCGACCTGCACGAGCAGCGCGCGGGCCCGGTCGGCCGCCTCGCGCGCGCTGATGCCGCCCCGCAGCTCGAGCGGCAGCATCACGTTCTCGAGCGCCGTCAGGTGCGGCATCAGCTGGAACGACTGGAACACGAACCCGACCGCGCCGTTGCGCAGCGCGGCGCGCTCGTCCTCGTCGAGCTGGTCGAGCACGCGGCCGAGCAGGCGAACCGTGCCGCTCGTCGCGCTGTCCAATCCCGCAAGCAGGCCGAGCAGCGTCGATTTGCCCGACCCGGACGCGCCGACGATCGCGAGGCTGCTGCCCGGCTGCACCGCAAGCGTGATGCCGTCGAGGATCGTCAGCTCGCCCGTCGCATCGGCGACCCGCTTGCATACGTCATGGACTTCGATGATCGGATCGGTAATCTTGAACATGAACACGACATTTCGCTGGAAAAGACGCACGGCGCTCACCGCGCTGCTGGGCACCCTGTTTGCCACCACGCTACCGGCACACGCCGCGACGACGCCGACATCGGGCCAGCCCGTGATCGCCGTGCTCGGCGACAGCTTGTCGGCCGAATACGGGCTGCCGCGCGACACCGGCTGGGTGGCCTTGCTGCGGCAGCGGCTCACGACCGAGCGAATCGATTATAGCGTCGCGAACGCCAGCGTCAGCGGCGACACCACGAGCGGCGGCCGTGCGCGGCTGCCCGCGGTGCTGCAGCGGCTCAAGCCGTCGATCGTCGTGGTCGAACTCGGTTCGAACGATGCGCTGCGCGGCGTGCCGCTCGCAACGACCGAGCAGAACCTGCGCGACATCATCGCCGACGCGCGACGCGCACAGGCCCGCGTCGTCCTGGTCGGCATGTACGTGCCACCCAACTACGGCCCCGACTACACGCAGAAGTTCCACGCCGTCTATACGCGACTGTCGAAGGATCTCGGCGTGCCGCTCGTGCCGTTCCTGCTGGCCGGTATCGAGAACAAGCCCGAGATGTTCCAGGCCGATCAGATGCATCCGTCGCAGCAGGCCCAGGGCGTGCTGCTCGACAACGTGTGGCCGGCGCTGAAGCCGCTGCTCGGCAAGCCGCGCGGCTGACGCCGCCGCCCGGCCGGAAAACGAAAAGCCCCGCTCGAAGCGGGGCTTTTTGTTGCGTGCGAAACGATGCTCAGTCGTCGCCGTCCTGCTTCTGGCTGGACGGCGAACCGTACAGCTTGACCTTCGAGCGATCGCGCAGCGCGCTCAGATAGGCCTCGCCTTCGCTCTGTGCATCGACTTGCGCCATCTGCTGCTGCGCGGCCGCCAGTTGCTGAGGATCGACCGCCGAACCGGGGATCACCGCGTTCACACGGTAGATCGCATAGCCATCCGCACCGAGATCGACCCCGACGTAGGCCGGCAGCGTCTTCGCATCGACCTTGTAGACGGCGCTCAGCGCAGCCGGCGTCAGGCCTTGCGACTGCGTGCGCGACACCTTCTGCGCAGCCGAGAACCCGTCGGCCGATTTCGACTTCTGCAGTTCGGCGAGCTTCGCCGCGCCATCCTTCTTCGCGAGTTCCGCAGCCTGCTCGGCGACGACCTTCTGACGCACGACGTCCTTGATCGCGTCGAGCGCGGGTACGGCCGCCGGCTTGTAGTCGGTCACGCGCGCCGAGATCAGCGTGTTGTTGCCGACGTCGATCGCCTGCGTATTGTTCCGGTTCTTCACCGAGTCGTTCGCGAACACGGCAGCCAGGAACTTCGGATTGTTCAGCGGGCTCGTCGGCGGCAGCTGCGGATTCGGCGTCGGCGTGACGGTGGCCGTCTGGATCGTCAGCTTGTACTTGTCCGCGGCCGGCTGCAAAGTTTTCGCCTTTTCGTAGACGGTCGACGTGAAGCCTTCCGCGTTGTCCGTGAACGCCTTCGACGCGTACTGCTGCTTCAGGTCGGCCGCGATCTGGTCCTTCACGTCCGCGAACGGCTTCACGGCCGCCGGCTTCACTTCGGTTGCCTTCAGGATGTGAAAGCCGAGATCCGACTGCACGACACCGCTCACGTCACCCTGCTTGAGCGCGAACGCGGCATCGTCGAACGCCTTGCCGCCGGCCGTCGAGCCGCGCGTGATGAAGCCGAGGTCGCCGCCCTTCGCCGCCGACGGCGCGTCCTGCGAGTTCTTCTGCGCGATCTGCGCGAACTGATCCGGATGCGCCTTCACGTCGGCGAGCAGTTGCTCGGCCTTCGCCTTGGCCGCTGCCTTGTCGGTCGCGCTCGCGCTGCCCGGTGCGGCGATGAAGATGTGGCTCACGCGCACCTGCGCTTCGGTGCGGAAATGCGTCGGGTTGTCGTCGTAGAACTTCTTGATGTCCGCGTCGGTCGGCTGCGCGCTCGCGGCGGCCGCGGCCGGCGAATAGACGAGGTACTGGATCGTCGCGGTCTCCGGCGTCGCGAAGCTCTGCTTGTGCGCGTCATAGTACGCGGTGAGCTGCGCGTCGGTCGGCTGGACCTTCGCGGCGAAGTCGCTCGTCTTCAGCACGAGCGCCTGCACTTCGCGCTGCTGCGCGGCGAGTTCGGACAGGCGTTGCGCGAGGCTCTTCGGCGTGAACGCGCTCGACACGATGCTGGCCGGAATCTGCTGCAGCGCGAGGCTGTAGCGCACGCGCTCCTGATACTGCTCGGGCGTCATCCCCTGGAACGACAGCAGCTGCGCATAGCGCTCGACGTCGATCGAGCCGTCGGGCTTCTTCAGCGACGCGATCATCGGGTCGCTCATCAGTGCGTCGCGCACGGCATTGTCCGATGCGGTCAGGTGCAGACGTTGCGTCTCGTCGGCCAGCACGCGTTGCTGGATCAGGCCGTCGAGCACCTGCTTGCGATGCTCGGGCGTATCGAACATCTTGATGTCGAACTGCCCGCCGAGTGCCTGGCGCGCCTGGTCGATCTGCTGGCGGAACGCGCCGTCGAATTCGACCCGCGTGATCTTGTGCCCGTTGACTGCCGCGACGTTCGCACTATCGTCGAAGAAGCCGCGGAAGCCTTGGATCCCGACGAAACCCAGCCCCGGCAACACGATCAGGAGCAGGAGCGCCATCATCAGGCGCTGGTGATTACGGAAGAAATCGAGCATGCGTGACGGGAAAATTGGACAAAACGCCCGATATTACAACATACGGGGTGGGACGGGAGAAAAGCGGCGACGCCCGCGGCAGACACCATCGGAAGTACGAGCAAAAATACCCGCCTTTCGGCACGGGGCGCACGCCATCACCGGCCCCCTCCTCGCGAAGCTCCGACAGCCACTCGCCCAATTGTCGCCCTCCCATCGCGGCGGCCCAGGTTCGCGGCACACGATCATTCGTTCGCCGAGCGGGCTTGCCTGATGCGGCGCAGCCGCCATCGGCACCGACGACCGCAAGGCAGGGCCGGGGCCGCGAATCGAGCCAGTCAATGGAAGACGCCGGACACCGGGGCACACGACACAAGCCTGGCATGCGCGTCCGGGTCTTTGGCCGCGAGCAATGCGACGGCCGGAAAAACGACAAGGATCGACCGCACGACGCCGATCGGTCGATACCGCCCTAACGAGTCGTCGGACTTTGCATATCGAAAATAGATCGTTCGTGCCGCATCGCAAGCCGGATACGCTTTCCGCGCCGTGCAGCCCGTGCCACGCTCATCGACGGAACGATGAAAGGGTGCGGCCCATTCGACCATTCGACCATACCGCACCATTCGATGAGTTTTCTTCACCACGCGCGCCTCGTCGCATTCGCTGCCTCCGTCGGCCTGCTGGCCGGCTGCAACGGGGACAGCGTCGACAGCTCGGGCGCTTCGCCCGCCGCGACGGAAAATGCCGCGAACAGCGCCACGCTGTTCACGCTCCCGCTGTACCAGTTCTACGCAACGCGACAGAGCTACATCGCTCAGGGCCTCGCGCCGAATACGTTTCTGCACAATCGCCAGCTGTCCGATGCTTCGTCCACCTCGGTGACGAAGCCCAATCACGACACGCTGTATTCCATCGCCATGCTTCAACTGGACGCGGGCCCTGTTCAGATCGACACGCCCGCCAGCGGCACCCGCTACTTCTCCCTCGCGCTGATGGACGCCTATACGAACAACTTCGCGATTCGCGGCACGAGCGCCGACAACGGCGTCGCGAAGGTCTTCTGGGTCGTGGGGCCGAACTGGCAGGGAACCGCCCCGGCAGGCATCACCGTGCTCCGCTCGTCGACCAACGCGGTGTGGGCATTGGCGCGGACTTACGTGAGCGATGCGAACGATTATCCCGCGGCGTGGGCCGTCCAGAATCAACTGGTCGTGTCGCGACCCGCCGGAACCGGTGTCGCGGCGTGGGACAGCGTGGACACGCAAAAGCCGCCCGGTTATGCCAACTGGCCATCGTATTTTCAGTACGTGAACCGGCTCTTGAAAAAGAGTCCGCCGACGCCGCAGGATACGGCCGTGCTGACGAACGCGCTCGACGTGATAGGCATAGGCCCGACGCAGACCTTCAACCCGTCGTCTGCCGACGCGGCATCGATCGACGCAGGCGCGGCACAGGCGCTGGCGAGTCTGACGGGCGGCGGGACGCAGCAAGCCGCCGCCCAGACGAGTACCGACGCGAATGGCTGGACAGGCGGTCCGGCCGATGTCGGCAACTATGGAACCCAATACACGCTACGGGCGCGCGTTGCGCTGAACGGCCTCGGTGCGCTGCCCGGCAGCGAAGCGATTTACTACACGAATACGGGAGCGGCGAACGCGTCGGGGGCGAATTACGACGGCAACGGCGTCTATCAGATGACCTTCCCGGCGGGACAGCTTCCTCCGGCGCGCGCCTTCTGGTCATTGACGCTGTACGGCGGCACGAACCAGGCGCAGGCATTCTTTTATCCGAATCCCGATCGAATCTATGCGCTGTCCTATCCGGCGTCGAACTTTCAGTTCGCGAGCGACGGCTCGCTCGTGCTCACCATCAGCCATGTGCGACCCGCGAGCGTACCCGCCAGCAACTGGCTGCCGGCTCCCGCCGGCGCGTTCAATCTGACGCTGCGCACCTACCTGCCGGACACCCCGCTCCTGAACGGAACCTACAAGCTGCCGCCGGTGATACGCGTTCAGTAAGGCCTCCCCGCGCGAGCCGGAAAACCGGCACCTCTGCGCCGAGAACCATGAAAAACCCGCGATCGCGTTCGAGCCGTCGCGGGTTTTTCGTTCCGGCGTTTCCTGTCGTATTGTTTGCTGCCACTCCGCTCGCCGGGCATCGCAAGGCCGAGCCTCGCCGGCGATCATCCCCGCAGTCACGCACCGCACACGAATCGAACGCACAAACAACAATGCCCGCACGAGGCGGGCATGGTTGTTTGTTTGGCGGAGCGGACGGGACTCGAACCCGCGACCCCCGGCGTGACAGGCCGGTATTCTAACCGACTGAACTACCGCTCCTTGGTCTGGCTGAATCGGGAAACTGGTGGGTGCTGAGGGGTTCGAACCCCCGACCTACGCCTTGTAAGGGCGCCGCTCTACCAGCTGAGCTAAGCACCCGTTTCCGATTCGTTCTGACTGCGATCTGCGTTTCCGCATCAACAATCAGCGAGCCCGCAAGTTTAATTCATCCCCGATCATTTTGCCAAGCCTGAACGTGAATTTTTTTAAACGCCCGCACATGCGTTTGGGATGCCCATAAAAAAACCCGCGGACACGCCGCGGGTTTCGTGAGCCACCGTCAGCAACGACGGCGCTCAGGGTCTCAGTGCTTGACGACTTCCGTCGAGCCGGCATCCTTCGCCGCCTCGCCGACCGGTGCTGCCGCCTTCGCTTCTTCTTCCGGCGGCAGCGGCGTCGGCGAACGCTCGAGCGCGAGTTCCAGCACCTTGTCGATCCAGCGGACCGGCACGATCTCGATCGCGTTCTTCACGTTGTCCGGAATGTCCGCGAGATCCTTCACGTTCTCTTCCGGAATCAGCACGAGCTTGATGCCGCCGCGATGCGCGGCCAGCAGCTTTTCCTTCAGCCCGCCGATCGGCAGCACTTCGCCACGCAACGTGATTTCGCCCGTCATCGCGACATCGGCACGCACGGGGATACCCGTCAGCACCGACACCAGCGCGGTCGTCATCGCACCGCCTGCGGACGGACCGTCCTTCGGCGTCGCGCCTTCCGGCACGTGAATGTGAATGTCCTGCTTCTCGAACGCTTCGTCCTTGATGCCCAGACGCCGCGAACGCGAGCGCACGACCGAACGCGCAGCCTCGACCGACTCCTTCATCACGTCGCCGAGCGAACCCGTGCGGATCACGTTGCCCTTGCCCGGCATCACCGCGGCTTCGATCGTCAGCAGATCGCCGCCGACTTCCGTCCACGCGAGGCCGGTAACCTGACCGACCTGGTTTTCCTTCGCCGCGAGGCCGAAGTCGTACTTGCGCACGCCGAGGAATGTGTCGAGGTTCTCGCCGTCGACCTTGATCGCGCCCGATGCCTTCTTCAGCAACAGCATCTTCACGACCTTGCGGCAGATCTTCGACACTTCCCGCTCGAGCGAACGCACACCGGCTTCACGCGTGTAGTAGCGGATGATGTCGCGGATCGCCTGCTCGGTGACCTCGATCTCGCCGTCCTTCAGCCCGTTGTTCTTCTTCTGCTTCGGCAGCAGGTAACGCTGGGCGATGCTGACCTTCTCGTCTTCCGTGTAGCCCGACAGACGAATCACTTCCATCCGGTCGAGCAGCGGCGGCGGGATGTTCAGCGAGTTCGACGTCGCGACGAACATCACGTCCGACAGGTCGAAGTCGACTTCGATGTAGTGGTCGGCGAACGTGTGGTTCTGTTCGGGATCGAGCACTTCGAGCAGCGCCGACGACGGATCGCCGCGGAAATCCATGCCCATCTTGTCGACTTCGTCGAGCAGGAAGAGCGGATTGCGCACGCCGACCTTCGCGAGGCTTTGCAGGATCTTGCCCGGCATCGAACCGATGTACGTCCGGCGGTGACCGCGGATCTCGGCCTCGTCACGCACGCCGCCGAGCGCCATCCGGACGAACTTGCGGTTCGTCGCACGGGCGATCGACTGGCCGAGCGAGGTCTTGCCGACACCCGGAGGCCCGACGAGGCACAGGATCGGCGCCTTGACCTTGTCGACGCGCTGTTGCACCGCGAGGTACTCGAGGATCCGTTCCTTCACCTTCTCGAGGCCGAAGTGATCCTCGTCGAGCACCTGCTCGGCGTTCGACAGGTCGTTGTTGACCTTGCTCTTCTTGCGCCACGGCAAGCCGATCAGCGTGTCGATGTAGTTGCGCACGACGGTCGCTTCCGCCGACATCGGCGACATCAGCTTCAGCTTCTTCAGCTCGGCATCGGCCTTTTTCTTCGCTTCCTTCGGCATGCGCGCGGCGTTGATGCGCTTCTCGAGTTCCTCGAGATCCGCCCCTTCCTCGCCTTCGCCGAGTTCCTTCTGGATCGCCTTGACCTGCTCGTTCAGGTAGTACTCGCGCTGGCTCTTTTCCATCTGGCGCTTCACGCGCCCGCGGATGCGCTTTTCGACCTGCAGGATGTCGATCTCGGCTTCGAGTTGCGCGAGCAGGTGCTCGAGGCGCTCGATGACCGGGAACATTTCGAGGATGTGCTGCTTCTGGTCGAGCTTCAGCGGCAGGCGCTCGGCGATCATGTCCGCGAGGCGGCCTGCTTCGTCGATACCCGACAGCGACGTGAGGATCTCCGGCGGGATCTTCTTGTTCAGCTTCACGTACTGGTCGAACTGCGACACGATCGCGCGACGCAGCGCTTCCGTTTCGGCGCTGTCCGCGTGATCGGGCTCGAGCGGCATCACGTCGCAGGAGAACTGCGTCTCCTGTTCTTCGATCGACAACGCCTTCGCGCGCTGCAGGCCCTCGACGAGCACCTTCACGGTGCCGTCCGGCAGCTTCAGCATCTGCAGGATGTTGGCGATACAACCGACCTCGTACATGTCCTTTTCGGTCGGTTCGTCCTTGGCCGCGGTTTTCTGGGCGACGAGCATGATGTGCTTGCCGCCTTCCATCGCTGCTTCGAGGGCCTTGATCGATTTCGGCCGGCCCACGAAGAGCGGAATCACCATGTGCGGGAAAACGACGACATCCCGCAGCGGCAGCAGCGGGAGCGTGATGCGTTCCGGCGGAAGAAGTTGGGTGCCTGACATTTCATTTCCCCATGAGTGGAATCAATTGTTCGGTAATTGAGGCCGCCACAACGAATTGCAAGCCTTCAAGTGCGGGAAATATTCGGTAAGAAAGTAACCACCGCGTGTCGAGTCAGAGTTACCCACAAGATAAACGAAAAAAAGCCGCCCACGGTCTCATGAACGGCCTTTTTCGCTGAACATCGTCGGCAAGCCGGTCAGTTCGAACCCGCCACCTTCGGCGTGTCCTCGTAGATCAGCAAGGGCTTGCCGTCGCCATCGATGACGTTCTCGTCGATGATGACCTTGCTGACCCCTTTCATCGTCGGCAGCTCGTACATCACGTCGAGCAACGCCTGTTCGATGATCGAACGCAAACCGCGCGCGCCGGTCTTGCGGCGGATCGCCTTGCGGGCGACTGCCTGCAGCGCGCCCGGCCGGATTTCCAGCTCGACGCGCTCCATCGCGAACAGCTTGTGATACTGCTTGACGAGCGCATTCTTCGGCTCGACCAGGATCTTCATCAGCGCGGCTTCATCGAGCTTGCCGAGCGTCGCGACCACCGGCAGGCGGCCGATCAATTCGGGGATCAGACCGAATTTGATCAGGTCTTCCGGTTCCGTTTCGCGCAGCACCTCGCCCGCGTCGCGTTCCTGCTTGCTCTTGACCGTCGCGCCGAAGCCGATGCCGGTTTTCTCGGTGCGATCGGTGATCACCTTTTCGAGACCGTCGAACGCGCCGCCGCAGATGAACAGGATGTTGGTCGTGTCGACCTGGATGAAATCCTGGTTCGGGTGCTTGCGGCCGCCCTGCGGCGGCACCGACGCCATCGTGCCCTCGACGAGCTTCAGCAGCGCCTGCTGGACGCCCTCGCCCGACACGTCGCGCGTGATCGACGGGTTGTCCGACTTGCGGCTGATCTTGTCGATTTCGTCGATGTAGACGATCCCGCGCTGGGCCTTGTCGACCTCGTAGTTGCAGTTCTGCAACAGCTTCTGGATGATGTTCTCGACGTCCTCGCCGACGTAGCCGGCTTCGGTGAGCGTCGTCGCGTCGGCAATCACGAACGGCACGTTCAGCAACCGCGCGAGCGTCTGCGCGAGCAGCGTCTTGCCGGAGCCCGTCGGGCCGATCAGCAGGATGTTGCTCTTCGACAGCTCGACGTCGTCCTTCTTGTCGAGGTGCTTCAGGCGCTTGTAGTGGTTGTACACGGCCACGGCGAGGATCTTCTTCGCGCGCTCCTGGCCGATCACGTACTGATCGAGGATGTCGCGAATTTCCTGCGGGCTCGGCAGATCCGACCGCGACAGGCTGGCCTCGACGCCGGCGGCAGCCGCCTCGTCGCGAATGATCTCGTTGCAGAGGTCGATACATTCATCGCAGATGAACACCGACGGGCCCGCGATGAGTTTTTTCACCTCATGCTGGCTCTTCCCGCAAAACGAGCAATACAACAGCTTCTCGCTGTTCGAACCTTTTTTGTCCGCCATGAATGTAGAGCCTCCGGACAGGTAAATGACATGATACGCCGAATGCTCCGGACGCCGCGCCTAGGGCGCGACCGGAGCCGGCCGGATGCGCTTGCCGCAGATGCTCGGCGCGTGCGGAACATCGCCGGGGCGCCGCGCGAATCGGGGCGGCACCCCACTTAAGGTCACGGGCGCTTCAGCAGCACCTGATCGATCAGCCCGTACGCTTTCGCGTCTTCGCTCGACATGAAGTTATCACGGTCGGTGTCGCGCGCGATGCGCTCGACGTCCTGACCCGTGTGTTGCGCGAGCAGCTGGTTCAGCCGCTCCTTCAGGTAGAGGATTTCGCGGGCCTGGATCTCGATGTCGGACGCCTGGCCGCGCGCGCCGCCGAGCGGCTGGTGGATCATCACGCGCGAGTTCGGCAGCGCGAAGCGCTTGCCCTTCGCGCCCGACGCGAGCAGGAACGCGCCCATGCTGGCCGCGAGCCCCATGCACAGCGTCGACACGTCCGGCTTGATGAACTGCATCGTGTCGTAGATCGCCATGCCGGCCGACACCGACCCGCCCGGGCTGTTGATGTAGAGGCTGATGTCCTTGTCGGGATTCTCGCTCTCGAGGAACAGCAATTGCGCGACCACGAGATTGGCGGTCTGGTCGTTCACTTCGCCGACCATGAACACCAGGCGCTCCTTCAGGAGACGCGAGTAGATATCGTACGAACGCTCGCCGCGGCCGCTCGTTTCGACGACGATCGGCACCAGCCCCAGCGCTTGCGCCTCGAAACCCTGCGGCGCGTTCGAAGCAAGCATGTCCAGCAATTCAGCGCGAGTGATCATTCAATGAACCTTGTTCGAATGGAAAATTGAACGGAAGGAAGCCGCCCGCTCAATCGCCATATTAATGGCAACCGTGCGCTTGACGTAAAAACGGCGTGCGGGCCGTCGCTCCGACAGCCGGCACGCCGCTAGAGCAGCACTTACGCTTGCGCCGATGCGCTCGCGAGTGCCTCGAAGCTCACTTCCTTGTCCGTCACCTTCGCCTTGCCCAGCACGAAATCGACGACGTTGCTTTCAACGACGAACGCTTCCATCTCGGCGAGGCGCTGCTGGTTGGAATAATACCAGCGGACCACTTCCTTCGGGTCTTCGTAGCTCTTCGCGAACTCGTCGACTTCCGCGCGGATCTGTTCCGGCTTCGCTTCCAGGCCGTTTGCCTTCACGAGTTCGGCCAGCACGAGGCCCAGCTTCACGCGACGCTCGGCCTGCTCGGCGAACATTTCCGCCGGGATTGGCGCGTCCTTCGCGTTCGGCACGCCGCGCTGCGCCAGATCCTGGCGAGCCATTTCGACGAGGCGTTGCTGGTCCTGCTCGATCAGCGCCTTCGGCACCTCGAGTTCGGAGATCTTCAGCAGCGCGTCCATCACCTGGTTCTTGACGATCGACTGCGTGCGGCGCTTCGCTTCGCGCTCGAGGTTTTCCTTGATCTCGGCGCGCATCTTCGTGAGGTCGCCGTCTTCGATGCCGAGCGACTTCGCGAATTCGGCGTCGATTTCCGGCAGGTGCGGCCACTCGATCTTCTTCATCGTGACCGTGAACTGTGCCGTTTTGCCGGCGACGTCCTTACCGTGGTAATCCTCAGGGAACTTCAGGTCGAACGTGCGTTGTTCACCGACCTTCAGGCCCAGCGCCGCCGTTTCGAATTCCGGCAGCATCCGGCCTTCGCCGAGCACGAACGGGAAATCTTCGGCCGTGCCGCCCTGGAACGCGACGTCGTCGATCTTGCCGACGAAGTCGACCGTCACGCGGTCGCCGTTCTTCGCTGCGGTGTCCGCGCCGCCGTCGCCGTGCTCGCCGGCTTCGCCGCGGGCGTGGAAGTGCACGCGCTGCTTGCGCAGGATGTCCAGCGTGCGGTCGATTTCGGCGTCGCCGATCGACGTCGTCGAGCGCTCGACTTCAGCCGTCGCCAGATCGCCGATCTTCACTTCCGGGTAGACCTCGAACGTCGCGTCGAACGCGTATGCGTCCTCGGCCTGTTCCTGCTTCGGCTCGAAGCTCGGCTGGCCGGCGACGCGCAGGTTTTCCGCGCGGCTGATCGTGAAGAATTCCTGGCCGATCTTGTCGCTCAGCACTTCCGCCTCGACCTGACCCGCGTACTGTTGCGCGACCATCTTCAGCGGCACCTTGCCCGGGCGGAAACCCGGCATGCGCACGTTCTTCGCGAGTTTCTGGATACGGGCGTCGATTTCCTTCTGCACCGTGTCTTTCGGCAGGGAAATCGTCACGCGGCGTTCAAGCTTGCCGAGGTTCTCAACAACGTTAGCCATGGCTTCAATCGTCCTAAAATTATTCGAGCGAATCGGGTTTTCCTTGCCGTGCCTGCCTGCGGCCGCGGTGCGTCGCACGCGCTCGCCGCGCCGGAGCGCCACGCCATCCCTGCACGCGCCGGATGGCTAGCGCAAGCGGCTCGGAGCACGGCTTTGGCCGGAAGAATCGACTATTCTAGCAAACAATTTTCCTCGTACCGCCAGATCAGCACGTCGCACCTGCATCCCCGCCGGGCAGACAGCCCCTCGCACCGCAATGCGAGCGGATCGCGGCTATGCCGAACGCCGTATCCTCCCCAGCCCCGCCATCCTGTAAGCTCCGATGGAGCGTGACCCGCCATGACGGTCCCGCCATTCTTCACACCAATCACGCCTTCCGGAGACACCATGCCGCAACACCCGTCCGCGCCTGTCGTCGTCATCGCGCCCGATTCGTTCAAAGGTTCGCTTTCCGCCGAACAGGTCGCGGACGCGATCGCCACCGGCATCCGCCGCGCGCGGCCCGACGCGGTCGTGCGCTGCTGCCCGATGGCCGACGGCGGCGAAGGCACGCTCGACGCGATGCTGGCGGGCGGCGGCACGCGGCGCACGCTGCGGGTGGCCGGCGCGTCGCTCGCGGCACGCGACGCGGCGGTCGGCGTGATCGACGCGCGCACGGCGATCGTCGAGACGGCCGAGATCGTCGGCATTACCGACGCGGTCGGCATGAGCGTGCCGGTCGACGCGCGCAGCACGCGCGGAATGGGCGAGGCGATCCGCGCGCTGCTCGACGACGGCGTGCGCCGCTTCTTCGTCGCGCTCGGCGGCAGCAGCACCAACGACGCGGGCGCCGGCCTGCTCGCCGGCCTCGGCCTGCAGTGCTTCGACGCCGGCGGCCAGCCGGTCGAGCCCGTGCCGTCGCGGCTCGCGGATATCGCGCGCATCGACGCGTCGGCACTCGACCCGCGCCTGAAGGACACGGAATTCGTCGGCATGTCCGACGTCGACAACCCGCTGACGGGCGCGCACGGTGCGACCGCCGTGTTCGGCCCGCAAAAGGGTGTGACGCCCGAGCAGGTTGCGACCCTCGACGCCGCGCTCGCCCGCTTCGCCGACCTGCTCGAAACCGCGCTCGACCGCCGCGGCCGCGACCTGCCGGGCGCGGGCGCCGCGGGCGGCCTCGGTTTCGCGCTGCACATGCTCGGCGCGCGGTTCGAAGCGGGCGCCGAAGTCGTCGCGCGCCAGGTCGGACTCGACGCCGCGCTCGCCGGCGCCGACTGGCTGATCACCGGCGAAGGCCGCTCCGACGTGCAGACGCTGCACGGCAAGGCGCCGTTCATCGCGTGCCGTCACGCGCGGGCCGCCGGCGTGCCCGCATCGCTGCTGTCGGGCGCGATCGATCCGGCCGCGCTGCCGCGCCTCTCCGAGCATTTTTCCGGCTGCTTCTCGCCGGCTCCCGGGCCGATCACGCTCGACGTCGCGATCCGCGACGCGGCCAATCTGCTCGCGAACGAAGCGGAACAATTGACGCGCCTGAAATACGGTGCACACTGACCGTTGACCCGAGCGTGCGATACAGGAACAATCGGGCCCGCCCTTTTTCTTCAGGATTCGACATGAAAGGCCGTCAAGCCGGGCTCGATCAGTTTCTGACCTATCGCCTCCATGCGCTCACGAAGCGCTCCGACCGCGGGATCGGCGAGGTGTACCGGCACAAGCTCGACATCTCGCTGCCCGAGGCGCGCGTGATCGCCGCCGTCGGTGCGTTCGGTCCGTTCTCGATCATGGATCTCGCGCGTCACACCAATCTCGACAAGAGCCAGGCAAGCCGCGCAGCCGAGGCGCTGTTGCGCCAGGGCCTGCTCGAGCGCAGCGCGAGCGAGGAGGATGGCCGGATCGTGCTGATCGCGCTGACCGCCGACGGCCGCGCGCTGCACCGCAAGATCATGCCGATCGTGCGCAAGTGGAACGACGGCCTGCTGGCCTGCCTGTCCGACGGCGAACGCCAGACGTTCGAACGGCTGCTCGACAAGGTCGTCGCGCACGCCACCGAGCGGGACGACTGAGCCGAATCAGGAGCGCCGCGCCAGCCCTATTGATCCGACGAATTCGACGGGCCGCCCACGTTGCTTGACCGGCAACGCGGGTGGCCCGCTTTGCGTCATGCGGCGGGCGCGGCGAACGTCCCGCGCTTCGCCGCTGCCGTGCGGCGGCGCCTGGCGGCGCCCGGCACGCGCTAGAGCCCGCTGTTCGCCGCGCGCTGGCGCAACAGTCCGAGCACCGCGTCGCAGTACGGGGTCGGCACGCCAAGCTTGCGGCCGAGCTCCGGGAATACGCCGAGGATCGGCCCGATCTCGAGCGACCGTCCTGCCTCGACATCCTGCAGCATCGACGTCTTGAACGCACCGAGCTTGCGCGTGACCGCGATCCGCTCGGGCCCGCTCATCCCCGTGGACAGGCCGAGCTTCGCGCCGATCGCGGCCGCCTCCTCCATCATCCGCAGCGCGAGTGCCTGCGTGAACGGATCGTCGAGCAACTGCTCGGCCGTCGACCCGGTCAGCGCACTCAGCGGATTCATGTTCATGTTGCCCCACAGCTTCGTCCAGATCTCGGCCCGAATCGCGGGCGTCGACTCGACGTCGAAACCGCCCGCGGCAAGCGCCGCGGCAAACCGCGCCGTGGCCGCGGCGAGCCGCTGATCCGGCGCGCCGACGATCAGCCGGTTGCCGCGCCCGCGGCGCACGACGCCCGGCGCGTCGGTACTCGACGACAGATGCACGACGCAGCCGATCGCCTGCGCGGGCGGCAACGCGGCGGACACCGCGCCGGCCGGGTCGACCGCATCGAGCGGCACGCCGTCGAGCGAGCCCGCGAGCCCGTGCGTGAACCACCACGGCAACCCGTTCATCGCCGCGACGATCACGGTGTCGGGCCCGACCAGCGGCGCAATGCGCGCAGCCAGCGCCGGCAGCGCCTGCGCCTTCAGCGCGATCACCACGTAGTCCTGCACGCCGAGCGCATGCGCATCGTCGCTCGCCCGCACCGGCACCGACGCGGCATCGCCGCCTTCGTCGATCACGCGCACGCCGTGCGTGTTCAGCGCGTCGAGCGTCGCGCCGCGCGCGTATGCGCTCACGGTCATGCCGGCCCGCGACAGCGCGGCCGCGAGCAATCCGCCGATCGCACCGACACCGACCACCGCCGCGCGCACCGACCCTGAATTCGTGTCGTTCATGATGGAATTCCGTCTCCTGGGAGCTGACGAGCATAACGCTCAATGGTTGCGGGCACAACCATTCACACGGGAATGGGCCACACGCCCCCGCTCGCGCTCGTTCGCGTCAGCGCGGCACGCCGCCGGCATCGAGGGGCGCGTCGTCGGCCACGCCGCCCGTGGCGCCCAGCACGCCCGCGATCTGGCTCTTGTCGTGCATGCCGAGCTTGCGGTACGCGCAGCGCAGGTAGTGGCGCACGGTGGTCGGCGAAATGGCCATCTGTTGCGCGACCTCCTTGTGCGACCGCCCGGCGCCGTAATAGCGGATCGCCGCGAGCTCGCGCGGGCTCAGCCGGTCGAGCAGCGAGCGCGGCCGCGCTTCGATCTGGAACAGCCCCGCGACGGGCACGCACTGGATGCGCAGCGCGTCGCCGACGAAAGGCTGGCCCGACTGGCGCCGCAGGTGCGCGACGAGCGGCTCCGGCACGCGCGCGCCGGCCCAGGCCGGCCACTCGGTGCGCAGTACGTCGTCGAAACCGTGATCGGCATGGTGGAGCACCCCGAAGCTGTCGCACAGCGCGCGCGCCGCCGGCGCCGCCGTCTCGGCGCGCTCGCGCGTGAGCTGCGCGGCGCGATTGATCGTCAACGCGGCCGCGAGATGCGGAATCACCTCCTCGAAGCGACGCGCATCGTCGTCGCCGAACGGACGATTGAGCCCCTGCCGGTAAATCGACATGAACGTCGTCAGGCCGAAACGGCGATCGAGCGTGGATACGCACATCAGCTGCGCGAGCCCGTACTTCACGCACCAGTCGCGAAACCGTGCATCGAGCCCGGGCTCGACGACCGTGAGCCGCACCGCGCGACCAGGCGCGCCGTGCAGCGTGCGGTGCGCGAGCGGATCGCAATCGCGCACGCGCTTCCAGTCGATGAAGAACGCGTGCGGCAAACGGTACAGGAAGCTGTTGTGCATCACGGGGCCGGTCGGCGCGTGGGTCGCGACGCCGGTCCACGCGGCGTCGAACGGAATGAGCGCCTGCAGCAGCGCAAAGAACCGGCATTCGAATTCGCCGATGCCGGATTGCGCGGCCACGGCGTACAGGTCGAGCAGCATGAGGCCGAGTTCGCGCTGTGCCGCGTCGCCGCGCGTGACGCCGTCGAAATCGGCGCGCCGGGACGGCAACGGCGGCCACGCGAATTCGTCGAGCACGATGGCGGCCGGTACGTCGCGCAGCGCGTCGAGATCCTGCCCGATATCCGTCGTGATCCTCACCTTCCGCTCCCCTGCCCGATCGGGCTGCTGATGTGCGCAACGGCACCGGCCGATTATAGCCAGCGGCTTTTTTGGCGGGCCACGGCGCCGGAACGGGCGCCAGCCCCATCCATTTGAACGGTGCACGGCACGTTGCTGCTCCGCAGCACGCCGCTGCGCGGCTTCGCTCCGCGCCGACGCCGTGCACCGCGGGTTTTCCGCACCGTTCATCTGGACGACTGTTCGACGGTTTTCCCGCTGCGGACACTGCGTCGCGACCACACCAACGACACACCGATGCAGCACGGCATGGAGAACCCCACGTGACGAAATCCCGCTTCATCCGCACGGCGGCGGCCACCGCGACGCTTGCCGCGTGCAGTGCCGCCGCGCAGGCGCAGTCGGCCCTCACCCTGTACGGCGCGCTCGACGCCGGCGTGCAATACCTGACGCATGCCGACGGACGCCACTCGGCCGTGCAGTTGCAGAACTACGGCATCCTGCCTTCGCAGGTCGGGATCAAGGGCCACGAGGATCTCGGCGGCGGTTGGCGCGCGCTGTTCAAGCTCGAACAGGGCCTCAACGTCAACGACGGCACCGCGACCGCACCGGGCTACGCGTTCTTCCGCGGCGCGTACGTCGGCATCGCGGGGCCCGTCGGCACCGTCACGCTCGGCCGGCAGTTCAGCGTGCTGTTCGACAAGACGCTGTTCTACGACCCGCTCTGGTACGCGTCTTACAGCGGCCAGGGCGTGCTCGTGCCGATGCAGGCGAACTTCATCGACCATTCGGTGAAGTACCAGTCGCCGACGTTCGCGGGTGTCGACGTCGAGGCGCTCGCCGCGACGTCCGGCGTCGCCGGCAATACCCGCGCCGGACGCGTGCTCGAACTCGGCGGCCAGTACACGAGCAACGGGCTGTCGGTCAGCGCGGTGCTGCATCAGGCGCACGGCGACGTGTCGGCGGCCGACGACGCGTCCGCGCGGCGCCGCGAACTCGGTACGCTCGCCGCGCGTTATGCGTTCGCCACGCTGCCGCTCACCGTCTATGCGGGCGTCGAACGCCTGACCGGCGACCTCGATGCGGCGCGCACGATCGTCTGGGGCGGTGCGCGCTACCAGACGTCGAGCGGGATCGGCCTGAACGCGGGCGTCTACCACACCGATTCGCACACGCCCGCCATCGGCCACCCGACGCTGTTCATCGCGAGCACCACGTACGCGCTGTCGAAACGCACGGTCGCGTACGTGAACCTCGGCTACGCGCGCAACAGCGGCCAGAGCTCGCAAACCGTCTACGAGTACGACCCGACACCGCTCGCCGGCGCGTCGCAGTTCGGCGCGATGGTCGGCATGTACCACCTGTTCTGACTTCCCCCAACGAGATCCCGCCATGAAAACCCTGTCCCCGGATGCCGCATGCTCGCCCGACGGCCGTGCGCCGGCCTTCGCCCGCTCGACGCTCGCCGCGCTCGTCGTGTTCGCGGCCATCACGCCGCTCCTGCTGCTCGTTGCACCGGCCGTGGCCGGTCAGCTCGCGACGCAACTCGGCTTGTCGGCGTCGCAGATCGGCACCTACTTCTTCGTCGAACTCGGTGCGTTCAGCCTCGCGACCGTGCCGTCGTACCTGTGGCTCGGCCGGGTCGACGCGCGCCGCGTCGCCGCCTTCGCGATCGCGCTGTTCGGCGCGGGCAACCTGCTGACCGCACTGTGGATGCCCGGCTTCGCCGCGCTGCTCGCGCTGCGGGCCGTCACCGCGCTCGGCGGCGGTTCGCTGATGGTGCTCTGCATGACAAGCGCGGCGACGAGCGAGAACAGCGACCGTGTGTACGGCCTGTGGGTCGTCGGCCAGCTGATCGCGGGGGCGATCGGCCTGTTCGTGCTGCCGCACGTGTTCGCCGCGTTCGGGCTGCGCGCGCTGTACGTGGCGCTCACCGGGCTCGCCCTGCTCGCGGCGCCGCTGTCGCGCGGCTTTCCGTCGTCGCTCGGTACGCGGACGGCAGCCGCGCGCACCGCACGCGGCGATGCGATGCAGACGCCGCGAAGCTGCGTCGTGCTCGCCATCGGCGCGGTGCTGACGTTCTATCTCGCGATCGGCAGCGTGTGGACGTTCGCGAGCCGCGCGGCGGCCGACGCCGGGCTCGATCCGCAGTCGACCGGCAACGTGCTCGCGATCGCGAGCGTGATGGGGATCGCCGGCGCGGCGCTCGCGTCGTGCGCGGGCGGCCGGCTCGCGCGACGCGCGATGCTCGCGGCCGGTTACGCGCTGCTCGCGGCGTCGCTCGTCGCGCTCGCCGCGATGCATGACACCGGCGGCTACAGCGCGGCGATCTTCGCGTTCAAGTTCGCGTGGACGTTCGTGCTGCCGTTCATCCTCGCGACGGTCGCGCAGATCGACACGTCGGGCCGGCTCGTCGCCACGCTCAATTTCGTGATCGGCGCCGGCCTTGCCGCCGGCCCGCTGCTTGCCGGGCTGATGCTCGACGCCGGCAGCACGATGCGCACGTTGTTCATCGCCGCGACGGCCGTCGCGATCGTGTCGTTCGCCGCGCTGCGCCATATCGATCGCCGCGCGCGCGCCTCCGCTTCCCCCCAACCGTGACAGGTCACGCATCCATGAATCGCACTGCCTTCTTCACCGACGAACGCACCTTCTGGCATACCGGCGGCACGCACGCGCTGTTCTTCCCGGTCGGCGGCTGGGTCCAGCCGCCGTCGAGCGCGGGCTACGCGGAATCGCCCGACTCGAAGCGCCGCTTCCTGTCGCTCGTCCAGGCATCGGGCCTGGCCGCGCAACTCGACCTGCGCGGCGCCGAGCCGGCGACGAGCACCGACCTGCTGCGCATTCATCCGGCGCACTATCTCGACGCGTTCCGCGCACTCAGCGACGCGAATGGCGGCGACCTCGGCGATCTCGCGCCGTTCGGCAAGGGCAGCTACGAGATCGCCGCGCTGTCCGCCGGCCTCGCGATCGCGGCCGTCGATGCGGTCGTCGGCGAGCACGCGGCCAACGCGTTCTCGCTGTCGCGGCCGCCCGGCCACCACTGCCTGCGCGACCGTCCGATGGGCTTCTGCATGCTGGCGAACATTCCGATCGCCATCGAGGCCGCGCGCGCGAAACACGGCATCGAGCGCGTCGCGGTGATCGACTGGGACGTGCATCACGGCAACGGCACGCAGTCGATCTACTACGACGACCCTGACACGCTGACGATCTCGCTGCACCAGGACCGCTGCTTTCCGCCCGGCTACAGCGGCGCGGACGATCGCGGCGAAGGCGCGGGTATCGACGCGAACCTGAACGTGCCGCTGCTCGCCGGCAGCGGCGACGACGCGTATCGCTACGCGTTCGAGCGAATCGTGCTGCCTGCGCTGGAGCGCTTCCGGCCCGAGCTGATCGTCATCGCAAGCGGCCTCGACGCGAGCGCCGTCGATCCGCTCGCGCGCATGCAACTGCATACCGACAGCTACCGGTTCATGACGCGTGCGGTGAAGGAGGCCGCGCAACGCCATTGCGGCGGGCGGCTCGTGATCGTCCATGAAGGCGGCTATTCGGAGGCATACGTGCCATTCTGCGGACTCGCGATCGTCGAGGAACTGGCCGGCATTCGCACCGACGTCGCCGATCCGATGCTCGATCTCGCGATCGCCCAGCAGCCGGGTGAACGGTTCGTCGCGTTCCAGCGCGCGCTGCTGGACGAACTGGCTGCGTCGTTCGGGTTGTAACGCGCGGGAACGGACGTGACGGGGCCGGCCCGCGCCGGCCCTTGCGCGATCCGTGCGGATGGGGTTTCCTGTGCCTTTACCCCTGTTCCGGCTCGAGGCCGCACTCTTCCGATGAAATCGTCCCCGCGCGATGACAACGACAACACCAGAACGCGCCGCCAGCCGTCGAAGCTGGTCCTGAACATCGCCGCCGTCACGGTCGGCCTCATCACGTTCGCGATCGGCGCGGCGTGGGTGATCTACAGTTGGGTCGTCGATCGCGAAGCGCAGTATTTCGCCATTCCGCTGGTGTTCTCGGTGCCGGTGATCGTGGCGGTCGCGATCCGAAGTTTCTGGGAGTAGGCGCGCCTGGTACCGGGCTTGTTGCAGATGAAGCGGCGAACCCCGCGATTCGCTCGCACGCCGGTCACAGGCCGGGACGCGGGCACGGATTGGGCGCCGCGCCCTGATATCCGCCGACGACGGCACCCAGTGCGGCGCCAGCCAGCGACGTGCCGAGCACTTTCAGCACACCCTCGGTCGACAACGGCTCGCCGTTCAACATCACCCGCCCGGAATACGCGGAGCATGCCGACGGCGATGCAACCGTCTGCACGGGCCTCGCGCTCCATGCGACGTTGTCGGCCGGCGTATTGGCCATGGCCGGCGCGGACAGCATCAGCGCCAGAACGGAAATCGGGATGGGTAGGGTGTTCTTCATCGGCGGCCCCTCGGTGTATTTGTGCTTCTTGTATTCGATCGCGATATGACACATTACACGCGGCCGAATTTCCGTGTGCGTCCATATGGACCTGCGTCCCGGCAAGAAAAACGGCCATCAAACGAAAAAAGCGCTGCGGTCAGTCGACCGGCAGCGCATTTTTGGGGAACCGCCCCTTGACGGGTGCGTATCCGACTTCTGGTGCGTGAGGCCGGACTCGAACCGGCACACCCTTGCGGGCGTCAGGACCTAAACCTGGTGCGTCTACCAATTTCGCCACTCACGCGCATTTCCGTCGCCTGACCGCGCGGCACGCAAGATGCGTGCGCCACGCGCCCGGGACTTTCATGCCGGCCCGAAAACCGGCACGCCCGATCAGGCGAGCGCGAGATTCTACCCGATCCGTGCGGCCTTGTCTCGCCCCGCCGGCACCCATCGTGCAGCGATGCTAGAATGCCGCGCTCGACGTTTCGGCACCGCGCCGCCGCGCGTCCCCCGAACCCGCCCCCACCGATTCCGCCCGTGAACTTCGACGACTACTGTCAGCAAAAGGCCGCCCCCGCGGGCTCCAGCGTCTACTACGCGCTGCGTCAGGCGCCGCTCGCCACGCAGCCGCGCCTGACGGCGCTGTTCGCGCTGCGCCGCGAACTCGAGGAAACCGTCAAGGAAACCAGCGACCCGACCGTCGGACACACGAAGCTCGCGTGGTGGCACAAGGAACTCGCGGCGCTGGCCGACGGGCAGCCGTCGCACCCCGTCACGAAGGCACTCGCGCAGCATCACCCGGCGATCGCGGCCGAGGCCGATGCGTTGCGCACGCTCGTCAACGGCTACGGGATGGATCTCGAACAGGCGCGCTACCTCGATTTCGCGAACCTGCAGCGCTACATCGCTCAGGCGGGCGGCACGTTCGCGTCACTGGTTGCGCGCGCAAGTGCCGCGAACCCGGCCGACCCGCAGCCGTGGGCCGCGGAGGCCGGCCGCGCGCTGATGCTCGCGCAGTTCGTGCAGGAACTCGGCAACGACGCGCGCCACGGCCGCATCTACCTGCCGATCGACGAACTGCAGCGCTACAACGTGACCGCGGCCGATCTGCTGAATCGCCGCTACAGCCCGGCCTTCACCGAATTGCTGCAATTCCAGACGGCCCGCGCGCGCGAAGCGCTCGCCGCCGCCGACGCGGCGATCCCCGCGTCCGAACGCCGCGCGCAGCGCACGCTGCGCGCGCAGATCGCGCTGGCCGGCGCGCTGCTCGACGAAATCGAGCGCGACGGCTACCAGGTGCTGCACCAGCGCATCGCGCTCACGCCGATCCGCAAACTGTGGATCGCGTGGCGCGCGTCGCGGCGCCGCTGACCCTTACGCGTCACGCCTTCAACAGCGGCAGCGTGTCGAAGCGCTGCTGCAGCACGCGCGTCGCGTCGAGCCCCCACCACGGCCCGAGCACGGTGGCATAAAGCTGGCGGAAATCGACCGCGACCGGCAGGTTGCCGTTGCCGTCGAGCCGGCCGAGCGCGGGCGGCGCGCCGTACAGTCCGCCGGCCACGCGGCCGCCCATCACGAAATGCGGCGCGGCCGTACCGTGATCGGTGCCGTTGCTCTGGTTCTCGCGCACCCGCCGCCCGAATTCCGCATACGTCATCACGAGCGTCTGGTTCCAGCGCCCGAGTTCGATCAGCGCGCCACGCATCGCGCTCATCCCTTCCGCGAACTGCTTGAGCAACGCAGCCTGCTGCCCCGGCTGGTTCTGGTGCGTATCGAAACCGTTGAGCGTCAGACGCAGCACCGCGACGCCATCCTGCGCGCCGGGCCCGGACGCCTCGCACGCGGCCAGCACCTGCATCGCGGTCTTCACCGACGTGCCGAACGCGCCGGCCGGGAAGGCCGTCCTGAACTCGCGCATGCCGCCGCGCGGCCGCAGCCGGTCGGCCGCCTTCACGATGTCGTTCTCGACGTCGATGATGTGCGCGAGCGCCGGGTTCTGCTCGCGCAGCGACGACGGCTCGGCGAACCGCGCCGCCCGGATGAACTGCGCGGGGTTGACGAGCGCGATCGCACGCGCGCCGTTCGACAGCGGCCCCATCTCCGCGCTGCCGAGGACGACGCCGTCCGCCGCGAAACCGGGCGGCACGGGCGCCTGCGCGAACGTGCGCGTCAGCCACCCTTCATGCAGATACTGGTCGGAGCGCGATGCGGTGTCCCAGATCTCGATCGAACGGAAATGCGACAGGTTCGGCTGCGGATAACCGACGCCTTGCACGACCGCGACCTGCCCGTCACGCCACAGCGGCATCAACGCCGCGAGCGACGGGTGCAGCCCCGTGTGCGCGTCGAGCTGCAGCACCTGCTCGCGCTTGATGCCGATGCTGCGCCGGAACTGGTAGTACAGCGGGTCCGCGTACGGCACCACCGTATTGAGGCCGTCGTTGCCGCCCTTCAGCTCGACGAGAATCAGCACGTTCGCGTACCCGGCCGCCGGTTGCCGCCCCGCCTGCGCCGCCTGCGCCACGGAAGCGGCGATCGCGGGCGCTTGCCACATCGACACGCCGGCCGCGGCCGCGGCGCCGGTCAGCGTCAGAAAATCACGTCGGTTCATCGCGCATCCTTTGGTTCGCCGTCCGGCACGTTTGCCGCGGCGGCGCCCCGCTTCGTCGTCGTTTGCATCATTTCAGCTGATAGGCCGGATCCATCAGCAGCGCCTCGAGATACGCGCTGCCGGTCGAATCCGTGTCGATCGCCGCGACCGGCGACAGTTGCAGCACCGCGTGCTGCAACTGAAGCTCGGTCGACAATCCGGCGATTGCCTGCGGCCGCGCGCGATATTGCGCGAGCCAGCGTTCGAGGTCGAACCGCAGCCCGCCGCGCGCGGGCCTGGCCGGCGTGCCGCGCATGCCGGCCGCGGACGCCATGTCGGCCACCGGCATCGCATGCGTCCGCGCATTCGGCGGCGGCGCCATCGGATGCGCGGGCACGCGCATGCCGGCCGTCTCCGTCGCGCGGAACAACTGCTCGACGAACTGCTTGCGCGACAGCAGCGTGGTGCTGTTGATCCACAGCGCGCCGCCCGGCCAGCCTTTGACGTTCGGCGGATAGAACAGGTTCTGCCCGAGCGTGCGCACGGTGTTCGCGAGCATCTGCGGATCGCCGTACGCCACGTCGAACAGCCGCACCGACCCGACGACGAACTCGGCCGGCGACTTGACGAGCACGCCGCGGTTGCGCGGATCCCAGAACGCGTCGGTCGACCACAGCGCGGCGAGCGCCGCGCGAATGTCGTAACCGCTCGCGCGGAACCGGTCGGCGACCGTATCGAGCGCCCCCGGATCGGGCGTGTCGGACACGAACTCGCGCCACAACTTGGCGGCGATGAAACGCGCGGTGCCCGGCCGCTTCAGCAGGATGTCGAGAAAGCCGTCGCCGTCGAACGGCCCCGTTTCGCCGAGAATCGTCTTCTCGCCGGCGTCGTGGGTGTCGGGCCGCACCTCGAAGCGCAGCGTATCGGGATCGATCGTCCAGCCCGTCATCGCGCGCGCGGCCTCGGTCACGTCGACCTGCGTGTAATGCCCTTCGCCGAGCGTGAACAGCTCCATCACCTCGCGCGCGAAATTCTCGTTCGGACGCCCCTTGCGATTGCTCGCGCCGTCGAGATACTGCAGCATCGCCGGATCCTTCGCGACCGCATGCAGCAGCGTGCCGAAGTTGCCGAGCGCCTCGCGGCGAAACAGCGCGTTCTGCGCGGCCATCGTCTGCGGGTAAGGCACCTTGTCCTGGCCCGACGTGAAGTGCCCGTGCCAGAACAGCGTCATGCGCTCGGTCAGCGGCGACGGCGTGACGACCATCTCGTTGACCCAGGCGGCACGCAATTCATCGTAGCGGCGGTTGCGCTCGCGCTGCTCGTCGCGCCGCATGTCGGGCGTGAGCGCCTGGCGCTGCGCGCGCGTCGGCGGCGGCTCGGCGATCCAGTCGGGCCATGTCGTCACGGGTTCGCGGCGCACGCTGCCGAGCGTGTCGGCCACGATCTGCGCGCGCGTCATGCCGACGACACGCGCGACGTCGGCGGGCGCGGGAGAGAAACCGGTGCGACTGAGGAAAAACAGCGCGTCGTCGGCATCGAGCGGCGACTGCATGGCAGGCGACGACGCCGGTATGGCAGCGTTCGCTTTCATCGTCATGGACTCTCCCGGAACGCACCGGCGGTGCGGATGCCGGTACAACGGCATTCGGCACGCGAAAGTTGACCGAAAAAGTGCTACGAATTCTTTCTGCGCGGGGCGGGCCGCGCAGGGCAAGGACGGCACGTGTCAGCGCTTGTACAACTCGCGAACGGCGTCTTCGATGTGCTGGCGCAACAGGTGCCGCTCTTCGGGCGTCATGTGCCCGTCGCGGCGGCGCTGTTCGAGATCGGGGGGCACGGCGGAACGAACCGTCGCCTCGGCGGCACGGTCTGGCTGCGGCGCTTTGCCGCGCGGCAGCTTGCGCGACGGTGCGCCCTGCTCGGGGCGCTGCGCATACGCGAAGTTCGACGCATACGGACCGGCGAGCGCGATCGTCAGCGTCAGTGCAATCCGGAAAGATCGCATGACCGTCCTCGCTTCTTTGGTCGATTTGTTCCCTTCGTCACGCGGCAACCGGCTACCTCTGGTACTTGAAAAACCCTGCGGAAATCGGGTGTACAAAGATGAAAGATGGAGTGCAGGGAGTATCTACCGAATTTCGGCTTCGAGTAAAGGAATCTATATAGCCTGCCTTTACTCGGCGCGACACTACGGGTAAATTTTGTAACCGACTGTAACGCACGAAAATACGTGGCCGTGCGTCAATTCCCATTCGCGATAAGATGCCGATCATGGAAACGAAAAACCCCTCCAAGATTCTCGTCGTTGACGACGACCCTCGCCTGCGCGATCTGCTGCGCCGCTATCTCGGCGAACAGGGTTTCAACGTATACGTCGCCGAAAACGCGACCGCGATGAACAAGCTCTGGGTACGCGAGCGTTTCGACCTGCTCGTGCTCGACCTGATGCTGCCGGGCGAGGACGGCCTGTCGATCTGCCGCCGCCTGCGCGGCAGCAACGACCGCACGCCGATCATCATGCTCACCGCGAAGGGCGAGGATGTCGACCGCATCGTCGGGCTCGAGATGGGCGCCGACGATTACCTGCCGAAGCCGTTCAATCCGCGCGAACTCGTCGCGCGCATTCATGCGGTGCTGCGCCGCCAGGCGCCGGCCGAACTGCCGGGCGCACCGTCGGAAACCACCGAGGTGTTCGAGTTCGGCGAATTCTCGCTGAATCTCGCCACGCGCACGCTGACGAAGTCCGGCCAGGAAATCCCGCTGACGACCGGCGAATTCTCGGTGCTGAAAGTGTTCGCGCGTCATCCGCGCCAGCCGCTGTCGCGCGAAAAGCTGATGGAGCTCGCGCGCGGCCGCGAATACGAAGTGTTCGACCGCAGCCTCGACGTGCAGATCTCGCGCCTGCGCAAGCTGATCGAACCGGATCCGGGCAGCCCGCGCTTCATCCAGACCGTCTGGGGCCTCGGCTACGTGTTCATCCCGGACGGCGCCGCCTGACCTTTCTCCCTCCCGGTTTCGCCCGTCCACGGCCCGTCCCATGCGTATCGACCGGCGCCTCCTGCAGCTCGCGTTCGGCGGGCTGTTCTGGCGCACCTTCCTGCTGATCGCGCTGCTGATCTCGGTCAGTCTCGCCGCGTGGTTCCAGAGCTTTCGCGTGATCGAGCGCGAGCCGCGCGCGCAGCGCGTCGCGCTGCAGCTCGTCGCGGTCGTCAAGCTCACGCGCACCGCCCTGCTCTATTCCGATCCCGATCTGCGGCGCGCGCTGCTGCAGGATCTCGAGAGCAACGAGGGCGTGCGCGTCTACCCGCGCGAAAAGACCGACAAGTTCAAGCTGCAGCCCGACGAATCGCTGAACCGCCTGATCGAACACGACATCCGCAGCCGCCTCGGCGACGATACCGTGATCGCGCAGTCGGTCAACGACATTCCCGGCGTGTGGATCAGCTTCAAGATCGACGACGACGATTACTGGGTCGCGCTCGACCGCGACCAGCTCGACAACGTCACGGGCCTGCAATGGGCCGGCTGGGGGCTGTTCGCGCTCGCGCTGTCGCTGTTCGGCTCCGCGTTCATCACCAGCCTCGTGAACCGGCCGTTCTCGCGGCTCGCGCTCGCCGCGCGCCAGGTCGGTTCGGGCCAGGCGCCCGAACCGCTGCCCGAGCGCGGGATGGGCGTCGCGGCCGACACCAACCGCAGCTTCAACCAGATGGTGCGCGACCTCGAACAGCTCGAGGCCGACCGTGCGCTGATGCTCGCGGGTATCTCGCACGACCTGCGCACGCCGCTCGCGCGGCTGCGGCTCGAAACCGAGATGAGCCCGTCCGACCAGGCGACCAAGGACGCGATGGTCGACGACATCGAGCAGATGGACCGCATCATCGCGGCCTTCATCGACTACGCGCGCCCGTCGCAGCGCAAGCCCGAGCCGGTCGACCTGTCGTCGATCGCGCAAGAAGTCGCCGCGCGCGTCTCGGGCGAGGACGGCGTCGAGATCCGCACGCGGCTCGCGCCGAGCGCGATCATCGAAGCGGACGAGACCGACATGCGCCGCGTGATCGGCAACCTCGTCGAGAATGCGCGCAAGTATGGCCAGAGCAAGCAGGACGGCGTCTCGCGCATCACGGTCGAGACCCGCGTGTCGCATGCGCGCGTCGAGCTGTCGGTGAGCGACGAAGGCCCCGGCATCCCCGAGGATCAGTTGCCGCTCGTGATGCGCCCGTTCTACCGCGTCGACACCGCACGCACCAAGGCGGACGGCACGGGCCTCGGGATGGCGATCGTGCTGCGGCTCGTCGGCCGCTATCGCGGCGCGCTGCGCCTGCGCAACCGGAACCCCGACGCGGGCCTCGAAGTCACGCTCGAATTCCCCGGCGCCGGCAAGGCGCGTGCGACCGCGTGACACGCTCGCGCCTGCCTCCCGCGCGTCACACTATCGATCCGGTTGAAAAAAGCTATGAGGATCGTTAGTCAAAATCTATTGAAGTGTTTTACTAATAGTGTTATAGTTTGCCTCATGCTGTCACATCATCGTTGCAGCACCGAGGTAGCTTGACTCAGTCTTCTTCCCCATTCACACAGGAGTATCCGCATGAAAACCGTGGGCGATAAACTCGAAGCTTTCACCGTCGTAGCCGCGAAGCCGGGCTTCAACAATCACGAGGAAAACGGCCAGTCGGCGTTCGAGACCGTCACCGAAGCGTCGTTCCCGGGCAAGTGGAAGATCATCTACTTCTATCCGAAGGATTTCACGTTCGTGTGCCCGACGGAAATCGTCGAGTTCGCGAAGCTGACGAAGCAGTTCGAAGAGCGCGATGCCGTCCTGCTCGGCGGCAGCTCGGACAACGAATTCGTCAAGCTCGCATGGCGCCGTGAGCACAAGGACCTCGACAAGCTGAACCACTACTCGTTCGGCGACGTCAAGGGCGAGCTGATCGACCAGCTCGGCGTGCGCGACAAGGAAGCCGGCGTGGCCCTGCGTGCAACGTTCATCGTCGATCCGGACAACACGATCCAGCACGTTTCGGTGAACAACCTGAACGTCGGCCGCAGCCCGGAAGAAGTCCTGCGCATTCTGGACGGCCTGCAGACGGACGAACTGTGCCCGTGCAACCGTGCAGTCGGCGGCGCAACGCTGTAAGCGCATCGATGCACGAAGCCCGCGGCGCACGTCCTGCCTGCGGGCTTTTTTAACGGCCAACCCATAGGAGATATCAATGGAATTCATCGACTCGATTAAGGCACGTATCCCCGATTACGCGAAGGACATTCGCCTGAACCTCGACGGCACGATCTCGCGCTCGTCGCTCGAAGGCACCGACGCGGTGGGCGTCGCGCTGGCGGCGGCCATCGCGGCGAAGAGCACCGTGCTCATCAAGACGATCCGCGAAGCCGGCGTGCTGTCGCCCGAAGAGACGAACGCCGTGCTGACGGCGGCCGCGCTGATGGGGATGAACAACACCTGGTATCCGTATGTCGAGATGGCCGACGACGCCGACCTGAAGACGCAGCGCGCCGAGCTGCGGATGGGCGCGTATGCGACGCACGGCGGTGTCGACAAGCGCAAGTTCGAGATGTACGCGCTCGCCGCGTCGATCGTCGGCAAGTGCCACTTCTGCGTGAAGTCGCACTATGCGCTGCTGAAGAACGAGCAAGGCATGACCGTCACGCAGTTGCGCGACGTCGGCCGCATCGCGTCGGTGATCAACGCCGCCGCACAGGTGATCGCCGCCGAAGGCGAATAAGCGGTCGCGTGCCGTGCGGCAGCCATGCCGCGTGGCGCCCGCTTCAAACGACGATGCCACGCCGACGCGTGGCATTTTTCATTGCAGCGGCATCGCGCGGGGCAAACCGCGCGATGCCGCGGGCAGCCGTCAGCCGCCCTGCTTCACCAGCAGCGCGGCGGCCTGCGCCTCAATGCCTTCCCCGCGGCCGAGATAACCGAGCTTCTCGTTGGTCTTCGCCTTCACGTTCACGCGATCGAGCGGCAGCCCGAGATCGGCCGCGATGTTCGCGCGCATCCCGTCGATATGCGGCGCGAGCTTCGGCGCCTGCGCGATCACGGTGCTGTCGACGTTCTGGATCGTGAAACCCGCCGCCTTCACGCGCTCGGCGCACGCACGCAGCAGCACGCGGCTGTCCGCGCCCTTGAACGCCGCGTCCGTGTCGGAGAAATGACGGCCGATGTCGCCGAGCGCCGCCGCGCCGAACAGCGCGTCGGTGATCGCGTGCAGCAGCACGTCCGCGTCCGAGTGGCCGAGCAGGCCGCGCTCGTACGGAATCGTCACGCCGCCGATGATGAGGGGGCGTCCTTCGACGAGCTGGTGCACGTCGTAGCCTTGTCCGATTCTGAAATCCATGCGTGTTCCGATTGAGAGGGGGTGAATGTCAGGAAGCGTTCGCGGCACGCGCCAGGATCGCTTCCGCGAGCGCGAAATCTTCCGGGTACGTGACCTTGAAATTGCGCAGGCTGCCCTGGACGACGCGCGGCGTGTGGCCCGCCCATTCGATCGCGCTGGCCTCGTCGGTCAGGTCGTGCCCTTCGCGCTGCGCGCGCAGGATCGCCTCGCGCAGCATGCCGATGCGGAACATCTGCGGCGTCTGCGCCTGCCACAGCGCGTCGCGCGATTCCGTGCGCGCGATCGCGTCGCCGCCGGCCGGCACGCGCTTGAGCGTATCGGCCACCGGCAGCGCGACGATGCCGCCGACGGGGTCGTCCTTCAGCGTCGCGACGAGCGTGCGGATCAGCGCCGGCGTGATGCCCGGGCGCGCCGCGTCGTGCACGAGCACCCAGTCCTGGTCGGTCGCGCCGAATTCGGCCAGTTCGAGCAGCCCGTTCAGCACCGACGCCTGCCGCGAGCCGCCGCCGCAGCGGCGCACCGCGAAACGCAGGCCCGCGAAGCGGCGCGCGTCGAAATGGGAATCGTCGGGCGCGAGCACGACGAGCGTCTGCGCGAACTCGCTGCACGCGTCGAACGCGGCGAGCGTGTAGTGCAGCAGCGCGCGGCCGGCCAGCGTGCGGTATTGCTTCGGCACGGCCGAGCCGGAACGGCTGCCCGTGCCGGCACAGGGAATCAGGGCGAAAAGTCGGGGAGTCACGAAGGGAAACGCCGGAAAGATGAAATCGAGAAGCGGATTTTATAATAGGTCTTTCGTCTCGACCGGCGCACCGCGATGCGCCCGTGCACGCCACCCCTGTCGTCCCTATGCCAGATAACGCTTCCAACCCGTCAGCCTCCCCCGTTGCCCGCGTCAAGCCCGGCCAGCGCTTCGCCTTCGACGGCGCGCACGGCTCCGCCGACGCGCTCGCCATCGCCCGTTATCTCGCCGACAACCGTCAGGACGTGCCGCTCCTCGCGGTGATCTGCGCGAATGCGGTCGACGCGCAGCGGCTGTCGCAGGAAATCCGCTATTTCTCGCCCGACGCGCGCGTGCGCCTGCTCCCGGACTGGGAAACGCTGCCGTACGACACCTTTTCGCCGCACCAGGACCTCGTGTCCGAGCGGCTCGCGACGCTGCACGACCTCGGCGAGGGCCGCTGCGACATCCTGCTCGTGCCCGCGACCACCGCGCTGTACCGGATGCCGCCCGCGTCGTTCATGGCCGCGTACACGTTCGCGTTCGCGCAGGGCGAGCGGCTCGACGAGGCGAAGCTGAAGGCACAGTTGACGCTGGCCGGCTACGAGCACGTGAGCCAGGTCGTGCGGCCCGGCGAATACTGCGTGCGCGGCTCGCTGATCGACCTGTACCCGATGGGCTCGCCGCTGCCGTACCGGATCGACCTGTTCGACGACCAGGTCGACTCGATCCGCGCGTTCGACCCCGACACGCAGCGCAGCCTCTACCCGGTGCGCGACGTGCGCCTGCTGCCCGGCCGCGAGTTTCCGTTCGACGAAGCCGCGCGCACGGCCTTCCGCAGCCGCTGGCGCGAAACCTTCGAAGGCGACCCGAGCCGCGCGCCGATCTACAAGGACATCGGCAACGGCGTGCCGTCGGCCGGCATCGAGTACTACCTGCCGCTGTTCTTCGACGAAACCGCCACGCTGTTCCACTACCTGCCGCAGGACGCGCACCTCGTGTTCACCGGCGATCTCGAGGCGTCGATCCGCCGCTTCACCGCGGACACGAAGCAGCGCCATGCGTTCCTCTCGCACGATCGCGAGCGGCCGATCCTCGAGCCGCAGCGGCTGTTCCTGTCCGACGAGGATTTCTTCGCGTTCGCGAAACCGTTCGCGCGCGTCGTGCTGCCCGCGCAGCCGGCCGGCGGCTGGGCAACCGCGCTGCCCGAGCTGACCGTCGACCGCCATGCGGACGACCCGCTCGCGTCGCTGCGCACCTTCGTCGAAACGTCCGGCAAGCGCGTGCTGCTGACCGTCGAATCAGCCGGCCGCCGCGAGACGATCCTGCAACTGCTCGCCGAGCATCACCTGCGCCCCGCGTCGAACGACCACTTCGCGGGCTGGCTCGCGAGCGACGAACGTTTCGCGCTCGGCGTCGCGCCGCTCGCGAACGGCTTCGCGGTGCCAGGCGAAGGCTACGCGGTCGTCACCGAAACCGAGCTGTACGGCGCGCTCGGCCGCCGCGCGGGCCGCCGCCGGCAAGAACAGGCGAGCAACGTCGACGCGATGGTGCGCGACCTGTCGGAGCTGAAGGTGGGCGATCCGGTCGTGCACTCGCAGCACGGCATCGGCCGCTACCTGGGCCTCGTCTCGATGGATCTCGGCGAAGGCGAGACCGAATTCCTGCATCTCGAATACTCGGGCGAAAGCAAGCTCTACGTGCCCGTCGCGCAATTGCACGTGATCTCGCGCTACAGCGGCGCCGACCCCGACAGCGCGCCGTTGCACGCGCTCGGCTCCGGCCAGTGGGAACGCGCGAAGCGCAAGGCCGCGCAGCAGATCCGCGATACGGCCGCCGAGCTGCTGAATCTGTACGCGCGTCGCGCGGCCCGCGAAGGCCACGCGTTCACGCTCGACCCGCGCGACTACGTGAAATTCGCGGAAAGCTTCGGCTTCGAGGAAACGCCCGACCAGGCCGCGGCGATCGCGGCCGTGATCGGCGACATGACGAGCGGCAAGCCGATGGACCGCCTCGTGTGCGGCGACGTCGGCTTCGGCAAGACCGAGGTCGCGCTGCGCGCCGCGTTCATCGCGGTGCTGGGCGGCAAGCAGGTCGCGCTGCTGTCGCCAACCACGCTGCTCGCCGAGCAGCACACACAGACCTTCGCCGACCGCTTCGCGGACTGGCCGGTGCGGATCGTCGAGCTGTCGCGCTTCAAGACCACGAAGGAAGTGAACGCGGCGATCGCGCAGATCAACGAAGGCAGCGTCGACATCGTGATCGGCACGCACAAGCTGCTGTCGTCGGACGTGCAGTTCAAGCGCCTCGGCCTCGTGATCATCGACGAGGAACACCGCTTCGGCGTGCGCCAGAAGGAAGCGCTGAAGGCGCTGCGCGCGGAAGTCGACGTGCTGACGCTCACCGCGACGCCGATCCCGCGCACGCTCGGGATGGCGCTCGAAGGGCTGCGCGATTTCTCGGTCATCGCGACCGCGCCGCAAAAGCGGCTCGCGATCAAGACCTTCGTGCGCCGCGAGGAGGAAAGCGTGATCCGCGAGGCAATGCTGCGCGAGCTGAAGCGCGGCGGCCAGGTGTACTTCCTGCACAACGAAGTCGAGACGATCGAGAACCGCAAGGCGATGCTCGAGGCGCTCGTGCCCGAGGCGCGGATCGTGATCGCGCACGGCCAGATGCACGAGCGCGAGCTCGAACGCGTGATGCGCGATTTCGTCGCGCAGCGCGCGAACGTGCTGCTGTGCACGACCATCATCGAGACCGGCATCGACGTGCCGAGCGCGAACACGATCATCATGCACCGCGCGGACAAGTTCGGCCTCGCGCAGCTGCACCAGCTGCGCGGCCGCGTCGGCCGCTCGCATCACCAGGCCTATGCGTACCTGCTGGTCCACGATCCGCAGTCGCTGACCAAGCAGGCGCAGCGCCGGCTCGAGGCGATCCAGCAGATGGAGGAACTCGGCTCGGGTTTCTATCTCGCGATGCACGACCTCGAGATCCGCGGCACCGGCGAGGTGCTCGGCGACAAGCAGTCGGGCGAGATCCACGAGATCGGCTTCCAGCTCTACACGGACATGCTGAACGACGCGGTGAAGGCGCTGAAGAACGGCAAGGAGCCCGACCTCACCGCCCCGCTCGCCGCGACGACGGAAATCAACCTGCATGCGCCCGCGATCCTGCCGGCCGACTACTGCGCGGACGTGCAGGAGCGGCTGTCGCTGTACAAGCGGCTCGCGAACTGCGAGCACGGCGACGCGATCGACGGCATCCAGGAGGAGTTGATCGACCGCTTCGGCAAGCTGCCGCCGCAGGCGCACGCGCTCGTCGAGACGCATCGGCTGCGGATCGCCGCGAAGCCGCTCGGCATCGTGAAGATCGACGCGAGCGAGGCCGCGATCGGGCTGCAGTTCGAGCCGAATCCGCCGATCGATCCGATGCGGATCATCGAGATGGTGCAGAAGCACCGGCACATCAAGCTCGCGGGCCAGGACAAGTTGCGCATCGAGACGCGCTCGCCCGATCTCGCGATCCGCGTGTCGACGATCAAGGAAACGCTGCGCGCGCTCGGCCCGAAACAGGGCGCGGCCGCCGCGGCGCGCTGACGCGATACCGGCGGGCGCGACGTTGCTGCACCGCATCGCGCCCGACGAAGGCGGGCCGGCGCGTTTTTGAGTATGATTTTCCCATTCATCAGACGGAGTTTTGCCATGTCCACTCTCGACGCGACGGCGCCTTCCGCCGCAACCCGGGGCGACGAATCGCTCGTCAGCCTGCCCTGGGTCAAGCAACTGGTGTCGATGGACACGACGAGCCGCGTGCCGAACCTCGGCCTGATCGAGACGGTACGCGACGCACTCGCCGCGAAGGGCATCGCTTCGACGATCACGCACGATCCGCGCGAAGGCTGGGCGAACCTGTTTGCCACCGTGCCCGCGCACGACGGCGCGACGAACGGCGGCATCGTGCTGTCGGGGCATACCGACGTCGTGCCGGTCGACGGCCAGCAATGGGACAGCAACCCGTTCGCGCCGGAGATCCGCGACGGCCGCCTGTACGGCCGCGGTACCTGCGACATGAAGGGCTTCATCGGCGCGGCGCTCGCGCTGCTGCCCGAGATGCAGGCGACGAAGCTCGCGAAGCCGATCCATTTCGCGCTGTCCTACGACGAGGAAATCGGCTGCGCGGGCGCGCCGCTGATGATCGCCGACCTCGTGAAGCGCGGTGTGCAGCCGTCGGGCTGCATCGTCGGCGAGCCGACCAGCATGCGGCCGATCATCGCGCACAAGGGCATCAACGCGTACCGCTGCTGCGTGCGCGGCCACGCGGCCCATTCGTCGCTGACGCCGAAGGGGCTCAACGCGATCGAATATGCGGCACGCCTGATCTGCCATATCCGCGACATCGCCGACCGCTTCCGTGCCGAAGGCCCGTTCGACGAACTGTACGACGTGCCGTTCACGACCGCGCAGACGAGTACGATCCAGGGCGGCAACGCGATCAACACGGTGCCGGCCGAGTGCCGCTTCGATTTCGAATTCCGCAACCTGCCCACGCTCGACCCCGAGCAGATCTTCACGCGCATCGAGGCGTATGCGCGGGAAACGCTGCTGCCGCAGATGCTGCGCGAGCATCCGAACGCCGCGATCGAGTTCTCGAAGATCGCCGCGGCGCCCGGCCTCGATGCAACCGAACAGGCCGCGATCACGCAGCTCGTGCGCGCGCTGACGGCCGACCAGGACAAGCGCAAGGTCGCGTACGGCACCGAGGCCGGCCTGTTCGAACGCGCGGGCATCCCGAGCGTCGTGTGCGGGCCCGGCAACATCGAGCAGGCGCACAAGCCGAACGAGTATGTCGAGCTCGCGCAGCTCGCCGGCTGCGAGCAGTTCCTGCGCAAGTTCATCCGCAGCATGTCGGTCGACGCGCACTGACTGCCTCCCGCCACGCCGGCCCGCGTGTGCGGGCCGGCCCACTCCGCCACCGCCACGTCATGCCGACCGAACAACAGGGCACCGCCCATACGACGATCGACGGCGAGCCGATTCCGACGCTCGACGAAATCGCCGCGCAGCATTTCGCTTTGTCGCCGTGGGTCGCGCGCACGCCCGTGTTCGAGCGCGCCGACCTGCCGTCCCTCGAGGGCACGCACGTCAACTTCAAGTTCGAGCTGCTGCAGGCGAGCGGCAGCTTCAAGGCGCGCGGCGCGTTCACGCACCTGCTCTCGCTGGACGAGGCGCGCAAGAACGCGGGCGTCACCTGCGTGTCGGCCGGCAATCACGCGGCGGCCGTCGCGTATGCGGCCATGCGGCTCGGCAGCAGCGCGAAGGTCGTGATGTTCCACACCGCGAGCCCGTCGCGCATCGCGCAATGCAAGCAGTACCGCGCGGAAGTCGTGCTCGCGGGCAGCGCGTCGCAGGCCTTCGATCTCGTGCGCCGCATCGAGGCCGAGGAAGGCCGCTTCTTCATTCATCCGTTCAACGGCTATCACACGATCCTCGGCACCGCGACGCTCGGCTACGAATGGGCGACGCAGACGCCCGACCTCGACGCGGTGATCGTGCCGATCGGCGGCGGCGGGCTCGCGGCCGGCATGGCGACCGCGCTGCGGCTCGCGAACCCGCGCGTACACGTGTACGGCGTCGAGCCGGAAGGCGCCGACGCGATGAGCCGCAGTTTCGCGGCGAATCACACGATCAAGATGAGCGCGATGCAGACCATCGCCGATTCGCTGATGGCGCCGCACACCGAGGAATACAGCTACCAGCTGTGCCGGCGCCACGTCGACCGCATCGTCACCGTGTCCGACGACGCGCTGCGCGCCGCGATGCTGTTCCTGTTCTCGCACCTGAAGCTGTCGGTCGAACCGGCCTGCGCGGCCGCGCTCGCCGCGCTGCTCGGCCCGCTGCGCGAAACGCTGCAGGGCAAGCGCGTCGGCGTGCTGCTGTCGGGCACGAATACCGATCCCGCCACGCTCGGCATGCACCTCGCGCACGCGAAACTGCAGCACTGACCCCACATCGGGCACCGACGAACCACCCTAGGGTTATCCCCAGATTATGTTGACAGCCCTGTTGATAACCCGCCGGACACGCACGCAAGTGGTTGAGCGCGCAGCATTTTGCGCGCGCGAAGGTCGATCGTCACGAAATGAGCAGACACGCACGCTGGTCGCATGCGCGGCGGCGCTCACGCTGCTCGCCGGTTGCGCGACGGCGCCGTCGCCCGTCGCGCAACCGGTGTCCTGCACGCAACCGGGCGAAAGCCGGATGCTGCAGGCCGACCTGCTGTTCGGGCGCGACGTCACGGGGCGCGGTCCCGTCACCGATGCGGAACGCGCGACGTTTCTCGCCGACACGGTCACGCCGCGCTTCCCCGACGGCCTCACCTACTGGGACACGCACGGACAGTGGCGCGACCGCGCGACCGGCGGCGTCACGCGTGAAGACAGCTTCGTGATCCGTATCATCGCCGACGATACACCCGACACGCGCACACGGCTCGCCGCGATCCGGCTGGCGTACATGCAGCGATTTCACCAGCAATCGGTCGGCGTGACGATCGCGCCGGCCTGCGTATCGTTCTGATTCACCTTCTCCTGCTGCTCGCGACTCGCACAAGAAAAACGGGCGCCCGAAGGCGCCCGTCGCATGTCCGAAGCACCGCGTATCGCTTACTTGTTCTCGAACATGTCCATGATCTGCTGCTTCTCCTGCGGCGTGACGGGCGGCGGTGCCAGCCCGGCCGCGCCGGCCGAACCGAGCGCGTCGTTCGCGCTGATCGCGTTCTCGGCCGGGTTGATGTCGACGTTCGCGACGAAGCCGTTGCCCGGCGTGCGATCGGCGTAGTACAGCTCGCCGTCGATCGTGGTCAGGCCGTCCGGCATCGGCATCTGCTGCTCGGGCACGCCGTTCAGCGCGGTGCGCATGTAGTTCACCCAGATCGGCAACGCGAGCTGCGCGCCGAATTCGCGGCTGCCGAGGCTCTTCGGCTGGTCGAAACCCATCCATGCGACCGCGACGAGCGACTGCTGGTAGCCGGCGAACCAGCCGTCCTTCGCGTCGTTCGTCGTACCCGTCTTGCCCTGCAGGTCGCTGCGGCCCAGCACGTTGGTGCCGGCCCCCGTGCCGGCCGTCGCGACCGAGTGCAGCAGGCTGTTCATCACGTATGCGTTGCGGCCTTCGATCGTACGCGGCGCCGTGCCGCCCGCGATCACCGGCTGCGACTTCTGCAGCGGCTGGCCGCGCGCGTCGTCGACTTCGGCGATCAGGTACGGATCGACCTTGTAGCCGCCGTTCGCGAATACCGCGTAGCCGGTCGCGAGCTGCAGCGGCGTGACGAGGCCCGCGCCGAGCGCCATCGGCAGGTAAGGCGGCGTCTTCGCCGGATCGAAGCCGAAGCGCTGCGTCACGTACTGCTGCGCATACTGCGTGCCGATCGACGCGAGGATCCGGATCGACACGAGGTTCTTCGAACGCTGCAGGCCGGTGCGCATCGTCATCGGGCCGTCCGGCTGGTCGTCGTCCTTCGGCTCCCACGCAGTGCCGCCCGGCACGCTCGGCGGGAAGTACAGCGGCGCGTCGTTGATCATCGTCGCCGGCCCGAGCCCCTTGTCGAGCGACGCCGAGTAGATGAACGGCTTGAACGACGAGCCCGGCTGCCGCCATGCCTGCGTCACGTGGTTGAACTTGCTCTTGTTGAAGTCGAAGCCGCCCACGAGCGAGCGGATCGCGCCGTCCTGCGGCGCAATCGCGACGAGCGCGCCTTCGACCTGCGGCAGCTGCACGACCTGCCAGCCCGTCTTGCCGTCCTTCAGCACGCGCACGACCGAGCCCGGCTTGATGCGCAGCGCGTTGTTCGCGCGCGGGCCGAGCGCGGCCGACACGAAGCGCAGCCCGGCCGGGCCGATCGTGGTGGTCGCGCCGCCGACGAACTGCACCTCGACCGCGTTCGGCGACGCCGACAGCACGACCGCCGATTGCAGGTCGCCGTTGTCCGGATGATCGGCGAGCGCGTCGTCGATCGCCTCGTCGCGCTCGTCGCCGGCCGCGGGCAGGTTGATCGACGCCTCCGGCCCACGGTAGCCGTGGCGGCGCTCGTAGTCGAGAATGCCGCGGCGCACGGCCTGGTACGCGGCTTCCTGGTCGGCCGAGTTGATCGTCGTCGTGACGGTCAGCCCGCGCGTATAGGTTTCGTCCTTGTACTGCTGGTACATCATCTGCCGCACCATCTCGGCGACGTATTCGCCGTGCACCGCATACTGGTTGCCCGGCGTGCGCACGTGGATCTCTTCCTTGATCGCTTCGTCGTACTGCGGCTGCGTGATGTAGCCGACCTCGAGCATGCGCTTCAGGATGTACTCCTGGCGCACCTTCGCGCGCTTCGGATTGACGACCGGGTTGTACGCGGACGGCGCCTTCGGCAGCCCCGCGAGCATCGCCGCCTCGGCAAGGGTGATGTCCTTCAGGTCCTTGCCGAAGTACACGCGCGCGGCGGCCGCGAAGCCGTATGCGCGCTGGCCGAGATAGATCTGGTTCATGTACAGCTCGAGGATCTGGTCCTTCGTCAGGGCCTTCTCGATCTTGTACGCGAGCAGCATTTCGTAGATCTTGCGCGTATAGGTCTTCTCGCTCGACAGGAAGAAGTTGCGCGCGACCTGCATCGTGATCGTGCTCGCCCCCTGCCGCGCACCGCCGTGCATCAGGTCGGCCACGCCCGCCCGCAGGATGCCGACGAAGTCGACGCCGCCGTGTTCGTAGAAGCGGTAGTCCTCGATCGCGAGCACGGCCTTCTTCATCACGTCGGGAATGTCCTGGAAGCGCACGAGGCTGCGGCGCTCCTCGCCGAACTCGCCGATCAGCACGTGATCGGCCGTGAACACGCGCAGCGGCACCTTCGGCTGGTAGTTGGTCAGCGCGTCGAGCGACGGCAGCTGCGGCGCCATCACGACCAGCGCATAGCCGACGATCAGCGCGCCGACGATCGCCAGCGTCGCGAACAGGCCGGCGAACCACAGCGCGACGCGCGAGCCGAACGTGCGGCGCCGCCCGCCGCCGCCGCTGCGCTGCTGCGCGCGGCGGTCGTCACGATCGTCGTCATCGGGGTAATAGGCCCCGGACGGCGAACGGCGCAGCGTGTAGTGGGGTTCGTTCCTGTCGGAAGAAGAAGGCGGTCGTTTGATAATTGGCATGTCGGAATGGCGGGCGGTCGTGGCGCCCTCGAACGCATGCGGAAATGCAAGCGGATGAATCAGAGTGGGTGCATCGAGATGCGGCTGTCACGTCGACAGACCCCGCCGCGCGGCGATCCGTTCCCGCGACGTGACAGCGCATTTTAATGAAATCGACCGGGCGCCTTCGCGATTTTTTGTAAAAATTCCCGCAATGCCGTGATTTGCGGAACGTATTGTCGGCCTCCTCGGCCTATGATGGACACGCAATGGGCCGTGTCGCCGGCTTTTTCTTTCAACCGCGAAAGGTTTGGCATCCTGATGCGCACGCCGCTTGAACTCACGCGTTTAAGCCGTATTTAAGTGAACCGGTGGTGTAATATCCGCCGGCTCACGCGGGTCGGAACCGGCCCGCGGCGGGCACGGCCGCGAATGCGCGGCGCCTTTAACCACGGAGGATTTCATGTCGCTTTTCGACTCTATTTCGCGCACGATCAAAGGCCTGCTGAACGATGCGGCCGATTCGGTACAGGATCCGTCGCGCGACGCACGGCAGATCGTGCGGGAGCTCGACGACAGCATCGGCCGCGCCGAGAACTCGCTGATCGAGATCGAGGCACAGGTCGCGACCCAGCGCAGCAAGCGCGATGCGGCCGACGACAAGGTGAAGAAGTACGAGGACGGCGCGAAACGTGCGCTGCAGTCCGGCGACGAAGCACTCGCCCGCGAGGCCCTCGCCGCGCAGTCGAACGCGGAAGCCGAGCGCGATGCGCTCGCGGCCGAACTGACGACGCTCGAGCCGTCGGTCGACAAGCTGAAGGGGCAGATCGCCGACATGCGTCAGCGCCGCAACGACCTGAATGCGCGCTCGAACATCCTGCAGGCCAAGCAGGAAATCGCGCAGGCGAAGGACGTCGCGGCCAGCGCGCTGGGCGGCATCGGCGGCAAGAACCTGTCCGAGGATTTCCAGAAGCTCGAGGACAAGGTCGCGCTGCAGAACGCGCGTTCGGACGCACGCCTGAATTCGGCCGACACGTCGAGCGGCAAGGCGCTCGACGACAAGCTCGCCGCGCTGAACAAGGGCCCGTCGGTCGAGGATCGCCTCGCCGCGCTGAAGAAGCAGCTCGACACGCCCGCGCAGTAACGGCAAACGTGCCGCGCCCCGCCCGGGTGCGCGGCGCGAACCGATCGTCAGGAGACGGGCGCCTGCGCCCGGTTCGACCATGAAGAAATCTCTCGCCGCACTCGGCCTCTCGCTGATGTTGCTGTCGTCCGCCGCGTTCGCGGTCCCGTCGCTGCAGCAGGTCGAGCAATCGATCGCGCAGCGCAACTGGCAACAAGCCGACGCGCAGCTGTCGCAAGTCATCGACGCCCATCCGAACAACGCGCACGCGCGCTACCTGTATGCGCAGGTGCTGGACCGCGAGGGCCGCGCGTCCGACGCGCTCGCGCAGCTGCTGCGCGCGAAATCGCTCGATCCGCAACTGCGCTTCACCGATGCGTCGCGGTTCGCACAGACGGAGTCGCGCATTCGCGCCGACGCCGCGCGCGTGAGCGGCAACGTGCCGTCGGCCACGCAGGCCGGCACGCTGCAGCCGGGGCTCGCCCCGGCCGTCGCGCCGGCCGAAAAACACGGTCCGTCGACCGGCATGTGGATCGGCCTCGGGCTGATCGTCGCCGTGATCGCGCTGGTGCTGCGCTGGACGCTGCGGCGCGCACGCACCGCCGACAACGGCCGCGCCGACGACGAACGCCGCGCGCAGCTCAAGCGCGCGACCGACGTGCTGAACGACATCCGTCCGCTGAAACTCGACGCGAAGCTGTCGACGGCGCCCGGCGCCGCGGCGCTCACGGGTGAACTCGAAACGATCGAGGCCGACGCGCGCACGCTCGTCGAGACGCTGTCGAACGGCAAGAATCCGGTGCCGCCGTATCGCGTCGATGAACTCGAGCAACGCCATGCGAGCGTGAAGGCCCGCGTCGAAGGCCGGCCCGACCCGGCCGCGCAACCCGCGGCACCGGCGAACGGCAGCGGCTCCGTGTACGCGCAGGAAGCCGATCGCATGACGGGCGCGCAGGGCCAGCCGTATCAGCAGCCCTACCCGCCGCAACAGCCGTATCCGCAACAGCAGCCGCCCGTCGTGATCCAGCAAGGCGGCGGCGGTTTCGGCGGCGGGATGGGCGGGCTGCTGACCGGCGTGCTGCTCGGCGAGGCGATGTCGGGCGGCCGCGAGCGCGTGGTCGAACGCGACGTGATCGTCGACGGCGAGCGCCGCCGGCAGGAAGCCGACCCGGGCTTCGACCTCGGCCGCGGCGACGATTCGAACTGGAGCGACGGCAGCGGCGGTGGCGGCGGCATGGACCTCGGCAGCAACGACGACGGCTGGACCGACGACAACACCTGAGCACCCACGCACCGGGCGCCGGCGCGCATGCCGGCGCTCCGTCACGCACGCCATGCTCCGCTGCACGGCCGGCCGCGCCCACGCGCGGATTTGTCAATCATTTCAAGATGGACTACCGGCAATGGGGAGCGTTCGTTATCATGCGGCCATCGGCGTGCCACCGACCCTCATTCGACGCAAAGCAATCCTGCGCGTCGCGGCACGCCTCCCCTCGCCCCAACCAGGAGAAAGCCGCTCATGAGCATCATCAAGGAATTCAAGGAGTTCGCCGTCAAGGGCAACGTGATGGATCTCGCCGTCGGCGTGATCATCGGCGGCGCATTCTCGAAGATCGTCGACTCGGTCGTGAAAGACCTCATCATGCCGGTCATCGGCGTGCTGACCGGCGGTCTGGATTTCTCGAACAAGTTCGTTCTGCTCGGCACCATCCCCCCGACGTTCAAGGGTAATCCCGATTCGTTCAAGGACCTGCAGGCCGCCGGTGTCGCCGCATTCGGTTACGGCTCGTTCATCACCGTGGCGATCAATTTCGTCATCCTCGCGTTCATCATTTTCCTGATGGTGAAATTCATCAACAAGCTGCGCAAGCCGGAAGAAGCCGCGCCGGCCGCGACGCCGGAAGACACCGTGCTGCTGCGCGAGATCCGCGATTCGCTCAAGCAGCGCTGAGCGCCAAGCGCTCCGCCCGCCAGGCCCGCCGCGTGCGGGCCTTTTTATTGCGCGCGGCGCACCGCCACAAGCGGCCGATCTCACTTTTTTGTGACGGGCGAATGCACGCGCGGGAAAAGCAGGTCTATGATGGAGACTAAACGACAGTACGGGCGCCAAGACGCTGGCTGTGTCGATCATGGCGAGCAGGTCGACGGGAGACATTGATCGTCGTACTGCACGAATGCAGCATTTTCGTGTGCTATAAAGGATCGACATGCGGCGTACATAGCCGGGAGTGGGTCGCATGAAAGTGCCGCATTTCTTGCAATTGTTTTTGAGGCGAGTGTTTATGTCCTTCCCGAAAAAACGTCGGCGTGCGCAACAGGATGGCCAGGAGTCGTTCCTCGCGGTCTTGCGCCACTCGAAACCGTTTGCGCAACTCGACACCAAGATTGCCCGCGCCCGTGCGCAGGACGAACCCGTCCTCTATGCGCACGTGCTGCCCGGTCTCGACGTGCTCCTGTGCAGCGTGCGCGGCGCCCAGCCGCCCTATCCGGCGATCGCGGAGCTGCGCAAGCGCTGCATCGAATCGATCGCCAACGCGCTCGAGCAGCCGCTCGACGGCCTCGAAAACGGCGGCTACTGGTACGAGGCGAACGGCTTCGGCTTCCTCGTATTCGCGAGCCGTGCGCGAGCGCGCATCCTGCCCGAGTTTGGTGCAGGCACGAAAGCGAGCCTGCGCGGCGGGCTCGGCCGCCAGAACGCCGGCGACACGACACCCCGCTCGCTCGGCTGATTCGCCAGCCATTCGATGGGCCGCCTCCGGGCGGCCCATCTGTCATTCACGCGCTCCGCTTGCCCGTCACGATGCCTGCCCGCGGCCGTTGCCCGGCCGCACGATGTCGATGAACGCGGCGAAATCCGCGCCCGCGAGCCCCTGCGCGGCACCGAGCCGCAGCACCTGCTGGACGGTGGCCGACACGGGCATCACCGCGCCCGTGTCGCGCGCGGCATCGGCAATCGCATCGACATCCTTCTGGAACGTGCCGAGCGCGCCGATCGGCGGATGACCGCCCGACGTCATGCGCGGCACGAACGTCTGCAGCAGCACCGAGTCGGCCCAGCCGCCGGCCAGCGCCTCGGCCAGGCGCGCGGCGTCGATGCCGCTCGCCTGTGCGAGACCGACGGCCTCGGCGATCGCCGTGACCGTCGCGGTGACGATCGCCTGGTTGCACAGCTTCGCCGTCTGGCCCGCGCCCGCGTCGCCCATGTGCGTGACACGCGACGCGTACGAGTCGATCAGCGGCCGCACCGCGTCGAGATCGGCCGCGCGGCCGCCCGCCATCACCGCGAGCGTGCCGGCCTGCGCGCCCGGCACGCCGCCGGACACCGGCGCATCGACCCAGCCGACCCCGAGCGCGGCCGCGCGCGCCGCGTAGTCGCGCGTCGCCGCGGGCGGAATGCTCGAATGATCGACGATGCGCAGCAGACGGCGCGCCGCCGCGTCACCGGAGAGCAGCCCGTGCTCGCCGAACACAACGTCGCCGACCGCACGGCCGTCGAGCACGCACACGAATACCGTCTCGACACGTTCGGCCAGTTCGCGCGGCGTGCCGGCCACCTGCGCACCGTCCCCGACCAGCGCCTCGGCCTTGTCGCGCGAGCGGTTCCACACGCTGACGCGGTGCCCCGCCGCCAGCAAATGCCGAATCATCGGCGCGCCCATCAATCCCGGTCCGCAAAATCCGACTTCCACGATGTTCCTCGTCTCCAATACGGGTTGCACTTGCCGCCCATCATACCTATCACTCAAGAAGCCGGGCACGCGCGGCACCGCTTCGGGACCGCGGCTTGCACCGGCAATACGGACCGATATCCCAGGGAGCGCATCATGAGCGACCACGTGTACAAGATGATCGAGCTGACCGGTTCGTCGCGGCAATCGAGCGACGACGCGATCCGCAACGCGATCTCGAAAGCCGGCAAGACGCTGCACAACCTGCACTGGTTCCAGGTGACCGAAACGCGCGGCCACATCGAAGGCGACCAGGTCGTGCACTGGCAGGTCACGCTGAAGGTCGGCATGCGCATCGACGACTGACGCATCCGTCGCCTCACCCGCCGCGTCGCGATCCGGATCCGCGCAATACAGACCCGCGCGGCGCCGCGCGTCCCGCATTTCACCTCGTTCGGGCCCCTTGTCGCGGCCCGACCGGCGGGTAGCCGCGGGTATCCATCTCTTGACGCTGCTTTTCGTTCATATTAAAAACAATATACCCACCCCATCCCTCGATCAGCCCAGCCATATAAACCGGAGATAACATGAGTCAGCAACGCGAGGCGATCGACACGTACCTCTTGCGCGTCTTGCACACCTTGTTGATGGAGCGCAGCGTCACGCGCGCGGCCGTCAAACTGAACCAGTCGCAACCGGCGATCAGCGCCGCGCTGCGACGCCTGCGCGACATCACCGGCGATCCGCTGCTGGTGCGCGGCAAATCCGGCATGGTGCCGACCGAATACGGGCTGCGCCTGCTCGAGCCCGTGCAGAACGCGTTGCGTGAAATCGAGCGCATCAAGTTCCAGCAGCACAACTTCGACCCGGCCACGTCGATCCGCTGCTACCGGATCGGCTGCCCCGACTACCTGAACGTGCTGTTCGTGCCGACCGTCGTCGAGCGTTTCCGCCTGGCCGCGCCGAACGCGACGCTCGAGTTCCATTCGCTCGGCCCGGCGTTCGACTACGAGCTCGCGCTGGAAGACGGCAAGCTCGACATCGTCGTCGGCAACTGGCCCGAGCCGCCCGAGCAGCTGCACCTGTCGAACCTGTTCGTCGACGAAATCGTCTGCCTGATGAGCAACACGCACCCGTTCGCGAAGCGCGGCGGGCTCACGCTCGACCAGTACCTGAACGCGCCGCATCTGGCGCCGACGCCGTACTCGGTCGGCCAGCGCGGCGCGATCGACGTGCATCTCGCGCGCGAGCGGCTCAAGCGCCACGTGGTCGTCACGCTGCCGTACTTCAACCTCGCGCCGTACGTGCTCGTGAAGTCGGACCTGATCTTCACGACCACGCGCCTGTTCGCCGATCACTATGCGAAGTTCCTGCCGCTGTCGGTCGTGCCGGCGCCGCTCGACTTCCCGCCGATGCAGTACTACCAGCTGTGGCACGAACGCTGCCATTACTCCGACGAAGTGCGCTGGCTGCGCGGCCTCGTCGCCGAAGCCACCCGCACGCTGATCGAGCCGTAACGGCACGCACGGCCCGCGCCGTCGTCGCGCGTCGCGGCCGCTCAGGGCGCGACGACGGCCGGCGGCACGCCCCGTCGGGCGGCGGCCGCCCGACGTCGGTCCCGCGTCAGCGCGAGGCCTCGACGAGCGCGTGCGCCAGCGCGTTGTGGCGCTCGATGACGGGCGGCAGATCGAGCGTCGCCAACCGCCCTTCCCGCACTACCACCTTCCCGTTCACCACCGTGTAGGCCGTCTGCGACGGCGCGCAGAACACGAGCGCCGCGACCGGATCGTGCAGCGCACCCGCGAACAGCGGCTGGCGCAGGTCGAACGCGGCGAAGTCCGCGGCCATGCCGGGCTTCAGCGCGCCGATGTCGTCGCGGTTCAGCACCTTCGCCCCGCCGAGCGTCGCGATCTCGAGCGCTTCGCGCGCGGTCATCGCGTCGGGCCCGAACCCGACCCGCTGCAGCAGCAGCGCCTGCCGCACTTCCGCGACCATCTGCGCGCCGTCGTTCGACGCGGAGCCGTCGACGCCGAGGCCGACCGGCACGCCCGCGAGACGCATCTTCTTCACCGGCGCGATGCCCGACGCGAGCCGCATGTTCGAGCACGGACAGTGCGCGACGCCCGTGCCGGTGCGCGCGAACAGGCCGATGCCCGCATCGTCGAGCTGCACGCAGTGCGCATGCCACACGTCGTGACCGACCCAGCCCAGATCCTCCGCATATTCGGCCGGCGTCATCCCGAACTTCTCGCGGCTGTAAGCGATGTCGTTGACGTTCTCCGCGAGGTGCGTGTGCAGCGACACACCGTATTCGCGCGCGAGCACGGCCGCATCGCGCATCAGGTCGCGGCTCACGGAGAACGGCGAGCACGGCGCGACCACCACGCGCAGCATCGCGTAGCGGCCTTCGTCGTGATAGGTCTCGATCAGGCGCTGCGTGTCGCGCAGGATGTCGGGCTCGCGCTCGACGACCGAATCGGGCGGCAGCCCGCCGTCGCGTTGCCCGACGCTCATCGCGCCGCGGCTCGCGTGAAAACGCATGCCGATCCGCTGCGCGGCGCCGATGCTGTCGTCGAGCCGGCTGCCGTTCGGGTAGATGTACAGGTGATCGCTCGACGTCGTGCAGCCCGACTGCAGCAGCTCGGCCATCGCGGTCAGCGTCGACACCTCGATCATCTCGGGCGTCAGGTGCGCCCAGATCCGGTACAGGTTCGTGAGCCAGCCGAACAGTTCGGCGTTCTGCGCCGCGGGCACCGCGCGCGTGAGGCTCTGGTACATGTGGTGATGCGTGTTCACGAGCCCCGGGATCACGAGGTGGCCGCGCAGGTCGAGCACTTCGTCGGCCGTGTCGGGCAGCTCGGCGGTCGGGCCGACCGCGACGATCCGGTTGTCTTCGATGTAGAGCCCGGCATCGCGCAGTTCGCGGCGCGTGTCGTCCATGGTCACGAGCACGTCGGCGTGCTTGACCAGCAGGGTGGTCGGGCGGGATGAGGTGGGGTTCGGCGCGCGTGCGCCAGCGTGCTGCTCGAGGTTCATGCGTTCTCCGCGTCGGTCTGCCTCCAGGCGCTGCCTGGAGGCGGTCACACAGCCGTTCGAACGCTGAATCGCGGCACGCCCCGGTGCCTGCGTCCGTTCGAACGCCCTGGCCCGGTTACCCGGCGTGCTCGCCGTCTTCGGGGTACGCGCGGGCCACGGGCCGACGCGCAGGGCGGGAGGATCGCCCACGCGCGCGCCGCGCACAATGCGCGAACCGGAATACCGTACCTCAGGGTTTCGATATGGTACGCCGCCCGCGGCGCCGCCCGGCGCCCGAAACCGGGCCGGCAGCCTTGCCCGGCGGGCCGTCGACAGCCGCTCATGCTCGGCGCATTATCTTCGATATCGCGCACGTATTTGCACGGGGAACCTTTTTACAATGCCTGCACGGCGCTCGCTTCAATCTCGCCGACGGGTATGTAGCCACGTGTGACGTGGAGCCTCGATCCGCCGCATAGTCAATGGATCGGGTCGCCGCCGAACCTCGCATTCACACAAGGACACAACGAATGGGAAAGCTCACTACCCACGTACTCGATACGGCGCACGGCCGTCCCGGCGCGGCCATCAAGGTGGACCTCTACGCGCTCGACGGCGAATCGCGCCGCGCGATCAAGACCGTGCTGACCAATAGCGACGGCCGCTGCGACGAACCCCTGCTCGAAGGCGCCGCGCTCGCCACCGGCGAATACGAACTCGTGTTCCATGCCGGCGACTACTTCGCGGCGCTCGGCGTGAAGGTGCCCGAACCCCGCTTCGTCGACCGCGTCGTGCTCCGCTTCGGCATCGCCGACGCCGGCTCGCACTACCACGTGCCGCTGCTCGTGTCGCCGTGGTCGTACAGCACCTATCGCGGCAGCTGACAGACGAATCAGCGCCCGCATCGAACAAACGAATTGAGTCTGGAGGAGTTTCATGGAAGGCTTCATCACCGACTGGCTGAACCTCGCGCTGCGATGGCTGCACGTCATCGTCGCCATTGCGTGGATCGGCGAGTCCTTCTATTTCGTCGCGCTCGACAACAGCCTGAAACCGCCGACCGACGCGAACCAGCGCAAGCGCGGCGTGTTCGGCGAGCTGTGGCACGTGCACGGCGGCGGGTTCTACAACATGCAGAAGTACACGGTGGCCCCGCCGGAAATGCCCGATGACCTGCACTGGTCGAAGTGGCCGTCGTACACCACGTGGCTGTCGGGCTTCTCGCTGTTCTTCGTGCTGTACCTGCTCGCGCCGAACACGTACCTGATCGACAAGAGCGTGCTCGACATGGGCCCGGTGGTCGCCGTCGCATCCGCGCTCGGCTTCCTCGCGGCCGGCTGGATCGTCTACGACTCGCTGTGCCGCATCCTCGGCACCAACGACCGCGTGCTCGGCATCTGCGTCGGCCTCTACGTCGTCGTCGCCGCGTACCTCGCGTGCCACATCTTCTCGGGCCGTGCCGCCTACCTGATCGTCGGCGCGATGCTCGCGACGATCATGTCGGCGAACGTGTTCTTCGTGATCATCCCCGGCCAGCGCAAGATGGTCGACAAGATGCTCAAGGGCGAGGAACCGAACCCGATCTACGGCAAGCGCGGCAAGCAGCGTTCGGTGCACAACACGTACTTCACGCTGCCGGTCGTGTTCGCGATGCTGTCGAACCACTATGCGATGACGTACACGAACAAGTTCAACTGGGTCGTGCTCGTGCTGATCATGCTGGCCGGCGCGCTGATCCGCCAGTTCTTCGTGATGCGCCACCGCGGCAAGCAGTTGTGGTACCTGCCGATCGGCGGCGTCGCGCTGCTGTCGGGCGCGCTGGTGTGGACGATGCCGAAGCCGGTCGCACCGGAAGCGCAGGCCGCGAACGCGCCGAAGATCGCGATCAACGACATCATGCCGATCCTGCAGCAGCGCTGCGTCGAGTGCCACTCGTCGAAGCCGACGCTGATGGGCAGCGCTCCCGCAGGCGTGATGTTCGACACGCCGGACGAAGTGTCGAAGAACTCGCAGCGTATCTACGAACAGGCCGTGCGCCTGAAGGCGATGCCGATCGGCAACGTCACGCACATGACCGACGACGAGCGGACCAAGCTCGCCGCCTGGTTCGAGGGTGGCGCGGTCAAGTAAGCCGCCGTGCGCCGGTCGCCGGCGCGATCCTCTCCGTTCGCGGGCCCGGTGACGGGCCTGTTTTTTTCATGCGCCGCGTGCGCCGCATGCACTTCGGGCACTAGCCGCGCATCGCGTCGCGCTGCAGGGCAACGAGCGCATCGCGCGCGCGCGGGCCGTCGTCGACCGGTACGAAGATGTGATCGTGGCATGCGGCGGCCATCACGTTGCAGCTGATGCCGGCCGCGCCGAGCGCCCGCGCGAAGGCGGCCGTGAGACCGACGGCCGCGAGATCGGAATGGACGGTGAGCGTGATCCATGCGGCGCGGAACAGCACGGGCCAGCCGCGACGTGCTGCCGTTGCCTCTTCGACCACGACCGTCAGCCCTTCCGCTTCGCGGAACGTCGCGATGACTTCGGATAACGATACGTCCGCACCGGTCGGCAGCGACACGAAGGCGAACGCGCCCGGATGCAGTTCGGGTTGCATCGTCCGTAGCAGGACCCTGAGGTCGTTTTCAGGTTGGCTCATCGAAGGGGCACGTCCGGCGCCGGACGTCGTGCGGTGGTAATGCGGGCACGATAGCACGCACGACGACGCGCTACGCGTGCGCCATCGCCGCTTCGTCCGCGAGCCAGTCGCGCAACGCGACGATGCGCGGATCGTCCTGCGTGTGCGCCGGATACACGACGTGATACGCGAGCCCCGGCGCCACCTCGACGTTCACGTCGAACAGCCGGACAAGGCGCCCGTCCGCGAGATCGCGCGCAATCATGTGCGGCTCCGCCAGGCCGATCGTCGTACCGTCGATCACGGCTTGCACGACGTGGCTCGAATCCGGAAACGCAACGCACCGGCTGTCGTCGAAACCGTCGACGCCGGCGGCGGCCATCCACGCCGACCAGCGCGGCCAGGTCACGCCGTCGACTTCGCAGTCGGCGTGGCAAAGCGTGTGGCGCAGCAGGTCGCGCGGCTTGCGCAACGCGGGGCCGGCCGACACCAGCGCGGGGCTGCAGACCGCGACGACCGATGTGCCGAACAGGCGCTGCACGCACGCGTCGCGATAACGCCCGGTGCCGAAGCGGATCGCGACATCCACGTCGTCGCCGTCGAAATCGCGCAGCCGGTCGGTGATGTCGAACGTCAGTTCGAGCACCGGATGCGCGGCCTTGAAGCGCGGCAGGCGCGGCAGCAGCCAGTGCGTCGCGAAGCGCGCGCCGACCGACACGCGCAGCTCCGTCCGCTCGCGCGCGATGCGCCGTGCCCGCGCGGTCGCGTGCCGCAGGCTCGCCAGCGCATCGGCGGCTGCCGCAGCCAGCACCGCGCCGGCCGGCGTCAGCCGGATGCTGCGGCTCGTCCGGACGAACAGTTCGATGCCGAGCTGCGCCTCGATTTCCTTGATCTGGTGACTGACGGCTGCCGGCGTCAGCCCGACCTCGTCGGCTGCCCGCGAAAAATTCAGGTGCCGCGCCGCCGCCTCGAACGTCCTCAGCGCGCGCGTGCCAGGCCACATGCGTTCCATCGATCTTCAAACAGAATTTGACGACCGTTCCAAAACTACTCGTTTTTCACGACACCATCAATCGGCAAACAATAGGTTTTCTTGAAGATGCCGCGCCGCCCCGCGCCCGCGGCCAACCTGGAGATTCGCCGATGACCGCTGCACCGTTCCCGTCCGTCGCCCACATCAACGGCGTGGCCGCCACGCCCGATGCGCTTGCCGCGCTGGCTTTCGCGGGCCACGCACATTTCACCGCGATGCAGGTTCGCGACGGCCGCGTACGCGGCCTCGACCTGCACCTTGCACGGCTGCGCGATGCATCGAACGCGCTGTTCGGGCATGCGCTGCCCGATGCACGGATTCGCGCGTTCCTGCGCGCCGCGCTCGATCGTGCGCCGTCGGCGCTGTCGCTGAGCGCGACCGTCCATGCGACGACCGGCGAATTCGCCGCGCCGCGCGACGACGAAGCGCTCGACGTGCTGATCCGCACCGCCGCGCCGTCGTCGGGGCCGGCCGGCCCGCTCGATCTCGCGCTGTTCGAACACGAGCGCGTGCTGCCGGACATCAAGCACGTCGGCGAAGTCGCGAAAACGCACTTCCTGCGCCGTGCGGCGGCGCAAGGGTTCGACGACGCGGCCTTCATCGATCGTCGTGGACGCATCAGCGAAGGCTCGATCTGGAACATCGCGTTCTGGACCGGCGACGCGCTCGTGTGGCCAGTGGCCGGCATGCTCGGCGGTGTCACGATGGGCATCCTGCGGCGGCAGCTGGCACGTCTGGGCATCGCGCAGCACGACCGTGAAGTGACGCCGGCCGACCTGCCGTCGATGGCCGGCGCCGTCGTGATGAATTCGTGGACGCCGGGCATCGCCGTGCGCCGGTTCGGCACGGCGACGCTGCCCGATTCGCTGTCGCTGGCCGCGCGACTGCATCGCGCGTATGAACAGGAGCCGCCCGTCGCGCCGTGATACGCACGCGCCCCGCTCACGCATCGGCCGACTCCGGCAGCCGTGCGATCGCCTTGATCTCGAACTGGAAACCGTACAGCCAGGTCACGCCGACGGCGGTCAGCGCCGGATGCGGCGCATCGCCCCAGTATTCGGGGACGATCGCCCAGATCCGTTCGAACGTCTCCTCGGGATCGACAAGGAACACCGTCACGTCGACGACGTCGTCGAACGTGCAGCCAGCCGCGCGCAGCACCGCATTCAGGTTGTCGAACGCGCGGCGGACCTGCGCGCCCAGCTCCGGCTCGGGCGAACCGTCGTCGCGGCTGCCGACCTGGCCGGACACGAACAGGAAGCCGTTCGCGCGCACCGCCGGCGAATAGCGATTGCGGTCATACAGCGCCCGGCGACCGGGCGGAAAAACTACGCTACGCTTTGCCATTCAACCCCTCCATCGGTCGGTGGGGCGTCTCCGCCCCGGTCTCAACGATGAAGGCACTTTAAGGACCGTTGCACGGCGGATAAACCGGCAACCTTGTCCAACACTGTTTGCGCGCGCCAAACAATGTCCGGGCGCCGCGGAGTCCTGACCCGATGGATCGATTCGACGCAATGCAGGCGTTCGCCCGCGTGGTGGAGGCCGGCAGCTTCACGAAGGCGGCCGACACGCTGCACATGAGCCGCACCACCGTCACGCAACTGGTGCAGCAACTCGAGGCGCGGCTGCGCGTGAAGCTGTTCCACCGCACGACCCGCAAGGTCGTCGTCACGGCCGACGGTGCCGCATACTACGAGCGCGTCGTGCGGCTGCTGGCCGACATGAACGATGCCGAAACGAGCCTGTCCGCGGCGTCGGCGTCGCCGACGGGGCGGCTGCGCGTGGACGTGCCGACCCCGCTCGCGCGCCTGATCCTGATCCCCGCGCTGCCCGCGTTCCACGCGCGCTATCCGGACATCCAGCTCGACATGGGCGTGAGCGACCGCGTGGTCGACGTGATCGGCGAGAACGTCGACTGCGTCGTGCGCGGCGGCGAGCCGGCCGACCGCTCGCTGATCGCGCGCCGCATCGGCGACCTGCGGCTCGGCGTATACGCATCGCCCGCTTACCTCGCGCGCGCCGGCACACCGACGCACCCGGGCGAACTCGAAGGCACGCATCACCGCATCGTCGGCTTTCTGTGGGCGCGCACCGGCAAGGCACTGCCGTTTGCGATGGCGCGCGACGGCGAGCAGATCACCGTACGCGGCCGCTACGTGCTCGCCGTCGACGACGGCAATGCGTACCTCGAAGCCGGCCTCGCCGGGCTCGGCATCCTGTGGCTGCCCGACTACATGGCCGCCGCGTATCGCACGCGGGGCGAACTCGTACCGCTGTTCGAGCCATGGCAACTCGAACCGATGCCGATGTACGTCGCATTCCCGCCGAACCGCCACGTCAGCGCAAAGCTGCGCGTGTTCGTCGACTGGGTCGCCGACCTGATGGCCGAGCATGCGCCGGTCGCGAACCGTCGTCGCGGCGGCGGTTCGCGCGACGCGCGCAAGGCCGTGTTGACCTGAGTCGCGACAAAGCGAGCGCACATAAAAAAACCCGCGCATCTTGCGCGGGTTTCGGCGGGCAGGCAACGGAAGCGTCGACGACTCAGGCGGTCAGCGCATGCAGCGCCTCGTCGGTGAGCCAAAGCGATTCCTGCAGATCCTGCTCGTTCAGGTTCAGGCCGTCACCGCCGCGATCGACGACGATGAAATCGCTGACGCCGCCGAGCGCGATCAGCGGATGATGCCACACCCCCTTCGCGTAGTTGACGCCCTGCCAGCCGCTCGTCACGAACGCACGGATCTTCGCCGGATCGAGATCGCCCGCGGGCGCGACGACGACGAGATACGGCTGGTCGTTCAGCGGCACGAACGCCTGGCTGCCGAGCGGGTGCCGCTCCAGCATCTTCACTTCGAACGGCAGCGTGCGCGGCTGGCCGCGAAACAGGTTGACGAGCGTGCGGCCGCCCTCGTCCGTCACGTCGACTTTCGCGAGATCGTGAAAGCGGATCGTCGTGCCGAGGTTGATCGGGATCTGCTTCGCCCCGTCCGTTTCGATCACGTCGCCGAACGGCGCGAAGGCTTCCCTGGTCAGCGGTTCGATAACGAGCGTCTTCATTTGTCGAGCGTTCCCCACAGGCGCAGGCGCGACACGCCGCCGTCCGGAATGATGTTCAGTCGCACGTGCGTGACAGGGCCAAGCGACGCGATGTCCTGTTCGAAATAGTGCTGCTTGTCCATCTGCAGTTTCTGTTCGCCGAGCAGCACCGGCCAGAACATCGACTGCGTGATCAGCGAGCTGTCCGTGCCGCCCGACACGTACGCGGCCTGGATCGAGCAGCGGTCCGGGAAGTTGCCCTTGAAGAACGCGGTATCGACTTCGATCTTGCGGATCACGCCCGGCTGCGCGAGCGCGATGATCGCCCAGTCGTTGCCCGGCTCGCGGCGGCGGCGGGTTTCCCAGCCGTCGCCCATGTTCACGCCGCGGCCCGGCAGCAGCAGGTTCGACGCGACGCCGAAGTGCTGGTTGTTCGCGGCCACGACGTAACCGCCGTTTTCCATCGCCGCGAGGTCGAACTGCTCGGTCGCGCTCGCGCCGGCCCAGTCGAGCTGCGGCTGGCCGTACACGCGCAGGCGCGCGATGCCGCCGTCCGGGTAGATGTTCACGCGCAGGTGCGTGAACGCGCGTGCGTCGCTCGCTTCGACGTAGTGATGGCTGTTGCCCTGCAGCGTCGTCGACGGCACGATCTCGACCCACTCGGTCGCATGCGTCGGCGCGCCGTCGGCCACGAACGCGGCCTCGATCGACGCGGCCGGCGGGAAGTTGCCGGTGAAGTGGCTCGTGTCGATGTCGAAGCCCTTGATCACGCCCGGGCGCGCGAGCTTGACGATGCACCAGTCGTACCCCGTCGTGCGCTTGCGGCGCGTTTCCCAACCGTCCATCCACTTGCCGTGGTCGTCGTACTTGCCGGGGATGAAGACGGCCGGCTCGGGGTTCAGCATCCGGTCCTTCGGCGCGAAGAAATCGTCGCTGGCCTCGAGCGCCTGCGCACCGAGACGCGGGTCGGCAAGATTCACGTAGCGCCGCGTGAATTCGGGTGCGTTGGGATCGAGAAGCGGAACAGCCATGATGTTTCCTTGTTTCAGTGATTGCGATCCGGCCGCCGCGACACAGCGGGCCGTGCGCGGTGTCAGGCGTCGATCAGGTCGTCGAGGCGAAAGCGCGCGATCCGGTAGATCTGGTCGAGGCTCGCACGCAGTTCCTCGGTGCGCGAATGATTCACGCGCGACTCGAAGTTCGCGATGATGCCGTGGCGGTCATAACCGCGCACCGCGAGGATGAACGGGAAGCCGAACTTCTCGCGATACGTGCGGTTCAGCGTCAGCAGCTTGTCGAATTCTTCCTGCGTGCACTGGTCGAGGCCCGCACCGCTCTGCTCGCGCGTCGACTCGGCCGTCAGCTCGCCGCGCACGGCGGCCTTGCCGGCCAATTCCGGGTGAGCGTTGATCAGCGCGAGCTGGCGCGCTTCGCCGCCCGTTTCCACCGCGTCCGCCATCGTCTTGTGCAGCGCGTCGATGCTCGCGAACGGCCGCTCGCCCGCGGCGACCTCGGCCACCCACGGCGAATGTTCGAAGATCCCCGACAGCGCCGCGACAAATGCGCTCGGCGCCATCGTGTTCAGTTGTTCCAACGTGTAGCGCATCGCCTTCATGCTTTCCCTTCGTCTTGATGATTGGGCTGATACGGATGATGTTCACGCCAGTGGCGCGCGATATCGACACGGCGCGTCACCCAAACGCGATCGTGCTTCTCGAGGTGATCGAGAAAACGCTGCAGCCCGCGGAACCGGCCCGGCCGGCCGAGCAGCCGGCAATGCATGCCGATCGACAGCATCTTCGGCGCCTCGTCGCCCTCCGCGTACAGCACGTCGAATGCGTCGCGCAGGTAGTCGAAGAAGTGATCGCCGGTGTTGAAACCCTGCGGCGTCGCGAAGCGCATGTCGTTCGTGTCGAGCGTGTACGGCACGATCAGTTGCGGCGACGTGCCGCCGCCCGACACCTTGACGTCCATCCAGAACGGCAAGTCGTCGCCGTAGTTGTCGGAGTCGTACAGGAAGCCGCCGTATTCCGCGACCAGGCGGTGCGTATTGGGGCTGTCGCGGCCGGTATACCAGCCGAGCGGACGCTCGCCCGTCACACGCTCGATCGCTTCCATCCCGAGGCGCATGTGCTCCGCTTCGAGTTCCGGCGTCATGCTCTGGTAGTGGATCCAGCGCCAGCCGTGGCACGCGATTTCATGGCCGAGCTCGACGAAGGCGCGCGCGAGCTCCGGATGACGCTCGATCGCCATGCCGACGCCGAAGACCGTCAGCGGCATCCCGCGCTTCTCGAATTCGCGCAGGATGCGCCACACGCCGGCCCGCGAACCGTATTCGTAGATCGACTCCATGCTCATGTGGCGGTCCGGATACGCGGCCGCGCCGACGATTTCGGACAGGAACTGCTCGGAGCCCGGATCGCCGTGCAGCACGCAGTTCTCGCCGCCCTCCTCGTAGTTCAGCACGAATTGCACGGCGACGCGGGCGCGCCCCGGCCAGTTCGCCTGAACGGGATGGCGGCCGTAGCCGATCAGGTCGCGAGGATAGTTGGGATCGAGTGACATGGGTTCGAAGTACGGCGCAAGCGGGCTGAAATAATGGGTTCGCATCGACCGCGCGGCGCCGGAAGCCGGCCGCACGAGCCGATGCGATGACGGCCCAGTGTAGCGAAAACGTTCATACGCGCCCATACAGCGACGCAGATAGTGCGTGTCAGACGGTGTGTATATGCGGTTGCGGCAAATTCGGGACCGGCTCCGCCGCCTCCCCGTCCGGCGGGCTGAAGCGGGCGAATGCGCCGTCGTAGCGTTTCGCCAGCGGCCGCGCGTAATCGCCGCGTTTCGCGGTCGCGAGGCGCAGCGCGACGAGCGCCTCGGCCCACTTGACGGCCGCCGTGACGCCTTCGACCACCGGCGCGCCGATCTGCTGCTCGATCTCGTGCGCGAACTCGGCCATCCCCGCGCAGCCGAGCACGATCGCGTCGGCGCCGTCCTCGTCGAGCGCGCGCCGGCATTCGTCGACGATGATCCGGCGCGCGGCCGAGCCCGGCCGGTCGAGTTCGAGCACCGCGACGTCGGTCGCGCGCACGTTGCGGCAGAAGCGCTTCATCCCGTAGCGCTCCGCGAGGTGCCACGCCATCCCGCAGGTGCGCGCGAGCGTCGTGACGACCGAGAAGCCCGGCGCGAGCACGCTCGCCGCATGCATCGCGGCCTCGGCGATGCCGATCACCGGCCCGCGCGCGAGTTCGCGCGCCGCGTACAGGCCCGGGTCGCCGAAGCACGCGATCACGTAGGCGTCACAGCCGTCGCGCTCGCCCTGCGCGATCTCGGCGAGCAGCCCCGGCGTCGCGAGCGCCTCGTCGTAATAACCTTCGATCGACGGCGGCCCCATCGGCGGGCTCACCGCGACGATCTCCGTGCCCGCGGCCGCGACCTCGCGGGCGCAGCGCCCCATCGCATCGGTCATCCGCTGCGTCGTATTCGGATTGATCAGTCGGATCTTCATCGCACGCTCCTCACGCCTTCGTGCTCACGAGCAGCCGGTAGAACACGAAGCCGAGCCCCGCGCCGATGAACCAGGAAAAATTCGCGGCGGCCTGCCAGCCCGGCACCATCACGCAGACGACCGCGATCACGGCCGCCGGCAGCAGCGCGGCGAGCGCGCGGCGGTTCACGCCGCCCGTATACCAGTAGCTGCCACTCTCCGACATCGTGTACAGGTCGTCGCGCACGAGCCGGCCGCGCTTGACGAGATAGAAGTCGGCGATCAGCACGCCGTACAGCGGGCCGATGAACGCGCCGAGCACGTCGAGCGTGTAGTGGATCACGGCCGGGTTGTTGAACAGGTTCCACGGCGTGATGAAGATCGACGCGACGGCCGCGAGCATCCCGCCCGCACGCCAGCTGATCAGCCGCGGCGCGACGTTCGAGAAGTCGAACGCGGGCGACACGAAGTTCGCGACGATGTTGATGCCGATCGTCGCGATCGTGAACGTCAGCGCGCCGAGGATCACCGCGGTCGGATGGTCGATGCGACCGACCGTCTCGACCGGGTCGGTGATCAGTTCGCCGAACACCGGCAAGGTCGCCGCCGTCGTGATCACCGTGACGAGCGAGAACGCGAGGAAGTTGACGGGCAGCCCCCAGAAATTGCCGCGCTTCACGTCGCCGAACGAGCGGCAGTAGCGCGAGAAGTCGCCGAAGTTCAGCATCGGCCCGGAGAAGTACGACACGACCAGCGACACTGCCGTGATCATCACCGGGATCACTTCCGCGCCGTGATACTTGACGCCGCCGAGGTTGATGCCGATGTTGCGCCAGCCCGCGCGCCACACCATGTAGCCGGCGAGGATGAACATCACGACGTAGACCGCCGGGCCGGCGAAGTCGATGAACTTCTTGATCGTCTCCATCCCGTTCCAGAACACGAACGCCTGAAGCACCCACAGCAGCATGAAGCCGGCCCAGCCGACCGCCGACAGCCCGAGGAAGCCGTAGCGATGGACGTCCGCGTACGGCAGCCATTGCGGGAAGAACTTCAGCACGACGATCACGAGCGCGCTCGACGCGAGATAGGTCTGGATGCCGTACCACGCGATCGCGATCAGCCCGCGGATCACCGCCGGCACGTTCGCGCCGAGCACGCCGAAGGTCGCGCGGCACGCGACCGGATACGGCACGCCGATCTGCTGGCTCGGCCGCGCGATCAGGTTGCACAGCGCGTTCACGAGGCCGATGCCGACGATCAGCGCGATCAGCACCTGCCAGCTCGTCAGCCCGAGCGCGAACAGGCTGCCCGCGAACACGTAGCCGCCGACGCTGTGCACGTCCGACATCCAGAACGCGAAGATGTTGTACGCGCCCCACGTCTGATTCTTCAGGGGTGCCAAATCTTCGTTGTACAGACGTTCGCTGTAACCGTCCGGCAGCGTCGGATCGCCGCCCTCGCCGCCTTCTTTCGCCGGAAAGGCGCTCTCGTGCGCCACACTGAACTGAGCCATGACTTCTCCTTGACGCGGCCGGGCGGCCGCTCCACCGTCATCGATATCGCTCCGGATCGTCGCCCGGAGTCGGACCAGCGGCCCGCGGCAAATACCGCGGGCCTGCATTTCGCTCGTTCTGTGGCGCGCGGCCGGGTTCGCGTCGCCGCTCAGGCGCCGCCGAACACTTCGCGCAAATCGACCTGCCCTTGCGCGGGCCGGTCCAGCATCTTCAGTTCGACATGCTGCAGGTGGCGCGCCATCAGCGTCACCGCCTGCTTCGGGTCTCCCGCCTCCAGCGCGGCGAGGATCTCGTCGTGGTCGTCGCACGAGCACGGGCTGCGCCCGTGCGATTCGTACAGCGCCGACATCAGCGTCGAGCGTGCGACGAGCCCTTCGAGGCACGCGCTGAGCGTCGCATTGCCCATCAGCGTGGCGAGCGCCGTGTGGAATTCGCCCGACAGCCGGATCCACGCCGCGAAGTCGTGCCGCTCGAACGCCTTGCGTTCCTTGTCGATCAGCGCGGCGACGCCCTTGAGCCGCTTCGCGCCGGGCCCGGTTGCCAGCCGCTCGACCACCGCCAGCTCGATGATCCGGCGCATCTCGAACACCTCGTGCACGTCCTGCAGCGTCGGGCTCGCGACGAACGCGCCACGGTTCGGCTCGAGATCGACCAGCTTGTCGGTCGCGAGCTGCGCGAGCGCCTGGCGGATCGTCCCGCGCTTCACGCCGAACACGTCGCAGAGCTGCGCCTCCGTCAGCTTCGCGCCGGGCGCGAGCCGGTGCTCGAGGATCGCGGTGCGGATCCGCTCGGCGATCGCTTCGGGACCGGCTGCGCCGGACGGCTGGGAATCGGGCTCGTTCATGATCTGCATCGTGTGATGGTCCTCATCCTAGGGCGGACATAAAGATTGTCAACAATTCTTTTCCGGGATTTCGCACAATCGGCGTGCATCGACGCGACCCGGTTCGGTGCAGGATGCGCTTATTCCATGCAAGACAAGCCTCACATGCCTGTCTGAGGCCTTTCCTGTCGTATACCCGACCGGCCATTTTGTTGACAAAACTGGTGCATACCCGGGCAACAATCGGTCGTGTGTCGATGAAAATTTTCGACCGTTAGTTGCGCATTTACATAAAGAAAAAGGCGGGAAACCCGCCTTTCGATCGATCGCGCCTGCATCAGCCGAGATGCGGGTAGTCCGACAAGGTCAGCCGGAAGCCGTGCGCATTCGCGACCAGTTGCGCCTGCGCGCCGAACGGCAGCGTCAGCAGGTCGGGCACATGGCCGAACTGGAGCCCCGTGACGACCGGGATCCCGATCACCGCTCGGACCTGGTCGATCATGGCCTGCATGTCGTAGCCGTTGTCGTACTCGAACGGCCGCGCGCCGGTGAACTGGCCGAGCACGAGCGCCTGCTGGCGCGCGAGCAGCCCCGACAGGTGCAACTGGTAGATCATCCGCTCGATCCGGAACGGCTGCTCGTTGACGTCCTCGATGAACAGGATGCCGCCTTCGATGTCGGGCATGTACGGCGTGCCGATCAGCGACGTCAGGATCGCGAGGTTGCCGCCCCACAGCGTGCCCGTCACGTTCGCCGCCTGCACCTGCGGCGCCTCGGTGACGATCGTCGTGCCCGGCTGCGTCAGCGTCTGCCAGAAGTGCTGCATCGTGAAGTCGCTCGGCGTTTCCGCGCCGAAGTCGGCGGACAGCATCGGGCCGCCGAACGTCTTGATGCGCGCCTTCGCATACAGCGCGAGCTGGATCGCGGTGAAGTCGCTGTGGCCGACGAGCGCGACCGGCTGGTCGCGCAGCCGGCGCTCGAGCCCGCGGTAGTCGAGCCCGTGCAGGATCCGCGCGGCGCCGTAGCCGCCGCGCACCGCGAGCGCGATGTCCGGCAGCGGCCGCTCGGGATCGGCGAGGCGGTTCAGGTCGCCTGCCCGCTCCCCGTCGGTGCCGCCGAACCGCTGGTAGCGCCGCTGCGTCGCCTCGATGTTCTCGATGCGATGCTGCGCGGTGCTGAGGCGTTCGAGCGCGCGATTGATCGCGTCCGGGTCGTGCGGATAACCGGACGGCGCCAGCAGGCGGATGGTATAGGACGCGGCGGGCTGGAAGGACATGGGGGAAAGGTGTCGGGTCGTCAAACCTGCTTAGAGGGTCCGAACCGTCTCCGGTTCACGGCGTCGTGCCTGACGGGTGGGCTTATGACGCGCCGGGTGCGGCATCGCGGGCGAGCCGCGCCTCGCGCAGCGCGCGACGGCGCTCGGCGAAGAACGACTTCAGCGCGGCGCCGCACTCGTCGGCGAGCACGCCGCCCGTCACTTCGGTATGGTGGTTGAGCTGCGGATTCGCGAACGCGTCGATCACGCTGCCGCACGCGCCCGTCTTCGGATCGGCGGCGCCGTAGACGACCCGCGCGATGCGCGCATGCATGATCGCGCCCGCGCACATCAGGCACGGCTCCAGCGTCACGTACAACTCGCAGCCGGGCATCCGGTAATTCCGCAGATGCTGCGCGGCCATCCGCAGCGCGGCCATTTCCGCATGCGCGGACGGGTCGTGCCCGCCGATCGGATGGTTGAAACCGCGCGCGATCACTTCGTCGCCGCGCACGAGCACCGCGCCGACCGGCACCTCGCCGGCCGCGCGCGCCTCTTCGGCGGCGGCCTGCGCGAGCCGCATGAAATGCAGGTCGCGCGCCGACACGGGCGTGGCTTCGGGAACAGGTGTATCGGTGGCCGGTTCGGCCGCCGGAGCGGTTGCCGACCGGGCTGCGTCGTGCAGCGCGTCGGACGTCACATCGGCCCCATGTCGGCGGGCGCTTCGTCGAGCCCGCGCTCGCACAGGCGCTCCGCGATGCGCCGGCAGTAGTCGCGCGGCATCACCATCGGGCCGCCGCGCAGCGATTCGAGCGCCATGTCGAGCGCGAGAATCTTCGCCTGCAGCCGGCAGCGCGCGGCACGGTCGCTGACCGCCTGCACTTCGTCATGCAGGTTGCGCAGCGCGCGCAATTGTTCGACGGCCGGCGGCACGAAGCCCGCGTTCTTCAGGATACGGTTGGCCACCCGCACCTCCTCGGGCACGAGCAGGTCGTCATCCAGCGCCTGCGGCGCGCCGGTACCCGGCAAATCGTCGAACTCGCCCCGCGCGGCGGCGGCGGCGATACGTTGTTCGACCAGGGCGTCAAGCAATCTCATCAGTCAATCGGAACAATGCGGCAGGCCGAATTCTAGCAGGGTGACGCGGCTATGACAGGCCCTTCGAATATATGCTCGATATTGTGCTTTTTAGGGGCCGAATCGCCACGCATGCACGCCGATCACCGTCAAATGCCGCTCTGCTGCGCCGCAGCGGGCCGAGCGCCGTGCGGGCCGCTCCAGACGCAAACGGCGTCGGGCCCTGTTTTCTATTCGTGACGAGGCGCGCCGGACCGCGCCGGTCCGTCGAAACGGCAGCCGTCCCGTTTCCGCCGCCGCATCAAGCGGCCGCCGTTTCCGGCCGCGTTTTCGCGAACGGGCGAAACATCATCGCGATCAGGAACGCGCCGAGGCCGATCGCGAACGAACCGAGGTACAGCCAGCCGTAACTGCCGAACGTATCGACGATCAGGCCGCCGGCGACCGGGCCCGCGGCCATCCCGAGGCTGCCGGCCATCGCGCAACCGCCGATCACGGTGCCCATCATCCGCAGCGGGAAGTTCTCGCGCGCGAGCACCGCATACAACGGCATCACGCCCGCATAGATGAAGCCGAACAGCGTCGCGACCGCGTAGAACCCGTCGAGCGAGCGCACGAAGTAATAGCCGAGCGCGCCGAGCGCCTGCGCGAGCAGCCCCGCCACCAGCATGCGCTTCGCGCCGAGGCGGTCGCCGAGCATGCCGAACGCGATCCGGCCGCCCATCCCGGCGAGCCCCTCGACGCTGTAGATCGACACCGCGACGATCAGCGGGATGCCGCACGTGACCGCGTAGCTGACCGTGTGGAAGATCGGGCCCGAGTGCGTCGCGCAGCAGAAGAAGTTGGTCAGCAGCAGGATCATGAACTGCGGCGAGCGCAGCGCATCCGCGACCGACATCGCCGCCGGTGCGCCGGCAGCCGAAGGCGCGGCGTGCGCGGAGGCAGGGTCGAGCGCGGGCGGCCGCCGTACCAGCAGCGACACCGGAATCATCACGACGGCCGCCAGCCCGGCGATCAGCAGCATCGACGTGCGCCAGTCGCGCACCGATACGAGCCACGCGGCGAGCGGCGCCATCGTCATCGGCGCCATTCCCATGCCGGCCGACACGAGCGACACCGCGAGGCTGCGGTGCGTGTCGAACCAGCCCGTTACGCACGCCATCATCGGCGCGAATATCGCGGCCGTCGCGCCGCCGACGGCCAGGCCGAAGGTCAGCTGGAACGCGAACAGCGACGGCACGCTGCTCGCCAGCGCGAGGCTCGCCGACAGCAGCACCGCGCCCGCGAGGACGACCGGCCGCGTGCCGATCCGGTCCGACAGGATGCCCCACGCCATGCTCGCGAAGGCCATCGCGATGAAGCCGAGCGTCATCGCCGTGGAAATGCCGGTCATCGACCAGCCCGTGTCGCGCGCAATCGCGCGCAGGAACACCGGCAGGGAAAACATCGCGCCGATCGCGACGCAGCCCATCAGGCCGCCCGCGGCGACGATCACCCAGCGGTAACGGGAATCCGTCATTTGGCGCCTCCTTGTCCGTTTCGGCCATCCTCGGAAACCGGGTACAGGCCGCATGTGCGGCGCCATACCCGGTCGACATGGATACGACGGGCGAATCATCGGGAAATCGACATCCGCGGGTCACGGGCCGGCGATTTTTCATTGTCGGCCAATCCGCGCGGCCGGCAACGAACCGGTCACGCGTTCGCCCCGCTTTGCCGGAATCGGAAATTCGTTATCGGAAATGGTTGGTTTGGCCGCGCGGCCACGCTGACTACACTCGAACCATCTTGTCATAACAAGTTGATCGATGACCGCATCCAACGTCGTGCCGCTATCGGCGGCCCCGCTCTACGTGCAGATCAAGGACATGCTGCGCGCGCGCATTCTCGACGGCACCTATGCGCCGCACAGCCGGATGCCGTCCGAGCACGAGCTGTGCGCGATGTTCGATGTCAGCCGCATCACGGTGCGCCAGGCGCTCGGCGACCTGCAGAAGGAAGGACTGCTGTTCAAGCTGCACGGCAAGGGCACGTTCGTGTCGAAGCCGAAGGCGTTCCAGAACGTGACGTCGCTGCAGGGCTTCGCCGAGGCGATGTCGTCGATGGGCTACGAGATCGTCAACCAGCTGCGCAGCCTGCGCACCGTGAAAGCCGACCGCCATCTCGCGACCAAGCTGAACGTGCCGGAGGGCGCGCCGCTCGTCGAAATCCACCGCGTGCGGCTGCTGAACCGCGAACCGGTGTCGCTCGAACAGACCTGGGTGCCGGAAGCGCTCGGCAAGCGCCTCGCGGGCGCCGACCTCACGACCCGCGACATCTTCCTCGTGCTGGAAAACGACTGCGGCATCCCGCTCGGTCATGCCGACGTGTCGATCGACGCGATCCTCGCCGACGACGAGATCGTCGATGCGCTGCACGTCGAGGACGGCAGCCCCGTGCTGCGCATCGAGCGCCTCACGCACGACGCGTCGGGCGCCCCGATCGACTACGAATACCTCTACTTCCGTGGCGACGCATTCCAGTACCGGCTGCGCATCGACCGGCAAAAACCACGCAAATCTGCAAGGAAACAGCGATGACAACCCAGGTTCACGAATACGACGTCGTCGTGGTCGGCGGCGGCACGGCCGGGCCGATGGCGGCGATCAAGGCGAAGGAGCGCGACCCGTCCCTGCGTGTGCTGCTGCTCGAGAAGGCCCACGTGAAGCGCAGCGGCGCGATCTCGATGGGCATGGACGGCCTGAACAACGCGGTGATCCCCGGTCACGCGACGCCCGAACAGTACACGCGCGAAATCACGATCGCCAACGACGGCATCGTCGACCAGGAAGCCGTGTACGCGTACGCGGCGCACAGCTTCACGACGATCGAGCAGCTCGACCGCTGGGGCGTGAAGTTCGAGAAGGACGGCACCGGCGACTACGCGGTGAGGAAGGTCCATCACATGGGCTCGTACGTGCTGCCGATGCCGGAGGGGCACGACATCAAGAAGGTGCTGTACCGGCAACTGAAGCGCGCGCGCATCGCGATCACGAACCGGATCGTCGCGACGCGCGTGCTGACCGATACGCAGGGCCGCGCAAGCGGCGTGCTCGGTTTCGACTGCCGCACCGCCGAGTTTCACGTGATCCGCGCGAAGGCCGTGATCCTCTGCTGCGGCGCGGCCGGCCGCCTCGGCTTGCCGGCATCGGGTTACCTGATGGGCACCTACGAGAACCCGACCAACGCGGGCGACGGTTACGCAATGGCCTATCACGCGGGCGCCGCGCTCGCGAATCTCGAATGCTTCCAGATCAATCCGCTGATCAAGGACTACAACGGCCCGGCGTGCGCGTACGTGACGGGCCCGCTCGGCGGCTTCACCGCGAACGGCAAGGGCGAGCGCTTCATCGAATGCGACTACTGGAGCGGCCAGATGATGTGGGAGTTCTACCAGGAACTGCAGAGCGGCAACGGCCCGGTGTTCCTGAAGCTCGACCATCTCGCGGAAGAAACGATCCAGACCATCGAGCAGATCCTGCATACGAACGAACGGCCGAGCCGCGGCCGCTTCCACGCGGGGCGCGGCACCGACTACCGCAGCCAGATGGTCGAGATGCACATCTCCGAGATCGGCTTCTGCAGCGGTCACAGCGCATCGGGCGTGTACGTGAACGCGCGCGCGGAGACGACCGTGCCGGGGCTCTACGCGGCCGGCGACATGGCGGCCGTCCCGCACAACTACATGCTCGGCGCGTTCACGTACGGCTGGTTCGCCGGGCAGAACGCGGCCGACGACGTGGCCGGACGCGACCTTGCGCCGGTGGACGACGAACAGGTCGAGGCCGAACGCGCCCGCGTGATGGCCCCGCTTCTGCGCGAACACGGCCTCGCGCCGGCGCAGGTCGAATACAAGCTGCGCCGCATGGTGAACGATTACCTGCAACCGCCGAAGGTGACGCGCAAGATGGAAATCGGGCTGCAACGCCTTGACGGTATTACTGAGGATATCGAACAGATCAAGGCCGATCATCCGCACGAACTGATGCGGGCGGCCGAAGTGCGCGCGATCCGCGACTGCGCGGAAATGGCCGCGCGCGCGTCGCTGTTCCGCACCGAGAGCCGCTGGGGGCTGTACCACCATCGCGTCGACTTCCCGCATCGCGACGACGCCGAATGGTTCTGCCACACGTGGCTGCGCAAGGATGCCGATGGCGCGATGCGCAGCGAGAAGCGGCCGGTCGAACCGTACGTCGTGCCGCTGGCCGACGACGATCGCGGTGCCTACACGAATCTGCGCATCCGCGAACCGGCCGCGCTCGCGACTGCCCTCTAAGGAGCCCTACCGTGCCCCATACCCCGCACGACATCTTCCTGCGCAGCAGCGCACCCGTGACGATCGACGAGGAACGCTGCATCGCCGACAAGGGGTGCACCGTCTGCGTCGACGTGTGCCCGCTCGACCTGCTCGCGATCGACGTGACCAAGGGCAAGGCCTACATGCAGTTCGACGAATGCTGGTACTGCATGCCGTGCGAGCGCGATTGCCCGACCGGCGCAGTCAAGGTCGAGATCCCTTACCTGCTGCGCTGACCGCGTACGTCAACGCCCTTTTTCTTCGCTCATGACCGACTCTCCTTTCGCCGCCCCGCTACCCGGCGCACACGAGCGCGACCCGGCCGCGCTCGTCGCCCGCCTCGCCGCGTCCGACGCATCCGTGCGCCGCGTCGCGCTGTTCGAACTCGCGGATCTCGAGGATCCCGAACGCGTGCCGGCGTTCGTCGCCGCGCTGCGCACCGACCCGTCGGCCGACGTGCGCGGCGAAGCCGCCCGCGTACTCGGTGCGTGGGAACAGCCCGACGTCGTCGAGGCGCTGTGCGGCGCGCTGCTCGATCCGGACGACGACGTGCGCGCCGCCGCCGCCCAGAGCCTGTCCGAACTGAAGGATCCGGCGTCGGGTCCCGTACTGTGCCGCTGGGCCGACCGGCCCGAGCCGTTCGTGCTCCGTGCCGTGCTGCGCGGATTGCGCGAGTTGCGCGACCCCGGTGCGTTCGCACCCGCGCTGCATGCGCTCGAGGCCGAGCCCCCCGCCGTGCGCGCCGAAGCCGTCACGGTGCTCGGCTGGCTCAAGGATCCGCGCGCGCTTTCGCCGCTCGCGCGCATCGCGACGGCCGATACCGATGCGGACGTGCGACGTGCCGCGGTCGGCTCGATCGGCTTCGCGGCAGCCGGCGATGCGGCCGTCATCGATGCGCTGCTCGCCGCGCTGCGCGATCACGCATGGCAAGTACGCGAGGAAGCAGCCACCACGCTCGGCAAGCTGCGCGTGACGCTGGCGCGCGAGCCGCTCGTCGCCGCGCTCGACGACGACTACTGGCAGGTGCGTCTGCGCGCAGCACGCGCACTCGGGCAGTTGCGCGACGCGGCTGCGGCGCCGGCCGTCGTCGCGCTGCTCTCGCATGCGATCAGCAATCTGCGCAAGGAAGCCGCGCTCGCGCTCGGCGAATTGCGCGACCCTGCGACGCTGCCCGCCCTGAACGATGTGCTCGAGGATCGCGACCCGGAAGTCCGCAAGGCCGTACGGATCGCGATCCGGCAAATCGGCGACACGCCCCGATGATCGCGCCAACCGAAATCGCGCTCGACCATCCGGCAGGCGCGCTCATGCTGCGCTGGCCCGACGGCGCAACGCAGCGCATCGGCTATGCGCGATTGCGCTCCGAATGCCCGTGCGCGGCATGCCGACGCATCCGGCGTGACGGCGGTCGCGTCGATGCCCGGCCCGACCTGACGCTCGAAGGCGTGGAGCCGGCCGGCTACGGCGTGCGCTTCATGTTCGGCGACGGCCACGCGCGCGGCATCTATCCGTGGCCCTATCTGGCGGATATCGACTAGCAGCCGCCGCGCGGGTTCGCGGGCGCGATGGCACGCGTGTGGAAACGCTGCGATACTGACGCCCACGAACGTCTCCACCCACCGTGGGAGCAAGGACATGCAAACCGCAGTCGGATTCATCGGCCTCGGCGTGATGGGCACGCCGATGGCGCTCAATCTCGCGCGTGCCGGCACGCCGCTCGTCGCGTGGAGCCGGTCGCGCGGCAGCGACGATGCGCTGCGCGCCGCCGGCGCGCGCATCGCCGAGCACGTCGACGACGTGTTCGCGGCGTGCCGCACCGTGATCCTGATGCTCGCGAACGACGCGGCGATCGACGCCGTCCTCGCGCGCGGCACACCCGGTTTTGCCGCGCGCGTCGGCGGCCACACGATCGTGAACATGGGCACCAACGCACCCGGGTATTCGCGTGCGCTCGCCGATGAAATCGCCGCCGCGTCGGGCCGCTACGTCGAGGCGCCCGTATCGGGGTCGCGCAAGCCGGCCGAAGCGGGCCAGCTCGTCGTGATGCTGGCCGGTGCGCCGGACGACGTCGACGCCGTGCGCGCGCTCGTGAAGCCGCTGTGCCGCGACAGCTTCGTGTGCGGCGACGTGCCGTCGGCGCTGACGATGAAGCTGGCCGTCAACCTGTTCCTGATCACGATGGTCACCGGCCTGACCGAAGCCACGCATTTCGCACAACGTCACGGTATCGATCTCGCACGTTTCGCCGACGTGCTGAACGCCGGCCCGATGGCAAGCGACGTATCGCGCGTGAAACTCGGCAAGCTCGTCGCGGAAGATTTCTCCGTGCAGGCCGCGATCACCGACGTGCTGAAGAACGCGCGCCTCGTCGCCGAATCCGCGCGCGGCACCGGCATCGCGTCGCCGCTGCTCGACGTCTGTCACGCGCTTTACGGCGAGACCGAAAAAGCCGGACATGGATCGGACGACATGGTCGCGGTGATTCGCGCGATCGAACGACGCACCAACGCATAGACACGCCCATGTCCGGAACGCAGCCCTCCGCAATCGGCGCCGCCGCAACCGTGCGCCCCGTTCCCGCCGTGATCGGCATCGTGCTGCGCGAGCGCGACGTGCTGCTCGTGCGCCGCGCGAATCCGCCCGACGCGGGCTGCTGGGGGTTCCCCGGCGGCAAGATCGAACCGGGCGAACCGATCGCGGACGCGGTCGTTCGCGAGATCGCCGAAGAGACGACCGTCGCGGTCGATGCACTCGACGCCTTTACCGCGCTCGATGCGTTCGATTACGATGCGGGCGGCGCCGTGCGCCAGCATTTCATCATGGTCGCGGTGCTGTGCCGATGGCTGCGCGGCACGCCCGCCGCCGGCGACGATGCGCTCGATGCGCGCTGGTTCGCCCTCGACGAGCTCGATCGTGATGACGTGCCGATGAGTGCGGGCGTGCGCGACGTCGCGCGACGGGCGATCGAACGGTCGGCATCCCTGGGCGACGCGCGGCGCTCGCCCGTTTGACGCTTCGCCGTCGTTTCCGCGCTACCGTGCGGACGATGCGCCCGATCCATCGCGGTGCGGGCTACCCGCCGGGCACCGGATCACAACCTATCCAATCATGATCAGAATTCGCCAATCCACCGAGGCAGACGGCACACGCGTGCTGGATATCTGGCGCCGTGCCGTCGACGCAACCCACCCCTTCCTGAGCGACGACGACCGCCGCGCCATCGAAGCCGAAGTCGTCACGTTCCTGCCGGCCGCGCCGCTCGACCTCGCTGTCGACGCGCACGATCGGCCGATCGGCTTCATGCTGCTCGACGGCAGTCACATGGAAGCGCTGTTCGTCGATCCCGCCCATCATGGGACGGGTGTCGGTCGGCGGCTTGTCGAAGCTGCGCTCGGGCGCCACCCCGATTTGACGACCGACGTCAACGAGCAGAACGAAGCGGCCACGGCATTCTACGAGCGGCTCGGGTTCGAGCGCTGCGGACGATCGGCCTGCGACGGACAAGGGCGGCCGTATCCGCTGATTCACCTTCGTTATCGCGGTAGCGAACGATCCTGAGCAGGATCGGGAACCGGTGCGACATCCATTCGCACGTTATCCGAGCGATGACATCTCGATTCCCGTTCGCGGCCCGCTGTCGGACGCCAATCGCGCCGATGCCATGTCGTTCTCGAGCGCAGGTAACGGATAGCCGCCGCGCTGGCAAGCCCGGATTTCCTGCCGTCATCCGATCTTGATCCGGATGGCCGAAGGTCCGGGTGAGCTTGCCGCGCGACGATCACGCGTGGAACAACGTCAGTCGGATCACGCCCCTGCATCGCAGCCAGTCACAAACGGTGCAATAGCGAGAACGCGCGTTTCTCGGGCCAAACGAGCCTATCTCCGCCCCGATGATGCTACTCTCTCGGCCAACCCAAACGTCACCCCATGAAGCAGCAGGATTCAACCATGCAGACCGTCGCGGTACTGGACTTCGAAACCACCGGGCTGTCGCCGAACATGGGCGACCGTGCGACCGAAATCGCCGTCATCCTTCTGCGTGACGGGCAGATCGTCGACCGCTTCCAGAGCCTGATGAATGCGGGCCGGCGCATCCCGTCCGATGTCGTCGCGCTCACCGGCATCACGAACGACATGATCGCGTCGGCACCGCCGGCGTCCGAAGTGATGAAGGAAGCCGCGGCGTTCGTCGGCAAGCATGCGGTCGTCGCCCACAACGCCGGTTTCGACAAACGCTTCTGGCAGTCGGAGCTCGGGCAGCTCGGCATGCCGGCCGAGCATGCGTTCGCCTGCACGATGCTGGTGGCGAGACGGATCTACCCGGACGCTCGCAGTCATCGCCTGTCGAGCCTGGTCGAGATGCTGCGGTTACCGAAATCGGGCCGCGCGCACCGGGCGATGGTCGATGCCGAAATGGCCGGCCATCTGTGGTGCCGATTGCAGCACGACATCGCCCGGACGTACGGGCTGGATCGCATCGATCACGCGCTGATGTCGCGGGTCCAGGCAACGAGCAAGGCGAAGGTGCCGACGTATCTGCGTTCGCTCGGGTGCGCGCACGCGTAGGCATCCGGTCGCGCCCGGTGACACGACGCGTCCCGTTCCACGCGATGCGTGAATGCAAAAACGGCTTGGCAAGCGCCAAGCCGTTTTTTTGCCCGGACGTGAACCCGACCCGGAAGCTTACGCAGGCTGCTTGGGCGGCTGGACGGCGCCGATCTGGATGAAGACCTCGAGGGTGTTGAGTTCGTCCCAGTGTTCGACGAAGCGGCCGTGTTCCACCCGCCAGATGTCGATCGAGCGCATGACGAAGGGCCTGCCGGTCGCGGGGTAGCCGAGAAGGTTGCCGGTGTGGGTGCCCTCGTAGCGATAGCGACCGACCACGCGGGAGCCGTCGGCCGACACGAAAACGTCCTCCGCGGTGACCTTCAGGTCGGGAACGCCCGCGATGATGGCCCCAAGTACCTTCTTGGAACCTTCCAGTCCGGGCTCAGCGAATGCGTTGTGGTTCACGTAGTTCGGGGCCTTGATCTCGTCGAGGCGCGATACATCGTGGTTGGACATGATCTCGGCAAAGAGGTAGCCGAGCCTGGTCAGATCAGGGGAGGTAGCGCTGGTCATGGATGAAGTCCTTTTGCGGTTAGGGGGTCACATCACTGCCTGCTTCGGAGCTCTATCTGAGCAAAAATATCTAGCAACGCTAGAATCATAGTCTAGCAATGCTATATCTTCAAGCATCGGTATAATTTCGGGTCAAAGAGGCTTTTGGGGGAATCAGTGATGGGGGTCGCCGAGCGCAAGAACAGGGACCGGGACGCACGCGAGCAGCGCATCACCGCAGCGGCCCGACAAATTGCGGAGGCAGAGGGCTGGAGCGCCGTTACCGTTCGCCGCCTGGCTGACGAGATCGAGTACAGCCAGCCCGTACTCTATTCGCACTTCAGGAACCGGGACGCGATCGTCGGCGCCGTTGCGCTCGAAGGCTTTCGGGAAATCAAGGCGGCGCTTCATCAAGCGGCGCAGCGATCAAACGATCCCCGCCAGGCGTGCGAAAGCGTTGCGATCGCCTATCTCGACTTCGCTCGCGACAATCCCGCGCTCTACGAGGCGATGTTCACGATGCCGACCGACTTGCTTTTCGCAGAAGCCGACACCAGGCCCGAACTGAGAGAAGCCTTCGAGGTGCTTGCCGCTGTCGTGCCGTCGAGTCTGAATGTCGACGTGGCGACGGAGACGTTTTGGGCAACCCTTCATGGGCTGGCTCAGCTCGAAAGCTCAGGCCGGATCAAGCACAGCACGCGGCTGGCGCGGGTAGCATTGGTTATTCGCGGCCTGTTCGGATGAGCGATCCTCCTGCTATTTCAGGCCGGTCCGATCAAGCCGTTCACGCCGCTCGGTTTGGACGGCGTGACAGTCCGCCAAAGGTGGCGGATGAAATTCGTGCGGCGCACCCCCTACGTTGATTGACGCACGATTGCGGCATCGGCCGGCCAGGAACCCACTGTTTCGTCTGCGTCCGCCGCAATCGTGTTCGCCGTCCAGGCTTTTGCGGCCGAGCTAAATCCCTTCCGAACAACGTTCGGAAGCAGATGGGCCATTGGCTCTTCTTTAACGGATGCTCGCAAATGTCGCGCGAATATCGCTTACCAGCGCATTCGGATTTTCCAACGCGGCGAAATGGCCACCCTGCTCGTGCTCGCCGAAGTGCCGCACATCGCGGTAGCGTCGTTCGATCCACCGCCGCGATTTTCGTACGTGTTCGCCAGCAAGCATGGTGAATCCAGACGGCACGGCAATGGGACGATCGATACGAGCCGCGGAGGACCAGCTGGATCGCTTCAGTTCCCAATACAGTCGTGCTGACGAAGCCGACGTATTGGGTATCCAGTACAACATGATGTCGTCGAGCATGTCGTCGAGCGTGAAGGAAGCTTCCGCGTTGCCCGCGGTGCCGCACGTGTCCTGGAACATCGCGTAAATCCACGCTGCCTGCGCAACCGGAGAATCCGCGAGCGCGTAGCCTATCGTCTGCGGTCGCGTCTGCTGCTGTTGAGCGTATCCGGATAGCGTGCTCCAGAAATACCGGGCACTGTCGAGCATGCCCTGCTCATCCGGCGTCGCGTCGCGCATTTCGTCCGGCGTGGGCATGAACATCGCGAAGTTCAGATGGATACCCATAAGCTCGGGGAGCGCCAGTGACGCGACTTCGTCCGTCACGCCTGCGCCAAGATCACCACCTTGCATGGCCCAACGGTCATAGCCCAGTCGGTGCATCAGTTGAACGTAAGCGCGCCCAATGCGCGACATGTCCCATCCGGGTTCATCAGGTTTGTCGGAAAAACCAAATCCCGGCATCGACGGAATGACGAGGTGAGACGCCTGCCTCGGATCGCCGCCATGTGCGGCGGGATTGCCGAGCGGCCCTATCACCTTGCGGAACTCAAGCACGGAACCGGGCCAACCATGCGCCATCAGCAATGGAACGGCATCGGGTTCAGGTGACCGAATGTGGAGGAAGTGGATGTCAAGGCCGTCAATGGTCGTCTTGAACTGCCCGAAGTCATTCAACATCGACTCGCAGCGACGCCAGTCGTAACCCTCTATCCAATGCGCGACCAGTGCCTGCAGCTTTGAAAGCCGCGGACCCTGACTCGTGTCATTGACGGTCTCAGGGTCGGGCCAGCGCACCCGCCGCAGTCGCTCGCGCAAATCGGACAATTCGTGCTCGGGCACATCGAGATGAAACGGCTTGATCAGATCACTCATGACTTGCTGCCTTTAGTTGCGTAGCGACGTTTCATGAAGTCGACGAGCGATGTCGGCCGCACCGCCGGATATCGGTCATTCGCGATGTCGCGCAAAGTCCCTTCGCCCGACATCATCGGTAGCAGATACTGGAGCGACAGCATCGCCGTCGGATGAGCACCGGCCTTCGCCATTCGCCGTAGTTCGGCGTATCCGTCCGCGATCGAGCCTCGACGAATCCGATGAAGCGCGCTGCCCGTCGCTGCCGCATAGTCACCTGCGATCTGGGCAATGGTGCGGCAGTCACCTGCCACGGACACCACCCGGTTGGCCGATGCCGGATCCTCGACGACCGCCACCGTCCAGGCCGCGACGTCGCTCATGGAAGTGAAATCGAGCGGCACCTCGTCGTCCCCCCAGTAAGTGATCGTGCCCGCGTTGGCATCGATCAGGCCGGGGTGGGAGAACACGGCCTCCATGAATCCACCGTTCAGGATGTGGGTATAGCCGATGCCACTCGGGGCGACCTTGCGATCGAAGGTCCGCCGCATGTCGAGGTAAGGGTTAATGCCTTCAGGAATCGAGAACAGGTTCTCCGAGAAGTCCGACGGGACGAATCGCCCGACGTTCGCCGCGAGCGCTGCATCGAGCAAACGGGACTGGCCGTCAATGATGGTGTCAGGTCCGCCCTGAACTGCCGAAATGACGGTACCGACGCCGGCACAGGCGTGCCTGAGGCTGAGCGGGTCGTCCAGATCCATATTGACGACGGTTACGCCGTTCGCTGCCCACCCCTTTGCACGATGGGCATGTTTGCCTGCTGAACCGCCGCGAACACCCGCACGGATCTCACTGGCGGGCCGCGCGCGAAGCAACGCATCAATGACCCTGCGCCCAAGATTGCCGGCGGCGCCGGCGACCAGATAGCTCGTTTGCGTGTTCTCCATGACTTCCTCGGTTCGTCATGACGCGCGGTGTACGCCGTTGAGAAGAAGTCTAGGTTGTTCCGGGTTTGAATATAAGATGGCTGAATCGCGACTCGCTGTTCCGGAAAACGATACGAAATGGATCAGGCCGACCTCATCATCTTTCTTCGATTAGCCGATAGCGGCAGCCTTTCCGGCACCGCACGGGCGCTGAAGACGCCCAAATCGTCCGTCAGCCGGGCACTCGTACGATTGGAGACGGAGATTGGATCAGCGCTCTTCGACCGGTCCACACGACATTTCCGGCTGACTGACGCGGGAAAACTGCTGCTGCCCTACGCGTCGCGGGCAGTTCAGGACCTGCAGGAAGCGCAGGCGATCATCGATGGCTACGCGGGAAAACCGCGCGGGCTTCTACGGATCAACACGACGCAATCGTTCGCGCAGGGACTCGTGGCGCCCATGCTGCCTGAATTTCTCGACCGCTATCCGGAACTCGCCGTGGAGCTGACCACGGACTCGAACTACGTCGACATTGCGCGCGACGGTATCGACGTAGCGGTGCGCGTCGGCACACTGCCTGACTCGTCGCTCATCGCTCGCAGGCTGCCACCCGTTGAATTGTGGTTATGCGCAAGTCCGTCCTACCTGGCGCGAGCGGGCGTTCCGATGGAGGCAGATGAACTTCACGGACATGCGCTCATCGTTCGGGAGGCGCCCACGAACTGGATTTTTCAGGATGGCAAAGCGGAATTGACCATACAGCCGCGTGGCAAGGCAATCATCCCGGACGCGGCTGCGCAGAAGATCGTTCTTGAAGGCGGCGGCGGGATTGGTTTTCTTCCAAGCTACCTCGCGGCTCCCGCCTTGACGGCGGGCACCCTGGTGCGGGTCCTTCCGTCATTGCGACGGGAACCCATCGAGCTTCACGCGTTGTATCCGACGCACCGCAGCATGTCGGCAAAGGTCCGGGCTTTCATCGATGCCCTTATTGGTCACCTTGATACGGTCAGGCTAACGTCCTCGCGCGACTAGCCAGCCGTCTCATGCGGTACCGTCATTCGTACCGCCCGAATGACCGGGATTGAGTGAAACAGGATGCGCGCTGAATCACTCAATCCCTTGACACAAAAGGCTCACGGTCGATTTTTGATACTGCTCGAGACGACGTGAGCCGATTGTGAATCACTCCCACTCGATCGTCGCCGGCGGCTTGCCCGAAATGTCGTACACCACGCGATTGATCCCGCGCACCTCGTTGATGATCCGGTTCGACGCACGGCCGAGCAGCGCGTACGGCAGGTGCGCCCAGTGCGCGGTCATGAAGTCGGTCGTCTGCACCGCGCGCAGCGACGTCACGTAGTCGTACGTGCGGCCATCGCCCATCACGCCGACCGACTTGACCGGCAGGAACACCGCGAATGCCTGGCTCGTCAGGTCGTACCAGCTCTTGCCGACATCGGCTTCGCCGCACAGGCCGGCCGCCGCGTCCTGCGCGGTCGCGGTCGTGTTGCGCAGTTCCTCGATGAAGATCGCGTCCGCGCGGCGCAGCAGGTCCGCATACTCGCGCTTCACTTCGCCGAGAATCCGCACGCCGAGGCCCGGGCCCGGGAACGGATGGCGGTACACCATCTCCGGCGGCAGGCCGAGCGCGACGCCCAGCTCGCGCACTTCGTCCTTGAACAGGTCGCGCAGCGGTTCGAGCAGCTTCAGGCCGAGCGTTTCCGGCAGGCCGCCGACGTTGTGGTGGCTCTTGATCGTCGTTGCCTTCTTCGTCTTCGTGCCGCCCGATTCGACCACGTCCGGGTAGATCGTGCCCTGCGCGAGCCACTTCGCCTTCGACAGCTTCTTCGCCTCGGCCTGGAACACCTCGACGAACTCGCGGCCGATGATCTTGCGCTTCGCTTCCGGATCGGTCACGCCGGCCAGGTGGCCGAGGAACTGGTCGGACGCATCGACGTGCACGACCTTCGCATGCAGGCGGCCCTCGAACATGTCGAGCACCATCTTGCCTTCGTTCAGGCGCAGCAGGCCGTGGTCGACGAACACGCAGGTGAGCTGGTCGCCGATCGCGCGGTGAATCAGCGCGGCCGCGACGCTCGAATCGACGCCGCCCGACAGGCCGAGAATCACTTCCTCGTCACCGACCTGCTCGCGGATCTTCGCGACGGCTTCCTCGATGTGGTTCTTCATGATCCAGTCGGGCTTCGCGCCGGCGATCTGCAGCACGAAGCGTTCGATGATCTGGCGGCCCTTCACCGTGTGCGTGACTTCCGGGTGGAACTGCACCGCATAGTAGCCGCGCGCCTCGTCGGCCATGCCGGCGATCGGGCAGCTCGGCGTCGACGCCATCAGCGCGAAGCCCGGCGGCAGCTCGGCAACCTTGTCGCCGTGGCTCATCCAGACCTTCAGCATCCCGTGGCCTTCGGCCGTCGTGAAATCCTCGATGCCGTCGAGCAGGCGCGTATGGCCGTGCGCACGCATTTCCGCGTAGCCGAATTCGCGATGGTCGCTCCACTCGACCTTGCCGCCGAGCTGCACGGCCATCGTCTGCATGCCGTAGCAGATGCCGAGCACCGGCACGCCGAGATCCCACACGGCCTGCGGCGCGCGCAGCTGATGGTCTTCGTACGTGCTCGCGTGGCTGCCCGACAGGATCACCGCCTTCGGCGCGAACTCGCGGACGAAGTCGTCGGACACATCGTTCGGGTGGATTTCGCAGTAGACGTGCGCTTCACGCACGCGCCGCGCAATCAGTTGGGTGACTTGCGAACCGAAGTCGAGAATCAGGATTTTGTCGTGCATGGCTGCGGACGGGATGAAGAGAATAAGAAAAGCAGCGCATCGAGCGCTGCGTCAAAAGCATGGACAGCGGCGTCGGGCGGCAGGCGGCTCGCGCGACGCATCGCCGGTCAATCCTGCATCGGCGGGCGTTCGTCGAGTGCGACGCCGCCGGACGATCGACTGGAACCGGATGACGCCGGCGACGATGCTTCGGGTGCCGCGGGACGGCCGACGACGGGCTCCACGCGCTGCGGTGCGGGCGACGCCGCCGGCGCCATCGCCGGCTCGGCCGGACGCTGGGCCGGTGCGCGTGCCTCGAGCGCCTGCGCCTTCTCCCGCCGGCGCACGGCCGCTGCGATCCGCACGCCGCCGAGGCCGAGCACGATCAGCGCGACGCCGGCCACGACCGACAGCACCCTGCCGGCGGCCGCCAGCGCGGGACCGCTGCCGGCGCCGAGCGACCAGACGATCGTCAGCACGCCGGTCAGCCAGTACACGTGGCCGACCGACCGCGCCACCGGCGCCGTGAGGTCACCGTTGAACGCCGCATGAAACGCGAGCCACGCGAGCCCGAGCAACGCGATGCCGAACGCCTGGCCAAGCATGACCGGCTGGATGTTCTGCAACTGCAGCGCGTTGAACAGCGACTGCCAGGGCGTCAGCACGAACAGCACGCCGAACGCCAGCAGCAGCACGGCATCGAGGATCAGCACGGCTCGCAGCAGCGGTTTCATCGGCGATCAGTCCACGTGGTAGTTCGGCGCTTCCTTCGTGATCTGCACGTCGTGCACATGCGACTCGCGCATGCCCGCCGCGGTGATCTGGACGAATTCGGCCTTGTCGTGCAGCTCGTCGATCGTGCGGCAGCCGCAGTAGCCCATGCTGGCGCGCACGCCGCCGACCAGCTGGAACAGGATCGCGTTGACCGAACCCTTGTACGCGACGCGGCCTTCGATGCCTTCCGGCACGAGCTTGTCGATGTTCGCCGAGTTGTCCTGGAAGTAGCGGTCCGCCGCACCGTCCTTCATCGCGCCGACCGAACCCATGCCGCGGTACGACTTGTACTGGCGGCCCTGGTACAGGAACACGTCGCCCGGCGCCTCTTCGGTGCCCGCGAACATGCTGCCCATCATCACCGCGTTCGCGCCGGCCGCGAGAGCCTTGGACACGTCGCCCGAGAAACGCACGCCGCCGTCGGCGATGCACGGCACGCCGGTACCCTTCAGCGCATCCGCGACGTTCGCGATCGCGCTGATCTGCGGCACGCCGACCCCCGCGACGATCCGCGTCGTGCAGATCGAGCCCGGGCCGATACCGACCTTGACCGCGTCCGCGCCGTATTCGACCAGCGCCTTCGCGGCGGCGGCCGTCGCGATGTTGCCGCCGATCACCTCGACGTGCGGGAAGTTCTGCTTGACCCAGCGCACGCGCTCGAGCACGCCCTTGCTGTGACCGTGCGCGGTATCGACGACGATCACGTCGACGCCGGCCTGCACCAGCAGCTCGACACGCTCTTCGTTGTCCGGGCCGACACCGACCGCCGCGCCAGCGCGCAGCTTGCCATGTTCGTCCTTGCACGCGTCCGGGTGCTCGGTCTGCTTCGTGATGTCCTTGACGGTCATCAGGCCGCGCAGTTCGAACGCGTCGTTGACGACCAGCACGCGCTCGAGGCGGTGGCTGTGCATTAGCGCCTTCGCTTCGGCGAGCGGCGTGCCTTCCTTGACCGTGACGAGGCGCTCGCGCGGCGTCATGATCGACTTGACCGGTTCGTCGAGGCGCGTTTCGAAGCGCAGGTCGCGGTTCGTGACGATCCCGACGAGCTGCGGGCCTTCGACGACCGGGAAACCCGAGATGCCATGCTGGCGCGACAGCGCGATCACGTCGCGCACCTTCATTTGCGGCGGCACGGTGATCGGGTCGCGGACGACGCCCGACTCGAAACGCTTGACCTTCGCGACTTCGCGGGCCTGTTCGGCCGGCGTGAGGTTCTTGTGGACGATACCGACGCCACCCTGCTGTGCCATCGCGATCGCGAGGCGACCTTCGGTGACCGTGTCCATCGCGGCGGACACGAGCGGCATGTTCAGGGAGATGTTGCGGGTCAGCTTGGTCTTGAGGCTGGTGTCGCGCGGGAGAACGTCGGAGAAGGCGGGAACGAGGAGCACGTCATCGAAAGTGAGTGCTTTTTGGATCAGACGCATGGCAAATCCTATGGGCGCAAAAGCGAATTATACGCGAAGCGCCGTGAATTTTCACAACACGAACAACGGCTTAGCCGGTTTCGGCCGTTCGGGGGCCGAATCGTTCGGATCGCCGTTCGGTTCGTTTTCGATCGCCTTTCGTTTCACCGCCGCATCGAACGATTCGCGCAACGGCCGGCAAAACGGCCGTCCCGCCTGTTGTGAGCAGGCCACGCGGCGGTCGCCGCCGCGCTGAAGCGAGGCCGGCGACGTGTCGAGGCGACCTGTCTGCCATGTGTTACAGCAGCCCTGCCGCGCGCGCGATCATCGCGATGCCGCCGCCGACCGCCGCGCAGCCGGCGATCCGCGCCACGCGCCAACTGGCCGGCGCAAGGCGCTCGGCGGCGATGGCGACCGTCACGGCGGCCATGACGCGCAAGTCCATCATGCCGGCCGCCAGCGCGACCACCATCAGGTTCCCGCAACAGGCGCTGCAGTGCCTGGCGGCCCGCACGCCAAACCGCCAGGCTGCGCCGGCAACAACCGGCGGCCGGTGCGTGTCGCCTGCCGCGTGCCGGCAGCACGCCAGCCGCCGCGCCTTCCACGTGGTGAATTGCAGCATGCCCGCGGCTAATACGACCGCACCGGCCGCGAACGGCAGTGCACGCGCCAGCACCGGCAGCCGCGCGGCGGCGGCCGTCAGCGCCGCGCCAGCCGGAAACACGAGGGCCCCGAGCGCCATCCACACCGAGAAATACCCGACGCCCGCGACGACGACAAGCCAGGCCGAACGCGCCGTGGCCAGCGGGCCGACGCGCCGTGCATATCGCCAGAGCGTCGGCGCCAGCACCGGCAGCATCATCGCCACCGTCATCGCTCCCCACATTCCGGCGAACGCCGCGAACGCGTGCCCGGCGCCCCGCCCGCACGGCCGCAGCCATGCGGCCGAAGCCATCCAGCCGCCGGCCATCGGTTCGCTGCCCATCGCGGCCATCGACGCGTGCTGCGCGAGGGTCGCCATGACCGCGACGACGAACACGACGGCGACCACCCCACCGAATGCCCGCGGATCGGGGCCGGTGTCGCCGGTCGGCGGTCGCATCGTCGCACGCCTCGTCCGTCGCCGGCCCGCTCAGCCGCGCGCGTACTCGTCGTGGCGGCGCCACCACGGGCCGGCCTCGTTGCGCCCGCGCGGCGCGCGATCGAGCCACTGGTACATCCCCCACAGCCCGTCGAGCCCGCGCGCATAGGTCGAATACGTGTGATAGACGGCGCCGTCCTCGCGCACGAACGCGCTCATCCCCGGCCGGTCGAGCGAATAGGTGCGCGCGTCGGTGCCGCACGTCGCCGCGAACTGCACGACGGGCGCCGGCGGCGGATCCATGTCCATCGCGTGGCCGGCCCGCGCGTAGTTGTATTCGACGTCGCCCGCGCGCTGCTGCGTTTCGGTGAACGACACGTTGAAATCGAAGTTGAAATCGCTGCCGACCGACGACGCCCACGGGAAGGCCCACCCCATCCGCTCGCGGTAGGCGAGCAGCTTCGCGAGCGGGGCGCGCGACACGGCCGCAAGCGTCACGTCGTGGTGCACGAGATGCACGGCAAAACCGTCGAAGCCGTCGGCAAGCGCCGAGCACGACGGACAGCCGGCCTTGTAGTCGGGGCCGAACATGAAGTGATAGACGAGCAGTTGCGAGCGGCCGCGAAACAGGTCGTCGAGCGTCGCCTGCCCGTCTTCGGTGTCGAACCGGTAGGTCTTGTCGACACGCACCCACGGCAACGCCTGGCGCCGCCGCGCGAGTTCGTCGCTTTGCCGCGTCAGCGCCTTTTCGGCATCGAGCAAGGCGCGGCGCTCGGCCAGCCATTCGTCGCGTGTTCCGGTGAGATGGGTCGTCATTGCGGGGTCCTCCTTCGGTGGGTATCCGGGCACGGCGGACGGCGCCGTGTGCGTGGTGCTAGATTAGTGGCGGACATCGGACCGGAGGGAGTGACAAGTGTGTCGGGATTCGGATGGATTCGCTGATCACCGCGGCCGCGCGCGCGCTCGCGGCCGGTGACGCGCTCGGCGCGCTGAACCGCGTCGCGCTGCGCGACGATGCGCCGGCGCTCGCGCTGCGCGGCATCGCGATGGCGCAGCTCGGCGATTTCGAGCGCGCGCGCACCCTCGTGCGCAGCGCCGCCCGCGCATTCGGCACGAAGGAAGCCGTCGCACGCGCGCGCTGCGTCGTCGCGGAAGCGGAGATCGCCCTCGCGTCGCGCGACTTGCGCTGGCCGACGCGCGCACTCGATGCGGCCTGCGCGACGCTCGACGCGCACGGCGACCGCGCGAATGCCGCGCATGCACGCTATCTCGGCGTACGCCGACTGCTGCTGATCGGCCATGTCGACGACGCCGAGCGGCTGCTCGCGCATCTCGATCCCGCGCCGCTGCCGTCCGCGTCGCGCGCCGCCCATGAACTGATCGCGGCCGGCATCGCGATGCGCCGCCTCCGCACGCACGCGGCCCGCGCGGCGCTCGCCCGGGCACGCGCGGCCGCCCGCGACGCCGGTATCGCCGCGCTGACGGCCGAGGTCGACACCGCCGCCCGCGTGCTCGACGCACCGGCCGCGCGACTCATCGCACGCGGCACGTCGCGGCTCGTGCCGCTCGACGAAGTCGAGACGCTGTTCGCGTCGAACTCGCTCGTCGTCGACGCGTGCCGCCACACCGTGCGCGATGCGCGCACGACCGTGTCGCTCGCGCGCCGCCCCGTGCTGTTCGTGCTCGCCCGCGCGCTCGGCGAAGCCTGGCCGGCCGACGTGTCGCGCAATGCGCTCGTGGCCGCCGCATTCCGCGCCAAACAGGCGGACGAATCGCATCGCGCGCGGCTGCGCGTCGAGATCGGCCGGCTGCGCGCGGTGCTGCGCCCGCTCGCGAACGTCGTCGCGACACCGCGCGGCTTTGCGCTCGAACCGCTCGGCGTACGCGAGACCGTCGTCCTCGCACGCCCGGTCGACGATCGCCACGCGGCCGTCCTCGCGCTGCTCGCCGACGGCGAAGCGTGGTCGAGTTCCGCGCTGGCGCTCGCGCTCGGCGCGAGCCAGCGCACCGTGCAACGCGCGCTCGACACGCTCGCGGAGGCCGGCAAGGTGCAGGCGCTCGGCCGCGGCCGCGCGCGCCGCTGGATGACGCCGCCGCTGCCCGGATTCGCGACGACCTTGTTACTCCCGGCGCCGCTGCCGGGCGATTAGGATGGCCGCATCGAACGACGAGGGGACGAACATGAAACGCTCCACGGCAGAGATCATTCGCGAATACGGCCCGTTTCCGGGCGTCGACGGCGTGCACGGCGTCACGTTCGACGGACGGCACGTGTGGTACGCGTCCGGCGACAAGCTGAATGCGCTCGATCCCGAGCGCGGCACGACCGTGCGCTCGCTCGACGTTGCCGCGCATGCAGGCACGGCGTTCGACGGCCGCCACCTGTTCCAGATCGTCGAGGACCGCATCGAGAAGCTCGATCCCGAATCGGGTCGCGTGCTCGCGACGATCCCGGCCCCCGGCGGCGGCGCCGACTCGGGGCTCGCGTGGGCCGAAGGCACGCTGTGGGTCGGCCAGTACCGCGAACGCAAGATTCATCAGATCGATCCGGAATCGGGCGCCGTGCTGCGCACGATCGAATCGAACCGCTTCGTCACCGGCGTGACGTGGGTCGACGGCGAGCTGTGGCACGGCACGTGGGAAGCCGACCAGAGCGACCTGCGGCACGTCGACCCGCACACGGGCCAGGTCCTCGAACAGGTCGACATGCCGGCTGGCGTCGGCGTATCGGGGCTCGAATCCGACGGCCGCGACCGCTTCTACTGCGGCGGCGGCAACAGCGGCACGCTGCGCGCCGTGCGGCGCCCGGCACGCGCGCGTGCAGCGGGCGACGGCGCGCCCGCCTCGCCCGATCCGACCGAGGGCTGATTCGCTGCCGCCGGCCGACGCGCCGCGCCCCATGCCGAGTGCAGGAATGAACAAGACACCGCCGCGACGGCGTCGCTAAGATGCGCGCACATCAGTCATTCGTTCGGAGCGGTCGATGCAGCGCGGCGTGGTTTACGGTGTCCTGGCAGGCGCCCTGTGGGGCATGGTGTTTCTCGTTCCGCGGCTGCTGACCGACTTCTCGCCGCTGCTGCTGAGCGCCGGCCGCTACGCGATGTACGGCCTCGTGTCGCTCGCGGCCGCCCTGCCCGCCGCCCGCTCGCTGCTCGCGCGGCTGACCCGCGAAGACCTCGTCGCGCTGGTAAGGCTCGCCGTCATCGGCAACGTCGCGTATTACATGCTGCTGTCCGGCGCCGTGCATCTGATCGGTATCGCGCCCAGCTCGCTGATCGTCGGCGTGCTGCCCGTGACCGTCACGCTCGCGGGCCTCGGCGACCACGGCGCCGTGCCGCTGCGGCGGCTCGCCGCCCCGCTCGCGCTGGTGATCGCGGGCATCGCCTGCATCAACGTCGACCTGTTCACGTCCGAAGCCGCGCATGCGACCACCCTCGGCCAGAAACTCGCCGGCATCGCCTGCGCGGCCGGCGCGCTCGCCAGCTGGACCTGGTACGCGGTCGCGAACGCACGCTACCTGCAGCGCCATCATCATTTCGACGGCAACGAATGGTCGGTGCTATGGGGTGTCGTGACGGGCCTGATCGGCGCGCTCTGCTGGATCGCAATCCTCGCGCTGCCCGCCGGCACGGTGCAGGCGGCCGTCCCGGCGTCGCGCTGGCAGCTGTTCTGGCTGCTGAATCTCGGGCTCGCGATCGGCGCGTCGTGGCTCGGCAACGGCCTGTGGAATGCGGCGTCGAAGCGCTTGCCGCTCACGCTGTCGGGACAGCTGATCGTGTTCGAAACCGTGTTCGCGATGCTGTACGCGTTCGTGTACGACCAGCGGATGCCGCACGCCCTCGAAATCACCGCGCTCGTGCTGCTGCTCGCCGGCGTGTACGGCTCGGTGCGGCAGCACGGCGACACGCCGGGCAGCGCGCCGACAAACGCAAACGCCGCGGCCCACTGAGCGCGCCGCGGCGTGCGATCAGGCGAATCGGAACGAAAAACGCGTCAGCGCGCGTCCTTGTGCATCCACTTGCGGCCCTCGATCGAGCCGTCGCGGCGGGACTTGTCGACGCGCCGCTGACGCGCCAGCTTCGGGTCGACGATCAGCGGGCGGTAGATCTCGACGCGATCGTGATCGGCGAGCGGCGCGTCGAGCGGCGCGAGCTTGCCGTACACGCCGGTCTTCGCGTGCGCGAGATCGATCTCCGGATGCAGCGCAAGCACGCCGCTCGCGTCGATCGCCGAGCGTACGGTCGCGCCTTCGGGCAGCGACAGCGGAATCAGCGTCTGGCGGTCCGGCAGCGCATAGCAGACTTCGATCGACAGCATCGCGTCACCCCTTCCCGTAGCGCTGGTCCGCGCGCTTCACGAACGAATCGACGAACGTGTTCGCGATGTGGCTGAACACGGGCCCGATGATCTTTTCGAGCAGGATGCTCGAAAATTCGTAATGCAGCGCGAATTCGATCTTGCACGCATCGGCGCGCAGCGCGGTGAAGCGCCACGAGCCCGTGAACTTCTTGAATGGGCCGTCCGTGAACTCCATGTCGATCCGCGTCGGGCGCTGCTGCGTGTTGCGCGTCGCGAAATGCTGCTTGATGCCCTTGAAGTTGATGTCGATGCGCGCTTCCATCCCGCTCTCGTCCTGACGGCGAATCTCGACACCGCCGCACCAGGGCAGGAAATTGGGGTAGTCGGCCACGTCGGTGACGAGGTCGAACATCTGTTCCGCCGAATGGCGGATCAATACGGTTTTTTGGACATCTGCCATAAATCGCGCGGCATCGCTTGAGGTGGGAACGCAAGCCGGGCGATTCCCGCCCCGCTTTGCTAAAATCGTGATTTTAAACGAGTTGGGCCGATCCTTTCATGAGCATCATCGACAACAGGAAAGCGCACTTCGATTATCACATCGAGGAACGCTACGAGGCGGGGCTCGTGCTGGAGGGCTGGGAAGTCAAGGCGCTGCGCGCCGGGCGCGGCCAGATCAAGGAAGGCTACGTCGTGGTGAAGAACGCCGAGATCTTCCTGATCGGTACCCATATCAGCCCGCTGCCCGAAGCCTCGACGCACATCAAGCCCGACCCGGTTCGCACGCGCAAGCTGCTGCTGCACCGCGAGGAAATCAAGAAACTGATCGGCAAGGTCGAGCAGCGCGGCTACACGCTCGTGCCGCTGAACTTCCACTACAAGGGTGGTCGCGTGAAGTGCGACATCGCGCTCGCGAAGGGCAAGAAGTTGCACGACAAGCGCGAAACCGAGAAAAAGCGCGACTGGGAACGCGAAAAGGCACGCATCATGCGCGCCGGCACCTGACGCGCGCGACCCGCCACGCAAACGACACGGCCCGCTCGAAGCGGGCCGTGTTGCTTTGGGCGATCTGATTCCTGCCTGCCGGTCGCCCGGCTGCGCGACGATTCGCCGCACGCCGATCGCACGCGGCGGCCGCCTGGGCCGCGGTTGCGCGCGGTTCAGCCCTTCACGGGCGTCGATGCTTTCTTGACGATCGTCAGCGCCGACGAGATCGCCGTACCGAGGTCCGACAGGTTCGACGGCACGATCAGCGTGTTGCCCTGCTTCGCGAGATTCGAGAACGCGTTCACATACTGCTCGGCGACCTTCAGGTTCACCGCATCCATCCCGCCTTGCGACTGGATCGCATTCGCGATCTTCTGGATCGCCTGCGCGTTTGCCTCGGCCACCGCCAGGATCGCGGCGGCCTCGCCCTGCGCCTGGTTGATCGCGGCCTGCCGCTCGCCTTCGGACTTCTGGATGGCCGCTTCACGCGCGCCCGACGCGAGGTTGATCTGCTCCTGCTTGCGGCCTTCCGAAGCGGCGATCAGCGCGCGCTTCTCGCGCTCCGCGGTGATCTGCGCCTGCATCGCGTGCAGGATTTCCTTCGGCGGCGTCAGGTCCTTGATCTCGTAGCGCAGCACCTTCACGCCCCAGTTCGCCGCGGCCTGGTCGAGCGCCGACACGATGTTGTGATTGATGAAGTCGCGCTCCTCGAACGTCTTGTCGAGTTCGAGCTTGCCGACCACCGAGCGCAGCGTGGTTTGCGCGAGCTGCGTGATCGCGAGCACGAAGTTGCTCGACCCGTACGACGCCTTCATCGGATCGGTCACCTGGAAGTACAGCACGCCGTCGACCTGCAGCTGCGTGTTGTCGCGCGTGATGCAGACCTGACTCGGCACGTCGAGCGGAATTTCCTTCAGCACGTGCCGGTACGCGATGCGATCGACGAACGGCAGCACGATGTTCAGGCCGGGCGACAGCGTCGCGTGATAGCGCCCGAAGCGCTCCAGCACCCATGCATGCTGCTGCGGCACGATCTTCACCGTCTTCGACACGATCACGATCGCGATGACGAGCAGGACAACCCAGATGATCAGCGAATCCATGAAGTATTCCCTCCTTGTTGTATCAGCGGACGATCAGCCCGCGGGTTTCGCCACGACCACGAGACAATTGCCGCGCACGGCGCTCACCTGATAGACGTGCGCATCGTCGCGCTCGCCGTGCGCGAGCTCGACATCCCAGTCGGCGCCGCGATACTGCACGCGCGCGCGGCGGTCGTGCCACGCGTCGACCGTGACGGTCGAGCCGATATCGAGATTGACGTCGGGATTCGTCGACGTGTCGCGCTTCTGCTTGCGGCCGAGCCCCGAACGGCGCAGCGCGATCATCGCGACGATCGCGACCGCGGCCGCCGCGCCGAACTGCACGTGCGGCGCGAAACCGGCCAGCTGCAGCAACCCGCCCGCGAGAAAGCCGAGCGCGATCATCAGCAGATAGAACGTACCGGTCAGCAACTCGGCGACGACCAGCACGCCCACCGCGACCCACCAGAACAGATGCCCCGACATGATTGTGGTCTCCTCGAAAACGCCCCCCGCGCTTGCTCTCGCTCGCTACTCCCCGCGGGGGCGGCCCGGCGTGTACCTGTACCGACAAACAAAAACACCCCGGTGATTACCGGGGTGTTTATAGCATGAACCTTGCATTTTGCCTTCATCGAAGAAGCGACGTTGCCGCTCCTTCGCCGAAGATGCATTACCGGGCGTTACTTCCGGTTCGCGGCGAGCGCTTGCCACGTGTCGATGATCGTGTCCGGGTTCAGCGAGATCGACACGATGCCTTCGTCGGTCAGCCACTGCGCGAAGTCCGGGTGATCGGACGGGCCCTGGCCGCAGATACCGACGTACTTGCCCATCTTGCGGCAGGTATCGATCGCACGCTTGAGCAGGAACTTGACGGCCGGGTCGCGTTCGTCGAAGTCGACGGCCAGCAGTTCCATGCCCGAGTCGCGGTCGAGGCCGAGCGTGAGCTGCGTGAGGTCGTTCGAGCCGATCGAGAAACCGTCGAAGTGCTCCAGGAACTCTTCGGCGAGGATCGCGTTGGTCGGAACTTCGCACATCATCACGAGGCGCAGGCCGTTTTCGCCGCGCTTCAGGCCGAACTTCTCGAGCAGGCCGACGACACGCTCCGCCTGCTTCACGGTCCGCACGAACGGCACCATGATCTCGACGTTGGTCAGGCCCATCTCGTCGCGCACGCGCTTCAGTGCACGGCACTCCATCTCGAACGCCTGCGCGAAGTCCTCGGCGATGTAACGCGACGCGCCGCGGAAGCCCAGCATCGGGTTTTCCTCGTCCGGCTCGTAACGCGAACCGCCGATCAGCTTCTTGTACTCGTTCGACTTGAAGTCGGACAGGCGCACGATCACGGGCTTCGGATAGAACGCCGCCGCGATCGTCGCGACGCCTTCGGTCAGCTTGTCGACGTAGAACTGACGCGGCGATGCGTGACCGCGCGCGACGCTCTCGACCGCCTTCTTCAGGTCCTGGTCGATGTTCGGGTACTCGAGAATCGCCTTCGGGTGAACGCCGATGTTGTTGTTGATGATGAACTCGAGACGCGCGAGACCCACGCCGCCGTTCGGCAGTTGCGAGAAATCGAACGCGAGCTGCGGGTTGCCGACGTTCATCATGATCTTGACCGGGATTTCCGGCAGTTCGCCGCGCTGCACTTCCGTGACTTCCGTCTCGAGCAGGCCGTCGTAGATCTTGCCTTCGTCGCCTTCCGCGCACGATACCGTGACGAGCGCGCCGTCCTTCAGCACGTCGGTCGCGTCGCCGCAGCCGACGACTGCCGGCACGCCGAGCTCACGCGCGATGATCGCCGCGTGGCAGGTACGGCCGCCGCGGTTCGTGACGATCGCGGCCGCACGCTTCATCACCGGCTCCCAGTTCGGGTCGGTCATGTCGGCCACCAGCACGTCGCCCGGCTGCACGCGTTCCATTTCCGACGGATCCTGGATCACGCGCACGGGGCCCGCGCCAATCTTCTGACCGATCGCACGGCCCGTCGCCAGCACCTGCGACTGGCCCTTCAGCTTGAAGCGCTGCTCGGCCTTGCCGGTTGCCTGGCTCTTCACCGTTTCCGGACGTGCCTGCAGGATGAAGATCTTGCCGTCGCGGCCGTCCTTGCCCCACTCGATGTCCATCGGACGCTGGTAGTGCTTCTCGATGATGACCGCGTACTTCGCCAGCTCGATCACGTCCTCGTCGGTGATCGAGTAGCGGTTGCGCTGTTCGTGCGGCACGTCGACCGTCTTCACGCGGCCCGGCTCGCCCGGCTGCGTGAATTCCATCTTGATCAGCTTCGAGCCGATCGAGCGGCGGATGATCGGGTATTTGTCCTGGGCGAGCGTCGTCTTGAACACGTAGAACTCGTCCGGGTTCACCGCGCCCTGCACGACGGTTTCGCCCAGGCCGTAGCTCGACGTGATGAACACGGCGTCCTTGAAGCCCGATTCGGTGTCGATCGTGAACATCACGCCGGCGGCGCCGACGTCCGAGCGGACCATGCGCTGCACGCCGGCCGACAGCGCGACTTCCGCGTGCGTGAAGCCCTTGTGCACGCGGTACGAGATCGCGCGGTCGTTGTACAGCGACGCGAACACGTGCTTCATGCGGTCGAGCACGTCCTCGATGCCGACGACGTTCAGGTAGGACTCCTGCTGACCGGCGAACGATGCGTCGGGCAGGTCTTCCGCGGTCGCGGACGAACGCACGGCGAACGACAGTTCGCTCGGCGAGCCGTTCTTGAGGATGTCGAACTGCGCGCGGATTTCTTCCTCGAGGCGCGCCTGCAGCGGTGCGTCGACGATCCACTTGCGGATCTCGGCACCGGCTTCGGCGAGCGCCTTCACGTCGTCGATGTCGAGGGACTCGAGACGCTTGGCGATACGATCGGTGAGGTCGTTGTGCTTGAGGAAATCGCGGAACGCGAGCGCGGTCGTGGCGAAACCGGTGGGTACGCGAACGCCTGCTTCGGAAAGCTGGCTGATCATCTCGCCGAGCGACGCATTCTTGCCGCCCACGATCTCCACATCGGTCATCCGCAACTGCTCGAACGGAATTACATACGCCTGGTCCTTTGCGACGTTTGCTGCGTTAGTCATACAAGCCCCTAAGTGTGAAAAAAATGCTCGATCGCGCAAGTGGGCTCGAACGCGGGCGCTTGCAAAAAGGCGCGGCGCGTCTTGCGCAACCTGTTAGATAAACACTCGCAGCGGCGGAAAATATTCCGACCCGATTTGCAAAAATCCCGGCAGAAGGGCGATATATGCAGACAAATCGCCAGACTTGCCGGGAATTCTGGAATCCAGCGGTCAAGCCGCGGGCGCCGTTCGCGCCCTGCCCCCGCAATTGCTTATCCAACAGGTTGCCGCTATTCTACCGTGCCGGCTGCCGGATGTGGCGCGACCTTGTCACTGGGTCTGGAGGCGCGCCTCCAGCCGCCCGCGCAACCGCCCTTCACGCTCGACGTCCAGATTCATGCTGCCTACCGTATTCATCGTCTCCGACGGCACCGGGATCACTGCCGAAACCTTCGCGCACTCGATCCTCTCCCAGTTCGACCAGAAATTCCGTCTCGTGCGCGTGCCGTTCGTCGACTCGCCCGACAAGGCCTATGCGACCGTCGAGAAGATCAACGAGGCCGCCGTGCACGATGGCCGCCGCGCGATCGTGTTCACGACGCTCGTCGACAGCGAATCGAACGACATCGTCAAGCGCTCGAACGCGCTCGTGCTCGACATGTTCCAGCGCTTCGTCGAACCGCTCGAGCAGGAACTGGAGCTCAAGTCGAGCCACGCGATGGGCCGCGGCCACCAGAATGCGGACACCGAGGAGTACAAGACGCGGATCGAGGCGATCAACTTCTCGCTCGCGCACGACGACGGCCAGTCGAACCGCAACCTGTCGGAAGCCGACGTGATCCTCGTCGGCGTGTCGCGCAGCGGCAAGACGCCGACGAGCCTGTACCTTGCGATGCAGTACGGCGTGAAGGCGGCAAACTATCCGCTGATTCCGGAGGATTTCGAGCGCGGCAAGCTGCCGTCGGCACTCTCCCCGCACCGCGAGAAGCTGTTCGGGCTGTCGATCGACCCGCAGCGCCTGTCGGAGATCCGCAACGAGCGCCGTCCCGGCAGCAAGTACGCGGCCCCCGAGAATTGCCGCTACGAGATCAACGAGGCCGAGGCGATGATGCGTCGCGAGGGGATCAAGTGGCTGTCGTCGACGCACAAGTCGATCGAGGAAATCGCGACGACGATCCTGCAGGAAATCCGTCTCGACCGGCAGTCGTACTGAGCACCGGCGCACGGGCGGCCGCATGGCCGCCGCCGGAAACGGCAAGGCCGCGTCGAACGCGGCCTTTTTTCGTCGTGCGGCGCTTGGCGCGCGCCGTGCGTCAGGCAGGCCGCTGCTGGCGCACCTGCTCGAACAGGCACACCGCGGCCGCCGCTGCGACGTTCAGCGACTCCATTCCGCCCGGCTGCGGAATCGTCACGCGATGCGTGGCCGCGTCGCGCCAGAACGCCGACACGCCGGCGCCCTCGTTGCCGAACACCCAGGCAACCGGCCCCGACAGGTTGCAGTCGTAGACCGCCTGCGCGCCGTGCGAGTCGGTCAGCGCGACCGGCACGTCGAGCCGTTCGGCGAGCGCGGCAGCGTCGACATCCTCGTGGATCGACAGCAGGAAATGAGCGCCCATGCCCGAGCGCAGCACCTTCGACGACCACGCGTATGCCGTTCCCGGCGCACAGAACACGTGGCGCACGCCGGCCGCCGCCGCGCTGCGCAGGATCGAGCCGACGTTGCCGGCATCCTGCACGCCGTCGAGCACGATCGACGTATGCGCGACGCGCGCGGGCAGCGGATGTTCGGGCCGGTCGACGAGCAGCAGGAAGCCGACGCCGTTGACGACGTTCGACAACTGGCCGAACAGTGCGTCGGGCAGCGTGACGACCCGCTGCGCGTCGATACGCGCGACGATCGTCTGCGCTTCCGCGTGGCCGAGCGCGCCCTCGGTCGTCACGCACAGCTCGGGCGTCGCGCCCGTATCGAGGTACGCGCTCGCGAGATGGAAGCCTTCGAGCAGCGCCTGGCCGCTGCGGCGCTGATGGGGCGTCGAACCCGCCAGCGCCTTCAGGCGCTTGTACAACGGGTTGTCGCGGGAAGTAATGCTTTTCATCGAATCAGGTCGAGTGCCGCACGCACCGGTGCGAAAGTGCGTCGATGCGCTTCGCACGGGCCGTGCTCGCGCAGTGCGGCAAGGTGTTTCGCGGTGCCGTAGCCCGCATGCACGTTGAAACCGTACACCGGGTAGCGTTCGTGCAGGTCGACGAGCATGCGGTCGCGCGTGACCTTCGCGAGGATCGACGCGGCCGAGATGCTCGGCACGAGCGCATCGCCGCTGACGATCGCCTCGGCCCGCACGGTCAGCGTCGGGCAGCGGTTGCCGTCGATCTGCGCGAGCGTCGGCAGGACCGACAGGCCCTCCACGGCCCGCTTCATCGCGAGCATCGTCGCGTGCAGGATGTTCAGCGTGTCGATCTCGTCGACGCTCGCCGACGCCACGCAATACGCGCGCGAACGCGTGACGATCAGCTCGTACAGCGCATCGCGCTTCTTCGCGGACAGCGCCTTCGAATCGTCGAGCCCGTCGATCGGCTGCGCCGGATCGAGAATCACCGCGGCGGCCACCACCGGCCCGGCGAGCGGGCCGCGGCCGGCTTCGTCGACGCCGCAGACGATCTCGTCGGGGCGGCTGAAGTCGAAACCGCCCTGCACGTCGATCGACGCGCGCCTGCGTGGGACGCGTACTGCGGTCATGCGCGCCCCTTGCGATGTTCAAGCACGCGCACGACGGCTTCGGCCGCCTTCACGGCCGTATTCTGCCGCAGCGAAAGATGCATTTCGGTAAACACTTCGGTCAGCGTGCGACGGTTCGCATCGTCGCGCAACTGCGTGAGCGTCGCATCGGCGAGCGCCTCGGGCGTCGCGAAATGCTGCAGCAGCTCGGGCACGACGAACCGCCCCGCCAGGATGTTCGGCAAGCCGACGTACGGCAGGTAGCCCTGCCGGCGCATGATCTGCCCGGTCAGCCAGGGCACCTTGTACGAGATCACCATCGGCTTCTTCAGCAGCGCGGCTTCCAGCGTGACGGTGCCGCTCTTCACGAGGATCGCGTCGGCGGCCGTCATCGCCACCTGCGAGCGGCCGTCGGTGATCGTCAGCGCGAGTTGCGGATGCGCATCGACGAGCGGCTGCAGCAGTTCGCGCAGGGCGGGCGTCGCCGCCGGCATCACGAACCGCACGCCGGGCTCGCGCTGCTGCATCAGCGCCATCGCCGCGCAGAAGGTCGGGCCGATCAGCGCGATCTCGGAGCGCCGGCTGCCCGGCAGCACCGCGATCACGGGGCCGTCCGCGGGCAGCCCCAGTGCGATGCGCGCGCCGTGCGTGTCGGGTTCGAGCGGAATCTCGTCGGCCAGCGGATGGCCGACATAGGTCGATGCGACACCGGCCTTGTCGAGGATCGCCGGCTCGAACGGGAACAGGCACAGCATGTGGTCGACGGACTTGGCGATCTTCTTGATCCGGCCGCCGCGCCATGCCCAGATCGACGGGCACACGAAGTGGATCGACGGAATGCCCGCGTCGCGCGCGGCCTGTTCGACGTTGAAGTTGAAGTCGGGCGCGTCGACGCCGATGAACGCGTCAGGCCGCTCGGCGAGCAGCTGGCGCTTCAGTTCGCCGCGAATCCGCAGGATCTCGGGAATCTGGCCGAGCGCCTCGACATAACCGCGCACGGTCAGCTTGTCCATCTGCCAGTGCGAGTCGAAGCCGTGCGCGATCATCCGCTGCCCGCCGATCCCGTAATACTGGGCCGATTCGGGCAGCCGCTCGCGCAGCCCGCCGAGCAGCGACGCCCCGAGCAGGTCGCCCGACGGCTCGCCGGCCACCATCGCGAGCCGGAGCTGATTGGTCGGAAGCGGCATCGCTTAGCGGATGATGCCGCGTTGCGACGCGTCGATGAAATCGACGAACGCCTTCACCGGCACGTCGCCGTCGCCGCCCGCCTCCGCCAGCTCGCGCAACTGCACCTTCGCTTCCTCGAACGACAGGCCGCTCTTGTAGAGCACGCGGTACGCGCTGCGCAGCGCCGAGATCGCATCGGGCGAGAAGCCGCGCCGGCGCAGCCCCTCGACGTTGATCCCGTGCGGTTCGGCCTTGTTGCCGGCCGCGATCACGAACGGCGGGATGTCCTGCACGAGCGCCGATGCGCCGCCCAGCATCGAGTGCGCGCCGATGCGCACGAACTGGTGGACGCCCGACATGCCGCCGACGATCGCCCAGTCGCCGATCTCGACGTGGCCGGCCATCTGCGCGTTGCTCGACAGGATCACGTGGTTGCCGACGCGGCAGTCATGGCCGATGTGCACGTAGGCCATGATCCAGTTGTCGTCGCCGAGCGTCGTCACGCCGAGGTCCTGCACGGTACCCGTGTGGATCGTCGTGAACTCGCGGATCGTGTTGCGGTTGCCGATCACGAGCTTCGTGGGCTCGTCCTTGTACTTCATGTCCTGCGGACGGCCGCCGACCGACGCGTAATGGCCGATGCGGTTGTCTTCGCCGAGCGTCGTATGGCCTTCGATCACGCTGTGCGAGCCGATCGTCGTGCGCGCGCCGATCGTGACGTGCGGACCGACGATCGCGTACGGGCCGATCTCGACCGATTCGTCGATCTGCGCGCCCGGCTCGACGATCGCGGTGGGATGAATCCTGGTCATGCGCCGTTGCCTCTCGATGTGATGTGTCGCGTTGCGTTGCCCATGCGTGCCGCGTCGCTCAGGGCGCCGCGTCGGCCGTCTTGACCGTGCACATCAGTTCGGCTTCCGCCGCCACCTTGCCGTCCACTTCCGCCACCGCCTTGAACTTCCAGATGCCGCGGATGTAGCGTTCGAACGTCACGTTCAGAATCAGTTGATCGCCCGGCTCGACCACGCGCTTGAACCGCGCGCCGTCGATGCCGACGAAGTAGTACAGCGTGTTCTCCGGATCCTTCGGCTGCTCTTCCGCGAAGGTCAGCAACGCAGCCGCCTGCGCGAGCGCCTCGAGGATCAGCACGCCCGGCATCACCGGCCGCTTCGGGAAATGCCCCTGGAAAAACGGCTCGTTGATCGACACGTTCTTCAGCGCTTTGATCCCTTTGTGCGGTTCGAGTTCGAGCACGCGGTCGACGAGCAGAATCGGGTAGCGATGCGGCAGCAGCGTGAGGATCTTGTGGATGTCGAGATTGATTTTTTCAGTGCTCATGATGGTTCGTCTCACGCAGAGGCTGCGCGGTGGTGATGCAAAGGCTGAAGCGGGCCGCCGCGCGGCCCAGTCTGGCAAACCGGGCCGGTTGCGCTGGCCGTGCCCGGTTGGTGGTCTCGCATGATGCGCTCAGGCGCCCGTGCCGCCCTGGGCGGCGAGCGCGGCTTCGAGCGCCTTGATGCGCTCGCGCAGCTTGTCGAGGTTGCGCACGAGTGCGGCGCTCTTGTTCCATTCGCCGTGATCGACGGCCGGGAACGCGCTGGTATAGATGCCGGCCTTCGGCAGCGACTTCGATACGCCCGAGTTCGCGGTGATGATGACATAGTCGCCGAGCGTCACGTGGCCGGCGATCCCGGCCGCGCCGCCGATCATGCAGTGGCGGCCGATCGTCGTGCTGCCCGCGATGCCCGCCTTGCCGGCGATCACCGTGTACGCGCCGATCCGGCAGTTGTGGGCGATCTGCACCTGGTTGTCGATCTTCACGCATTCGTCGATGACGGTATCCGCCATCGCACCGCGGTCGATCGTCGTGTTCGCGCCGATTTCGACGTCCGGGCCGATCGTCACGCCGCCGACCTGCGGGATCTTGACCCAGCTGCCGGTGCGCGCATCGCCGTCGCCGACGAAATCCGGCGCGAAGCCGAAACCGTCGGAGCCGATCACGGCGCCCGCATGGACGATCGCGCGCGGGCCGATCTTGCAGCCGTGGTACACCGATGCGTTCGGATAGAAGTGCGAGCCGGCGCCGATCGTCGTGCCGCGGCCGACGAAGACGTTCGCGTCGAGTTGCACGCCGTCCTCGATCACCGCACCGGCCTCGACCGTCACGTGCGGGCCGATCACCGCGCTCGCGGCGACCTTCGCGGCCGGATCGATCGTCGCGCTCGGATGCACGCCGGCGGCGCGCTGCGGCGTGGCCAGGTCGATGAACATCTGCGCGACGCGCGCGAAGTACGCGTACGGATTGGGCGTCACGATGAAGTTGCGGCCGCCGGCCGCCGCGCCCAGCTTTTCGAGATCCTTCGGTGCGATCAGCACCGCGCCCGCGCGGGTCGACTCGACCTGCGACAGGTACTTCGGGTTCGCGAGGAACGCGAGCTGCTGCGGGCCGGCCTGGTCGAGCGGCGCGAGCCCGCCCACCTTGCACTGTGCGTCGCCGGCGATCTCGCCGCCGAACCGCTTTACGAGTTCCTCAAGCGTCAATGCCATTCGTCGTCTGCTCCGTTCAGTTCGCCGAGCCGGACGCGAGCGCCTTGAGCACCTTGTCGGTGATGTCGATGCGCGGGCTGACGTACACGGCTTCCTGCACGATCAGGTCGTAATTCTGCTGCTCGGCGATCTGCTTGATGACCTTGTTCGCCCGCTCCAGCACGGCCGCCAGCTCCTCGTTGCGACGCTGGTTCAGGTCCTCGCGGAACTCGCGCTGCTTGCGCTGGAAGTCGGTATCGAGCTGGGCGAGGTCGCGCTGCTTCTGCGCGCGGTCGGCCGCCGACAGCGACGTGCCGTTCTTGTCCAGCGAGTCGGACATCGACTTCAGGCGTGCGGCCAGGTCCTGCAGATCCTTGTCGCGCTTCGCGAACTCGGCTTCGAGCTTCGTCTGCGCCGCCTTCGCGGGCGCCGACTCGCGCAGGATCCGATCCGAATTGACCGCCGCGATGCGGGCGACGTCCTGTGCGTGCACCGTTGCCGCGCCCAGGGCCAGCGCAACGGTCAGCGCGCACATCACTCGTTTCGAAAACTTACCGGTTAGCAAAATTACCCTCTCGTTGCTGTTGTCATGCGTTCGGTCAGAACGCCGTCCCGATCTGGAACTGGAATTTCTGGTACTGGTCGCCTTCGTGCTTCTGCAGCGGGAAGCCGAGGCTCAGCTTCAGCGGGCCGATCGGCGAGATCCACGCGAGACCCACACCGTAGCCGTAGCGCAGGCCGTTCGCGCCCGTACTCGTGCCGCCCGGCGCGTTGCCCCACACGTTACCGCCGTCGAGGAACGTGAACACGCGCAGCGTGCGGTCGTAGCCCGTGCCCGGCAGCGGGAACGTCAGTTCGATGTTGCCGACGACCATCTTCGAACCGCCGATCGGGTCGTTCGTCTTCGTGTCGCGCGGGCCCAGCGAGCTCGGCTCGTAGCCACGCACGGAGCCGATACCGCCCGCGTAGTAGTTCTTGAAGATCGGGTACGGGTTGCCGATACCGTTACCGTAGCCGCCTTGCAGGTTCAGGCCCAGGATGAAGCCGCGCGAGAACGAATAGTAGTACTGCGCCTGCAGGTCGGCCTTGTAGTACTGGATCTTGCCGACCGGCACGCCGTACTCCATGTTCGCCTGCGTGAAGTAGCCGCGGCTCGGAATCAGCGCGCTGTCGCGCGCGTCGCGCGACCATGCCACCGTCAGCGGCACCGTGTTCGACACGCGGCCGAACTGGTTCACGTAATCCTGGTAGCTCTGCGGCGTGTTCGAATCGACGTCGAGGCGGTTCTGCTCGAAGCCCGCGCCGAAGTAGACGGTGTCGACTTCCGAGAACGGGATGCCGAACTTCAGGTTGCCGCCCGCGCTGATGATCCGGAAGCTCGAGCTGGTCGAATAGTAGAGCGGCTGGTACGTGCGGTAGTAGACGTCCGTGATCCGCTTGATGCCGTCGACCGTGAAGTACGGGTCGACCTGCGTGACGGTCAGCGTCCGGTAGCTCTTCGCGGTGTTGACGTTCACCGACAGGCTGGTACCCGAACCGAACACGTTGTCCTGCGACACGCCGGCCGACAGCACGACCTTGTCCGTCGACGAGAAGCCGGCGCCCAGCGTGATCGCGCCGGTCGGCTTTTCGTCGACCTTCACGTTCACGTCGACCTGGTCGTTCGTGCCTTCGACCGGCACCGTCGTCACGTCGACGTTGGTGAAGTAGCCGAGACGGTTCACGCGGTCCTTCGACAGCGCGAGGCGGTTCGAATCGAACCACGAGCTTTCGAGCTGGCGCATTTCGCGACGCACCACTTCGTCGCGCGTGCGCGTGTTGCCGACCACGTTGATGCGGCGCACGTACACGCGGCGGCTCGGATCGACGACGAGGTTCAGGTTCACCTTGTGGTTCGCCTGGTCGATGTCCGGCTGCGCGTTGACGGTCGCGAATGCGTAACCGTATTCACCGAGCTTGTCGACGATCGACTTGGTGGTCTGCTGCAGCTTTTCGGCCGAGAAGCGATCGCCCGGCTTGATCTTGATCAGCTTGTTGAGTTCGGCTTCGCGATCGAGCAGGTTGCCCGACAGCTTGATGCCCGACACCGTATACGGCTCGCCTTCGTGCAGCGTGACCGTCAGGTACATGTCCTTCTTGTCGGGCGAGATCGACACCTGGGTCGACTCGATGTTGAACTCGAGGTAGCCGCGGTTCAGGTAGTACGAGCGTACGGCCTCGAGGTCGCCCGTGAGCTTTTCCTTCGAGTACAGGTCGTTCTTCGTGTACCAGGAGAACCAGTTCGGCGTCGACAGCTGCATCTCGTCGCGCAGCGTGCTGGTGCTGAACGCCTTGTTGCCGATGAAGTTGATCTGGCGGATCTTCGCGCTCGGGCCTTCGGCCACCGCGAACAGGATCGACACGCGGTTCGCGTCGACCGGCGTGATCGTCGTCTTGACTTCGGCCGCATAGAAGCCGCGCGTCAGGTACTGGCGCTTGAGCTCCTGCTCGGCCTTGTCGACGAGCGCCTTGTCGTAGTAGCGGCCGTCGGCGAGACCGACCGCGCGCAGCGCCTTCGTCAGGTTGTCCTTGTCGAATTCCTTCGTGCCGGTGAAGTCGATCGACGCGATGGCCGGACGCTCCTGCACCTGCACGATGACGACGTTGCCTTGCGTGGCGATGCGCACGTCGTTGAAAAAGCCCGTCGCGTACAACGCGCGGATTGCTTCGGATGCCTTGTCGTCCGTGAAGGTATCGCCCTGCTTGATCGGCAGATAGGCGAACACCGAACCCGCTTCGACGCGCTGCAGCCCCTCGATCTTGATGTCTTGCACCACGAACGGTGCCGCTGCATGCGCCGCGAGGCCGTGAGCGGCGAGCGCGGCCGCTGCAACTGTCTTAGGTACAAAGCGATGAGGTTTGAACAACATGCATCCCCAATATTTAGCTGCATCAAATCGGGCGACTGCCGAGCGGCGGCCGCCTGACGCTTCAGAAATGGATTAACCGAGCCAGATCGTTGAACAGCGCGATCGCCGACAATGCGACGATGCAGATCAACCCGGCTCTTTGCAGAATCAGCTGCCAGCGCTCCGAGACGGCTTTCCCGGTCGCGGCTTCAACCGCATAATATAACAGATGCCCCCCGTCCAAAACGGGAATCGGCAACAAGTTCAGGACGCCAAGGCTAATGCTGACAAGGGCGAGGAACGACAGGAACGCCGACGGTCCGAGCCGCGCGCTCTTGCCCGCGTAGTCGGCGATCGTCACCGGGCCGGACAGGTTCTTCAGCGACGCGTTGCCCGTGATCATGCGCCCGAACATCTTCAGCGAATACACGGAGATGTCCCACGTGCGGTGCGCGCCGAGCCGCAGGCTCTCGATCGGCCCGTAGCGCACGTCGACGGACGGCGCGTGCATCGACAGCGCCGCGCCGATCCGGCCGACCTGCTGCCCCGATTCGTCGTCGCGCTGCATCTGCGGCACGATCGACACCGTCTGCGCGGCGCCGTTGCGCTCGATCCGCAGGTCGAGCGCCTGCCCCGCATGGTGCTTCACCGAATCGATGAAACGCGTCGCGCCGCCGATCGGCTTGCCGTCGAGCGCCACCAGCGTGTCGCCGGCCTTCAGGCCCGCCTGCTCCGCCGCGCTGCCCGGCTGCACGGACGCGACCGACAGCGTGCCGCCGCCGGTCTCGAAGCCCAGATGGGCCATGAAATCGTCGTCGAGCTGACTGTCGGGAACCTGCCGGAGGTCGACGCGGAAATCGAACGTCGTGTTGCCGTCGCGTGCGCCGAGCACGATCTCGCGGTGATCGAACGCGGCCGACAGCAGCTTCCAGCGCAGGTCCGACCACGACCGCACCGGCTCGGACTCGCCGCCCTGCGCGTCGCCGGTGCGCGCGTCGCGGATCGACACGACCGTCTCGCCGCCGTCGAAGCCCGCACGGGCCGCCACCGTTCCGGCGGCCGGCGGCGCGACGACCGCGGCCGGCTCGGTCACGCCGGTGGCAAACACGATCGAGAACAGCGCGATTGCCAACAGGAAGTTCGCAATCGGGCCGGCCGCGACGATCGCGATCCGCTTGTAGACGGACTGCCGGTTGAACGCCTGCCCGAGTTCGTCGGGCCGGATGCCGGGGCCCGGATCGCGCTCGTCGAGCATCTTCACGTAGCCGCCAAGCGGCAGCGCGGACAGCGTCCACTCGGTGCCCGTGCGGCGGCTGACCCAGCGTGCGAGGGGCTGGCCGAAGCCGATGGAGAATCGCAGGACCTTCACGCCGCACCAGCGCGCGACACGATAGTGCCCGTACTCATGCACGACGACCAGTACCCCGATCGCCACCGCAAACGCGACCAGTTCGACCAGCACGTTCATGAGCACTCCATTCAGACGGTACGCTCCACGCGTGGCGCAGGCGCTTTTGCAATGATTTCGGCGGCGAGGCGGCGTGCCTCGGCGTCCGCCGCCAGGACGTCGTCGAGCCCGTCGGGCGCACGGTTCGGCAGCGCGTTGAGCACCGCGTCGACCGTCGCCGCGATCGCCATGAAGCCGATCCGGCGCTCGAGAAATGCTTCGACCGCAACCTCGTTCGCCGCGTTCAATGCGGCGCTCGCGATGCCGCCTTCCTCGAGCGCCTTCAGCGCGAGCGCGAGGCACGGGAAGCGCGCGTAATCGGGCTTCTCGAACGACAGCTGCGCGATCTGCGCGAGGTCGAGCGGGCCGACGCCCGCGTCGACGCGCTCGGGGAACGCGAGCGCGTGCGCGATCGGCGTGCGCATGTCGGGGTTGCCGAGCTGCGCGAGCACCGAACCGTCACGGTACGACACGAGCGAATGGATCACGCTCTGCGGATGGATCAGCACGTCGATGCGATCGCCCGGCAACCCGAAGATCCAGTGCGCCTCGATCACCTCGAGGCCCTTGTTCATCATCGTCGCCGAATCGACCGAGATCTTGCGGCCCATCACCCAGTTCGGATGCTTGCACGCCTCGTCCGGCGTCACGTCGGCGAGCGTGGCCGGTTCGCGCGTGCGGAACGGGCCGCCCGACGCGGTCAGGATGATCTTCGAGATCCCGCCGTGCTCGGCCGCGTCGCGCGGCATGCACTGGAAGATCGCGTTGTGTTCGCTGTCGACCGGCAGCAGGATCGCGCCATGATCGCGTACGGCGTCCATGAAGATCGCGCCCGACATCACGAGCGATTCCTTGTTCGCGAGCAGGATCCGCTTGCCGGCGCGCGCGGCCGCGAGGCTCGGCGCGAGGCCGGCCGCGCCGACGATCGCCGCGACCACCGTATCGCAGCCGTCGCTCTTCGACACGTCGACGAGCGCCTGCGGGCCGTACAGCACGGTCGTCTTGCTGCCCGCCGCGCGCAGCTTCGCCTCGACGTGCGCGGCCGTCGCGGCATCGCCGACCACCGCCACTTCGGGCGCGAAGCGCAGACACTGCTCGACGAGCTTGTCGCCGTTGCGGTGCGCGGTCAGCGCGTAGACCGAGAAGCGTTCGGGATGGCGCGCGACCACGTCGAGCGTGCTGTCTCCGATCGAGCCCGTGGAACCGAGCAATGTCAGACGTTTTTGCATAAAAGAATGAATGGTTTAACCAAGCAGCAGCATCGCGAGCGGCAGCACCGGCAGCAGCGCGTCGACCCGGTCGAGCACGCCGCCATGGCCCGGCAGCAGTCCGCTCGAATCCTTCACGCCCGCCTGCCGCTTCAACAGTGACTCGAACAGGTCGCCGATCACGCTGTACACGACCAGTAGCGTCAGCGCGGCCCACGCGCCGGGCATCCCGTAGCGGGCGGCAAATGCGGAAAACAGGGTCGGCTCGAACGCATGCGCGGCCATCGCGACACCGGCGACGATCATCACGGCCAGCCAGCCGCCGATCGCGCCTTCCCAGCTCTTGCCGGGGCTGATCGTCACGGCCAGTTTACGCTTTCCGAAGGCCTTGCCCGCGAAGTATGCGCCGATATCGGCCAGCCAGACGACCAGCAGCAGCGACAGCACGAACGGCACGCCTTGCGCGCGTGCCGCGACAAGCGCATGCCAGCAGGCCGCGAACACGATCAGGCCGGCGGCGAGCAGGAACGGCCGCCAGACGCCGCCCGCGAGTTCGGGCTTGCGCCGCAGCGCGAACGGGCCGACCAGCAGCCAGAACACGCCGGCTGCCATGAAAAGGGGACGGGATCCGGCCGCGTCGATGCCGAGCGGCGTGGTGGCCGCCAGCGCAAGCGCCGCGACGACTGCATAGACGACGGAGCCGGCGCCGCCGAGTTTCAGCAGGCGCGCCCACTCCCACGCGGCGAACACGAGCACGGCGCCGATCAGCGCGCCGAACGCCGTGAGCGGCGCGAACAGCGTCACCGGCAGCAGCACTGCCAGCATCACGATCGCCGTGATCACACGGGTTTTCAGCATGAAAGGGAGTCGGCGTTCTGCGATTGCGGTTCGAGCTGCGCACTCGTGCGCCCGAAACGGCGCTCGCGCTCGGTATACGACGCCAACGCGTCGGCCAGGGCCGCGCCGTCGAAATCCGGCCAGTATTTGTCGGTGAAATAGAACTCGGCGTACGCGAGCTGCCACAGCAGGAAGTTGCTGACGCGCTGCTCGCCGCCCGTACGGATGAAGAGGTCGGGCTCCGGCGCATAGGCCATCGCCAGGTGCGGCGCGAATGCGTCCTCGGTCACCTCGACCTCGCGCCCCTCGCGCACGGCCTGCTCGACGAGCTTCTTCGTCGCCTGCAGGATGTCCCACCGGCCGCCGTAGTTGGCCGCGATGGTGAGCGTCAGGCGCGTATTGCGCGCCGTCTTGGTTTCGGCGCGGCGGATCAGCTCGCGGATGCGCGGCTCGAAACGGTCGAGATCGCCGACGACACGCAGGCGGATCCCGTTTGCATGCAGCTTGCCGACCTCGCGCTCGAGCGCGGTGATGAACAGCCGCATCAGGAACGACACTTCGTCGTTCGGCCGGCGCCAGTTTTCGGAACTGAACGCGAACAGCGTCAGGTATTCGACACCGGCGCGCGCGCAACCTTCGACCACTGCCCGTACGGCATCGACGCCGCGGGTGTGCCCCGCGACGCGCGGCAAGCGGCGTTCGGTCGCCCAACGGCCATTGCCGTCCATGATGATCGCGATGTGACGCGGCACGACGCCGACGTCAGGCACGCGAACGGTAGAGCTGGTATAGGTCATGGCCGTTGAGACAGTAATGCGGGAGGAAGGCGGCGCGCGAGGACGGTCGTCAGACCGTCATGATCTCGGCTTCCTTGGTCTGCACGAGCTTGTCGATTTCGGCGACGTGCTTGTCGGTCAGCTTCTGCACGTCGTCGCTCGCACGGCGCTCGTCGTCTTCCGAGATTTCCTTGTCCTTCACGAGCTTCTTGAGCGCTTCGTTCGCGTCGCGGCGCAGGTTGCGGATCGCGACCTTGGCCGTCTCGCCTTCGCCCTTCACGACCTTGGTCAGCTCGCGGCGGCGCTCTTCCGTCAGCGCGGGCATCGGCACGCGGATCAGGTCGCCGGCCGTTGCCGGGTTCAGGCCCAGGTCGGCTTCGCGGATGGCCTTCTCGACCTTCGCGACCATGTTCTTTTCCCACGGCTGCACGCCGATCGTGCGCGCGTCGACGAGCGTCAGGTTCGCGACCTGCGAGATCGGCACCATCGAGCCGTAGTAGTCGACCTGCACGTGATCGAGCAGACCGGTGTGTGCACGGCCCGTACGGATCTTGGCCAGATCGTTCTTGAACGCTTCGATCGAGCGCTGCATCTTTTGCTCGACGCCCTTCTTGGTATCAGCGACACTCATTTCAACCTCCGAACCTTCAAACCTTCAAAGAACGCGGGCCCCGCCCGGCGCAGGAGATACGCCGCGGCCGATGACCCGCATCCGCGGGAGTTTACACGTGGACGAGCGTACCTTCGTCCTCGCCCAGCACGATGCGCTTGAGCGCGCCCGGCTTGTTGATCGAAAACACGCGAATCGGCAGCTTCTGGTCGCGGCACAGCGCAAAGGCCGTCGCGTCCATCACCTGCAGGTTGCGGCTGATCGCCTCGTCGAAAGTGATCGTCGTGTAGCGCGTAGCCGACGGATCCTTCTTCGGATCGGCAGAATATACGCCATCGACCTTGGTTGCCTTCAGCACGACCTCGGCACCCACTTCCGACCCGCGCAGCGCGGCGGCGGTATCCGTCGTGAAGAACGGGTTGCCGGTACCGGCCGCGAAGATCACGACGCGGCCTTCCTCGAGCTGGCGGATCGCGCGGGGCCGGATGTACGGCTCGACGACCTGGTCCATGCGCAGCGCGGACTGCACGCGCGCCTCGATGCCGGCGTGGCGCATCGCGTCCTGCAGCGCCAGCGCGTTCATCATCGTCGCGAGCATCCCCATGTAGTCGGCCGTCGCGCGGTCCATGCCGGCCGCGCCGCCCGCGACACCGCGGAAAATATTACCGCCACCGATCACGACCGCGAGCTGCGTACCGAGACGCACGACTTCGGCGATATCGGCCACCATCCGTTCGATCGTCGCGCGATTGATGCCGAAGGCATCGTCGCCCATCAGCGCTTCGCCGGAGAGTTTGAGGAGGACGCGTTTATAGGCATTGGACATAGGGGCTTCCGAGCGACGAGAGGATGACAACCACGAACTGTAGGGGCGAAATACTGATTCGGGCAAGCGCCGCCGACCGGACCGGGGTTCCCGGCCGGCCGGCGGCGGCGCCGGCCGCGGCGGAGCGGACGCCCGCCGCGGATACTGCCTGACTGCTTACTGCTGCTTTGCTGCTGCGACTTGCGCGGCCACTTCGGCGGCGAAGTCGTCCTGGCGCTTCTCGATGCCCTCGCCGACGACGAACAGCGCGAACTTCTGCACGGCGGCATTGGCTGCCTTCAGCATCTGCTCGATCGTCTGCTTGTCGTTCTTCACGAACGTCTGGTTCAGCAGCGACACTTCCTTCAGGTACTTCTGGACGCTACCGTCGACCATCTTCGCGACGATTTCGGCCGGCTTGCCCGATTCGGCAGCCTTCTGCTCGGCCACGCGGCGTTCCGTTTCGATCAGTTCCGCCGGCACGTCGGCCGACGACAGCGCGACCGGCTTCATGGCCGCGATGTGCATCGCGACGTCCTTGCCGACCTGCTCTTCCGCGCCCGTGTACTCGACGATCACGCCGATCCGCGCGCCGTGCAGGTAGGTGGCGATCTTGTTCGCGGTTTCGAAACGGACGAAACGGCGGATCGACACGTTCTCGCCGATCTTGCCGATCAGTGCCAGACGCACCGCGTCGACCGTCGAACCGTCGAGCGGCAGCGCCGACAGCGCAGCCACGTCGGCCGGGTTTTGCGTCGCGACGAGCTCCGCCACCGTCTTCGAGAATGCGAGGAAGTCGTCGTTCTTCGCGACGAAGTCGGTTTCGCAGTTCAGTTCGACCAGCGCGCCTGCGTTGCCGCCGACGAACGATGCGACGACGCCTTCGGCCGTCACGCGCGATGCCGCCTTGCTCGCCTTGTTGCCGAGCTTGACGCGCAGCAGCTCTTCAGCCTTGGCCAGGTCGCCGTCGGCTTCCGTCAGCGCCTTCTTGCACTCCATCATCGGTGCGTCGGTCTTCGCGCGCAGTTCTGCCACCATGCTTGCGGTAATTGCCGCCATCATTCGCTCCTTGAGTCTGTATTCACAACGCCGCCCGCTTGGACGCGAACGGCCGAGATTCGTTTCCGGACCCGCGCCGATTCGGCGCGATCAGGTCCGGCGCACAAGCTTAAAAAAAGGGGGCCTGTTGAGAGCCCCCTTTTTGCGCCGGCTCGGGGCCAGTTACGCGTTTTCCTCGACGTACTCGTCGTCGCCGCGTGCGGCCTGGACCACTTCGTTGACCGCGTTCGCACGGCCTTCGAGGATCGCGTCGGCCACGCCTTCGGCGTACAGCGCGACTGCCTTGCTCGAGTCGTCGTTACCCGGGATCACGTAGTCCACACCTTCCGGCGAGTGGTTCGTATCGACCACGGCGATGACCGGCACGCCCAGCTTGTTCGCTTCCGTGACGGCAATCTTGTGGTAGCCGACGTCGACGACGAAGATGGCGTCCGGAATGCCGCCCATGTCCTTCACGCCGCCGATCGACTTCTGCAGCTTGGCGATTTCGCGTTCGAACAGCAGCGCTTCCTTCTTGCTCATCTTCTCGAGCTCGCCCGCCTCGACTGCCGCTTCCATGTCCTTCAGGCGCTTGATCGATACCTTCAGCGTCTTGAAGTTGGTCATCATGCCGCCGAGCCAGCGTGCGTTGACGTACGGCATGCCTGCGCGCTGCGCTTCCTGGGCGATCGTGTCACGCGATTGACGCTTCGTGCCGACGAACAGGATCGTGCCGCGGTTCGCTGCCAGCTGGCGCACGTACTTCTGTGCGTCCGTGAACATCGGCAGCGTCTTTTCGAGGTTGATGATGTGAATCTTGTTGCGGTGACCGAAAATGAACGGAGCCATCTTCGGGTTCCAGAAGCGCGTCTGGTGACCGAAGTGGACACCCGCTTCCAGCATTTGGCGCATCGTAACTGCCATGTAAATTCTCCACGAGGGTTGGGTCTTAAGCCGGCCGCCGTACCGCCGCGCGAACCCGCCCCGAAGGGCGCGAATTCCGCGCGGCCGGCACCCTGGTTGCGCCGGCTTGCGATTCGGCACGTGCAAAACGCCCGCGCCGCAAGCCTTTCATCGCCATGCCGCCCCAAAATGAGGCAAGTTCGGCATTTGGACATCGACTTAGCCAAAGAGTATAGCACGCCGAGTTGTCCGCCCTCAAGTCGCCCGACACTTTCGCTGCCGCGCGCCAGCCGGCCGGACAATCCGCGAAAACCCGCATCCGCGCGGCCGGCAGGGGCTGCGAGGGCAGCCATAAGGTGCGATAATCCGTCAATTCACCGCATTCCAGGCATACCTCGATGGCTATTACGCTCAAAAACGAACACGATATCGCGGAGATGCGCGTCGCCTGCCGTCTCGCGAGCGAAGTGCTCGATTTCATCACGCCGCACGTCGTCGCGGGCATCACGACCGCCGAACTCGACCGTCTCTGCCACGAGTTCATGCTCAACGAACAGGGCACGATCCCCGCGCCGCTGAACTACCAGCCGCCCGGCTATCCGCCGTACCCGAAGGCCACCTGCATTTCGGTCAACGACGTGATCTGTCACGGCATTCCCGGCGAGAAGGTGATCAAGAACGGCGATGCGCTGAACATCGACATCACCGTGATCAAGAACGGCTACTTCGGCGACACCAGCCGGATGTTCATCGTCGGCGAAGGTTCGATCCTCGCGAAGCGCCTCGTGCAGACCACCTACGAGTGCATGTGGCTCGGCATCGACCAGGTCAAGCCCGGCGCGCACCTCGGCGACATCGGCTACGCGATCCAGAAGCACGCGGAAGCGCAGGGCTACAGCGTCGTGCGCGAATACTGCGGCCACGGCATCGGCACGGTGTTCCACGAGGATCCGCAGGTCGTCCATTACGGCCGCCCGGGCACCGGCATCGAGCTGAAGGCCGGGATGATCTTCACGATCGAGCCGATGATCAACGCCGGCAAGCGCGACATCCGCACGATGCCCGACCAGTGGACGGTCAAGACGCGCGACCGCAGCCTGTCGGCGCAGTGGGAGCACACGGTGCTCGTCACCGAAACCGGCTACGAGGTGCTGACCGTGTCGGCCGGCACGCCGGCGCGCCCCGTGTTCGCGCAACCGGCTGCCGCGGTCTGAGCGCCGTCGCGCCCGCCCGCCCCGCCCGCACCTGAACGGCTGCCCATGAGCGCTCACGCCGCCCCCTCGCCCGACGCGCTGTCGCGGCGCGCCGAATTCAAGGCCGCCAAGACGGAGTTGCTCGAGCGTTTTCGCCACGCAACGACCGTGGCATCGCTGATGCACGCGCTGTCGAAACTCACCGACGATGCGCTCAAGCGCGTGTGGGACGACTGCGGGCTGCCCGCGACGCTCGCGCTCGTCGCCGTCGGCGGCTACGGGCGCGGCGAGCTCGCGCCCTATTCCGACGTCGATATCCTCGTGCTGCTGCCCGATGCGCACGACCCGGCGCTCGACGCGCGCATCGAGCGCTTCATCGGGATGGCGTGGGATCTCGGCCTCGAGATCGGCAGCAGCGTGCGCACGGTCGCGCAGTGCATCGAGGAGGCGTCGCAGGACGTCACGGTGCAGACCTCGCTGCTGGAGGCTCGCCGCATCGTCGGCAGCACCGCGCTGTTCGAGCGCTTCACGGTGCGCTACCACGAGGCGCTCGACGCCCGCGCGTTCTTCACCGCGAAGGTGCTCGAGATGCGCCAGCGCCACGCGAAGTTCCAGGACACGCCGTACAGTCTCGAGCCGAACGTGAAGGAAAGCCCCGGCGGGCTGCGCGACCTGCAGACGATCCTGTGGATCGCGCGCGCGGCGGGCTTCGGCAGCAGTTGGCGCGAACTCGACACGCGCGGCCTCATCACCGATCGCGAAGCACGCGAGCTGCGCCGCAACGAGGGCTTCCTGAAGACGCTGCGCGCGCGGCTGCACGTGATCGCCGGCCGCCGCCAGGACATGCTCGTGTTCGACCTTCAGACGCAGGCCGCCGAGAGCTTCGGCTACCAGCCGACGCAGACCAAGCGAGCGAGCGAGCAGCTGATGCGCCGCTACTACTGGGCCGCGAAGGCCGTCACGCAGCTCGCGACGATCCTGATCCAGAACATCGAGGCGCAGCTCTTCCCCGCGACGAGCGGCATCACGCGCGTGCTGTCGCCCGATCGCTTCGTCGAGAAGCAGGGGATGCTCGAGATCGTCGACGACGGCGTGTTCGAGCGTCATCCCGACGCGATCCTCGAAGCGTTCCTGCTGTACGAGACGACCCGCGGCGTGAAGGGCTTCTCCGCCCGCACGCTGCGCGCGCTGTACAACTCGCGCGAAATCATGAACAACGCGTGGCGCCGCGATCCGCAGAACCGCGACACGTTCATGCGGATCCTGCAGCAGCCCGAGGGCATCACGCACGCGTTCCGGCTGATGAACCAGACGAGCGTGCTCGGCCGCTATCTGCTGAACTTCCGCCGCATCGTCGGCCAGATGCAGCACGACCTGTACCACGTGTACACGGTCGACCAGCACATCCTGATGGTGTTGCGCAACATCCGCCGCTTCGCGGTGGCCGAGCATGCGCACGAATATCCGTTCTGCAGCCAGCTGATCGGCAACTTCGAGCGCCCGTGGGTGCTGTATGTCGCGGCGCTGTTCCACGACATCGCGAAGGGCCGCGGCGGCGACCATTCGACGCTCGGGATGGCCGATGCGCGGCGCTTCTGCCGCGAGCACGGCATCGCCGGCGACGACGCGTCGTTGATCGTGTGGCTCGTCCAGCATCACCTGACGATGAGCCAGGTCGCGCAGAAACAGGACACGAGCGACCCCGAGGTCATCAAGCGCTTTGCCGAAGTCGTCGGCAACGAACGCTACCTCACCGCGCTGTACCTGCTGACCGTCGCCGATATCCGCGGCACGAGCCCGAAGGTGTGGAACACGTGGAAGGGCAAGCTGCTCGAGGACCTGTACCGCATCACGCTCGCGGTGCTCGGCGGCGCGAACCCCGACGCGCACTCGGAGCTGAAGTCGCGGCAGGAACAGGCGCTCGCGCTGCTGCGCCTCGAGACCGTGCCCGACGACGCGCATCGCGCGCTGTGGGATCAGCTCGACGTCGGCTTCTTCCTGCGTCACGATGCGGCCGACATCGCGTGGCAGACGCGCGTGCTGTACCGGCACGTGAACGCCGAAACCGCGATCGTCCGCGCGCGGCCGTCGCCGATCGGCGACGCGCTGCAGGTGCTCGTTTACGTGAAGGATCGCCCCGACCTGTTCGCGGGCATCTGCGCGTATTTCGACCGCAACGGGCTGTCGGTGCTCGATGCACGCGTCAGCACGACGCGGCACGGTTATGCGCTCGACAACTTCATCGTCACGCAGACCGAACGCGACGTGCGTTACCGCGACATCGCGAATCTCGTCGAGCAGCAGCTCGCGACGCGGCTTGCCGAAACCGCCCCGCTGCCGGAGCCGTCCAAGGGCCGCCTGTCGAGGCTGTCGCGGACGTTTCCGATCACGCCGCGCGTCGACCTGCGGGCCGACGAGCGCGGCCAGTACTACATCCTGTCCGTGTCGGCCAACGACCGGCCGGGCCTTCTCTATTCGATCGCGCGCGTACTCGCCGAGCATCGGGTCGGCGTCCATGCGGCGCGGATCAATACGCTCGGCGAGCGCGTCGAAGACATCTTCCTGCTCGCGGGCGCCGGCCTGTCCGACAACCGCCTGCAGATCCAGCTCGAAACCGAATTGCTGCGTGCGATCGCAGTCTGAATGAATTCCAGCGTTTATGCGCACCAAACTAACCGTCAAGAATCCGAAGCCGGCGTCGCCGACCCGCGCCCCTGTCCGCTCCGGCAGCCTCGTCGCCCGCAAGGCGGTGCGTCCCGCCGCGCCGCCCGCGGGGGACAAGCCGGCCCGTCCGAAGAAGGCCGCCCCGGCCGCCGCTGGCGAACGCTCGTTCAAGCCGCGCGGTGCCGCCGGCGCCGAGCGCCCGGGCACGGATCGCGCACCGGCCAAGCGTGCGCCGCGTGACGGCGGTGCCGAACGCGGCACGCGCGCGCCTTATCGCGACAACGCCGCCGGCGAAGGTGCGAAGCGCAGCTTCGGCGACCGCCGCCCGTCGTCCGATCGTCCGCCGCGTCGTGACGACGATGCCCGCCCGCGCCGCGCGGGTGGCGACGACGATAAACGCCCGTCCTATCGCGACAAGGCTGCCGGCGAAGGTGCAAAACGCAGCTTCGGCGACCGCCGCACGTCGTCCGATCGTCCGCCGCGCCGCGATGACGATGCGCGCCCGCGCCGCGCGGGTGGCGACAACGACAAACGTCCGTCCTATCGCGACAAGGCTGCCGGCGAAGGTGCAAAGCGCAGCTTCGGCGACCGCCGCCCGTCGTCCGACC
>NZ_JBVVNQ010000010.1:0-286297 GCF_055810675.1 Burkholderia sp. YHN3-13 | reverse complement strand
GTCGAAAGCTTCAACGGGCGCTTCCGGCAAGAATGTCTGAACGCGCATTGGTTCTTGTCATTGGCCGACGCGCAGAGCAAAATCGACGACTGGCGCACGTACTATAACGAGGTTCGTCCCCACTCCGCATTGCAGTGGATGACGCCCGCCGAATTCGCCCGTCAGGCAAGGGAATCCGCCTCGCCTGACAACTCAACCAAGCCGGAAATCTCCACTTCCGACCGGGACTAATTCTGGTTCAGGGTCATCTCACCATAGCCAACACCTTGAACTCAAACCTACTCACACCGAGTATTTGCTGATCTAAGCAAGGATGGCTGACCAATACCGAACAATACAGCAAAGAACCACGTCCCGCCCTCCCATTCAATCGAGAGATCACACCCCGCTAATTCCTTATTGCATGTAGTGGCCGTATATCTTTAAAGATAAAATATTTTGAATCGTCCCAGTTCACTCCACTCTCAAAAAACCTTAACAGCCTGCCCTTGATCTTGTTCGGATCGCCCACCATTCCAGCCAATTCATAGCGCCGGATGGAATCCAGGTCCTCCTGAGAAGAAAGTTTCTGCTTGACGATTTTTTTCCCGTCACCAGAGTAAGTGTCACTTAGCTCAATCAAATCGGCGCCAAACTCGCCGGAGCCATCAATTCTCAAACTCAACATAAGCTTTGGAGCCGGTCTGAGATTAGGAGCAACTCGGCTTTCGTCGATTTTCTCAACCAGAATTGGCTTTAACTTATTTTCCGCAACATAAATCGAAAATAACTCAGGAACAGTATTTAGGTCCACTCCAGACCAAGCACCATCTTCACTACTTACGTCAAAAAATTGCATTAGATGATTACATCGCATCTGCGCAATCGTAAATAAATTATCACTCAACTTCACATTGAATATTGAGTTCTCCGACCAGACTATCTTTTTCAACACCCCATCACTCCCTTCCCGCCCTTCGGTACATTTGATTTTTCCGCCAAATGTTCGTCCGCCGCAGACAAATAAACATCCTTGTTAGGATTGTTTATGCCGACAGGTTTCTGCTTATTCGAGGCACCCTCTACCTGCCGGATATTGGACTTGCCATGAACAACGGCATACCGCCACGCTCGCGAAACCAGCGTGTCCCTGCCGCCTGGGACACGCCAACTGCCACAGCAGCCTTCTCGCTTGTGATTCCGGTCGCAACCTGCTCTCAAGACTGGCGCTCAACCTCGTGCCGAAGCGATGGTGCACCTGGCGAGCGCATCGCTCCTCGCCTCGTCAACTGTTGTATCCACTTCGATGGACGACCCATGAAACACCTCCTGGATTAAGGTGTTGCGACGACCGGTTGAATCCACCCAATACGCCAGTCGCGCGCCGGATGGAGAGTTTCTTCAAGACGCTGAAGGCCGAAAGAATCTACCAGACTCACTACGAAACGCGTGCCAACGCCCGTGTGGATATCGACGATTGGATCGAGGGCTATTACAATCGACAACACCTGCATACCTCAATCGACTTCCTTACCCCCCGTCGACTACGAGGCCAGCTTGATCGCCGCATGAGTTGCTGTACGTGAAAACGAGGCAGGATCAGTCACGCGCATGGAGGCCGAGAAGTCGCCTCCAACGTATGATTTCACAAGTTACTCTCGCGAAAGCGAGGCTATCCGCACCATGCTCTGATCGGTCACCGAGAGTTGAGCAATCCTATTTATCAGATTGCGAAATAATCTCTCCAAAATTGAATCCCTTTAACTTATTCTGTTCCACAAGCCCCCTGAAATGCTCGGATACAAATACTGTTGCAGGGCTTTCTTTTAAGCGAAATATATCAATCCCCTCGATACAGCTCCTCAGAAGATATATTTTATTAAAAACCGTTGCCTGAGGGTAAATCTTGAATTTTGACGCGTCCAAATCGACAGCATTCTCTATCACCCGGGTTACATGAAATCCGAACATGTCTTTTATCGGGGCCTCGACCTGCAATATCTCCCCGCTGTCACGAAGTACCGGCGCCAATACATCAAGCGCCCTCTCACTAAACACGAGAAACGGAGATAGTATCGTATGAACGTCGCTGGTCTTTTTTCTGCGCGAAGTGCCCCACGTAAGCTTAACGGGGCCATAGTCTTGGCCAAACCCCCGCCCACAGAGAGCGGTTGCTCGTATAGCTACGCTCTTGTCATATGCGATTTCACTGTCATCATCGACTTGAACGAGAGGCTGAAATGCTTCATCCTGCCTCAAACCGTAAACGTCACTCACACATTGCCTCACATCCAAATCATAGCACCCAGATAAGTAGCGGCCTACGGTGCCTCACCCCAAGGGTCATAGGAATAGCTTTCATCGATCGGCGAAAAATCAATACCTTTCAATGCGCATCGCTCCACTTCCGATTTAAACTCCTGACTACATACCAGCTCCATTGTTTCGGTACATCTAAAAAGATTGCTAGCACAGTCGTCGCGCGGAATGAAGGTTTTGATCCAACTATACATTGGAGTCCCTGGAAACAACTTATTCTCGGCGACCTCTTTTGTTTCCAGATCCCGGTCCTCGGAATAGTCCGACTTTTGTCGATCAAGCAGAGACTCATGATCTGCCGGCAAGAAAATTGAATACGCCTTATTACCCGCCGGCTTTCCACCCGCAACGATACCAATGGGGACCACCCTATATCTAACTCCCAATTTTTCACATGCGGCCAAAAACTCTTTTGACACGTAATTCGTTTGCGTTCCGTAGAAATCGAAATCAATCGAAATCGATGGATCTGATAGTGTGAAAATATATTCATGCTTTACATCGACGCCAAACGGATCAGCGACATACATCGGCCACTCCCATTCAGCACGGTTCAATTCTCCCGACAGGTATGGAGGGCAGCCTGGGTCTCCAGCGCGGTATTTAACAACAAAGAAACGTGCATTCATCAAAGTAACCTTCCCGTTATTGCATCAACCAAATATTTACCGGACTCCAATCCTTCTCTCGCCATATTTTGAATGCGCCCGACACCGAGCACAAGTTGCGTATCACTGAGACGGCCCGCCAGGAATTGTTGGTTAAGTTTCGTTAGCTCAGTTTCAATGGCCGCAGTGTATTGCCCGTGGTTCGACCAATGCCCTGGGAGCTCCAGCGTTTGGGCAAGCTTGGAGCTACCGGGCAGGAATATGCCATTAGACGCACCATCGCCATCGAATCCCATCCCGCGCAACCGGCTGAACATAGCCGCAAAGTCAGGGTGCTTCATGAGTTCTTCAGGAATCAGATGGTGGTTCGCCATACCGTCATGCGGGCGAGCCCCCATATTTTCCCCGAGCTTTGTGGAACACCACCCCATCGGATCGACTCGGGTCAATGGGTTTGATGCGTACGCGTACAAATTGTCGCCGCCCACCAACCCAATCGGATCCTGATTGATGAACCGTCCCACGTCCGGATCATAGAACCGGAACGTGTTGTAGTGTAGCCCCGTACTTTCGTCGGCATACTGACCGGCATAGCGCAGCGGCTGATCTGTCCGCGCGGTGGCGAGCTGCCGCTTGCTCGGCTCGACTTTGCCCCACGCCGTGTATTGCCCCGCCCAGGCCAGCTCGCCAGCCTCGTCGGTAACCTCTTGCGGCGCCCCTGCCAGATCCGTGTGGAAGTGATAAATCCGCGACGCGCGCTTCGCCGTATCGATCGCGGCCGCGGCCAGGGCCTCCGCGATCACCGCATCGACGCGGGCAGCCGGTGAGTACGGATCATCGGGGCTGTACACATAGCTGCTCACGCCTGTCTCGCGCACTTCCTGCGCGAGGCGCAAGCCTTCCCATACGAACCGTTTCGTCTCGCTGCGCAGTTTCACGCCACGCACGTCGAAAGTGGTATCGGTCTTCGAAATACGTCGGCCCAGAGAATCGTACTGGAAGCGCGTTTCGACCGCACGACGCGCGTCCTCCGTGCGCACCATGATCAGCCGGTCCTGCCCATCGTATGTGAAGCGCTGCTGCTGGTTGGCTCCGCGAAGCTTCGTCGCCAGATTGCCGAACGGATCGTATTCGAAGCGGATGTCCTGCCACATCCGCAGACGATTGCCTTCGACGTATCCGCGACTCTTACCCTGTGCGCCGTCGAGCATATTGCCAGCGGCATCCCAGGCAAATTCCTCGAGCTCGCGATCCATGGTGTTCACACGACGTGTCAGCTGTCCGGCCGGATCGTAGCTGTACTGCGTGTTGCCACGCAGGCAGTCGCTGGTCTCGATCAGCTCGCCTGACGCGTCGTAGCCGTAGTTACGCCACAACTGCCCGCGTCCTCGACCGAGTGCGTCCGGTTGGAAGCCAGCGGACTGCCAGACTCTTCGGCCAAGCGGATCGTAGGCAAAACGCTGAGTCAGCCTTCCCTGCGTTCTCGCGATCTCGCGATGCAAGTCGTCACGCTCGAAGTCGCTCACCACCTGATCACCGCAACGGATCTGATGAACGTGACCGGAGCCATAACGCAGCATCCGGAGCGTCTGATCGTTGGGCAGCGCAAGCGATATCACGTTGCCCAGTTCATCAAGGTCGTATTCAACGTCGCCATTCGCACCGTGCTCGGCGACAAGACGACCAACCTTGTCGTACTCGAAACGCACCACGTTCGCCGTGATGCCGAGTGCCGTACCGGCGGCCGTCGGTGTACGTTCGACCTTCACCAGTTGGTCATTCTTGTTACGCTCGTAACGGGTAACGTCGGTCGGCGTATGCTGGACCTTCAGGTTACCCATCCGGTCGCGTTCGAATCGAATCGTACGGATCGGCCGATCCGCCGTCGCATGACGGTCCGGCGAGCCCACGATGTCCACGGCAAGCAATTCTCCGCCTTCGCCATACTCGAATCGCCGCTGGACACCATCGGGCCTCATTTCGGTCAAAAGACGGCCGCCCGCGCTGTACGTGAACACGTAGCGTGCGTGGTCCTGCTGGAGTTCGCGCAGGCGCCCCGCTACGTCATAGTGATAGCGGGTCCGTCGTCCGGCAGGATCGATCGCTTCGACAAGTTGACCGCGGGCATTGCGCAGTGACTGCTGTATCCGTCCTCCGAGGCCGACATGCCGCACGACGAGCCCAGCCGCATCGTATTCGAAAGTTTCCGTGCTGCCATCGGGATACGTGATGCGACGTGGCTCGCCGGTCGGACGTACGTCATATGCGACGCGCTGCCCCAGGGCGTTCTCCCGCGCAAGCGGCAGTCCAAACGCGTCGAAACTGCTGCGCGTGGTTTTACCTGAGCAGTCGGTATAGGCAACCAATTCTCCGAGACGATTCCACTCGAGCCTCTTGCGTCCGCCACGCGCGTCGATATGTGCGATCGGCAACGCGGTCAATCCCTTCGGATACTCGTAGCGATTCTCGTGGCCAAGCGGATCCTTGGTCGACAGCAACCGGCCTTGTGGATCGTATTCCGCGCGCCAGGCGCCGCCGTCCGCCCCGACAACTTCCACGGGCCGCATGCTGTTGCCGTCGTAACGAGTGCGAGTCGTACGGCCAAGTGGATCCCTCTCAACGACAATCCTACCTGCGTCGTCGTACTCGAACTCGGCGGTGCGCTCACCCGGTAGCATCAGCATCACCGGCATGCCAGTGTCGTTGTACTTAATCCGGTAGAGTCCGCCGTCGAAGTCGGTGTACTCGACAATCTGGAACTGTGCGTCGAAGCGCCAGTGCGCAGTGCGGCCATCGGCGTACCGAACACGGGTTTGACGACCATCGATGTCGTATTCGAGCGTCGCCTCCTCGCCTTCGCTGGTGCGTGTCGCGACAACCCGCGGCTGCCCGTCGATCATCGACCACACGTAATATGACGTAAAACCCAGTGCGTTCGTGTGACTCGTCATCAGGCCATTGACGTAAGTAAATCGCCGTACGACCGCCCCGTTCGCGTCAGTCACCGACGCCAACTGCCCGTTTTCGTCGTATCCGTAAGCGACAGCCAATCGACGCTCTTCGCCATGCACAAGCGTGACCGAACCCAGCCGTTCATGCTGCGGCTCGTAATCGAGCACGGCACGCAAACCGCCGCACGTCAGAATCTCGGTGACGCGGCCGCGGCTATCACGTTCGAATTGGCACCATTGTCCCGCCTGATCCTCGATGCGGCGCACCCAGGCAATACGGCCGGAATCTGGATCGTATTGACCAAAGTCGTAATACGTCTCGCCGAGGTCGTGCAGGATGTAACGCCCGTCCGGGGTACAGGTTAGATACCGTTGCTCAGCTTCGCTGAAAGCCGCCTGCCCGGCCCGCAGCAAAGGAAATCCGCTCTCACGTCCTTGCGCGTCGGTGTACCAGAGACGTCCGTCCCGGGCATGTAAACGAAGCTCCCACGGCGCCACCCAGCCGCGCCCGAGTGTCCCCGCATAGTCGATGCTGCTGGAATAGAACCGCTTGATCGCGACCGGCATCGGGCTCGGGATCACGAAGTCGCTTTCCGATTCCGCCAACAGGATCTTTCTTCCGGTCGTGACATCTACCGGATTGCCGAACAACCCGCCGATCGCCTTGTTGATCGCGGGTCCGGCAACATAACGCCCAAAAGCCTCACCCAGTACGTACCCGCCGATGAACTTCGCAGCACACGGCAAGACCGCCCGCGACAGTCCGCCCGCCTGCTTCAACAACCCGCCCAACCCGCCAACCAGCCCCGCCAGCACGAACGCCCATTCCGTCGCAGTGCGCAACCACGGCGGTACTTCATCGTCGACCGGCAGATAGGTCTGCGTGCCGCCGTGAAAGAACGTATCGTGCGAACCGTCGGCGATCGTCGCGCCGCAGGTGATCTTGTCGTCCTTTCGCGCCGCGGGCCGCCCGTTGATGAAGATGTTCGTCGAGCCTTGCGCGACAAGCGGGATGGGATTGTGCTTGCTGCAAGCCACGCCGCTCAGCGTCGCATAGGCCGCCGACATGGAGTTGACGTACACGTCGGATGAACCGGTGATGATGTTGCCGGATTGCGAACTGAACATCTTGCCGATCGACTCCCCTATTGATAGGAGAGCCTGCGCTCCGATACCGGCCATCATCCCCGCCAGCAACGCCACGCCGAATCCGCATGTGAATGTGGCGAAGGCGACTGCGGCGATCAGGGCAATGCCCAGCACGGCTCCGACCAGAAAGCCCGCAAGCGCGCTGGTGTGATCGATCGGATCAGTGACTCGTGCGGCTTCGTACACGATGGTTGTCCTTTGCTGTTGTTATGCCGACTCTTGTTCTGCCGGACGGTAGCCGTCGAGCCAGTTGCGCCACAATGCGTCGAGCGTTTCGCCGAAACTCTTCGCGCTCGATGCGGTAAAGATCAGCACGCGCCCCGGAGCAACGATGAATGCACCTTGCCGTTGAAAAACGGTCTTCGGACCGTTCCGATAGGCAGCGTCGATGCGCTCCCCGGGCAGTCCATCAATTTCAGGCCCAAGCCGTTCAGCCTGGCGCGAAAGCACCCGGTGTCCCTGCAACCGCGATTTGAGCAGCGCGATCTGACGATCGATATACGGCGCAAGGGCCTCTCCGTCCTTGAGCCAGTCGCGTGCGACACTGAGGTTCGGCTGTGCGGCCGTATCGGCCGGCACGAAGAGGTTGGTCGTCCGATCCTCGAAACCGTTCGGCAGCACGATGCTGCCTTCGTGAATCCGGATACGGTTTTCGGAATCCGTCATGCTAGTTCTCTCGTGATGTGTAGTTGTTGGAATGGGTCGAAATCAGCATCCACAGGCGCCGACATTCATTTTCACCGTGGCGCGACGGGGCTTTCCCGGCGCAAGCGCAAGCTGCCCGTGAGCAACACGATATGCGCGACGAGCCACGCATAAAATGCAACGCCGTAGCCGGATATCGGCGTCGCGTCCGCTTCGTTGAAGTACCACTTCGTCGTGAACAGTGAACAGAGCGCACACGCGAGCGCAGCGGCCGAAAACTGGCTCGCGCGGGTATACCGGTTCCGGGCGAGCTGGACGGCCGCAACCACGTAAAGCGGATTGGCGAGCCATGCTGGATTGAGCATGAACAGTCCCCACCAGCCCTGGGCGAGAACCGACAACCCGCTAAGCGACGCTTCTTTTTCGAAATACATCGCCGGCATCGTAAGCGAGAGGACGTACAGCCCCCCCGATACGCCGAGGACTATCTCTCGCCTGACACGCGGTGTCGAATCAAAAACGTTCGTCATTTCCCGCATCCATTGCACGACGCTTCAACAGTCGCGCGTGCGTTCAATCCGTCTGACCGGCCGGCGTCACGACCTTCTCGCCGCGGGCGCGCATTGCTGCCCGTTGCGCCTTCGGATCAAGCGGCGGCCACGGCGCGCCGGCCGTGACGATCTTGCGACGAATCTCTTCGATACGCGTACGCGCCGGGGAATCCGCGGTCGTATGGTTCTTCAACTCGTTCTGCAGCACCCACCCGTACGACACGCCGAGCTGGCTGGCAATCTTCGGATCCGCGCCGTGCGCGAGCAGATAATCGACGATGTCCCACTGCTGAATCATCGTCGCCTCGAAGAGTGCCGTCTTCCCGAGCGAATCGCGAGCGTTCACGTTCGCCTTGTGCTCGATCAGCAGCTTCAACTGGGGCAGCAGCCGGTTCTCCGACACTGCAAAAATCATCGGCGTGTCGCCGTTGTACAGCCAGTTCGGATCGAGCCCGCCATTGAGCAGCACGCGAAGCAGGTTCGGTGTGTCTGCCCGCAGCGCAATATCCGCAACCGAGCCGCCATTTGCACCGACAGGCGCCTTCGGATCAGCCCCATTCTTCAGGAGCACCGAAATGATCTGGTAGCGCGGGTTCGATGCATCGTTCTTGACCGGCACGATCTCCTGCACCGCATACGACAGCAGTGTCGTATTCTTCGCGCCCGGCGCATTCAGATCAGTCTTCGGCGCGAGCTGCTGAACGCGGCCGAGATCGCCGTCATGAATGGCCTGAGCCAACGTAAGTTGCTGCCCCGAAAAAAAATCCTCCGGTGCGTAACGCTTGAAGCCAGTCATGTTCGTCCCTTGAGCTTGAGTGGGCCACCAGAGCGGCGAGGACACTCCAACGAGTGCGGCAATCGCGCCGGCGGTTATCGCTTTCTTGTATCGCATCAGTGAGATGAATTCAGTTGGGAGGCCAGGTCGAGTTGATCCTTCGCGACCTGCTGGTTGATCCCGTTCGTCACGTCACCCATCAGGTGACGGCCGACCGTGGTCACGCTTTCACCGTCGAGCGTGACAGGGCTGCCAACCGCCTTCGGCATCAGCGCCGCCGTGCCGTCGCTGATCGGCCCGAGTCGGCCTTCCTGCAGGCCGGTCAGGATATCCCCGTCGACGCGATAGGCCGTGATATTGGCCGCCTGGGCGGTCCCGCCGTATTGCGCGACCGTCTCCGGATTGAGGCCGGCAGCATTGAAGGTCACCGCCGAACCGCCGCTGGCCTCGGCTGCAGCGGACGCCAGGCCGCCGCCGAGCGAATGCCCGGTGAAATCGACACCGGCCGACGCGCCGGTGGTCTCGATGTTCTTGCCGATCGTGACCGCATTGCGGTAATACGGCGCATCGGCGCCAAGACCTTGCGCCATGTTGTTGCTCATGTCTTCGCCGAAGAGCTGCTGGGTCCCCTTGAACGCCACCGTCGGCTTCATGCTGTCGCCAAAGACCTTCGGATCCGGGATATACATCTGCGACCCGAAGTTGCTACCGCTTTTCTCGAAGTCGCTCGGCTTGAGCCCGAAAGCCTTCAACGCCTCCGGATCGTTGGTCGCCATCTTCCACCCGGTCGGCGGCGGATCGTTCGGGTGATACACGTGGTCCGCGAGTTTCGCCAGTTGCTGCGCCTTCAGCGAACTCGCCAGCTTGGCCGCCGCCGCGCGCGTCGCCGGATCGGGGCTCGCCAGCCCCTTCGCGATCGTCGCCTGTTCCGCGGCCCACTCGAGCGCGAGCGCCTGTTCCGCGGACTGCGCGCTGCCGCGATTCAGGTGGATGACCGGCCCGTCGAGATAGATGCCATTCGCATTGATGACGATCGTGGACGGTCCGAAGGTCAGCTTGATGCTGTCCGGCGTCATCGTCACGACGCCGTCGCCGACACGGTGCTCGATGCCGTCGCTCGCCTGGTGGCTTTGCATGCCGGGGCCGGCCTTGCTCGCGATGGCCTTGGTATTGATCACGTTCGCCGTGGTGTCGCGAGTCAGCGCGATGGTTTCCTTCAATCCGCCCTGCGCGATCTGCTTCGTCTCACTGCCCTTGAGCAGCGACACCGTGCGCGCGCCGGCTTCGACCGTGTGTGTTTCCGAATCCTTGATGACCGTGTTCATATCCTTCTGCGCATGCAGAAAGACTTCTTGCGCACCGTTCACGTCGGAGAACCGCAGTTCGTTCGAGCCGGCCCCCTTGTGCGTCTGACTCTTGATCCCCATCGTCTGCCCGGCAGCCCCGTGATAAGGATTGCCCTGCTCGCCGTTGTAGACGCGGCCCACAATGACCGGATTGTCCGGGTCTCCCTGGTTAAACGCGACCAGGACCTCCTGTTTGATCCGTGGAATGGCAGCCGCCCCCCACCCGTCACCCGCCCACGGCTGGGACACGCGGATCCACATCGAATCCGAGCCGTCCAGCTTGCCGCGGCGATCCCACAGGAAGTGCACCTTGACCGCACTGCCGTTCGTATGAATTTCCTCGCCCTTCGGGCCGACCACAATTGCCGACTGGGTGCCGTGGATGACGGGCTTCGGGGTATTTCTGGGCGAACGGTACGGAAACTTCTTCGGGAGCAGAGAAAATGTATTGCGGTACGGCAGTTTTGCGTTGTGTTCCGTATAGTCGTTCACGGCCTCGTGGCGAACGTGCAGAATGGCGTATTCCTGATTGTTGGCCATGACTGGATGGTTCGTCACCGTCACGCTGCCTGCAGTCGTCATCCGCCACGCATAGCCGCTGCCCGTATACCGATGCGCGCTCGCTTCTTCTGCCTGCATCGCAATGCGCGCGTAACGGTCGCCATCATCACCGTGGTCGAACAACGACTGGTGCTCGAAACGCTCCGTTGTCTCGAGCCCTGCATGTCGGAGATTCTCCGGCTCTGCCTGCGCCAGCATCAGCGGCGACGATGGGTTCTGGTGATTGAAGTCGCGAAAAGCGATCTTGCCGACACCGAAACGTCGGCCTTCATGCAACTGGTCGATGCCGTTGTCTTCACTCGCCGCGCTGGCGGCATATGGCAGGTTGGCCAGCCCGTCGATCGGGCGGAAAACGAAATTCGTATCGCCGATGACAAGGAAGTGCTTTTCCTTCTCGTAGCGGTGCGTCCAGATCAGGCCTTCCTGCTCCATCAGACGCGCACAGAAGTTGTAGTACGACTCTTGATACATCACGATGTATTCGAGCGGCTTCTGTGCGGTCCGGATATCGAACTCGAAGTCGGTGAACCCGTGATCCTGGAAAATCTCGGTGAGGATGTCCTGAGCGGTCTTGTTCTGAAAAATCCGGCAGTCGGTCGAGCGCGTCAAAAACCAGAACCACGGCGCCACCGTCATTTGATATTGCGTCACCTTGCCCGGATTGCCGGCCCGATCGAACGACGTGACGTAGCCGTCGAAGTAGCGGATGCCGTCGGCCCCCCCTGACGAGACGATACGCTCCAGCGTGGACTGCCGCGCACTCTCATCGAATCGGATTTTGATCGGTTGACCGATCAGCTGATCGGGTACCAGGTCATGCTGGTGTGACAGCAAATCCAGGTGGATCTCCGGCAACCGATTGACGTGCTCATCGATGACCGCGGTACTGACCAGCAACACGTCCGAACCGAGCGGCGAGTCGATGGTCACGTATCGATTTAGCTGAGTCAGCCGAGCAACGCCGCCGACCGCATTGTTGAGCGCGTCCGCAATCGCGGCCGGCGTTTTGTTCATGAGCGAGAAGCCGGTCTGCGCAAGCTGGACGGCGCGTTGCACGGTGTCGATATGACCTGCGACACCGGCGAGGGGGCCGATCTGGCCTGCCACCGTGGACGCAACCGGCCCGGCAAGGCCGCCGAGCGCGCTCAGCGAGCCCAACAGATTCCCGCCGGAACCGGCCGGAATACCGCCATTCGGGGCGAAACTCATTTGAATTCCCTTTATTTTCGTCTCAGGTTCTGTCCCCAACTGGCTCGCCAGCTTGAGGCCCCGCTACTGTAGGACAAAACGTTTGCCAGCGAAAGATACCTGAAATTTCGTTGCAATTTCCTTGCTGATACCCTTGTCCGTCCGCTTATCTAATATGCGGCTGGGTACCGGTGGAGGGTTCACCGCGTCGCAGTACCGCAACGGCCTCTCCCGCGTGACCAACGCGATCTGTACGAAGCAGGGAATTGGCACGTACGGGGTAAAAGGTCGATCCATCACGCGACCCAACTCGTCGAGACTGAATTGAACGAAACGCTGCTCGTTGATCACGAGCCGGATTTCCGATCCCTGTACGAACGCTGAAGCGGGCTTGCCCGGCATCCAGTGCCGTGACCTGGGACGCTTCTTGCAGCCATTCGGCAAGCGAGTTCTTTTTTACTCTAGCGGCAAGGAGAACTCGCTGAAAAAGCGATTTACCGACCAACAGGTCATTCGAATTTTGCGCGAGGCAGAGCGCCCGGACGAACACGCGAAGGATCTGTGCAGGCGCCACAACATCTCGGAACGGATGTTCTATCGTCGGCGCGACAAATTCGGCGGCATGGATATGGCGGATGTCCGCCGGCTCAAGGAACTGGAATCGGAGAATGAGCGGCTCAAGCGTTGGATCCCGGAGCGTCACGAGCCGCCATCGATTACCCAAATCCGGTTACACCACGGTCACATGGACGACCGATCGATGGCTGATGCAGCAAGAGCGCGAATGTAAGTGCTTGACTTGACTGGCCCGCCCTACACGATTCGAACGTGTGACCTACGGCTTAGAAGGCCGTTGCTCTATCCAACTGAGCTAAGGGCGGTCGGGGAGAAAAGACACGGCCTGCCACGGACCGCATTCCGCGCCGGGCTTTCGAGCAGCTGCGACAACCGCGCCGCCAGACTCAAAGCCCCGAAACAAAACGGGCCCGGTACGAAACCGAGCCCGAAATTATACCCGATCATCGCGCCACATCACGCGAAGCGAGCCATCACCGCGTCAAACCGGCTGCGGATGCAGCATGAACCAGCCGAGACAGAACACGCCGGCGATCACGCAATACACGCCGAACGACGCGAGCCGGCCGCGCCCTTCGAAATAGCGCATCAGGAATCGCACGCTCAGGTACGCGGCGATCGCCGTCAGCACGCCGCCGAGCAGCGCGTCGGCGAGCTGGTCGCGCGCATGGAACAGCTTCGGCAGCTCGAGCACGCCCGCCGCGAAGATGATCGGCGTGCCGAGCAGGAACGAGAATTCCGCCGCCTTCTCGGCCGTCAACCCGGCCGCATTGCCGGCGATCATCGTCAGCCCGCTGCGCGAGAAACCCGGAATCAGCGCGCCGATCTGCGCGAGACCCACGAAGAACGCCTGCTTGAACGTCATCTTCTCGGGCGCCTGGTGCGCGCGGCTGCGCTGGATGCGATCGCCGAGCCACAGCAGCACGCCGTTCACGATCAGCGCGATCGCCACGATCCGCAGGTCATGAAACACGCGTTCGATACGCTTCTCGAGCAGCAGCCCGACGATGCCGGTCGGGATCGTCCCGATGATGAGCGCCCACATCAGGTGGCCGTCGTCGTTCTTGCGGCCGCCGAGCTGCGCGAAGAAGCCGCCGATCAGCGCGATCCAGCGCGCGCGGAAGTACCACAGCAGCGCGAGCGCGGTGCCGAGGTGCAGCGCCACGAGGAACGGCAGCAGTTGCGGCGCGTGCTTGTCGATATGCATGCCGAACAGCGCCGGCACCAGCAACGTATGGCCGAGGCTGCTGACGGGGAAGAGTTCGGTGACGCCCTGCAGGACGCTCAGGAATACCAGAAACCAGAGGCTCACGCGTCGGTCCTTTTAGTCGAGATTAAGCGGGGAGAAAGACGGACGACGCGATGCGCGTCCGAAAAACGCGCCCCGATTATGCCGAGCCAGGATTACCGCGCCAAGGCATTTGGCAGGTTATTGCGGCAATGCACACAAACGCTTGCAATTTGTAAGGACCCAGAAAGCAAAAAGCCCGCCATTCGCATGGCGGGCCTGTCGATTTCGGCAGGAATTGCCGTCAGCGGCCGAGCTGATAGAAAAATAATACCGTGCTGCCAGTGAACATGCCGAACAGTGCGATACCCATTGCCATTGCCAGATCCATGGCCCCCTCCACGAAGTGTCATGACCCGGCAACATCACCGGTTTAGAGGCATTATCCCGACCGTTGACAATGTTAAAAACTCGCAATTTCCCGAGAAGGGTTTTCCCCGAGCAGCCGCGGCCCGATAATGGAACGCGCGTTGCTCCGTCCACCCGCCCAACCCGATTCGCCATGCCGATCTTCCAGCAACACGATATCCACGAACTTCACGCCGGCCCGTCGCTCGTCCGGGTCGCTCCGCAATTCGGCGGCCGCCTGCTGTCCTGGCACGTCGACGGCGAACCGGTCATCTTCTGGCCGGAAACGGCCGACTGGAGCAACCTCGCACGCGTGCGCGGCGGCAATCCGCTGCTGTTTCCGTTCCTCGGCCGCCACCGCATCGACGGGGAACTCGGCCGCTGGCGCGACGCCGCCGGCGTGGTCCGCGATCTGCCGATGCACGGCTTCGCGCGCGACCTGCCGTTCGACGCGCACCCGTCCGCCGACGGCGCCGCGCTGTCGATGACGCTCGACGCGAACGACGCCCTGCACGCGAGCTACCCGTTCGACTTCCGGTTCGAGACGACCTACCGGCTGGCCGACGCGCATACGCTCGACGTCGCGCTGACGACGACCAACCGCGGCGACACGCCGCTGCCCTACTACGCCGGTCATCATTTCTATTTCGCGCTGCCGCATGGCGAACGCGCGGAAACCACCCTCGAACTGCCGCCGACCCGCAGCTGCCAGCAGCGTCCGGACGGCTCGATCAGCCCGCTCGAACCTGGCGAAGCCCGCTACCGCCTCGACAATCCGGACATCCTCGACCGCTTCCACTGCCTCGACGGCGAACCGTCCGCGCCGGTGCGCATCGTGATGCCGGGCCGCGGCCGCACGATCGAAATCGCGCTCGACGCGCCGGGCTCGATCCCCTGGTACGCAGTCACGACCTGGACCGAAAAGCCGGATTCCGACTTCTACTGCGTGGAGCCGTGGCTCGGCCTGCCCGATGCGATCCACAACGGCCTCGGGCTGCGCATGCTTGCGCCGGGCGCGACCGAAACGGCCGCGCTGCGCATTCGCGTGCGGCCGCTCGCCGGCTGATCGGCGCGCCGAACGGGCGCGCAAGGGCCCCGGCAGCGGCACGAAACTGCGGTGCTCGGGTCGAACCCGTTAAAATCGGACGTTTTGTGTTGCCTGCCGCGTCACGCGCGGCGGGGTTTTGCGAGGTTCAATGTTCGGAACAACAACGAAGCGACTCTTCGCGGCCGCCTGCGCGGCCCTGCTCGTCGCGTGCGGCTCCGCGCCCGTCGGCCCCGGGTTCTATCGCGTCGAGCGTGGCGACACGCTCTACAAGATCGCGCGCGACAACCGCACGTCGGTACAGAACATCGTGCGCTGGAACCAGATGGCGAACCCCGATGCGATCGAAGTCGGTCAAGTGCTGCGCGTCGCGCCGCCGCCCGGCACGGCCACCGCATCGACGCCGTCGACCACCGGCACCGGCAGTGCGGGACGCGCCCGCCCGGCCCCTTCCGCGCCGGTCGAATCGGCCGTGAAACCGGCCACGAGCATCGCGCTGGTCTGGCCGGCGGCCGGCAACGTGGTGCGCACGTTCGACGGCTCGAAATCGAAGGGGATCGACATCGCGAACGCGCCGGGCACGCCGGTGGTCGCGGCCGCGCCGGGTGTCGTGGTCTATGCCGGCAACGGGCTGCGCGGCTACGGCAACCTGATCATCCTGAAGCACAACGCCGACTACCTGACCGCCTACGCGCACAACCGCGCGCTGCTGGTGAAGGAAGGCCAGTCGGTCACGCAGGGGCAGTCGATCGCGGAGATGGGCAACAGCGACAGCGATCGCGTCGCGCTGCATTTCGAGCTGCGCTACGGCGGCCGGTCGATCGACCCGTCTCGTTACCTGCCGGCCCGCTGAGCGACCAACGGACGACACGCGATGCCGGCGCGCATCGCGTGCCGTCGCGGCGAAAAACGGGAATGGTCGAGTCAGCGCTTGCGCAGACGTCCGGTGAAACGGCCGGACAACGGATCGACGTGACTGGCAAACGCCACCAGCGCACCGATTCCGATCAGGCTGAACCCCGCAGCTATCAGAAGCAAATCCATGGTCACATCACTGTTTTGTCGTGATCTTATGCGTCATTCCGGAATCGTGCACCGAGCGTCGGCCGTTGGACGAGCCCGAGCATTCCCTATCAGCAGACCCCATTGTGGATTCGTCTGCGTGAAAACCTGATGTAAGCCGTGCGCCCGACGCCACGATCGACACCCAGGAGACAATCGATGCTGCCCGCCGCCGACCGCTACGACGACCTGCTCTCCCGCTTCCGGTGGAACATTCCGGCGCGCTACAACATCGGCGTGGACGTCTGCGACAAATGGGCCGACGGCAGCGGACGCCTCGCGCTGATCTACGAAACGGCGCAAGGCGACGTGTTTCGGATGACGTTCGACGATCTGAAGAATGCCTCTAACCGTTTCGCGAACAGCCTCGTGCGTGCGGGCCTGCAACGCGGCGACCGGATCGGCATCTTTCTCGCGCAGGGTCCCGAAACGGCTGTCGCGCATCTCGCGGCGTACAAGCTCGGCGCGATCGCGGTGCCGCTCTTCACGCTGTTCGGCGTCGATGCACTCGAATACCGGCTCGCGAACAGCGGGGCCGCCGCGCTCGTCACCGACGCGGCCGGCTACGCGAAAATCGCGCCGCTGCGCGCGCAGCTGCCCACGCTGCGTACCGTCTACTGCGTCGGCGACGATGCGCCCGACGCGCCCGACGCGCCGGGCGTGCTGCGTTACGACGCGGCGCTCGCCGCCGAAACGCCGGAGTTCGTGCCGGCCGATACGGCTGCCGACGATCCGGCGGTGATCATCTACACGTCCGGCACGACGGGCAAACCGAAAGGCGCGCTGCACGCCCATCGCGTGCTGCTCGGCCACCTGCCCGGTGTCGAGATGTCGCAGCAATGCTTCCCGCGCGATGCACGCCTGTTCTGGACGCCAGCCGACTGGGCATGGATCGGCGGCCTGCTCGACGTGCTGCTGCCGTCGTGGCATCACGGCGTACCGGTGCTCGCGCGCCGCTTCGAGAAGTTCGACGGCGACGCGGCGTTTGCGTTGATGGCGCGGCACGGCGTCACGCATGCGTTCCTGCCGCCCACCGCGCTAAAGCTGATGCGCACCGTAGCGGCACCGCGCGAACGCCATGCGCTGTCGCTGAAATCGGTCGCGAGCGGCGGCGAATCGCTCGGCACCGAACTGACGACCTGGGGGCGCGACGCGCTCGGCGTAACGATCAACGAGTTCTACGGGCAAACCGAGTGCAACATGGTGCTGTCGTCCTGCGCGGCGCTGTTCGACGCGCGGCCCGGCGCCATCGGCAAGGCGGTACCCGGTCATGCGGTCGCGATCGTCGACGCGGACGGCACGCCGCTGCCGCCGGGCGTCGAAGGTCGCATCGCGGTACGCCGCCCCGACCCGGTGATGTTCCTCGAATACTGGCGCAACCCGGATGCGACGCGCGACAAGTTCGCGGGCGACTACCTGCTGACCGGCGATACGGGCACGCTCGACGCCGACGGTTTCGTGCGCTTCGTCGGCCGCGACGACGACGTCATCACGAGCGCCGGCTACCGGATCGGCCCGGGGCCGATCGAGGACTGCCTGCTCACGCATCCGGCGGTGCGAATGGCGGCCGTCGTCGGCGTGCCCGACGCGACGCGCACCGAGATCGTCAAGGCGTTCGTCGTGCTGAACCCCGGCCACGTCGGTGACGACACGCTTGTCCTCGCGCTGCAGGCCCACGTGCGCACGCGGCTCGCCGCACACGAATACCCGCGCGCGATCGCGTTCGTCGACAGCCTGCCGATGACCGCGACCGGCAAGATCGTGCGCCGCGCGTTGCGCGACGCGTAGGCCGCTCACCACCGGCTCGGCCCGTGCGGCCGGATGGTTTATAGTGGCGCCACGCAGTTTTTCCAAGAAAACGATGTCCTCAGATCAGCCATCCGCCGCGGGCGCGTCGCACAGCCCGCTCTACGCCAAACTCCTCGGCGAAACCGCGAAGATCGACTGGTGCGATCTCGAACGCTTCTTCGCGCAGGGCAAGCTGCTGTCCGTCGCGCGCGACCTCGATCTCGTCAGCGTCGCGGAAGCCGTCGCCAGCGACGATGCCGAACAGGTCACGCGCTGGCTGTCGGCCGGTCTCGTCGCGCGCATGCCCGCCGAGACCGCCGCCGACTACGCGGCGCGCAACCCGGAGCTGTGGGCGGTCGTCGTCTCGCCGTGGGTCTGCGTGCAGGAACGCGCCTGACGCGTCCGCCATGTCCGAATCCGCGTTAGCGCACGGAGCCGGCGCCGGTTCGGCCACCGTCACGCATCGGCGCGTCCTCGCGCTCGCCTTCCCGATCGTCCTGGCGAACCTGACCCAGCCGATCCTCGGCGCCGTCGACACGGCCGTCGCCGGCCACCTCGACGGCGCGCAGTATCTCGGCGGCGTCGCACTCGGCGGGCTGTTCTTCAATTTCGTGTTCTGGGGTTTCGGCTTCCTGCGGATGGGGACGACCGGCCTCGTCGCACAGGCGCACGGCGCCGGGGACACCGCCGGTATTCGCCTGAACCTGCTGCGCGCGCTGATCGTCGCGTTCGCGCTCGGTAGCGCCGTGCTCGCGCTGCAGGTGCCGCTGCTGTCGTTCGCACTGTCCGCGCTCGGCGGCAGCGACGCCGTCCGCGCGACGGCGCTCGCGTACAGTCATGCGCGGATCTGGAGCGCGCCATTCGCGCTCGCGAACTACGTCGTGCTCGGCTATCTGCTCGGCGTACAGCGTGTGCGGCTGGCGCTGGTCGCGCAGGTGTTCATCAACGCGGTGAACATCGGTGCCGTCCTGCTCTATGTGTACGGCTTCGGTTGGGGCATCGCCGGCATCGGCGCCGCGACCGCCACCGCGGACGCTTGCGGCTTCGCGCTCGGTGCGTGGATGCTGTGGCGGTTGCGCCCGCGCGGCCTTGCGCCGATCGCGGTACGCGCACTTGCCGAGCGCGCCGCGCTCAAGCGCCTGGTTGCGCTCAATCGCGACATCTTCCTGCGTACGCTGTGCCTGCTCGGCGCGTTCGGCTGGTTCGCGCACCTGGGCGCAAGACAAGGCGACGCGACGCTCGCGGCAAACGCGCTGCTGCTGAATTTCCAGACCTTCATGGCTTATGGCCTCGACGGCTTCGCGCATGCGGCCGAGGCGCTCGTCGGTGCGGCCGCCGGGGCGCGCGACCGCCGCGCCTTTCGGCAGGCCGTGCGCGTCACGCTGCTCTGGTCGGCGCTCGGCGCGCTGCTGTTCGCGCTCGCCTACTGGGCGGCGGGCGGCTGGATCGTCGCGCGCCTGACCGACCAGGCCGAGATCCGCGCCGTCGCATTGCGCTATCTGCCGTGGGCTGCGATCTCGCCGATCGTGTCGGTCTGGGGCTTCCTGCTCGATGGCGTCTTCATCGGCGCGACGCAAACGCGATCGCTGATGCGCGCGATGGTCGTGTCGCTCTCGATCTTCATTGTTGCCACGTTCGCGGCCGTCGGCACGTTCGGCAATCACGGTCTGTGGTTCGCGCTGCTGCTGTTCATGGCCGCGCGCGGCGCGACGCTCGCGCGTTACCTGCCCGGGCTGCTGCGGCGCATCGGCGCCGACGCGCACGCCACGTCCGCCGCCCGCGCGTAACGGCGAGCCCTGTCGTTACTGCGTCGGTTTCGGCGGCGGCGCGTCGAGCATCGACGGCGGCGTCATGTCGGTCGGCACGCCGTGATAGTCGGCCGGGTCTTCCGGCGGGTGGCCGCGACGGGCCTGGCGAGGATCGCTGGTGCAGGCGGCAAGCAGGGATGCGGCCAGCACGGCCAGCATGAAACGGGTCATCGGGTGTGGCTCCGGAAACCGGTGCGCCCATCGCGCGCCGGGACCGCGCCGAGTCTAGCGGAAATCCGGTTTCAGGGTCGTGCCGCGCATGTCCTACTATGTACGCATGGCGCTGTGCCGTGGAAAGGAGGCTGCCATGTCGTCTGAAGAAATTGCGGGCCTGATCGGCCTGTTCATTGGCCTGATGGTGCTGGTCGCGCTGTCGTACTTCGAGTCGCGCGAATACAAGCGCAGCCATGGCGGCGAAGGGATGATCCACCATTGGATGGCGGAACATCACCTGCTCGACTGGCGGCGCAAGCACTGAGCGAGCCGCCCCGCAGTCCGGCCCGTATCGACGATCCGGGCCGTCCTGAAACGTGCCATCCCGTGGCACGCCGGCAATCGCATACCGCGGAAATTATCAGGGCCGAATGCACGAATGCCGTCGCCTGACCAATGGCGCGCGACGGCGTTCGCTTGCGTGCATCCGGATGCGGGCGCGCCACGGTTCGGACGGTTCAGCCCAGGAAGTGGCGGGCGTAGCGCGAGTTGATGTCGGACAGGCGGAACAGCGTCAGGAAATCCGCGCAGTTGAAGTCGGGATCCCAGGCCGGTGCGCCGCAAATCTTCGCGCCGAGACGCAGGTAGCCCTTGATCAGCGGCGGCGGTGCGACCACGGTGCCCGTCTGCAGTTCGTCGACCGGCAGCGCCGTGTGCGGGAACGCGCGGTACTCGGGCGCCGTCAGCGAGCCTGCCGACAGCGACTGGTACAGGTTCGCCGCATAGTGGCCGCCATCGGCCATCGACACGCTCGCGCAGCCGAGCATCGTCTCGTAGCCGTTCTGCATCATGTACGCGCCGAGACCGCCCCACAGCGCCATGATGACGGCGCCGCTGCGGTAGTCGCTGTGCACGCACGAGCGGCCGACCTCGACCATCTTGCCGCGCAGGTGCGTGAGACGCGACAGGTCGAATTCGCCCTCGGCATACAGGCGGCCGACCCGCGCCGCCTGGTGCGGCGGTAGCACGCGGTACGTGCCGACGACTTTCAGCGTGTCGAGATCGCGCACCAGCAGGTGGTCGCAGTACGCATCGAACGGATCGACGTCGAGACCGGAGGGACCGCTGACCTGCGCGCCCATTTCTTCGGCGAACACGCTGTAGCGCAGGCGCTGGGCTTCGCGCAATTCGTCTTCCGTACGCGCCCATGCGGCGCGCAGGCGATACTCCGATGTGACGGTTTCACTGGCGCGCGGCAGGTGGCGCCGCGACGTGTCGAGGGGCAGCGAGGCAAAAGGGAGCGTAGGCGTCGGCAGTTCTCGCATTAGGCTTTCCTGGTCGTAAGGAATAAGGCGACATGCCCGCCAATGTAGTAACCGGCCGTGACCGTTATGTGGCACGACCGTGTCCTTTCAATGACGTGTCGCCGAATTGACTTTAGCAGAAAGCTTGCGAAACCGTATGATCAATCCCTTCAAACCTATTCAGCCGGGATTCACACCAGTTCCGGCGTCAATACCGCCCGCAATACCGCCTGCCGACTGCCGTCACGCGTGCGGCTCGCGAGCCACACGATGCCGCCCTTCCTGACGCTCCAGCTGTCGTCGCTGCCGGTAATCAATTGCGCGGCGACGCTGCCGAGCGTCGGCTGGTGCCCGACAATCACGACCGTCGGCGCGATGCCGTCCGGCCAGCCTGCCGCTGCCAGCACGTCGTCGACGCTGCCGCCCGGTGCGAGCGCGTCGACGGTCCGGTACTCGTCGGTCAGCGCCTCGACCGTCTGCACGGTGCGAGCCGCCGGGCTCGCGAGGATCACGCTGTTCGTCTCGAGCCTGCCGCGCAGCCATTTGGCCATCGCCTGCGCGTCCTTGCGGCCGCGGACGGTCAGCTGGCGCGCGAGATCGCTCGTCGCATAGTCTTCGGCTTCGGCGTGACGCCACAGGATCAGGTTCATCATGATGTTCTCCTTGCTTCGGCGAGCGTCCGCGCACGCATGCGTCGCGGCCGGCCGATCGTCCCGTGGATTGTCGCAAATCGCGGCCGGTTCGCCGCCGCGGCATTTACCCGCATGTCGTGATTGACCGGATGGATCATGCAACGATATAATCTTTGGCTCGTCGGAGCGTAGCGCAGCCTGGTAGCGCATCTGATTTGGGATCAGAGGGTCGTAGGTTCGAATCCTATCGCTCCGACCAAGGAATCAAGGGGTTACGGTTAAACACCGTAGCCCCTTTTCCGTTTCTGGGCCCTGCGCCGCCCGCACGGATTCCCGGCTCACGCACTTCCGTTCATTGTAGGGATTCATTGGGGCACCGACGCGACAACGCTCCGGCCCTGCCCGCACCCGCGCGCGACACTTCCGGGAACACGCGATAATGCGTATGAACAACCCGCATCCGCGCATGAAAAACAACATCGTCAAAACCGCCCTCTGCGCGTCGCTGCTCGTGCTCGCGACCGCCGGCCCCGCGTCGGCGAAAGCGCTCGACGACGCGCTCGACTGCCATTCGACCGGCCACAAGTTCGTCGCGCCGCTGCTCGCCGCCGGCGACATCCAGTCGGAGCCGATGCACGTCGAATCGAATTCCGTGAACGCATTCCGCACGAACCGCTCGCTGACGGCGTACGGCTTCGGCGTCTATGTCGTGCTGGGCTATCAAGCGAACGACCCGATCTTCCGTCCGGGCGACGGCACGCCGATCGGCGACTGGGCCTACGGCGTCGTGGTACGCGGCACGAAGAGTGCGGTGGAGGAAGCCGTGCGCAAGGCCGGCAGCGACGCGACCGTCAAGCAGGCGTTCCCGTTTCTGACCGCGATCGTCTGCTCGTCGGATTGAGCGAGCCGTCAGGACGGTCGTGCGGCACGCCTGAGGCCACCGCAGCCACGCTCCCGCCCCATCAACGGCTTCCAGGCCACGCTTGCGGCCATTACGCGCCGGTGTACACCACGCGATACGGGATCCCGACCTTCTCCCACTCGGCAGCCTCCTGGCTGAGGCTGTAGTCGGTCAACGGATTCTGCTCGACCCACGCGCTCGGCAGGCGCACTTCGTACCCGCCCTTCTTCATCTGCGAAACGGAAATGTCGGGCAGCCCCGCATCGGTCCGGCGCCGGCACAGCAGCGCCGCGAGCCGCAGGCAAAACAGCAGCGGCCACTCGACGTCGCGCGCCTGCGACAGCTTGCCGAGCTTGCCCGCATGACCGAGCACGAGCGCGGCCAGCCGCGCCTGGTCGGTGCGCGAGAAACCCGGCATGTCCGCATTGCTCGCGATATAGGCCGAATGCTTGTGATACGCGCTGTGCGAGATCGACAGGCCGATCTCGTGCAACGCGGCCGCCCAGCCGAGGAACATCCGCCCTTCCTCGCGCGCCTCTTCGTCGTCTTCCTCGAGTTCGTCGTAGAAACGCACCGCAAGCGCACCGATCCGCTCGGCCTGCGCACGATCGACGCCGTAGCGGCGCGTGAAGCCCTCGACGGTCACCGCGCGCATGTCCTCGTGCTGCGTCCGGCCGAGCAGGTCGTACAGCACGCCTAGGCGCAGCGCGCCGTCGGTCGTATCGACGTAATCGACGCCGAGCTCCTCGAACACCGCGAGCATGATCGCGAGGCCGCCGGCGAGCACCGGCACGCGGTCGGGCTTCAACGCGATCAGCTTGAGCCGGTTGACGTTCTCCGACTTGATCAGCGCGCGCTTCAGCCGCTCCAGGCCACCGCGCGAAATGCCGTGCGTGATGCCCGGATCGTTGAATCCGTTCGCCTCGACGAGTTCCGCGAGCGCACGCGCCGTGCCGGACGACCCGATCGCCTGGTCCCAGCCGGCCTTCTTGTACTCGCTCGAAATGATCTGGATCTCGCGCTTGGCCGCGAGTTCGGCCTGCCGCATCGTGTATTCGTCGACGTTGCCGGCCGGAAAGAAGCTGCGGCTGTGGCTCACGCAGCCGATATACAGGCTCTCCATCACGATCGGCGTGTAGTGCGAGCCAATGATGAATTCGGTCGAGCCGCCGCCGATGTCGACGACGAGCCGCTTGCCGGCACTCGCCGGCACCGAGTGCGCGGCGCCCGCATAGATCAGCCGCGCTTCCTCGCGGCCCGCGATCACTTCGATCGGGAAACCGAGCGCCGCTTCGGCCTCGCCGAGAAATTCGGCGGCGTTCTTCGCGACGCGCAGCGTGTTGGTCGCCACCGCGCGCACATGGTCGGGATGAAAATCGCGCAGGCGCTCGCCGAACCGCTTGAGCGCCTCCCAGCCACGCTCCTGCGACGCGCGATCGAGCATCTTGTCGCTCGACAGGCCCGCGGCCAGCCGAACCGGTTCGCGCAACGCGTCGACGGGATAGATCTGGCTGCCCGCCGGCGTTTCCTCGACGCGCCCGACGATCAGCCGGAAGCTGTTCGAGCCGAGATCCACGGCAGCCAGCAAGTGGGGGGTTGTAACCATCAGAAGGGGGCTCCGTGCGCGGTCGCCCGCGGCAGCCGGACCGGCAACCCAGGGCGATCAATCAAAGGCGACATTTTAAGCGTGGAACGCTTGCCGTTACCACGCTTCACGGGTATGCACACTGCTCGATTCCATATAGCCGAAACATTTATGCGACGAAATGGTTAAGGCGTAGAATTTCCCGATATAAATACATGATTGTCATCAGCACGTCATCGTACCGTGAGAGTTTCCGAGCGTCCTTTCGAATCATCGCCTGAACTGCCCCCTACTCTGCCGATGTCCGTCCGTTATCCGCTTCTCAATCGTGAACTCGGCATCCTCGGTTTCAACGAGCGCGTGCTGGCCCAGGCGGCCGATCCGCAAGTCCCGTTGCTCGAGCGCCTCCGCTTCATCTGCATCACCAGCAGCAACCTAGACGAATTCTTCGAAGTCCGGATGGCCGGCCTTCAGGAACAGATCCGCGACAATCCCGGCGCGCTGACGCCCGACGGCATGTCGTTGCAGCACGCTTACGACCTCGTCGTCGAACGCGCGCAGCGGCTCGTCCATCGACAGTACACGATGCTGCACGAAACCGTGCTGCCCGCGCTCGAACAGGAAGGCATCTACTTCCACGCGAGCGACACGTGGAACGACGAGCAGCTCGAATGGGCGCGGCGCTACTTCCTCGACGAGCTGCTGCCCGTGCTGACGCCGATCGGCCTCGATCCGGCCCACCCGTTCCCGCGCGTGCTCAACAAGAGCCTGAACTTCGTCGTCGAGCTCGAAGGCCGCGACGCGTTCGGCCGCCAGGCCGTGATGGGCATCGTGCAGGCGCCGCGTGCGCTGCCGCGTGTCGTGCGCATGCCGCACGCGCTGTCGGGCTTCGAGCACGGCTTCGTGCTGCTGAGTTCGTTCATGCAGCGCTTCGTCGGCGAACTCTTCCCGCAACTCGTCGTGAAGAGCTGCAACCAGTTCCGCATCACGCGCAACAGCGAGCTGTTCGTCGACGAGGACGAAATCACGAACCTGCGCGTCGCGCTGCAGGGCGAGCTGCCCGCACGCCACCTCGGCAACGCGGTGCGTCTCGAAGTGTCGGCCGACACACCGGCGCACATCGTGCGCCGCCTGCTCGAGGAAAGCGAGCTCGGCGAAAAGGACTGCTATCGCGTGGCCGGTTCCGTGAACCTCGTGCGGCTGATGCAGATTCCCGATCTCGTCGACCGCCCCGACCTGAAGTTCGCGCCGTTCACCGCGTCGACCCCGGCCTCGATCACGAACGCGCCGACGATGTTCGACGCGATCGACGACGGCGACATCCTGCTGCACCACCCGTACGAGAGCTTCCAGCCCGTGCTCGAACTGCTGCAGCAGGCCGCGAGGGACCCGAGCGTCGTCGCGATCAAGCAGACGATCTACCGCACCGGCACCGATTCGCCGCTGATGGACGCGCTGATGGAAGCCGCGCGCAACGGCAAGGAAGTGACCGTCGTCGTCGAGCTGCTCGCGCGCTTCGACGAGGAGACCAACATCAACTGGGCGTCGCAGCTCGAGGCCGTCGGCGCGCATGTCGTGTACGGCGTGGTCGGCCACAAGTGCCACGCGAAGATGATGCTGATCGTGCGGCGCGTCGTGCAGGGCGGCAAGGCATCGCTGCGCCGCTACGTGCACCTCGGCACCGGCAACTACCACCCGCGCACGGCGCGCCTCTACACCGACTTCGGGCTGATGACGGCCGACCAGAAGATCTGCGAGGACGTCCACCACGTTTTCCAGCAACTGACGGGAATCGGCGGCGAGCTCACGCTGCACGAGCTGTGGCAGTCGCCGTTCACGCTGCACCCGCGCATCGTCGACGCGATCGGCACGGAAATCGACAATGCGCGCGCCGGCAAGCGTGCGCGCATCGTCGCGAAGATGAACGCGCTGCTGGAGCCGTCGGTGATCGCCGCGCTGTACGAAGCGTCGCAGGCCGGCGTGAAGGTCGACCTGATCGTGCGCGGCGTCTGCGCGCTGAAGCCCGGCGTGCCGGGGCTGTCGGAAAACATCACGGTGCGCTCGATCGTCGGCCGCTTCCTCGAGCACCACCGGATCTACTACTTCCATGCGGGCGGCGCCGAGGACGTCTATCTGTCGAGCGCCGACTGGATGGACCGCAACCTGTTCCGCCGCGTCGAAGTCGCGTTCCCGGTCCGCGAGCGCAAGCTCAAGCGGCGCGTGATCGCCGAAGGCCTGTCGGTGTGTCTCGGCGACAACCAATCAGCATGGCAGATGCACAGCGACGGCCACTACCGCCGCCGTCGCGCCGGCAAGACGCTCCGCAACGCGCAGCTCGGATTGCTCGCGAAGTTCTGCTCGTGAGCCGTCGGCGCGCCGCCAGTCGCGCGAAGCCTCGCGCATGAAAAAGAGCAGCCCGCGGGCTGCTCTTTTGTTTCGAACGTCGGAACGCTACGCGGTCACGCCTCGTACGCGGCCGGCCGGATCGCGATGACGCGCGAACCCGGGAACCGCGCGGTGAACGTACTGCCGCGCCCTTCCTCGCTCTGCACGTACAGGTGCGCGTCGTGCCGCTGCAGCACGTGCTTGACGATCGCCAGCCCGAGGCCCGTGCCGCCGGTGTCGCGCGAACGGCTGCGGTCGACGCGGTAGAAGCGCTCGGTGAGCCGCGGCAGGTCGGCGGCCGGAATGCCGAAGCCGCTGTCCGTGACGGAAAACACGCCCTGCGCGCCCTCGCGCCGCCACGTGACGACGATCTTGCCGCCTTCCGGCGTATAGCGGATCGCGTTCGTGACGAGGTTCGCGAACGCGCTGAACAGCTCCGTCTGCGCCCCCGTGACGCCGAGCGTCTCGTCGATCATGAACGCGATGTCGTGATGCCCGTTCGACAGCGTCTGCGCATCCTCCTTCAGATGGTCGAACACGGCGCGCATGTCGATCGCGTGATCGAGCGGCGGCTTGCTCTCGCCTTCGAGCTTCGCGAGCACCAGCAGGTCGGTCACGATGTGCCGCATGCGCGACGCCTGCTGCTCCATCATGTCGAGATAACGCGCGCGGTCTTCCTCGTTCAGCGGCAACTCGCGCATCGTCTCGAGAAAGCCCGACAGCACGGTGAGCGGCGTCTTCAGCTCGTGCGACACGTTCGCGACGAAGTCGCGCCGCATCGCGTCGGTGCGTTCGAGCTCGGTGATGTCTTGCGTGAGCAGCAGCTTGCGGTTCTCGCCGTACGGAAACACCTGCACTTCCAGCACGTTCTGCCGCGAGTCGCCCATGCCGCGCATCACGAGCGTCTCGTCGTAAAGCTGCGCGTTCAGGTAGCGGACGAAATCGGGATGGCGCACCAGGTTCGTGATGTGCTGGCGCAGGTCGCGCTTCGCGTCGAGGCCGAAATGAACCTCGGCGATCGCGTTGCACCACTCGATCTGGTCGTGGTCGTCGAGCATCGCGACGCCATTGGGCGACGCCTGGATCGCCTGGATGAAGCGCGAATGCTGCTGCTCGACCTGCCGCACCTGCGCATGCCACTGCTTCGCGAGTTTGTGCAGGCGATAGTAGATTTCGCCCCAGATGCCCGGCGCACTCGGCACTTCGCCGTAGACGGGCGCGTCGAGCAGGCGCCACAGACGCTGCGTATGGAAGGTGCTGAAAAAGCCCTGCGCGACCAGCATCACGACCACGAACACGAGGCCCGCGGTCGGGCCGGCGAAAACGCCGACCAATACGCCGATCAGCACGAGCAGCACGAGCGACACCAGAAAGCGCGCCCAGATGATGTTCATGATTCAGCGTCCGAAAGAATGAACGGCATGCCGTGGCACACGGCATGCGCGGATACGTTACGCGTGCTTGGCGAGCCGGTAGCCGCTGCCGCGCACGGTCTCGATCATCGCATCGCAACCGGCCGGTTTCAAGGCCGCGCGCAATCGCTTGATGTGCACGTCGACGGTACGCTCCTCGACGAACACGTGGTCGCCCCATACCTGGTCGAGCAGTTGCGTTCGGCTGTGGACGCGCTCCGGATGCGTCATGAAGAAATGCAGCAAGCGGAACTCGGTCGGGCCGAGATCGAGCTTGATCTCGCTGCCATCGCCGTGCGCGGCGACGCGATGCGTGGCCGGGTCGAGGCGCAGCCCGTTGATCGACACGACGTCCTCGGTCAGCTGCGGCGCACGGCGGCGCAGCACGGCCTTGATCCGCGCCATCAGCTCCTTCGGCGAGAACGGCTTCGTCACGTAGTCGTCCGCGCCGATTTCGAGGCCGAGCACCTTGTCCTGCTCGTCGCCGCGGGCAGTCAGCATGATGATCGGGATGTGCTTGGTCCGTTCGTTGTTGCGCAGGTCGCGCGCGAACGCAATACCGGACTTGCCCGGCAGCATCCAGTCGAGCAGCACGAGATCGGGCAGCACATCGCTGATCAGGTTCTGCGCCTGTTCGGCGTTGTACGCACGGATCGGGCAGTGACCGGCGTGCTGGAGATTCACCGAGATCAGTTCGGAAATCGCGGGCTCATCTTCAACGACGAGAATGTTGCTGGGCATCGGCACCTCTGTTTTTCCTGTGCTGGGTCGTATTAACTGTTGGCTTCACGGTCGAGCGTGTCGCGCGGCTGGTGCCGCACGTCCGTGCCCTTCACGATGTAGATGATAAATTCGGCGATGTTCTTCGCGTGGTCGCCGATCCGCTCGATCGCCTTCGCGATGAACAGGTACTCGAGGCCGACCGAGATCGTGCGCGGATCTTCCTGCATGTACGACACGAGCTTGCGCACGAACGCGCGGAATTCCAGGTCGATCTCCTTGTCGTCCTTGACGATCTGCGCGGCCGCGACCGTGTCGAGGCGCGCAAACGCGTCGAGCGCGCGGCGCAGGATCGTCACGGCCATCTCGCCCGACACCTTGATCTCGGCGATGTTGACCGCGCGCGCGGCCGGCTCGTCGACCAGGCGGCGCACGCGCTTGGCGATCTTCTCGGCCTCGTCGCCGGCGCGCTCGAGGTTCGTAATCGTTTTCGAAATCGACATCAAAAGGCGCAGGTCGCGCGCGGCCGGCTGCCTCCGCGCGATGATGTTGCCGCACTCCTGGTCGATGTCGACTTCCATCGCGTTCAGCGTTTCCTCGGCCGCGATCACCTTCTCGGCCGTCTCGCGGTCGAACTCGTTCAGCGCGTACATCGCGCCGACGATCTGCGACTCGACGAGGCCGCCCATTTCCAGCACTTTCGACGACACGGCATTCAGGTCCGCATCGAACTGGCTCGACAGATGTTTATCCGACATGGCTGTTGTTCTCCGTCATCAACCGAAACGGCCGGTGATGTAGTCTTCCGTTTCCTTGCGCACCGGCTTGATGAAGATCTTTTCGGTCTCGCCGAACTCGATCAGCTCGCCCAGGTACATGTAGGCCGTGTAATCCGAGCAGCGTGCGGCCTGCTGCATGTTGTGCGTGACGATCACGACCGTGTAGTCGCTCTTCAGCTCCGCGATCAGCTCTTCGATGCGGCCCGTCGAGATCGGGTCGAGCGCCGAGCACGGCTCGTCGAGCAGCAGCACTTCCGGACGGATCGCAATGCCGCGCGCGATGCACAGGCGCTGCTGCTGGCCGCCCGACAGGCCGTAGCCGCTCTGGCCCAGCTTGTCCTTCACTTCGTTCCACAGTGCAGCCTTCGTGAGCGCCCATTCGACGCGGTCGTCCATTTCCGAGCGCGTGAGCTTTTCGAACATCTTCACGCCGAACGCGATGTTGTCGTAGATCGACATCGGGAACGGGGTCGGCTTCTGGAACACCATGCCGATCCGCGCGCGCAGCAGCGAGATGTCGCGCTTCGTCGTCAGCAGGTTCTCGCCGTCCATCAGGATTTCGCCTTCGGCGCGCTGCTCCGGGTAGAGCGCGAACATCTTGTTGAACGTGCGCAGCAGCGTCGACTTGCCGCAACCCGACGGGCCGATGAACGCGGTCACCTTGCCGTCCGGAATACGCAGGTTGATGTTCTTCAGCGCATGGAACTTGTTGTAGAAGAAGTTGAGGTTGTTGACCTCGATCTTCGCGTTCAGCGGCGCGAGCGGGCGATCGTTCGCCGCGTCATGCGTGCCGGCCGGCGCAGCGGTGCGCTCGACGGGATTCAGGTGGCTCTCTGCCATATTCATCGGATTGCTCCGCCGTTACTTTTTCGAGAAGATCGAGCGCGCCAGGACGTTGAGTCCGAGCACCCCGAGCGTAATCAGGAACACGCCCGCCCATGCGAGCGACTGCCACTCCGCGAACGGGCTCATCGCGAACTTGTAGATCGTGACCGGCAGGTTCGCCATCGGCTGGCTCATGTCCCACGAGAAGAACTGGTTCGACAGCGCGGTGAACAGCAACGGCGCCGTTTCGCCGGCAATCCGTGCGACCGCGAGCAGCACGCCCGTCACGATCCCGCCGACGGATGCGCGCAGCGTGATCTTCAGCACCATCCGCCACTTCGGCGTACCGAGCGCGAAGGCCGCTTCGCGCAGCGCATTCGGCACGAGCTTCAGCATGTTCTCGGTCGTGCGGATCACGATCGGAATCTGCAGCAGGGCGAGCGCGATGACGCCGGCCCAGCCCGAGAAGCGTCCCGATTTCGCCACGACGATCGCGTACACGAACAGGCCGATGACGATCGACGGCGCCGACAGCAGGATGTCGTTGATGAAGCGGATCGTGCTCGCCAGCAGGTTCTTCTGGCCGTATTCGGCGAGATAGACGCCCGCGAGGATGCCGATCGGCGTGCCGACCAGCGTGCCGAATCCGCACAGCAGCAGGCTGCCGACGATCGCGTTCGCGAGACCGCCGCCTTCCGTGTTCGGCGCCGGCGTCGATTCGGTGAACAGCTGCAGCGACAGGCCGCCGATACCGAGGTGCACCGTCGTGTAGAGAATCCACACGAGCCACAGCAGGCCGAACGCCATCGCGCCGAGCGACGCGGTAAGCGCGATCGCGTTGATCGCCTTGCGCTTGCGCTGCAGGCGGTTGCGCATCGCGTCGAGCACGGCGCCGTCGGCTCCCGGGAAATTCATGATGGGCTCGCTCATTTCTTGCCCTCTCCCTTCTCGAGACGAAGCAGCAGCAGTTTGGAGATGGACAGCACGATGAACGTGATCACGAAGAGAATCAGGCCGAGTTCCATCAGCGCGGACGTATGCAGGCCCGGCTGCGCTTCGGCGAATTCGTTCGCGAGCGCCGACGTGATGCTGTTGCCCGGCGCGAACAGCGATACGCTGTCGAGCAGGTTGGTGTTGCCGATCACGAAGGTCACGGCCATCGTTTCGCCGAGCGCGCGGCCGAGGCCGAGCATCACGCCGCCGATCACGCCGGTCTTCGTGTAGGGCAGCACGACCTTCCACATCACTTCCCAGGTCGTGCAGCCGATCCCGTACGCGGATTCCTTCAGCAGCACGGGCGTGACCTCGAACACGTCGCGCATCACCGACGCGATGTACGGGATGATCATGATCGCGAGGATCACGCCGGCCGCGAGGATGCCGATGCCGATCGGCGGGCCCGCCGTCAGCGGACCGAGCACCCAGACGTCCTTGAACAGGCGGCCGATCGGCTTCTGGAAGTATTCGGCGAAGATCGGCGCGAACACGAGCAGGCCCCACATGCCGTACACGATCGACGGAATCGCGGCGAGCAGCTCGATCGCGATGCCGAGCGGGCGGCGCAGCCAGACGGGCGACAATTCGGTGAGGAACAGTGCGATGCCGAAGCTGACGGGCACCGCGATGACGAGCGCAATGAGCGACGTCACGATCGTGCCGTAGATCGGCACGAGTGCGCCGTAGATGTCCGAGTTGGGATCCCACTCGGATTGCCACAGGAAGCCGAGGCCGAACTTCTCGATGGTCGGCATCGACGCAACGATCAGGGAAACGATGATCCCGCCCAGCAGCAGCAGGGTCACGATCGCGGCGAGCCGAGCGAGGCCGCCGAACAGGACATCCCCGAGACGACCCGGCGCGCGCTGCGCACCGTCGGACGATCGGGAGGACGTGTAGGAAATATCAGACATGGGTGCCTGCTTTTGATCGCCGGGCGCCATGACGCCCGGCTTTACCGCACACACTGCCCGGCCGGCGCGGCCGGGCAGCGAACCGCTGCATTGCTTACTCGGCGGCGACCGCCTTGCCCGAAGCGTCCGTCACCTTCGTCTTCCACTGCTTGCGGATTTCCGTCTCGACCGCCGACGGCAGCGAGATGTAGTCGAGGCTGTCGGCAGCCTTCTCGCCGTTCTTGAACGCCCAGCTGAAGAACTTCAGCGTTTCGGCGCCCTGCTCCGGCTTGTCCTGCTTCGCGTGCAGCAGCACGAACGTCGCGCCGACGACCGGCCATGCGTCCTTGCCCGGCTGGTTCGTCAGGATCTGGTAGAACGACTTCGACCAGTTCGCGCCGGCCGCGGCCGCCTTGAACGTTTCCGTCTTCGGCTCGACCACCGTGCCCGTCGAGTTCTTCAGGGCCGTGTAGACCATGTTGTTCTTCTTCGCGTACGCCCATTCGACGTAGCCGATCGCGCCCGGCAGGCGCTGCACGAAGGCCGCGACGCCGTCGTTGCCCTTGCCGCCCGTGCCCGTCGGCCAGTTGACCGTCGTGCCTTCGCCGATCTTCGACTTCCACTCGTCGTTGACCTTCGACAGGTAGTTCGTCCAGATGAAGCTGGTGCCCGAACCGTCAGCGCGGCGAACCACGGCGATGTCCGTATCCGGCAGCTTGACCTTCGGGTTCAGCGCGGCGATCGCCGGGTCGTTCCACTTCTTGATCTTGCCGAGGTAGATGTCGCCGAGCACCGGGCCCGACAGCGTCAGTTCGCCGGCCTTCACGCCCGGCACGTTGACGACCGGCACCACGCCGCCGACCACCGTCGGGAACTGGAACAGGCCTTCCTTCGCAAGCTCTTCATCCTTCAGCGGAGCGTCCGAACCGGCAAAATCGACCGTCTTCGCGATGATCTGCTTCAGGCCGCCCGACGAGCCGATGCCCTGGTAGTTGACCTTCGAACCGCCGGACTGCTGGTAGTCGGCAGCCCATTTCGTATAGATCGGCATCGCGAACGTGCTGCCTGCGCCCGTGATGTCGGCAGCGTGGGCGGCGACGGCGAAAAGCGCGCCAGCCAGGCCGGCAATCGCGGTTTGCATCAATTTCATGAGACCTCCAGTGTGTGAGCGGATGACTACGGCACCGCGAAGGTTAGGGGCTCCTCATGACGGTAATGTGACAATCGATGAAACTGGCGTGACAGTAACATGACTGGTTGAAAGGGAATAGCGAGGGGGCGCGGGCGGCGCCTGGGCGGCACCGGAACGGCCATGGCGGCAAGAATTGCCTGCCTGGCAAGGACCGAGCGGACACCCGATTCGCGGGTGGACCGGCGGATCGCCGCGGGGCGCCGGCGATGCGGGAAGCCCTGCCGGTGGCGGGCTGGATATCCGGGGTCGGAGGATTTATCTGGTCGGAAGCATGCGCGTGCGGAAACACACGCCCAAAACACATCTATATATATCGCAAACCTTTGCGCCTGACGAAATGGCGGCGCCCCGAAGGCGCCGCCTGGTCATTCGTCGAAACGCCGGCGCGCGGGCGACGGGACTGCCGCGCGCCGCCACCCCGCATCAGGTTGTCGCGGCGCGCACCGCGTCGGCGATCGTCTCCGCATGGCGCACCGCCTCGGCCGCCTGCTGCGCCTCGACCATCACGCGCAGCACGGGCTCGGTGCCCGATGCGCGGATCAGCACGCGGCCGCGGCCGGCGAGCGCGGCCTCCGCCGCGTCGATCGCCGCGCGAATCGATGCGCTGCCCTTCCAGTCGGCACCCGGCTTCATCCGCACGTTGATCAGCTTCTGCGGGAACAGCGTGACGCCGTCGAGCATCTGCGCGAGCGTACGGCCGCCGCGCTTCAGCGCGGCCAGCACGAGCAGCGCCGACACGATGCCGTCGCCGGTCGAATGCCGGTCGAGCGACAGGATGTGGCCCGACCCTTCCGCGCCGAGCTGCCAGCCGTGTTCGCGCAACTGCTCGAGCACGTAGCGGTCGCCGACCGCCGCGCGGACGAACTTCACGCCCTCGCGTTGCAACGCGACTTCGACCGCGAGGTTCGTCATCAGCGTGCCGACCGCGCCGTCGACCTTGCCGTCCGTCGCGATCCGGTCCTTCACGAGCACGTAGAGGAGTTCGTCGCCGTTGTACAGGCGACCGGTCGAATCGACGACCTGCAGGCGGTCCGCATCGCCGTCAAGCGCAATGCCGAGATCGGCGTGGTTCGCCCGCACCGCGCGCACGAGCGCGTCCGGCGCGGTCGCACCGACGCCGTCGTTGATGTTGAAGCCGTTCGGCGCGACGCCGATCGGGATCACGTCCGCGCCAAGCTCGTGGAATACGTGCGGCGCGATCTGGTAGGCGGCGCCGTGCGCGCAATCGATCACGAGCTTCAGCCCGCGCAGGTCGAACGCGGCCGGGAACGTGCTCTTGCAGAACTCGATGTAGCGGCCTGCCGCGTCGTCGAGGCGGCGCGCCTTGCCGAGGCCGTCGGACGACGCGCACTCGAGCGGCTTGTCGAGCCACGCTTCGATCGCGGCTTCCGTGTCGTCGGGCAGCTTGTTGCCGTCAGCCGAGAAAAACTTGATCCCGTTGTCGTGATACGGGTTGTGCGATGCACTGATCACGACACCGGCCGACAGGCGCAGCGCGCGCGTCAGGTACGCGACGCCCGGCGTCGGCATCGGGCCGGCCAGCATCACGTCGACGCCCGCCGCCGAGAAGCCGGCCTCGAGTGCGGCCTCGAGCATGTAGCCCGACACGCGGGTGTCCTTGCCGATCAGCACGGTCGGACGCGCGCCCGCCGCGACGTCGGCCGAACCGGCCAGCACCTTGCCCGCCGCATAACCGAGACGCAACACGAAATCCGGTGTGATGGGTGCCTCGCCCACCGTGCCGCGAATGCCGTCCGTGCCGAAATATCGACGTCCCATGGGATCCTTTCTCCTTCGTCTTTTGACTTATCGTTGCCGCGCGGCTTCGCGCACGGCATTCCACACTTTCAATGCATCGACCGTCGCCGCGACGTCGTGCACGCGCACGATCGCGGCACCGCGCCCGACCGCGCACAACGCGGCGGCCACGCTCGCCGCGACGCGCTCCATCGGCGGCTTGCCGCCGATCACCGCGCCGAGCATCGACTTGCGCGACATGCCCGCGAGTATCGGATATGCCCGCCCGTCGGGCCGCAGGGGTGCCGTGTCCGGCAACGCGGCCAGCAGCGCATAGTTGTCGTCGACGACCGCCTTGCCGAACCCGAAACCGGGATCGACGCAGATCCGCTCCGGGGCAATGCCCGCGTCGCGCAGCGCCTGCGCACGCACGGCGAGAAAATCGCGCACGTCGGTCACCACATCGCCGTAGTCGGGTTCGCCGACCTGCATCGTCTGCGGCTCGCCGAGCATGTGCATCGCGCACAGTCCGCTGTTGCCCTCGCGCACCGCGTCGATCGCGCCTGGCTGGCGGAACCCCCAGATGTCGTTGATCAGGTCCGCGCCGGCGGCCAGCGCCGCGCGCATCACGGCCGGCTTGTACGTGTCGATCGACAGCGGAACGTTCAGCGGCCGCAGCGCCTCGACGAGCGGAATCACGCGCGCCAGCTCCTCGTCGAGCGGCACGGGCGGTGCGCCAGGGCGCGTCGATTCGCCGCCGATGTCAAGGATATCCGCGCCGTCGGCAATCATCCGCTCGGCCTGGCGCAGCGCATCGTCGCGCGCGAGGAAGCGGCCGCCGTCGGAGAACGAATCGGGCGTGGCGTTGAGGATGCCCATCACGAGCGGGCGCTCGAACGTCAGCTCGAAGCGGCCGCACTGGAGGGGCGCGGGAATGAACGGGGACACAGCGGAATCGGACACGAGCGACTGGCGTGGATGAATGCAAAACGGGCCGGTGTGAAGCCACACCAGCCCGTGAACGGTGCTAAAGCGGAGAGATTACGCCGCCGGCGTAGCCGGCGCCGGTGCGTTGCCGGGCTTGACCTCGGCGCTGCTGCCACCGCCCGACGAATCGCCGCCGACCGCCGCCGAGCTCTTCGGCGAACGCGGCGGACGACCTTCCATGATGTCGTTGATCTGATCGGCGTCGATCGTCTCCCACTCCATCAGGGCGGCCGTCATCGCCTCGACCTTGTCGCGGTTCTCCTCGAGCAGACGGCGCGCAAGGCCGTACTGCTCGTCGAGCACGCGGCGGATTTCCGAGTCGACCTTCTGCTGCGTCGCTTCCGAAATCGTGCGCGTGAAACCGCGGCCGAACGGCGATGCATCGTTTTCGTCGTCGACGTAGACCATCGGCCCGAGCGCGTCGGTCATGCCGAAACGGGCGACCATCGCACGCGCCGTCTGCGTCGCCTTGTTGAAGTCGTCCGATGCGCCGGTACTGACGAGGTTCATGAACAGCTCTTCCGCCACGCGGCCACCGAACAGGATCGCGAGGCGATCCATCAGGTAGTCCTTCGAGTACGTCTCGTTGTCGTGCTCCGGCAACTGCCACGTGACGCCCAGCGCACGGCCGCGCGGAATGATCGTGACCTTGTGCACGGGGTCGGCCTTCGGCAGCAGCTTCGCGATCACCGCGTGGCCCGACTCGTGATACGCGGTCGCACGCTTCGCTTCCTCGCGGATCACGGCCGACTTGCGCTCCGGACCCATGAAGATCTTGTCCTTCGCGTCCTCGAAGTCCTGCATCTCGACGATGCGCTTGCCGCGGCGGGCGGCGAACAGCGCGGCTTCGTTCACGAGGTTCGCGAGATCGGCGCCGGAGAAGCCCGGCGTGCCGCGTGCGATGACGGCCGCGTCGACGTCGTTCGCGATCGGTACCTTGCGCAGGTGCACGCGCATGATCTGCTCGCGGCCGCGGATGTCCGGCAGGCCGACATAGACCTGGCGGTCGAAACGGCCCGGACGCAGCAGCGCCTTGTCGAGCACGTCGGAACGGTTGGTCGCGGCGATCACGATCACGCCGGAGTTCGCCTCGAAGCCGTCCATCTCGACGAGCATCTGGTTCAGCGTCTGCTCGCGCTCGTCGTTGCCGCCGCCCATGCCGGCGCCGCGATGACGGCCGACCGCATCGATTTCGTCGATGAACACGATACACGGTGCATGCTTCTTCGCCTGCTCGAACATGTCGCGCACACGGGCCGCACCGACGCCGACGAACATTTCGACGAAGTCCGAACCCGAGATGCTGAAGAACGGCACCTTCGCTTCACCGGCGATCGCGCGGGCCAGCAGCGTCTTGCCGGTACCCGGCGGGCCGACCAGCAGCACGCCGCGCGGAATGCGGCCGCCCAGCTTCTGGAATTTCTGCGGATCGCGCAGGAAGTCGACGAGCTCGGACACTTCTTCCTTCGCTTCGTCGCAGCCCGCGACGTCGGAGAAGTTCACCGCGTTGTTGTTCTCGTCGATCAGCCGCGCACGCGATTTCCCGAACGAGAATGCGCCGCCTTTGCCGCCTCCCTGCATCTGCCTCATCATGTAGAACCAGAACACGATGATCAGGATCGTCGGCCCGAGGTAGTACAGCGCGGACATCAGCGCGTTCGGCTCGTCGTCGGCCTTGCCGCTGACCTGCACGCCGTACTTCATCAGATCGCCGACCATCCAGATGTCGCCGGGCGACACGATCTGGTATTTCTGGCCATCAGCCGGAGTGACGGTGAGGTTGCGCCCCTGAACGATGACGTTCTTGACCTTGCCGTTCTTGGCGTCGTCCATGAACTGCGAATAGGACACGCCTTCCTGGACGCGGGGCTTGTCGAACTGCTTGAACACCGTAAACAGCACCAGTGCGATCACCAGCCACACCGCTGCCTTCGAAAACATATTGTTGTTCAAAGCACCACTCCTTCACTCGTAGACGAGCGCCTACATTTTCCTTGCGGCGCCCCTCGGTCATTCTAATCCAGTCCGACCACCCCCGCCATAAGCATTGACAACCGCCGCGATAGCGCTTCGCTTGTCTGGCAAGGGCCGGAGCCCGTTTGCGGTATCCCGCTCCGCGTCACCGCGGATGCTTCAGATGCCGACCCAAAATGAACGTTTCGGACGATTTGTCGCGGGACGCCTTCGGCTTGCGCGGCGCGACGGTCTTAAACTGCTGTTTGAATTTCTCGACGATCTGGCTGTAGCCGCTGCCGTGAAAGCACTTCACGAGCAGCGCACCGTCCGGCTTCAGATGATTCTGCGCGAATTCGAGCGCCAGATCGCAGAGATGCTCGATGCGCGCCGCGTCTGCCGAGGCCACGCCGGAGAGGTTGGGGGCCATGTCGGAAATAACAAGGTCCACCGCGCGCCCTTCGAGCACTTCTTCGAGCTGGTGAAGGACATCGTCCTCGCGGAAGTCGCCCTGGAGAAAGTGGACGTCGGCGATCGGCTCCATCGGCAGGATGTCGAGCGCCACGATCGTGCCGTCGATGCCGCCTTCGCGCTCCGCGTCACGCTTCTTGCCCTGCGCGAGCTTGTTGCGGGCATACTGGCTCCAGCTGCCCGGCGTCGCGCCGAGGTCGACGATCACCTGGCCCGGACGGATCAGCTTGTCCTGCTCGTCGATTTCCTTCAGCTTGTACGCGGCGCGCGCGCGATAGCCCTCCCGCTGCGCCATTTTGACGTACGGGTCGTTGATGTGGTCGTGCAGCCAGTGCTGGTTGAAGCGGTTTTTTGCCATTCGAGAGAGAGATTGCTGCCAATTGCTTCGTGAAGCCGCGCTTTTAGCGGATAATACGCGTCTTCTTCGCGCGGCTGCGGCCCCTTTTCAGGCCCAAGCCGCGATTTTACGTGGTTTCGGCGCACGGCTGACGCGGTAACTTCCCGCGATCGCCATTCAGTCAGCGCGCCCTTATTTAGATTTCGACATTCCCATGCCCGCCCTTTCGCTTTCTCCCGCCGAGCGCTCCGCGCTGCGCTCCCAGGCCCATGCGCTCAAGCCCGTCGTGCTGATCGGCGCCGAAGGGCTGACCGACGCCGTGCTGAAGGAAATCAAGGTGCACCTCAACGCGCACCAGCTGATCAAGATCCGCGTGTTCGGCGACGAACGCGACGAGCGCATCGCGATCTACGACGAGATCTGCGACCGCCTGAGCGCCGCGCCGATCCAGCACATCGGCAAGCTGCTGGTGATCTGGAAGCCCGAAGCCGCCGCGGCGGCCCCGGCCCGCGGCCGTCGTGCCGGCACGCTGCCGAGCGCGGCCGAAGCCGCCGACGACAGGAAAGGCCGCGCACCGCGCACCGTCAAGGTCGTCAAGGTGTCGCCGAACGCGAGCCCCGTGCGTCGCCCGAAGCCGACGAAGGTCGTCGTGCGCGGTAACGAGCGCGTGACGGCCGGCGGCAACGTGAAGCGTGCGAAAAAGCGCCAGGCCAGCACCAAGCGGCCGTTCCAGGACAAGTAATCACGCATGCGGCACGGGCCATCCCGTGCCGCGCTGCCCGCGCGGCGCTCAGACGTCGCGTGCCGGCAGACGCCAGATCAGCATCAGCCCCAGCACGCTCTCAACGAGGTAGAACACGCTCGAGACGCCGTGCAGCATCCCGAAGCGGCTTGCATACGGCGAATTCGCGATATCGGTACCCGCCTCCATCGCGGCCACCCGCAGCGCGTTCATGAACGGCTGCAGCGCAAAATACCCGACCAGCACGCACCCGACCATCGCGGCGACGACCCAGCGCACGCGGCGATATTCGCTGCTGCCGCGCCGCACCTGCTGGTTCGACAGCGCGAGCAGCAGCACGCCGCACACGACGCCGAGGATCGCCTCGATACGGAACAGCTGGGCGGCGACCGAACCGGCCGTCATCCGCTCCAGCGTCTTGAACAATACGGGCGCGACCGCATACCCGATCGTCAGCAGGCTGCCGACCCACACGGCCGACAGCAGGCGGAACACGCGATGCGGCATCACGTCGCCCCGCTTCAGATGTAGCTGACCGAGATGATTTCGTACTCGCGCACGCCGCTCGGCGCCTGCACGGCCGCGACGTCGCCTTCGGACTTGCCGATCAGCGCGCGCGCGATCGGCGAGCTGACCGAGATCAGGCCGTGATCGATGTCGGCTTCGTCGTCGCCGACGATCTGGTACTTGACGGTGTCGCCCGATTCGAGATCCTCGAGCTCGACGGTCGACGCGAAGACCACGCGGCCTTCCGCGTCGAGCACGGTGGGATCGATGACCTGCGCGGCCGACAGCTTCGATTCGATTTCCGCGATACGACCCTCGATGAAGCCCTGCTTTTCCTTCGCGGCATCGTATTCGGCGTTTTCGGACAGGTCGCCCTGTGCGCGGGCCTCCGCGATCGCGTTGATCACGGCCGGCCGCTCGACGGACTTGAGGCGCTGCAATTCATCGCGCAGTTGCTCCGCGCCACGCTTTGTCAACGGAATGGTGCTCATAAACGGCTCAATCGCTAAAAACGGCTTTAAAAAAAATCACCGCGATTAAGCGCGTTTCCGATGCACTGGAAACACCGCCTAATCGCGGCACGTGTTGCTTCGACAGGTAACTGACTGCTTAGTTTAGGCGAGCGTGAAGACCTTGTAAATCATAGACTTCCAGATCCTTCAGGTAGCGCAAGCCTTCGACGGCCGCGCGCGCGCCCGACATCGTCGTGTAGTACGTGACCTTGTGCGCCTGCGCGCTCATGCGGATCGAGCGCGAATCGGCGATCGCCTGGCGCGTCTCGTCGACGGTCGTGAACACGAGGGCGATCTCGCCGTTCTTGATCATGTCGACGATGTGCGGACGGCCGTCCTTCACCTTGTTCACGACCTTCACCGGCACGCCGGCCGCTTCGATCGCGGCAGCCGTCCCCTTCGTCGCGACGATCGGGTAGCCGAGGTCGTGCAGCATGCGCGCGACTTCGACGGCCTTCGGCTTATCCGCGTCCATCACGGTCAGCAGCACCGTGCCCGACTCCGGCAGGCGCGAGCCGGCCGCGAGCTGCGACTTGAACAGCGCTTCGCCGAACGTCTGGCCGACGCCCATCACTTCGCCGGTCGAGCGCATTTCAGGCCCGAGGACCGGATCGACGGTCGGGAACTTGACGAACGGGAACACGGCCTCCTTCACGCTGAAGTACGGCGGCTCGACTTCCTTCGTCACGCCCTGCTGCGCGAGCTTCTGGCCGACCATCGCGCGCGCCGCGATCTTCGCGAGCGGCAGGCTGGTCGCCTTCGACACGTACGGCACCGTGCGCGATGCGCGCGGGTTCACTTCCAGCACGTAGATGATGTCCTGCTTCGAACCGTCCGCCTGCGGCACCTGCTGGATCGCGAACTGCACGTTCATCAGGCCGACCACGTTCAGCGCCTTCGCCATCGCGCCCGTCTGGCGCTTCAGCTCGGCCACGGTTTCCTTCGACAGCGAGTACGGCGGCAGCGAGCATGCCGAGTCGCCCGAGTGGACGCCCGCCTGCTCGATGTGCTCCATCACGCCGCCGATGAACACGGCTTCGCCGTCGCAGATGCAGTCGACGTCGCATTCGATCGCGTCGTTCAGGAAGCGGTCGAGCAGCACCGGCGAATCGTTCGACACCTTCACGGCCTCGCGCATGTAGCGCTCGAGGTCGCGCGGCTCGTGGACGATTTCCATCGCGCGGCCGCCCAGCACGTACGACGGGCGCACGACGAGCGGGTAGCCGATTTCGTCCGCGAGCGCGAGCGCTTCGTCTTCGGCGCGCGCGGTGCGGTTCGGCGGCTGGCGCAGGCCGAGGTCCTGCAGCAGCTTCTGGAAGCGCTCGCGGTCTTCGGCCGCGTCGATCATGTCCGGCGACGTGCCGACGATCGGCACGCCGTGCGCCTCGAGGTCGAGCGCGAGCTTCAGCGGCGTCTGGCCGCCGTACTGGACGATCACGCCGACCGGCTTTTCCTTGTCGACGATCTCGAGCACGTCTTCGAGCGTCAGCGGCTCGAAGTACAGGCGGTCGGACGTGTCATAGTCGGTCGACACCGTTTCCGGGTTGCAGTTGACCATGATCGTTTCGTAGCCGTCCTCGCGCATCGCGAGCGCCGCGTGCACGCAGCAGTAGTCGAACTCGATGCCCTGGCCGATCCGGTTCGGGCCGCCGCCCAGCACCATGATCTTCTTGTTGGTGGTCGGCTGCGCCTCGCACTCTTCCTCGTAGGTCGAGTACATGTACGCCGTCTTCGTCGCGAATTCGGCCGCGCAGGTGTCGACGCGCTTGTAGACCGGGCGCACGTTCAGTTCGATACGACGCTTGCGCACGTCTTCCGGCGTCGCGCCGAGCAACTTCGCGAGGCGGCGGTCGGAGAAGCCGCTCTGCTTCAGGTAGCGCAGCTCGTCGAACGTCAGCGACGCGAGCGTGCGGCCCGACAGCGCCTTTTCCTTCAGGATGATCTGCTCGATCTGCTCGAGGAACCACGGGTCGATCGCGGTTTCCGCGAAGATTTCCTCGGCCGTCATGCCGATGCGGAATGCGTCGCCCACGTACCAGATGCGGTCCGGGCCCGGCTCGTGGATCTCGATCGCGATCTCGTCGCGGTTGGTCGACTTCTCGTCGAGACCGTCGACGCCGACCTCGAGGCCGCGCAGCGCCTTCTGGAACGATTCCTGGAACGTGCGGCCGATCGCCATCACTTCGCCGACCGACTTCATCTGCGTGGTGAGGCGCGAATCGGCTTCACGGAACTTCTCGAACGCGAAACGCGGGATCTTCGTGACGACGTAGTCGATCGTCGGCTCGAACGACGCCGGCGTCTGGCCGCCGGTGATTTCGTTCTTCAGCTCGTCGAGCGTGTAGCCGACCGCCAGCTTCGCGGCGACCTTCGCGATCGGGAAGCCCGTCGCCTTCGATGCGAGCGCCGACGAACGCGACACGCGCGGGTTCATTTCGATGACGACCATGCGGCCGTCCTTCGGGTTGATCGAGAACTGCACGTTCGAGCCGCCGGTGTCGACGCCGATCTCGCGCAGCACCGCGAGCGATGCGTTGCGCAGGATCTGGTATTCCTTGTCGGTGAGCGTCTGCGCCGGCGCGACCGTGATCGAGTCGCCGGTGTGCACGCCCATCGGGTCGAGGTTCTCGATCGAGCAGACGATGATGCAGTTGTCGGCGCGGTCGCGCACGACTTCCATCTCGTATTCCTTCCAGCCGAGCAGCGACTCTTCGATCAGCAGCTCGCGCGTGGGCGACAGGTCGAGACCGCGCTTGCAGATCTCCTCGAACTCCTCGCGGTTGTACGCGATGCCGCCGCCCGAGCCGCCGAGCGTGAACGACGGACGGATCACGACCGGGTAGCCGCTGCCGCCGGTGCCGGCCATGATCTCGGCATGCACCTGGGTCGCCTCTTCCATCGAGTGCGCGATGCCCGACTTCGCGGAGCCGAGACCGATCTTGGTCATCGCTTCCTTGAACTTCTGGCGGTCTTCCGCCTTGTCGATCGCTTCCGGCGACGCGCCGATCAGCTCGACGCCGAACTTCTCGAGCACGCCGTGGTGATGCAGGTCGAGCGCGCAGTTCAGCGCGGTCTGGCCGCCCATCGTCGGCAGGATCGCGTCCGGGCGCTCCTTCTCGATGATGCGTGCGACGACTTCCCACGTGATCGGCTCGATGTAGGTCACGTCGGCCGTGTTCGGGTCGGTCATGATCGTCGCCGGGTTGCTGTTGACGAGAATGACCTTGTAGCCCTCCTCACGCAACGCCTTGCAAGCCTGCGCGCCCGAGTAGTCGAACTCGCACGCCTGGCCGATGATGATCGGGCCGGCGCCGATGATGAGGATGCTCTTGATGTCTGTGCGTTTTGGCATGGCTTGTGAATTCAATAAGTAATCGTTGTCGTGGGTCGGCCGGCAGCGCTCAGCTCATGGTCGCGAGCGCAAGCTTCACCGAGAAACCGATGAACAGGCCGCCCACGCTGCTCGCCGCGCCTGCCGCAAGCTTGCGGCGGCGGCGGAAATGCTCGGCGAGCCGCGCGCCCGCGAAGATCAGCGTGCTCAGGTACAGGAAGCTCGCGCATTGCGCGATCGCCCCGAGCACGACGAACGACAGCGCGGGATGCGGAAATGCCGGGTCGACGAACTGGATGAAGAACGAGATGAAGAACAGGATCGCCTTCGGATTCAGCAGGCTCACGATCAGCGCTTTCCGGAAGGGCCGCTCGCCGTCAACCGCCTGCGGCGCATCGACCGGTGCGTCGCCGCGCGCGCGCAGCTTGCGCCACGCGCTGCGCAGCATCCCGGTGCCGATGTACAGCAGATACGCGGCGCCGCCGTACTTGACGACGGAGAACAGCAGCGGGTTCGCCTTCAGCAGCGACGCGACGCCCGCGGCGGACAGCACCATCAGCACCGTATCGCCGACGAACACGCCGCAGGCCGCGCGGTAGCCGGCCTTCACGCCGCGCTGCGCCGCCAGCGACAGCACGTACATCGAGTTCGGTCCCGGCAGCAGGATGATGAAGATCACGCCGAACACGTAGGTCCAGATATCCGTGATGCCGAGTGCGTGGCCGAACATGATGTGAATCTCCCGTCCTTCGGTTGCGTCAGTGACTTAGGCGTTGCGCTGTTTCGCCGCGTCCATCAGCGCGGTGAAACGATCGAACAGGTAGCCGATGTCGTGCGGGCCGGGCGACGCTTCCGGGTGGCCCTGGAAGCAGAATGCCGGCTTGTCGGTCAGCTCGAAGCCCTGCAGCGTGCCGTCGAACAGCGACACGTGCGTCACGCGCGCATTGGCCGGCAGCGAATCGGCGTCGACCGCGAAGCCGTGGTTCTGCGAGGTGATCACGACACGGCCGTCGCCGAGATCCTTCACCGGATGGTTCGCGCCGTGGTGGCCCGTCTTCATCTTCAGCGTCTTCGCGCCGACCGCGAGGCCCATGATCTGGTGACCCAGGCAGATGCCGAAGGTCGGCACCCCGCGCGCGATGAATTCCTTCGTGGCCGCGATCGCGTAATCGCAGGGCTCCGGATCGCCGGGGCCGTTCGACAGGAAGATGCCGTCCGGATTCAGCGCGAGCGCATCGGCCGCGCTGGCCTGCGCCGGCAGCACCGTCACGTGGCAGCCGCGCTCCGCGAGCATGCGCAGGATGTTGTACTTGACGCCGAAATCGTACGCGACGACGCGATACTTCGGCGCTTCCTGCATGCCGTAGCCGCCTTCGAGGCGCCATTCGGTCTGCTTCCACTCGAACGGCTTCGTGGTCGACACGACCTTCGCGAGGTCCATGCCCGCGAGGCCCGGGAACGAGCGCGCGAGCTCGATCGCCTTCGCTGCGTCGTCCGAGCCGGTCAGGATGCAGCCGTTCTGCGCGCCCTTGTCGCGCAGGATGCGGGTCAGCTTGCGGGTGTCGATGCCGGCGATCGCGACGACGCCTTCGTCGCGCAGGTAGTCGCCGAGCGTGCGGTCCATGCGGAAATTCGACGCGAGCGTGGGCAGATCACGGATGATCAGGCCGGCGGCATGGACTTTCGTGGCTTCGACGTCTTCGGCGTTGACGCCGACGTTGCCGATATGCGGGTAGGTGAGCGTGACGATCTGGCGCGAGTAGCTCGGGTCAGTCAGGATTTCCTGATAGCCGGTGATCGCGGTATTGAACACGACTTCGCCGATCGTGTGGCCTTCGGCCCCGATCGAATAACCACGAAAGACCGTGCCGTCGGCGAGTGCAAGCAAGGCGGGAGAAAAAGACGGCAACACGGGAGGCTCCTTGGGGAACACCCTGCTGCCGACCTGTTTACCCTGCCGCGCGAGCGCCGCGCTGCGTGGGCGCGCGTGGTCGCTTGCTGGACGCGGCCTGCGTTGTCGAGTCGCGAACCCGGCGCGTGGCGCACGAGGCTTCGCGGCATCGCCCGGCAGGCGGCGTGCGGCGGATGAACGGGATGAAAGAGGTAGGCGCTAGGGTGCGAGGTTGATCAGCACAAACTTTCAAATTATAGCCTGAAAATGGCCCTATCTTCAATGGATATGGCCGTCCGATCGTACGCGCGCCGCGCCCTGCCGCACGGCGCGGCGCGCTGCGGCCCCGTTTCCAGGACCGCCCTACCCGCCAGCGTACCGCCGGATCAGTGCGCTTGGCCAGCGCCGCGCGCGGGCCACACGTACCAGGCCGCACTCGCGAGCTGCAGCGCGAGCAACACGCCCCACGCGGTGAAGTGCGCGGCCGCCGGATAACGGCCGTCGACCGCCGGCCAGTGCGACAGCACCGCGCCGACGCCGATCTGGAACGCGAAGATCAGCAGGAAGATCACGAGCGTGAGCGTCGTGTTCGCGCGGCCGATCAGATGCGCGGGAAAGTGTCCGGCCATCACCGCGTAGGTCAGGATGCCGACGCCGCCGAACATCCCGTATGCCGCCCACAGCGCGGCCGGCGGCAGCGGCACGCGCGCGACGATCGCCAGTTGCGTCGCGACGAACAGCGCCATGCCGACGCCGCAGAACGCGTAGACCGACACGCCGCGCCGCTCGAGCACGCGCGCGGCCGCGCCAAAGCCGACGCAGCCGGCCATCATCGCGAAGCCGAGCACCGACACGAGGCGCGCGGCATGCGCCGCATCGAAACCGGCGACATCGCGCAGATACGGCCCGACCCACAGCGACTGCATCGCGTAGAACACGCCCTGCGTGACGACGGAGAATGACGAGATCTTCCAGAACGCACGGCTGCTCAGGATGTGCCACGTGCCCTTGAACTGGCTGACGAGGCCGCCCTGGTGGCGCGCCTGCCTCGCCTCGGGCGCACCGAAGCCGATCGACGCCGCGACGACCACCGTCAGCACCGCGAGGCCGAAACAGATCGCGCGCCAGCTCGTCCAGCCGAGCAGCCAGGTCAGCGGCGAGCCGACCATCACGCCGCCAAGGCCGCCCACGGCCATCACGAGGCCGTTGACGAGCGGCAGCCGGCCGACGGGGAAATGCTGCGCGAGTGCCTTGAACGCCGCGCCGAGACATACCGATACGCCGACGCCGATCAGCAGCCGGCCGATCATCATCGTGCCGAGGCCGTGCGCGGCGCCGAACACGGCCGCACCGGCCGCCGCGAACAGCAGCATGCCGGCCGTCACGCGACGCGGGCCGAAGTGGTCGAGCATCACGCCGGCCGGAATCTGCGCGCCCGCGAAGCCGAGGAAATAGAGGCTGGTCAGCAGGCCGAGATCGGCGGCCGACAGCCCGAGCTCGTGCGTGACGAACGGCGCGAAGCCCAGATTGACGCCGCGAAACACGTACGACACGAAATACCCGACCGAAAACAGCGCGAGCACCCTCACCTGCACCGACGACATCACTTCCCCTCGTTATATGAAGACATCCGAAACGGCGCCCTCGCACCGCGCACAAACGAAAACGCCGTCACCTCGGTGACGGCGTTTCGTCGCATTTCGTCGGATGATAGCGCAATCGCGCGAACCCGATCGGCCGCCCGCTGCGCGGGGCAGCCGCGTTACTTCTTCTTGCCCTTGTGTGCCGCGGCCTTGGCCGGCGCGGCCTTCGCGGGCGCCGCCTTCGCCGACCTGGCGGCCGGCTTTGCCGCACCGCGCTTCGCGCCGTGCGACTTGCCGCCCACCGCGAGGCTTGCACGCTCGATGTGCGCCCCGGCGGACGACGTCGCGATCCGCTCCGGGCCGGGTTCCGCCGGCACCGAACGGCCGACCGGCACGTGCAGCACGAGCGCCTGGCCCGGCATCGCGAGATCGCGGTGCGTGCGGTTCCACGCCTTCAACTGACCGACCGACACGCCGTAGCGGCCGGCGATCGCCGCCATCGACTGCTTGCGGCGCACGCGGATCAGCATCTTGCGCGTGTCGGGTACGTCCGGTTCCATCGCGAGCGCGCCGTTTTCGGCGACGTCGGCGCTGATGTCCTCGTCATCGTCGTCGCCGCGCGGCACGACGATCGTCGAGCCCGGCTTCAGGCGCATGCCGGCCGGAATCTTGTTGACCGACATCAGCGTATCGGCGTCCACGCCGATCTTCTCGGCGATCGCGGCCGGGCGCGCGCGCTCGCTCACCGTATAGGTGGTCCACGTCGACAGCTGGCCGTTGTAGGTCTTCAGGTTCTTCTCGAACGCCGACGCGTTGTCGAACGGCAGCAGGATCTGCGGCTCGGTCGCCCCGAGGATCACCGGCTTCGAGAACGACGGGTTCAGCGAGCGGAACTCGTCGAGCGACAGGTTCGCGAGCTTCGCGGCAACCGCGACGTCGATGTCGCGCGCGGTCGTGACCGTCACGAAATACGGGTGGTTCGGGATGTCCGGCAGCGTCAGGCCATACTGCTGCGGGCTCGCGATGATGTTCTTCACCGCCTGCAGCTTCGGCACGTAGTTGCGCGTCTCGTTCGGCATCCGCAGGTTCTGGTAGTCGGTCGGCAGGCCGGCCGCCTGGTTGCGCGCGATCGCGCGCTGCACGTTGCCCTCGCCCCAGTTGTACGCGGCCAGCGCCAGATACCAGTCGCCGAACATGTCATGCAGGCGCGACAGGTAGTCGAGCGCGGCGCTCGTCGACGCGAGCACGTCGCGGCGCTCGTCCTGCCACATGTTGCGCTTCAGGTTGTACGTGCGGCCCGTGCCGGGCATGAACTGCCACATGCCGGCCGCCTTCGCGACCGACAGCGCCTGCGGGTTGTACGCGGACTCGATGAACGGCAGCAGCGCGAGCTCGGTCGGCATGTGACGCGCCTCGAGCTCCTCGACGATGTGATACAGGTACTTCTGCGAGCGCTCGGTCATGCGCTGCACGTAATCCGGACGCTGCGTGTACCAGGTCGTCTGCATGTCGACGAGGTCGCTCTGCAGGTCGGGCATCTGGAAGCCGCGGCGGATGCGCCCCCACAGATCGGAGTCGGCACTGGTCAGGTCGCCGACGGATTGCTTGTCGACGTCGACAGTTTCTTTGGCGGTGGCTGATTTACGGAGGTAGTTGGACGTCGCCTGCGAATCGGCGGCGTTGTTGGCGACAGGCGCCTGGCTCGCACAAGCGGCGAGTAGCAGGACCACCATCGCACTCAATATAAGTCGCATGAAAATCTCGGCTTCCGACGGCTGGAAATTGCAGGCGATACTACGGAAGTGCGTGCTTCACGTCAATAAAAACACCGAAAACTCAGCGAAATCCTACATTTGGAGCAATTTTTACAGACACCGCTTGAGCTTTGGAGTCCTCCGGAAATCATCATCGGAACCGGTTTTTCCACTCGCGCATCAGCGTGAATGCCGCCAGACGATCCGGCACTGTTTCGTGCAGCTCGGCCTCGAGCGTGGCATGTATCGCCGCGCTGTCCGCCCGCATGAACGGGTTAACGGCACGCTCGTGAGCAATCGTAGTGGGCAGCGTCGGCACGCCACGCGCGCGCAGCGCCTGCGCTTCGTCGCGCCACGCGGCGAGCGCCGCATTGCCGGGCTCGCACGCGAGCGCGAAGCGGATATTGGACAGCGTGTATTCGTGTGCGCAATGCACGCGCGTGTCGCCCGGCAGCGCCGCGAGCGCGTCGAGCGACGCGAGCATCTGCGCGGGCGTGCCTTCGAACAGGCGGCCGCACCCGCACGAGAACAGCGTGTCGCCGCAGAACACGTGCGGCGCCGCGTTGCGCGGCCCGGCCGCCTGGAAATAGGCGATGTGGCCGCGCGTATGACCGGGTACGTCGAGCACGTCGAACGCGACGGCCGGCGCGTCGAGCGTCACGCGATCGCCGCCCGCCAGCGGCCGCGTGACCACGCCGATCGCTTCGGCCGCGGGGCCGTATACCGCCAGCGGCGCATCGGCCGGTTGGCTATCGCGCAGCGCCTCGACACCGCCGACATGGTCGGCGTGGTGGTGCGTGAGTAAAATAGCGGTCAACCGCCAGCCTCGTTCGGCAAGAACCCGGCGTACGGGCGCGGCTTCACCCGGATCGACGGCGATTGCATCGCGGCCGTCCGAGACGAGCCAGATATAGTTGTCTTCGAATGCCGGAACCGGCACGTATTCCAGCTCGTTCATGGGCGCGCAATCATCGTTATGTCTGACCGTCAAATTATAGACTGGCCCGCCTGGACCGACTCGCCTCCCGGCCGCTACGTGCTGGGCTGGGAGCAGGCGCAGCTCGACCGGATCGTGTCCGACGTCTTCGGGTTCCACGCGCTGCAGCTCGGCTTGCCGCAGCTCGACGCGTTGCGCGAGAACCGCATGCCGTATCGCGGCCTCGTGCTCGACCCGGCGAGCGGCGCGAGCGCGCCGTACCAGTACCCGTGGGCACGCGAGGCGCACGCACCCGAGCATGCGCCCGCCGATCGCAGCACGACCTGGTGCGACCTGCTCGACCTGCCGTTCGAGTCGCAGAGCGTCGACCTGATCGTGATGCCGCACACGCTCGAATTCACGTCCGACCCGCACCGCCTGCTGCGCGAGGCCGAGCGCGTGCTGATGCCGGAAGGCCAGCTCGTGATCACCGGCTTCAATTCGCTCAGCCTGTGGGGCATGCGCCAGTCGTTCGGGCGCATGGCGAACCACCCGTTCGTGCCGGCCACGCGCGACCAGATCGCGTTCATCCGGCTCAAGGACTGGATCAAGCTGCTCGGTTTCGACCTCGAACGCGGCCGCTTCGGCTGCTACCGCCCGCCGCTCGTCACCGACAAGTGGCTGGCCCGCTACGGCTTCATGGAGGCCGCCGGCGACCGCTGGTGGCCGATCTTCGGCGCCGTCTACATGGTGACGGCCGTCAAGCGCGTGCGCGGCATGCGCCTCGTCGGCCAGATCAAGATGAAGAAGCCCGTGCTCGCCCCGGGCCTGACGCCGGCGGCCTCCCCGACCACCCATCAAGAACATTCATGACAATCGATACCATCGACATCTATACCGACGGCGCCTGCAAGGGCAACCCCGGCCCCGGCGGCTGGGGCGCACTGATGCGCTACGGCGACAAGGAGAAGGAGCTGTTCGGCGGCGAGCCGAACACGACCAACAACCGCATGGAGCTGATGGGCGTGATCGCCGCGCTCGAAGCGCTGAAGCGGCCGTGCCAGGTGATCGTCCATACCGACTCGCAGTACGTGCAGAAAGGGATCAGCGAGTGGATCCACGGCTGGAAGAAAAAAGGCTGGGTCACCGCGGCAAAAACACCCGTGAAGAACGCCGACCTGTGGAAGCGGCTCGACGCGCTCGTCGCGCAGCATGAAGTCGAGTGGCGCTGGGTCAAGGGCCACGCGGGCCACCCCGAAAACGAGCGCGCGGACGCGCTCGCGAATCGCGGCGTCGAATCGCTCACGGCCTGAACGCCGGCCGTTCCCCTGTTTTCTTCGTTTTCCCCGACATGCGCCAGATCATTCTCGATACCGAAACCACCGGCCTGAACGCCCGCACGGGCGACCGCCTCATCGAAATCGGCTGCGTCGAGCTGCTGAACCGGCGGCTCACCGGCAACAACCTGCATTTCTACGTGAACCCCGAGCGCGACAGCGATCCGGGCGCGCTGGCGGTGCACGGCCTCACGACCGAATTCCTCAGCGACAAGCCGAAATTCGCGGAAGTCGCCGACCAGATCCGCGACTTCGTGAAGGACGCCGAGCTGATCATCCACAACGCGCCGTTCGACCTTGGCTTTCTCGACGCGGAATTCGCGCGGCTCGGCCTGCCGCCGTTCACCGAACATTGCGGCGGCGTGATCGACACGCTCGTGCAGGCCAAGCAGATGTTCCCAGGCAAGCGCAACTCGCTCGACGCGCTGTGCGACCGCTTCGGCATCAGCAACGCGCACCGCACGCTGCACGGCGCACTGCTCGACTCGGAGCTGCTCGCCGAGGTGTATCTCGCGATGACGCGCGGCCAGGACAGCCTCGTGATCGACATGCTCGACGACGCGGGCGCCGACGGCGGCGCGGCGAACGGCCAGCGCGTCTCGCTCGCCGCGCTCGACCTGGCCATCGTGGTCGCGAGCGACGACGAACTCGCCGCGCACCAGGCGCAGCTCGACGAGCTCGACAAGTCGGTCAAGGGCACCTGCGTGTGGCGCAAGTCCGCCGACGAAGGCGCCGCGGAAGCGGCCTGACGCCTGCCCATACCCGCCGCGGCCGCGCTTACGCGCGCGGCTGCAGCGCGATGACGGCCATCCCGCCGAGCGCGAGCGCCGCGCCGGCCACGTCCCAGCGGGTCAGCGCGACGCCGTCGACCACCCGCAACCACACCAGCGCCACCGCGATGTAGACGCCGCCGTACGCGGCATAAGTGCGCCCGGCCGCGCTCGGGTGCAGCGTCAGCAGCCACGCGAACAGCGCGAGCGAGAGCGCGGCCGGCACCAGCAGCCAGGCCGGACGCCCATCCTTCAGCACGAGCCACGGCAGGTAGCAGCCGACGATTTCGGCCAGCGCGGTAGCGGCGAACAGCGCCGCGATCCTGATCAGTTCGGTCATCCGGTTCCTCGTGAATTCGGCCCCCGTCGCCGGGCGCTGCACGGCCCCACCGCGCGCCGCCGATCATACCCGAGCAGGCCGCGCCGAATCCCCCGCCAGGCGGGCGTCTCCCGGCAATTTGCACGATCATCCGTCATCGTGCTATCATGTCGCCTGTTTCAACATTCAATCTCTGTCTATTCGATTTCGGGAGAAATCCGTCCGCGCGTTGCGGGCCGGCCTTTCGACCGAAATTGCACCTACAGGAAAGCCCGCCCGACAGGCCCGCTTTTCTCGTTTCGTTGCCCCTCCGGGGCGTTGCCGGAACACCGGACCCTTCGTCCGCACCGGCATCCGCCGCCTGCATCACGCGGCCCATTCTTCATGAGCGCACTGTCGCGACGGCCCATCGGGCCCGCGTCGAAGCAGCCCCTTACGGCCTTTTGCTGCCCCTTGTGCAGTAAGCGCTTAATGGTCTGCCCCGACGCGCCGCACCCGACATCGCGCTCGCAGGCAAACCGTGTCGGACGGCCCGCCCGTTCCGGCGCAGTCAAAGGAGTGCATGACCTTGACCGCAACACACGTCAGCCCGACCGCTGCTTCTTCCACCGCTTCGCCGTCCGGCGAGGCTCCGCTCGCCGCGGACGACATCACCGTCGTCGACCAGAGCCTGCTCAAGCGCGCCGTCAGCGCGATGGCCATCGGCAACGCGATGGAATGGTTCGACTTTGGCGTCTACAGCTACATCGCCGTCACGCTCGGCAAGGTGTTCTTCCCGTCCAGCAGCCCGTCCGCGCAGCTGCTCGCGACCTTCGGCACGTTCGCGGCCGCGTTCCTCGTGCGCCCGCTCGGCGGCATGGTGTTCGGCCCGCTCGGCGATCGCATCGGCCGCCAGCGCGTGCTCGCCGCGACGATGATCATGATGGCCGTCGGCACCTTCGCGATCGGCCTGATCCCGAGCTACGCGTCGATCGGCATCATGGCGCCCGTGCTGCTGCTCGTCGCCCGCCTCGTGCAGGGCTTCTCGACCGGCGGCGAGTACGGCGGCGCCGCCACCTTCATCGCCGAATTCTCGACCGACAAGCGCCGCGGCTTCATGGGCAGCTTCCTCGAGTTCGGCACGCTGATCGGCTACGTGATGGGCGCCGGCGTCGTCGCGCTGCTGACCGCGTCGCTGTCGCAGGAAGCGCTGCTGTCGTGGGGCTGGCGCGTGCCGTTCCTGATCGCCGGCCCGCTCGGCCTGATCGGCCTCTACATCCGGATGCGGCTCGAGGAAACGCCCGCGTTCAAGCGCCAGGCCGAAGAGCGCGAAGCGCAGGACAAGGCCGTGCCGAAGGCGCGGTTCCGCGAGACGCTGATGCGCAACTGGCGTGCGCTGCTGCTGTGCGTCGGCCTCGTGCTGATCTTCAACGTGACCGACTACATGGTGCTGTCGTACCTGCCGAGCTTCATGTCGTCGACGCTGCACTTCGACGAATCGCACAGCCTCGTGCTCGTGCTGATCGTGATGGTGCTGATGATGCCGATGACGCTGTACGCCGGCCGCCTGTCGGACAAGATCGGCCGCAAGCCCGTGATGCTCGCCGGCTGTGTCGGCCTGCTCGTGCTGTCGATCCCGTCGATGATGCTGATTCACGCGGGCACCACGGCGTCGGTGTTCGGCGGCCTGCTGATCCTCGGCGTGCTGCTGTCGTGCTTCACCGGCGTGATGCCGTCGGCGCTGCCGGCGCTGTTCCCGACCGAGATCCGCTACGGCGCGCTCGCGATCGGCTTCAACGTGTCGGTATCGCTGTTCGGCGGCACGACGCCGCTGATGACCGCGTGGCTCGTCGACGTGACGCACAACCTGATGATGCCCGCGTATTACATGATGGGCGCCGCCGTGATCGGCATCGTGTCGGTCGTCGCGCTCGCCGAAACCGCGCGCCAGCCGCTGAAGGGCTCGCCGCCGGCCGTCGCGACGCGTCGCGAGGCGCACCAGCTCGCCCGCAAGCTGCGTGAAGAGGACGATGCGCCGCAGATGTACGACGTCGCGACGCCGGCACGCGCGTGAGCGTCCTGCAATGAAAAAGCCCCGGCCGCAGCCGGGGCTCGATCGAACCCGATCCGCCCGACCGGCTTGCGCCGGCCGGGCTTTTTTTCATCCTTTCGATGCGGCCGCCTTCACGCGCGCGCTTCGCAATGGCGGCAGAAGATCAGCTCGCGCGAACGCGACACGGCCGCCTGGGCACCGCGCGTCGCCATGATCAATCCGACCTGGCCGAGATTGAAATCGCGCTCGACCATCAGCTGCGTCAGCGCGGCGAGCGGCAACACGACGGACGGGTGGTACAGGCTCGATTCGATCAGGGCTTTCATCATCGGCTCCATCTGGCAATGCGTCATTCGATGGAGTGGATTCTAGGGACCGGCCGCTTCCGGATAAACAGCGCGAATGCGAAGTCACTTGTCAGCGGTTGCGAACAATCGGCAAACCCTTGCCGGACAAGGCACTCGGCCTACGCGAGCGGCGTTTCGACGAATGCCGGCAGCGTCTCGGCCCGTGCCGAATGCGCGGCCAGCGCCGGATAGCGGGCCGGATCGATCCGCGCGAGCGCCGGGTAATCGGCCGCCATGAATTGCGTGAAACGCCATGCGACCGCGACCGTCACGTCGGATTGCAGCAGGCGCGCACCGCCTAACCAGCCGTTCGCGGCCGCGACGAGCGGCTCCAGTGCGCCGTATGCGGCCTCAAGCTGGCCCAGCACGCGCTCGAGCCACGGCGCGTGCTGCTTGTCGGCCGGTCGCAGCGCCTGCTCGTAGACGACCTGGACGGTCTTTTCGGCCGCCGCCAGCGCGAACCCGACGGGCACGAGCACGCGCAACCGCGCATCGGCGGTGTCGGGCAGCAGGCGCCGCTCGGGCGCGACGCAATGATCGAGATAGTCGACGATCAGCGACGAATCGATCAGCGTCGAGCCGTCGTCGGTCACCAGCGTCGGCGCCTTGACGACCGGGTTGAAGGTGCCGAACTGCTCGAAATGACGAAACACCGAGATCGAATGGTGTTCGAACGGCAGGTCGAGCAGCTTCGCCGAAATGGCGACACGGCGCACGAACGGGGAATCCAGCATGCCGATCAGCTTCATCGCAAACGCTCCGCTTCTGGGGGGGATGGGACCGACGACTGTAGCAGTGTCGCGCCGCACCGGCCAGCGCGCCCGCACGCTTGATGCTAAGCAGACGGCCGCGCTTTCGGCTCCCGCTGCGCGGCCACAGTGACCATAATGAAGATTCACGCCCCCTTCCGCCCCAAGGTTCGCCATGTGGTATGCCCTCGTCGAGCAGCAGCGGGAATGGATGCGCGCCTGGCGCGCGGCGACGCGGCACGCGTTCGACGCATGGCCCGCGGCCACGCTGCCGCACGCTGCGTCGTCGTGCTACGACGACCTGTTCGAACCGCTGCTCGGCCCGTCGGCCGGGCCGCCGCGCTTCGACATCGGGCGGCCGGCCGTCGACGAACGCGTCGTCGCCCGCACGCCGTTCTGCGACCTGCGGCGCTTCGTGCGCGCCGACGCACGGCGCACGGTGCTGCTGTGCGCGCCGCTCGCCGGGCACGCGGCCGTGATGATGCGGGAAACCGTCGAGACGCTGCTCGCCGACGGCGACGTCTGCGTGACCGACTGGCGCAATGCGCGCGACGTGCCGCCTGCAGCAGGCCGCTTCGGGCTCGACGAGTACGTCGCGCTGCTCGACGGCTTCGTCGACGGCCTCGCGCACGACGCCCGGCCGCTGCACGTCGTCGCCGTGTGCCAGGCCACCGTGCCGGCACTCGGCGCGCTCGCGCTGCGTGCCGCGCGCGGCCTCGCACCGCCCGCGAGCATCACGCTGATCGGCGGCCCGCTCGACGCGCGCCGGAACCCGAGCGCACTCGGCACCGCCGCCGCCACCCACTCGCTCGACTGGTGCCGCCGCCACCTGATCGACATCGTGCCGCCCGGTTTCGCGGGGCACGGCCGCCACGTGTTCCCGACCTACCTGCAGCAGGGCGAGATCGCGCTGCTGTATCCGCAGCGCTTCCTCACGCTGATCGAGGCCTACGCGCTGGCCGCGTCACGCTTCGACATGGCCGGGCTCGCCGGTGCGCGACGGGCGCTGCTCGAATACACGGCGCTGCTCGACATGCCGGCCGATTATTTCCTCGACACGGTCGACATCGTGTTCCAGCGCATGAGCCTCGCGACCGGCACGTGGGACGTCGGCGGCACGCGCGTCGAGCCGGCCGCGCTGCGCGGCGTCGCGCTGCTGACCGTCGAAGGCGCGCGCGACGCGGTCACGGGCGCCGGCCAGACGCACGCGGCGCTCGACCTGTGCCGCGGCCTCACGGCCGGCGAACGCCATCGCGTCGATATCGACGATTGCGATCACTACGGGCTGTTTACCGGGCCGCGCTGGCGCGGCGACGTCCATCCGGCGCTGCAGCGCGTGTTCGCGCTGGCGGAAGCGGCCCGCCCGCGCACGCGCCGCGCCAGGCGGCCGTGATGCGGCTTCAGTGGCGCGCCGCGTCGAGCAGCCTGCGCACCTCGTCGTCGCTCGTCTGCTCGAAGCGGGCGTAGAACGGGCTGATCCCGAAGAACCGCAGCGGCTGCGACACCGTGACGAAGGCGTCGGCCAGATCGTCGAACGCGTGCCGCGCGCTCGCCGGCGCGACCGGTACCGCCGCGACGATGCGTGCGGGGCGGCGCTCGCGCAACGCCTGCAGCGCGACGCGCATCGACGCGCCGGTCGCGACGCCGTCGTCGACGACGATCGCGATGCGTCCGTCGACCGGCAGCGGCGGCACGGCGCCGCGATACAACGCCTCACGGCGATGCAGCTCGGCCGTCTCGCGCACGATCACGTCGGCGAGCTGCCCGTCCGACACGCCCATCGAGCGGATCACCGAACGCTGCAGATACATCGCGCCACCGGTCGCGATCGCGCCCATCGCGAGCTCGGGATCGAACGGCACGCCGAGCTTGCGCACGACCAGCACGTCGAGCGGCGCGCGCAGCGCGCAGGCGACCGGATACGCGACGGGCACGCCGCCGCGCGGCAACGCGAGCACGACGACGTCGCTCCGCCCCGCGTAATCGCGCAATGCGTCGGCCAGCTGGCGGCCGGCATCGGCGCGATCGGCAAAACACTCGGTCACGATCGGCTCCCTGCCGTTGCGCCGGATGCGCGAAACCCGCGCCGGCGCCTTGTCAACGAGCATGGTGCATCGGCCGCGCCGATGCAAGCAGGGTCATACCGGCGCACGCGACGCCGAAGGAAGGGATCAGAGGCCGCCGGCCTGCCGGTACAGCCGCCAGAACGACTGCGCATAGGATTGCGCAAGCTCGGGCGCGCGCTGGAACACATTCACCGTTTCCGCATGGGCGGCCGCACCGTCGGACAGCGTCGTCAGCGCGACGCTGTCGTCGACGATCACGAAGCGCGGTGCCGGATCGCCATGCCGCGAATCGATCGCGACGTCGATGCCCGCGGATTTCAGAAAACCGGCGCCGCTGTAGCGGCCCGCGCGCGGCGAGCGCACGAGCACGACACGCACCTCGACTCCACGCGCGCGGGCCGCGCGCAACGCGCCCGCGACAGCCGGCGTCACGTGCGTATAGCCCGCCAGCAGCACGCGACGCTGCGCCTGTTCGATCAGGTCGACGGTCGCGTCGGCCGCCGCGTTGTCATACGAAAAGTATGTGCCGACCGACGCGGCGTCGGACGGAATCTGGCTGGCGTGGGCGCTCGTCGCGCAGCACAGCGCGGCGAGAAGGATGGCGGCTGGTCTCATGGCGGGCGCCATTGTAGCGATGCCAATTCGCGTGGCAAGCACCGGCTGCGACGCTGCTGCGCCGGCGCAACACCCCGCCTGGAACGCGGGCGCGACGACTGTGTTTCAGCCCGTTTTTCGGGCCGAGGATCAGGCCGCGACGCGCGCGAGCCAGCTCGTCACGCCGTCGACGGAACGGAAATCCGCGAGGCTGCGCGCCGGCAACGCCGGGTACGCGCCGCCGGCCATCTCGGCCAGCGCGCGCCCGGGGCCCAGTTCGAGAAACGCCGTCGCACCGGCCTCGACGCAGGCGGCGAGACAGGCCGCCCACTCGACCGGCTCCGCGATCTGCCGCGCGAGCTTGTCGAGGCCCGCGTCGACGTCGAGCACCGACGCCCCATCGATCCCGGAAAACAGCCGCGTGCCGGGCAGCGGCCGCCGGACGTGCGTCGCGGCAAGCGCCGTGCGAAACACCGGCACGGCCGCCGCGAGCCGGCGCGTGTGCGACGCGATCCGCACGCAGACCGGTGCGACGCGCAATGCGCCGGCGCGCGCCGCATCGTCGGCCACCGCATCGACGTCGGCCTGGCGCCCCGCGACGACGAACGCGTCGCCGGGATTCGCGATCGCGATGGCCGCATCGCGGCCGTCGCACAACGACGCGAGCCGCGCGCGCGTCAGGCCGCGCACGAACACCATCCGCTCGTCGCCGCCGCTCGCCGCATCCATCGCGCGCGCGCGCGCGTCGGCCAGGTTGAGCGCGTCATGCGGCTCGATCATCCCCGCGACGCTCCACGAACCGACCTCGCCGACGCTGTAGCCGGCGACGCAGCGCCGGCGCGGCCACGCCGTATCGAGCAGCGCGGCGGCCGCGAGCGCCTGGGTCGTGCAGAGGATCTGCGCGGCGCGGTTCTCGCGCAGCGCGTCCGGCCCGGCCTGCCGGACCCACGCGCGCGGATCGTCGCCAAGGAGCCGGCCGGCATGGGCGAACACGGCGTCGGCCTGCGGCGCGGCGCCCGTCAGGTCGAACATGTCGGTGCGCTGCGCGCCCTGCCCCGAACAGAGGATGGCAAGCGTCATCGCGGGTGCCCGTCGGCTTCGAGCGCATCGACGAATACGCTCATCGCGAGCAGGTCGGCCGCGCCGCCCGGGCTCAATCGGCGTGCGACGAACGCACGGTGTGCGGCGGCCGCGCGCAGCCGCCAGTCACGCGCCCGCACGCCGCCGCGGGCGACGAACGCACGGGCGGTCGCCCGCGCGAAATCGAGGCCGTGCTGCCCGCCCCGGTGCAGCAGATTCGTGTCGTCGAGCGCCGCGATCAGCGCAAAGCACGCGTCGACGCGCGCGGCTTCCGGATCGCCGGGCAGGTCGCGCCGCGCGCGGCGCAGCGCGGGCAACCCGACCGCGTACACGGTCGGGAAGCCGTCAGCCGCTTCGCGACGCGCGCCGCCGACACCGTAGCGGCGGCTCGCCCGCTCGCCATGGCTGTCGGGCAAACGCGGGCCGCCGAGGATGTCGGCACCCCAGCGGCCGGAGACGAACGCGCCGAGCGTCGTCCCGTTAGGCACCGCGCCCGGCACCGCGCGCCGGCCCGCGGCCGCGCACAGCAGCCCGAGCCCGAAGATCGCGCCGCGATGCGTATTGACGCCGCCGGTCGCGGCGAGCATCGCGTGTTCGGCACGCAGGCCGATCTTGCGCAGCACGGCCATGTCCGCGTCGCGTGCGCCCGCGTCGGCGAGTGCCGCGAAGTACGGCCGCAGCACCGCGGCGCTGCGCGCGAACGTCGCGGCATCCATGTCGGTGTGACTGCCGGTGTCGACATGGCTGACGAGACCCGGCTTCGGATAAGTCTCGATCTCGAGCACGAGGCTGCGCTCGGCCAGCGCGGCGATGCGCTCGGCATCCGACGGCGCCGCTACGCGGCAGGCAGCCCATGCGCTCATCGCGCGCCTCCGGTGAATGCGTCGGCCGCCATCAATTCGACGGCGACCGCGGTCTTGACCGCGACTTCGGGGCGCCGCGCATGCAGTTCGCGCCAGTTGACGCCCGCGCCGTCGGCGCGCAGCAGTTCGCCGTCGATGCGCATCGGCGCGTGCGCGTCGATCGCCGCGAGACCGTCGAGCAACGGCCGGAGCGACGCGGCATCCGGCAGCGGAAACACGATGTCGAGGTCGGACGACGGGCCCAGGTACGGCTCGCCCGTGAGTGCCTGCCACGCGAGGCTGCCGAACACGCGCCCCTGCACGCCGCTGCGCGCGCCGAGCGCGTCGAGCGCGCGCAGCGGTACGTGCCATGCGTCGGGCGCGGCGCCGAGCACATCGGCCAGCGCGGGCAGCGGGCCGACCGTCGCGAGCGCGTCGGCGGCGACGTTCAGCGCGATACGCCGCTTGCCCGCCGCCGGCGGCAGCGGCATGCCGAGCGGCACGCGGCCGGCGCCGGCTTCATCCGGCGACGCGCGGCGCACGATCAGCGGCCAGCCGCGTCCGGCCCATGCGCGCACGAGCGGATCGCCCGCGAGCGCGCGGTCGCGCGCGAACGCCGCGTCCCACCCGGCCGCCGTCAGCGTGACGAGCGTGTGGCGGCGCAGCGGCAGCTCAGCGCGCGGCACGCGCGAGTGCCTCGACGCGCTGCGCGACGTCGGTCGCGACCGGCCGGCCGCGCGACGCACGCCGGTCGATTCGGTCGGCCGGTTTGCCGAGCCATTCGCCGACCTGTGCGTCGAGCGCGCGGGCCGGGTCGAGCACGGCGTCAACGGCGCCCATCTTCACGAGATTGTCGAGCCCCGGCGCGAACACCGGCGTCGTACGCGACATCTCCTTCAGCACGTCGATCGGCAGCTTGGTCACGCGCGACATCGACGGCAGGTCCATCACCTCCGGCTCGGCGCCCGGCACCGCGAGCAGCGTGCGCGTCGCGAGCGCGGTCGCGATGAACGCGCCGGCGGCGGTGTGGCCGTACAGCACGCCGATCGTCCGGTGCCCGGCGAGATCGGCATGCATCAGGCACTTCGCGAGATGCGACAGCCCTTCGTTCAGGCCGAGCAGCTCGTCGCGCTTGCTCATCCGCTGGCTGTCGCTGTCGACGAGCACGACGATCGGCGTGTCGCCGCCGCGCGCGACCGTGTCGAGCACCTGCGACGCGAGCGTCAGCGCTTCGTCGATGCCGAACGGCAAGCGGTCGGTGACGCCGATCACGTCGACCCGCGCGCCGGCCAGTTCCGCATGGCCGGTCAGCAGGCCGCCGTGACGCACGATCGAATGGCCCTTCGGAAACAGCGAATTCAGTACTTCATCGAGCGTCATGCTGCGGCTCCTGTAACTGGTCGGCGAGCGTGGCGAATGCGTCGTCGGGCATGCCGGGAATCGCCTCGGGCTGATCGGCCCCGAGCATGCGCCACACGTCGAGCGCATCCCTGCATGCGCCGAACCGGGCGACACGCGCTTCCAGGCGCGCCTGTTCCGCGCGCAGCATCGCCGCATCGAACCTCGGCGCGCGGCCGATCAGCTCGAGCGCCGCCGCGCGGAACGCGTCCGGCGTGTCGGCCACGTAACGGTCAGCACCGCCGATCAGCCGCCGGTGCTTGCCGCCCATCGTGCGCCAGATCAGCGCGCGATCCTTCGAATCGAATTCCTCGACGCCGCGATTGGTCTCGATCACTTCGGGGCCCGACACGCTGATGCGCCCCTGCTCCGACACCGCGAGCGCCGAACAGCACGCGGCGAGCAACCCGCCGCCGCCGTAGCAGCCCGCACGCCCGCCGATCAGCCCGATCACCGGCACGCCGGCCGCGCGCGCGTCGACGAGCGCACGCATGATCTCGGCGATCGCGAGCTCGCCCGCGTTCGCTTCCTGCAGCCGCACGCCGCCCGTATCGAACAGGATCAGCACCGGCTTGTCGATTTCGCGCGCGGCGCGCAGCAGCCCGGTGAGCTTCGCGCCGTGCACCTCGCCGAACGCGCCGCCCATGAAGCGGCCTTCCTGCGCGGCGACGAACACCGGCCGGCCATCGAGCCGCCCGTGGCCGACCACCATCCCGTCGTCGAACTGCTGCGGCAGGTCGAACAGCGGCAGGTGCGGGCTCGTCACGCGCTCGGCCGGCCCGAGGAATTCGTCGAAGCTGCCCGTGTCGAGCAGTCCGTCGATGCGCTGCCGCGCCGACGCCTCGTACCAGCTCGCGCCGTTCGCGACGAACGCCGGTGCGTCGTGGATCAAGTCGCTCATCGTGCGCCCCCCTCGATCGCGCGCACGGCCTGCGCGAGCCGCAGCGACACCATGTCGGGCCGCGCGCCGCCGTCGTTGATCGACAGCTTCAGGCCGCCCGGCGCGCGCCGTTCGACGAAATCCGACACGACGGCCTGCCATACCGCACCGAAACCGACCGCCGCGGTGCGGATGTCGATCTCGCATTCGTTGCCCGGCAGCACGCGCTCGACGAGCACCTCGAGATTGCCGGACGCGACCACGCCGACGAGCGCCGCGGCCTGCTCGCCCTTCGCGCGTTCGCGCGCGGTGAAGCGATAGTTCAACTGTTCCATGCCCTCTTCCTCACCAGTTGCGGAACCGCGCCGGCGGCGCATAGAGCCCGCCCGACCAGTGCACGAGATCCTTGATCGAACGCGCGGCGAGCCAGCGACGGTCGGCGTCGAGCGGATCGATGCCGAGATCCTCCGGGCGGCGGATCACGCCGCGTTCGCGCAGCCGCTCGACCATCTTCCGGTCGCGGCCGCGGCCGATCTCCGTATAACCGGCGACGCCGCGGATCGCGTGCTCGCGTTCGTCCTTGTCGCGACACATCAGCAGGTTCGCGATCCCTTCCTCGGTGACGATGTGCGTGACGTCGTCGCCGTAGACCATGATCGGCGCGAGGTCGAGCTGCAGCTTGTCGGCGAGCTTCAGCGCGTCGAGCTTCTCGACGAACATCGGCACGTTCTTGTCGCCGAACGTCTCGCCGATCTGCACGACGAGCTTGCGGCCGCGCCTGAGCGCCGCCGGCGTGTCGGGGTCGGCTTCCGCGCCGGCCTTCAGCCACGGCGCGCTCGGATGGCGCCGGCCGCGCGCGTCGCTGCCCATGTTCGGCGCGCCGCCGAAGCCGGCGATGCGCTCGGCCGTGACCGTCGACGAATGGCCGGACAGGTCGATCTGCAGCGTCGAGCCGATGAACATGTCGCACGCGTAGAGGCCGGCCGTCTGGCAGAAAGCACGGTTCGAGCGCAGCGACCCGTCGGGGCCCGTGAACCACACGTCGGACCGTTCGCGGATGTAGTCGTCCATCCCGACTTCGGAGCCGAAGCAGTGCACCTGCTCGACCCAGCCCGACTCGATCGCGGGAATCAGCGTCGGATGCGGATTGAGCGCCCAGTGCGTGCAGACCTTGCCCTTCAGCCCGAGCTTCTCGCCGTAGGTCGGCAGCAGCAGCTCGATCGCCGCCGTGTTGAAGCCGATCCCGTGGTTCAGGCGCTTGATGCCGTACGGCTCGTAGATGCCCTTGATCGCGAGCATCGCGGTGAGGATCTGCGTTTCGGTGATCGCGGCCGGATCGCGGGTGAACAGCGGCTCGACGTAGAACGGCCGGCCGGCCTCGACGACGAAATGCACGCGGTCGCCCGGGATGTCGACGCGCGGCACCTTGTCGACGATGCGGTCGACCTGCGCGATCACGATGCCGTCCTTGAATGCCGTGGCCTCGACGACGGTCGGCGTGTCCTCGGTGTTCGGGCCCGTGTACAGGTTGCCGTCACGGTCGGCGCTGACCGCCGCGATCAGCGCGACCTGCGGCGTCAGATCGATGAAGTAGCGCGCGAACAGCTCGAGATAGGTATGCACCGCGCCGAGCGCGATCTTGCCGCCGAACAGCAGCTTCGCGATGCGCTGCGACTGCGGGCCCGAGTACGCGAAATCGAGGCGCTTCGCGATGCCGCGCTCGAACACGTCGAGATGCTCGGGCAGCACGACGCCCGACTGCACCATGTGCAGGTCGTGGATCTTCGCGCTGTCGACGTCGGCGAGCGCCGTCGCGAGCAGGTCGGCCTGCTTCTGGTTGTCGCCTTCGAGGCACACGCGGTCGCCGGGCCGCAGCACCGCTTCGAGCAACGCGACGGTGTCGCGCGCATCGACCCGCTTGCCCTGCGCGTAAGCCGCGCCGGCCGCGAGCCGTGCATCGCGCGCCTGCCGCGCGTGATTCCATCCCGTCATGAACAGTTCTCCCGCTTCGATGGTTCAGCGGCATTCTAAGCCGGGCGCCGCCGCCGATTGATGATGTTGACGAATGCGACTCAGAGGACGCCGCGATGGATGCGGCCCGCGCGCGCGGGCCGCGCCGCGGGGCGCTATGCGCCGACCAGCGCGCGGGTCGTGAAGTAGAGCACCGTGGGCCCGAGCAGGCAGCCGACGCCCGTATGGAACGTCGCGACCAGCGCGCCGTACGGGACCAGCCGGCGGTCGGTCGCGGCGAGCCCCGCGCTCACGCCGCTGACGGTGCCCGCGAGGCCGCCGAAGATCATCGCGGAGCGCGGCGTCTTCAGGCCCATGAAGCCGGCCGCGACCGGCGTGCCGACCATCACGATGATCGCCTTCACGAGCCCGGTGGCGATGCTCAGCGCGATCACGTCGGAACTCGCGCCGATCGCCGCGCCGGTGACGGGCCCGACGATGTAGGTGACGGCGCCCGCGCCGATCGTCGTCATGCTGACCGCGTCGGTGTAGCCGAACGCGCGCGCGATGCATGCGCCGACGATGAACGGCAGCACGGTGCCGAGCAGCAGCGACACGACGCCGACGAGCCCGGCCTTGCGCGCCTCGGTCGGCTGCACTTCGAACGCGGTCGCGACGATCGCGAAATCGCGCAGCATCGCGCCGCCCATCAGGCCGACACCCGCGAACAGCGGCACGTCGGCGATTCCCTTTTCGCCGCCGGTGAACGCGCCGCCGACGTAAGCGAGCGCGAGACCGATCACGATCGCGATCGCGGAGCCGTGCACGCGACCGAACGTCAGCTTGCGCGACGCAATCGACGACAGCCACATGATCAGGCCGACCAGCGCGAACGACGCGACGAGCCCGTTGTGGGCGACGGTTTTTTCGAGCATCTGCAGCATGGCGGCCTCCGTTACCGTTCTTCGAATTGCGGCACGCCCGCGAAGGCCGTGTCGTCGCGCCCGGTGCGCACCAGTACCGCGATGCAGCATGCGCAGATCGCAACCGCGCCGACGGCGGCCAGCAGCGCGACGGGACCGCCCTTCAGCGCGGCGACGACGTTCTGGTTCGCGGCCATCGCGACGACGACCGGAATGTACATCGCGCCCCAGAAACCGACGCCGGCCTCGGTCTCCTTCGGCAGCCAGCCGCGCCGGTGCAGCCACAGGCGCAGGCAGATCAGCAGCAGCATCGCGATGCCGACGCCGCCGACATTGGTCTTCACGCCGATCGCGCTGCCGAGCAGGTCGCCGAGAAACAGTCCGGCCAGATGGCAAAACGCCAGCAGCGCGGTTCCGTAGATGATCATGAGTCGTCTCCAGTCTCTTCGTGACGGGCGCCGGACGCACGCGGGAGCCGGCCCCGCACGGCGATCCCGTGCACGGACTTGTCTCCTGCGGCGGTGCGCCGCGGCCCGGCGGCCCGTCTGGCGGGCCTGTTCTCGGGCGGTCGATGGGATGATGCGGTTTCGGGCCGGACGCCGGATGCCGTAGACTGATCGAGGCAGCCGCCGGCACGACGCGGGCTACGCGCCGGTGCCCCCGTTGCGGGCCGCACTGGCGCGTGATCCGATACTAGCGCCGCCGATTCCCGCCATTTATGAAGTTGTCGAAACCGATTCAGTGGATTTAGCAATGCGTCCGTTACCGCCCGAGCTGCTGCGCAGCTTCGTCGCCGTCGCCCAGTCCGGCAGCTTCACCGCCGCGTCCGAGCGCGTGAGCCTGTCGCAGTCGACCGTCAGCCAGCACATCCGCCGCCTCGAGGAACTGCTCGACCGGCCGCTGTTCGAACGCGACACGCGCAACGTGCACCTGTCGCAGCACGGCGACGCGCTGTTCCGCTACGCGGTGCGCATCCTCGAGCTGATGGACGAAGCCGTCACGTCGGTGTGCGGGCCGCCGCTGTCGGGCAAGGTGCGGCTCGCGATGTCGGAGGATTTCGCGTCCGCCCACCTGACGGCCGCGCTCGCGAGCTTCGTGCAGCGCAATCCGGACGTCGAGCTCGCGATCTCGACCGGGCTGTCGGGCGACCTGTTCGACGCGCTCGACGAGGGCCGGCACGACCTGGTGTTCGCGAAGCGTATCGCGGGCAGCCGGCGCGGCCGCGTGATCCGCAGCGAACCGCTGTACTGGTGCACCGGCCCCGAATCGCGGCTCACCGGCCACGAGGTCGTGCTGCCGCTCGCGATGCATCCGGAGCCGAGCGTGTCGCGCCGCCGCGTGCTCGAATCGCTCGAGGCCATCGGGCGGCCGTACCGGATCGCGGTGGTCAGCAGCAGCGTCGCGGTATTGCGCGCGGCCGCGAGCGCGGGGCTCGGCGTCAGCGCGTTCGCCGGCTACGTGATCCCGGCCGGACTCGCCCGGCTCGACGCGGGGCTGCCCGAACTCGGCGAACTCGAATACGTGATCGACCGGCCGGCAGCCGCGTCGCGCTCGACGCTCGCGCTGGAAGCCACGCTGATCGCGGCGGCGGCCGGGTTGTAACCGCACCGGGCGCACCGGGCGCGCCGCGCGCATGCACGGCCGCGCCCGCACCTGACAGCTTTGCCCGGAACGCGTCATCGTCCGCGCAGCACCCGCTCGCGACAATGGGACCCATCGGCAGGCACGGCGATCGCCGCGCGCATCCGGTACCCCGTCCCTTGATCGGAGCCCACCATGAACGTCTTGCGATTCGCCGTCGCGACCGCCGCAGCCGCGCTGCTGTCCCCTGCCTTTGCGCAAACCGACGCGTCGGCGCCCGCCCAGGGCCTGACACGCGCGGAAGTCATCGACCAGCTCAAGCAGGCCTATCTCGACGGCGAACTGCCGACGAACGACGGCAACTACCCGCCGGATGCCGCGACGCGGGCACGCAACCGCGAACTCGTGCAGGCCGCGAGCCCCGCCTGGCTCGCGCATGCGCCGCCCGCACCGCAGGCCGCGTCGCAGCAATAACCCGCGCGCTCAGGGCAGGAAGCTGCGGCGCCGCGCATCGATCAGCTCGACGAGCAAGCGGTCGCGCTCGGCCGCCAGCGCCTGCATCGAACGCTCGCCCTGGATCGCGCGCAGTTCTTCGTTCAGTTGGCGATCGACCTCCGGATCGAACGAGGGCGTGCCGAGGTCGTCCCACCAGCTCGCGATCGGCCCCGACAGGTGTTCGAGGAAGTGCGCGATCCCGCCCGCGCCGCCGCCGAGGTGATAGGTCAGGCACTGCCCCATCAGCCCCCAGCGCAAGCCGGGCCCCCACGCGACGGCCTTGTCCGCATCGGCGACACTCACGACGCCTTCGCCGACGAGGTGATACACCTCGCGGAACAGCGCGGCCGCGAGCCGGTTCGCGACGTGGCCGGTCATCTCCTTGTTGAGGACGATCGTCTGCTTGCCGAGCGCGTCGTAGAAATCCTTCACGCGCGCGATCACGTCCTGGCCGGTCGCATCGCCGCCGACCAGCTCGACGAGCGGAATCAGGTGCGGCGGATTGAACGGATGCGCGATCAGGCAACGCTCCGGATGCTTCGCGCACGCGGTCTGGATGTCGGACATCTTCAGGCCCGACGAGCTCGATGCGATCGGTACGTGCGCGGGCAGCACGTCGTCCATCTGGCGGTACAGCGCACGCTTCAGGTCGAGCCGCTCCGGGCCGTTCTCCTGCACGAAGTCGACGCCGTCGAGCGCGCGCACCAGATCGGCGTCGAACGATAACCGCGAGGAAAGTTCGGCGGCACGCTCGCCGAGAAACGCGGCCAGCGCGTCGCGCAGCCGCGCGTCGGCTTGCGGCGCCGGATCGGTCGCGACGACGTCGAAACCCTGCGTCAGATAGAAAGCCGCCCAGCTCGCGCCGATCACGCCGGCGCCGACGATCGCGATACGTCGAATGTCCATGGTTGTCCCGTGTGGTTGTTCTGCGGATAGCTCGCGGCGATTGTCGCATCGAATCCCGTGCGCATGCGTTGACGCGGATTGCGGATTCCCTCTTGAAATGCGCGATGGCGGCCACTAATTACCCGTCGTCGGGCAGTGCCTCATCCGTTGCACTGCCTCCGTTTCGATCCAGTGGAGCCCCCGTCGCGCCCGCCGCAGGCGTCGCGCCGTCACGTCTCCCGTGTTCCCTGTTCAGGAGGACCCACATGAGCGGTATCCATTTCGGCAACGACCTGTTCGACGAATTCGCCCGCGTGCAGCGGCAAGTGGCGAACCTGCTCGGCGAACGCCCGACCGGCATCCGCGCGGTGCGGCACGGCACGTTCCCGGCACTCAACGTCGGCGCCACCGACAATGCGATCGAGATCGTCGCGTTCGCACCCGGCATGGCCGCGGGCGACTTCGACGTATCGATCGACAAGGACCTGCTGACCGTCAGCGGCGAGCGCAAGCCGGCGCCGGGCATCGAAGGCGAAGACGTGCGGACCTACGCGCAGGAGCGTTTTCACGGCGCCTTCCGCCGCGTCGTCGAGCTGCCGCGCGACGCGGATCCCGACCAGGTCACCGCGCGCTACGAAAACGGCTGCCTGCTGATTCGCGTCGGCCGGCGCGAAGCCTCGAAGCCGCGTGCGATCACCGTTCAGTAATCTTCAGGATACCGACATGTATACGAACCCGACCCTGGCCGAACGCCAAACGAAACCCGTTCATCCTGCCGCCGCCGAGGCCGCGCGCCGGCCCGCGATCACGCCGAACGTCGACATCGTCGAGACCCCTCGCGGCGTCACGCTGCGGGCCGACCTGCCCGGCGTGCCGCGCGAGAACCTCGACGTGAAGGTGCACGACAACACGCTGACGATCGAAGCGGACACGCACATCGACACGCCGGCCGACCTGCGCGTGCGGCACGCGGAAGTGCGCGCGACCCGCTATGCGCGCTCGTTCGTGCTGAGTCCCGACCTCGACACGTCGCGGATCGACGCGAACCTGCGCGACGGCGTGCTGACGCTGACGATTCCGCGCCGCGAGGAAACGCGCCCGCGCCGTATCGACGTGACGGCCGGCCACGCGTAAGCGTCGGCGTGAGTCGCGACGTGTCGCGGCACGCATGAAAGAAGCCCCGCCCGGCGCGATGCCGGGCGGGGCTTCTTTGTTGATCGGCGGCCCGGCGTGCGTGCAGGCACGCCGGATCCGGATTCAATCGAAATCGAACAGGTCGAACACCGACTTCTTGCGACGCTGGCCATCGTGCCGGTAACGCTCGTCGCGCGAGCGGCCGTCGCGCCCCCAGCCATCGTCGCGACCGTGCTGCGCCGATGCGGCGTGCTGTGCCGGCGGATCGGCGCGGCGAGCCGGCGCGTCGCCGGTTTCGCGGGCGATCAGCTTGTCGAGCTCGCCGCGGTCGAGCCATACGCCGCGGCACGTCGGACAGTAGTCGATCTCGATCGACTGGCGCTCGGCCATCAGCAGGTCGGGCGTCTTGCAGACAGGGCATTTCATCGCGTTTCTCCTTTCCGTGCGAATCTCGTCCGGATTCCGTATGCAGCGTGCGCGCCGGCAGCCGCGGCAGCCGGCGTCACGCGCGGCGACTCAGTCGCCATCGACTTGCGCCGCGCGCTTCGCCTTCGCGCGCCGCGCCAGCATGTTCATGCCCTCGACGAACGCCGAGAACGCCATCGCCGCGTAGATGTACCCCTTCGGCACGTGCGAACCGAAACCTTCGGCGATCAGCGTCATGCCGATCACGACCAGGAACGACAGCGCCAGCATCACGATGGTCGGGTTGCGGTCGATGAAGCGTGCGAGCGGCTGCGCGGCGAACAGCATCACGGTCACGGCGACGATCACCGCGACGAACATGATCGGGATGTGCTCGGTCATGCCGATCGCCGTCACGATGCTGTCGATCGAGAACACGATGTCGAGCATCACGATCTGGCCGATGGCGGCCCACACCGTCAGCCCGGCCGCGCCGCCCGCCCCGCCCTCGCCGCCGCCGTCGTGCGACACGTGGTGATGGATCTCGGTGGTCGCCTTCCACACGAGGAACAGGCCGCCCGACAGCAGGATCATGTCGCGCCACGAGAACGCATGGTCGAACAGCGTGAACACGGGTTCGGTCAGGCTCGCGATCCACGCGACGCTGCCGAGCAGCGCCAGGCGCATCACCAGCGCGAGCGCGATGCCGAGGCGCTGCGTGCGGGCGCGCTGCGCCTCGGGCAGCTTGTTGCTGAGGATCGAGATGAAGATCAGGTTGTCGATGCCGAGCACGACTTCCATCACGACGAGCGTCAGGAGCGCGGCCCAGACGGCGGGGTCGGCGGCAAGCGTCAGCAGGTAGTCCATGAAATGGGCCGATTGGAAAGTGGAAAGCCCGATGATATGCCGCCCCGTACTTCGAAAAAATCAGAGAGAATCTGAATTTAAGTTCGGTTTTTTCGATATATCGATCCGATGCTCAATTTTCGACATCTGTACTATTTCTGGGTCGTCGTGAAGGAAGGCGGCTTCGCGCGCGCGGCCGGCCGGCTCGACATGGCCGTGCAGACGATCAGCGCGCAGGTGCGCGAGCTCGAGAAATCGCTCGGGCACCAATTGCTGCGCCCGGCCGGGCGCGGCGTCACGATGACCGACGCGGGCCAGGCCGCGTTTGCGCGCGCCGAGGTCATCTTCGAGATGGGGCGGCTGATTCCCGACGAAGTGCGCGCGGCGGCCAGCCAGCCGACCGTGCGGCTCGCGGTCGGGCTCGCGGACGGCATTTCGAAGCTCGCCGCGCACGCGATCCTCGCGCCGGTGCTCGACACGCCGACGTTGCGGCTGCTGTGCCACGAGGGCGAGCACGATGCGCTGCTCGCGGAGCTCGCGCTGCATCACCTCGATCTCGTGCTGGCCGGCCAGGGCGCGCCGTCGGGGTCGAACCTGCGCGTGACGAGCGAGCGGCTCGTCGCATCGCCGGTCGACTGGTACGGGCCCGCGGCGCTCGTCACGCCGGCCGCGCGGCAGCGCTTTCCGCAGTGCCTGGCCGACCTGCCGGTGCTGCTGCCGACCGCGCATTCGGCGCTGCGCGCGCGCCTCGACCGGTGGCTGGAAGGCGAGCGGATCGTGCCGCGCGTGACCGGGGAATTCGAGGACAGCGCGCTGATGGCCGTGTTCGCGGCGCGCGGCCTCGGCGTGTTTCCGCTCAGCGAACTCGGCGCGAACGATGCGTCGCTGCTGAGCGGGTTGCGGCGGCTCGGGCGCGCGGGCGACGTGACCGAGGAGATCCACGCGATCCGCTCGCGGCGCGGCGAACATCATCCGCTGACGTCGCAATTGCTGGCCGCGGTGCGCGTCGCACCGGCCGACTGAAGCGAGCGCGACATCAAACGAAACTATAATGGCGCCCCGGCCTTACGAGATTGCCGCACGCCTCATCCAGGCACCGCCGTTGCGCGGCCGCTCGCCAAGCCTTCTGAAAGACGCCATGCACAACCGATTTCGCCTGTTTTCCGTTTCGTGCGCACTCGCGGCCGCGACCGTGCTGGCCGCGTGCTCGTCGCCGCCCAAGCCGATCTACCAGCAGGAACAGTTCGACGCGACCAGCAGCCCGTATGCGCATACGTTCCACTCGAAATCCGACGCGGCCTGCGAGGCCGCGCGGCGCGCGCTGCTGAGCCAGGGTTATGTGGTGTCGTCGTCGCGCAACGATGCGGTCGACGGCAGCAAGAATTTCCAGCCGAGCAACGACATGCACGTCGTGATCGAATTTCACGTCGTGTGCGCGGATGCGAACGCCGACGGCACGTCGAGCATCGCGTACGTGAACGCCGTGCAGGACCGCTACACGCTGAAGAAGTCGAATACGTCGGCCAGCGTGGGCTTGAGCGTGTTCGGCTCGCTGTCGCTGCCGATCGGGTCGAGCGACGACGCGCTCGTCAAGACCGCGAGCGAGACGATTCCGGCCGGCGTGTTCTATGAGCGCTTCTTCAATCTCGTCGACCATTTCCTGAAGATCGACCCGGCGCGCCGCGATCGCGCGACCGTGAAGGCCGCCGAGAAGGAACCCGTCACGCCGCTGCCGGAACCCGCGCCGACGCCGCAGGGCGAACCGCTGAAGATGACGACGCCGGTCGTGCCGACGCCGCCCGCGGCGCCGGTGCCGCTGTCGGTGCCGGGTGTCGCACCCGAGTCGGGTGCGCATGCCGTGCCTGCCGCGGCGTCGGCCGTCGCCGTGCCGGCCGCGGTGCGTGCCGCCGCGCTGGGAGCGGCGTCGGGTTCGCAGCCGGTTGCCGCACCGGCTGCGGCTTCCGCCGGTTCCGTGCCTGCGCCGGCTTCCGCTGCCGCGTCGGCTGCCACGCCTGCATCGGCTGCCAGCCCGGCGGCCGCGCCTGCCGCCGCGGCGTCGACGCCCGCCGTTCCGGCACCGGCCGCTGGCAAGCCGGCGTCGACCGTGCCCGCGCCTGCACCTGCACCTGCACCTGCGTCCGCGGCATCCGTCCCCGCATCGGCATCCGCGCCGTCGAGCGCATCGCCGGCGCCCGCCACCGCCAACCCTGTCGCATCGTCCGCGCCGTCCGGCGCGAGCGCACCGGCCGCGAACTGACCGGGCCGCCGTATCGTCGCGCCCGGCTGCATACGGCTCGGCACGACGATACGCCCGCCTTCCGCGTTATTCACCGCAGCAGTTTCCGCCATCGGGCGGCGTGACCGCCCTGCCTGCGGCGCTCCCGCCTTACCGCAACGTCGCGCGCAGCGTCTGCAACTGCTCGACGGACGCCGTCACGCCGCCGCAGACGATCACCGCGATGTCCGACGCCGACGCAAGCACCGGCACCGGCCGCTCGAGCGCAGCCAGCGCGGCGCCGCATGCGGGTTCGACGACGATCCGGTGTTCGTCGACGAACCGCAGCGACGCGGCCACCGCGTCCGCATCGGACACGACGACGGGATGGATCGCGTGCCGCGTCGCCCATTCGACTGCCGCATCGCATGGCCGCTTCGCGCCGAGCGACGTCGCGATGCTCGCGATTGCCGCGAGTTCGACCGGACGCCCCTGCGCGACCGAGCGCGCATAGCAGTCGGCGCCTTCCGTTTCGGCCGCGACGACCGGCACGTCGTGCCAGCCGTTGCGCGCGAGCCCTTCGAGCACGCCGCACAGCAGGCCGCCCCCGCCGACCGCGAGCACCACCGCACCGGGCTTCGGCCCGGCGGCCGCCATCTCGTCGATCATCGTCGCGTGCCCCTGCCACAGCACGGGATCGTCGAACGGATGGACGAACGCATCGTGCTCGCCGAGCGCCGATTGCGCAAACGCGTTTGCCTCGGCCCAGCTCGCGCCATGCACGACCACCTCGGCGCCTTCGACACGAATCAGCTCACGCGCGCGCGCCGAGGCGCTTTCCGGCACGACGACGCGTACCGGCACGCCGAGCACGCGGCCGCAATACGCGACCGCGATGCCCGCGTTACCGCCCGACGACGACACGAATCGCCGCGCGCCGGCCGCGTGCCGCGCTTCGCAGACGGCGCCGATGCCGCGCAGCTTGAAGGAGCCCGATGGCTGCAGCGCATCGAGCTTCAGCCGGATCGTCCGGCCGAGCCGGCGGGACGCGATTTGCGAGCGGATATAAGGAGTCGGGATATGAAGCGGCATCGGACAAGGCTCAGTGGAGACGGAGGAAGCGCACGCGACTCGCGAGCCAGCGCGTGCGCCCATGACGGTCATCGTACGGCAGGCCTGCCATGCTTTCCAATACCATCGAATGGTATTTGCTATGCTCCACAGGTATATCGACGAACCCGGACGAACATCGCATGCGCCAGATCGAACTGCGTCACCTGCGCTATTTCGTGGCTGTCGCCCAGGCCGGCAGCGTGATGGCAGGCGCCCGCGCGGCCGGCATCGTACAGCCCGCGCTGTCGCGGCAGATCCGCGAGCTCGAGGACGCGATCGGCACGCCGTTGCTGATCCGACGCGCGACGGGCGTCACGCTCACCGCGGCCGGCGCGAGCTTCCTGAAGGATGCGACCGGCCTGCTCGCCCCGGTGCAGGCCAGCCGCGAACGCGCGTTGCGCAGCGCGGCCGGCCAGCTCGGCGAACTGCGGCTCGGCGCGCTGCCGAACTGCCTGCCGCTGCCGATCGTCGCGAAGGTGCTCAAGGCGTTTCGCGACGCGTGCCCGGACGTGCAGTTGTCGATCGCGCCGATGCTGTCGGCCGAACAGGCGAGCGCGCTGATGCGCGGCCAGCTCGACGCCGGGATCATGGCGTGGCGCCGCGACGAGGCGCCGCACCTGTCGGGCGTGCGGCTGCTGAGCGACCGCTTCGTGCTCGCGATGCCCGCGCCGCCGGGCGGCCGCTTCAATGCGCCGCGCGCGCTGGCCGACGTCGCGGACGAACCGTTCGTCTGGTTCGACGCGCAGCGCTCGGCCGCGCACCACCGGTTCCTGATGGCGCAGTGCCAGCAGGCCGGCTTCACGCCGCGCATCGCGCAGGTCGGCAGCGACATCCCGACGCTGATCGGCCTCGTCGCGGCCGGAATGGGGTGCGCGTTCGTGCCGGAAAGCGCGTCGCCGACCTGCCCGCACACGGTCAGGCTCGTCGCGCTCGACGAGCTCGCGAGCCGCTTCGACATCGAATTCGTGTTCGATGGCGCGGCGGCGGCGCCCTCGCCGATCGTCGCGCGGTTTCTCGCGGCCGTGCGCGATGCGGCCGACGAAGCGGGTTGACCCTGCACCGGGCGCCGGGCCAGCCCGGCATCCGGTCAGGCAAGGCGATCCGCACGCCAGCCGACGCGCGACGCCCCCTCTGCTGATTCGCCGTTTTGGCGGCCTCATCGCGCTAAACAAGATGGCCGTGCCAGCGAAAAATCTTTCAAAACCCCGACAATCCACGCCGCGGCGCCGGAATTTTTAAATTGGCACCAAAAACCGCCGTTTAACGCCGCTTCGAATTGTCATGGCCCGAAATATACTGCGCCCGCATCCAACCCTCGTGCCAAAGAGAGGATGCGTTTTCGCCCCGGCCACGGTCCCCCTGTGGTCGGGGCTTTTTTCGCTTGCGCCTTGCCTGTAAAGGGTTTCCCGCCGTGGCGCGAGGTCTGTTTCACGGGATGGAAGGCGCCCGGTCGACGGGCCCTGGCTGCCCCGCCGCCCGTCACCGCACGGTTGCCGGGCAACGTGCGGCATGCAATGCCGGACGGCCCGCCCGTCCGCCGCAAACCGTCACCGAATCGCGGCGCGCGGCAGAACAATCCGATTTCCGCCTTACCCATACCTTTCACCACCGACACCGTCGTTCGCCTGCCTCGCCGGCGCAACGCCCGCGGCCTGGCGGGCACACCGCGCGCGCTCCGTATTGTTGACATGGAATCAAGATAATTTCGTTCCAATCCGGCTTTTTCCGCAAAAATAATCCAGGCACACTTCGCCCTGTCCGCAACGGCCCCGTGCCGTCACCCACGAATACAGGAGCCCATCGCGTGAACACCACGACTTCCTCTCCTTCCCGCCCCGGCGGCAGCGCCGCGCTGCCGCTGCTGGCGCTCGCCGCCGGCGCGTTCGGCATCGGCACGACCGAGTTCTCGCCGATGGGCCTGCTGCCCGTGATCGCCGACGGCGTGCACGTGTCGATTCCGCAGGCCGGCATGCTGATCAGCGCGTATGCGATCGGCGTGATGGTCGGCGCGCCGCTGATGACGCTGCTGCTCGCCCGCTGGTCGCGCCGCTCGGCGCTGATCGCGCTGATGTCGATCTTCACGATCGGCAACCTGCTGTCGGCCGTCGCGCCGGATTACACGACGCTGCTGCTCGCCCGCCTCGTGACGAGCCTCAACCACGGCGCGTTCTTCGGGCTCGGCTCGGTGGTCGCGGCCAGCCTCGTGCCGCGCGACAAGCAGGCAAGCGCCGTCGCGACGATGTTCATGGGCCTCACGATCGCGAACGTGGGCGGTGTGCCGGCCGCGACCTGGCTCGGCCAGATCATCGGCTGGCGCATGTCGTTCGCGGCGACCGCGGGCCTCGGCCTGATCGCGATCGCCGGCCTGTTCGCCGCGCTGCCGAAGGGCGAGGCCGGCAAGATGCCCGATCTGCGGGCCGAACTCTCGGTGCTGACGCGCCCGGTCGTGCTCGGTGCGCTCGCCACGACGGTGCTCGGCGCCGGCGCGATGTTCACGCTCTACACGTATGTCGCACCGACGCTCGAACACCTGACCGGCGCGACGCCCGGCTTCGTGACCGCGATGCTCGTGCTGATCGGCGTCGGCTTCTCGATCGGCAACATCGCGGGCGGCCGCCTGGCCGACCGCTCGCTCGACGGCACGCTGATCGGCTTCCTGCTGCTGCTGATCGCGACGATGGCGGCGTTCCCGCTGCTCGCCAGCACGCATGCCGGCGCGGCCGTCACGCTGCTCGTGTGGGGCGTCGCCACGTTCGCGGTCGTGCCGCCGCTGCAGATGCGCGTGATGCGCGCGGCCCACGAAGCGCCGGGCCTCGCGTCGGCCGTCAACATCGGCGCGTTCAACCTCGGCAATGCGGTGGGCGCCGCGGCCGGCGGCGCGGCAATTTCGGCCGGGTTCGGCTACGCGGCGGTGCCGCTCGTCGGCGGCCTGATCGCCGCGGCCGGACTCGCACTCGTCCTGCTGCAGATCGCGCAGCGCCGCGCGCCGGCCGCCGCGAACTGACACGCGCGGCTCGCCCGGGCTGCCGCCCGGTTCGGCAAGGACACCTACGGCCGCGCAATGCGGCCGTTTTCATTTCCCGTCCGCCGTCCGGATTCCCGTTTTCTCTTCACCCGGGAAAAATCCGGAATATCCGTCTCCCGACATCATTTCGACCGGATCGATTCACGAACCGGTTAAATACCTGGCATCGCCCAACCGATTCATTGCCGCTCGTTCAATTTCACCGCGCGCATGAATTATCCAATTCGAATTCGCCGCTTCGATTCACCGAACCAATCGGAAAAATCGTGCCGCACCCCACCCCAACAGGCATTCTTTTCCGCGTCGCAGCAAAATATTTCGCGTGGAATCCGGCAATTAAATCCAAATCCGTAATATTTCCCCGATTTATTCAATAAATAACCCATTCATTCGTCACGAAATACAACAACCCCAAATTTAAGATTGAAAGACTCATCGATTCGTATCAGCATTTACCGTGCTGCGGCGTGCGAAGCGCGGCATAAATCCAATGAAAAATCGACCGATGAGGGATCAGAGTGAAAGTCGCCATCGCTTCCACGACGTTGTCGCTCGCGCTGTCAATCGGCCTTTCGACACCCACCGCCGACGCGGCCGTCTATACGAACGGCACCGCGACCGCCACCTTCAACGTCACGCTGACCCTGCAGCCGAACTGCACGATCGCCGCGAACCCGCTGGCCTTCGGGACCAACGGCGTGCTGGCGACCGCGATCAACCAGCAGACGACCGTCAGCGTCACCTGTACCAACACGACGCCATACAACGTCGGCCTCGACGCCGGTTCGGTCACCGGATCGAGCGTCGCGAGCCGCCTGATGGCCGGCACGTCGACCGGCAATACGACGACGACCGTCGGCTTCCAGTTGTACCAGGACGCCGGGCGCACGACGATCTGGGGCAACACGCAGGGCACCAACACCGTGGCCGGCACCGGCACGGGCGCCGCGCAGGCGCTGACCGTCTACGGCCAGGTGCCCGCGCAGGCGACGCCGAAGCCGGACACCTATCAGACGACCGTCACCGCAACCGTCTACTTCTGACCGGCGCCGTTTCGCATGCTCGCAATACGTCGAACGCTCGCCGCGCTGCTGTGCGCGGCCGGCGCCGCGCACGCCGCGTCGCTGCAGATTTCCCCCGTCACGATCGAATTCGGCACCGACGACACGGCCACCGGCATCACGCTGCGCAATCCCGGCGAGCGGCCCGTGTACGGACAGGTACGCGTATTCCGCTGGGACCAGGCCGACGGCCAGGACACGCTGACGCCCACCGAGGATCTCGTCGCGAGCCCGCCGCTGATCGAGGTCGGCACGCAGTCCGAGCAGCTGATCCGCGTCGTGCGCGCCTCGCGCGCGCCGTCCGGCGTCGAACAGTGCTACCGGCTGCTGATCGACGAGCTTCCGCCCCCGGGCGAGGCGCCGACCAACGGTGTCTCGATCCGGCTGCGCTATTCGATTCCGGTGTTCGTCGAACCGGCAGCCCCCGGCGCGCCGCAACTCGACTGGACGCTCGCGCGCGACAACGAAGGCTGGGTGCTGCGCGTGCGCAACGTCGGCACGCGCCGCGCGCAACTGGCGTCGGTCGAACTCGTCAACGGCGACGGTCGCGCGTACCCGCTCACGCGCGGGCTGCTCGGCTACGCGCTGGCGGGCCGCACCGGCCAGTGGAGCGCGCCGCTGCCGGCGGGTCTCGTGCCCGGCGGCAAGGTCACGGTGCGGGCGGCCGTCAATTCGCAGCCGGCCAGCGCGGTCGTCGCGGTGGAGCCGCCGGGCTAGACCGCCGGTGCGCCGCCCGGCCTCTTCCCCTCCGCCACGCGCCGGCGCACGCCCGGCCAACGGACGCGGAAAGTCGCGACGCACCCGGCGCATCGTGCTCGCGGCCGTCGTGGCGAGCCGCCTGCTCGTGCCCGGCGGCGCCCGCGCGGACGAACCCGCGGCGCTCGTGATGACCGACCGCACGCACGACGTGATCCTCGAAGTCAGCGTCAACGGCGAAAATACGGCGCTGCTCGCGCACTTCCGCGAACGCGACGGCCGACTGTCGGCGAGCGGCGCCGACCTGCGCACGATCGGCTTCGCGACCGACCGCCTCGGCATCGCCGACGCGGCGACGGTCGAACTCGACACGATTGCCGGCCTGCGTTACCGCTACGACGCAGCACGCCAGAGCGTCGATCTGGAGATGGCCGACGCACTGCGCCGCCCGTACGCGGTCGACAGCCGCGCGCTGCCGCCCACGCAAGCGCCCACCGCATCGCGCGGGCTCGCGATCAACTACGAGGCATACGCGCAGACGATCGGCGACCGGCAGTTCTCGCTCTACACCGACGTGCGCTACTTCGATCCGAACGGCGTGTTCAACCACACCGGCACCGCGTCCTTCTACAACGGCCAGCGGCGCTACACGCGCTTCGATACGTACTGGAGCCATTCGGACCCGGCGCGGCCGAGCACGACGCAGATCGGCGACGCGATTTCCGGGTCGCTCGCGTGGACGCGTTCGGTCCGTCTCGGCGGCGTCCAGTGGCGCAGCAATTTCGCGCTGCGGCCCGACCTCGTGACGTTTCCGATTCCGTCGCTCGCGGGCTCGGCCGCGGTGCCGTCGGCGGTCGACCTGTACATCAACAACGTACGGCAATACACCGGCAACGTACCGAGCGGCCCGTTCATCATCCACGACGTGCCGGGCATCACCGGCGCCGGCCAGGCGACCGTCATCACGCGCGATGCGCTCGGGCGCACGGTCGCGACGTCGGTGCCGCTCTATGTCGATACGCGCATGCTGTCGGCCGGGCTGTCGAGCTATTCGTTCGAGGCCGGCTTCCTGCGCCGCAACTACGCGCTGCAGTCGTTCGACTACGACACGCGGCCGGCCGTCAGCGGCTCGATGCGGCGCGGCCTCGGCGATGCGCTGACCGTCGAAGGGCATGCGGAAGCGACCGGCGGCGTGCTCAACGCCGGCGTCGGCGCGCTGATGCGGCTCGGTTATGCCGGTGTGCTGAACGGCGCGATCGCGGGCAGCGTCGGCCGCTTTTCCGGCACGCAGGTGAGCGTCGGCTACCAGCTGATCGAGCCGCGCTTCTCGATCAACGCGCAGACGATCCGCGCGTTCGGCCGCTACGGCGACCTCGCATCGCGCGACGGCTCGCCGGTGCCGTCGGCGACCGACCAGGCGACGCTCGCGCTGCCGTTCATGCACCGCCAGACGCTGTCGCTCAGCTATATCGGCTTCCGGCTGCCGCAAGGCCCGAGCGCGCGGATCGGCACCGTGTCGTACACGCTGAGCTTCGGCGATCTCGCGTCGATGAGCGTGAGCGCCTACCGCGATTTCGCGCAGCAGGGCGCGAACGGCGCATTCGTGTCGCTGAACATCGGGCTCGGCCGCAATACGTCGATCAACGCGACCGTCGGCCGCCAGCGCGGCCAGTCGAACTACACGGTCGACGCGAGCCGTCCGCCCGACTACGACGGCGGCTGGGGCTGGGGCGTGCAGACCGGCGGGACGGGCGCCGTGCCCTACCGGCAGGCGCAGGTGCGCTATCTCGGCCGCGCGGGCGAAGTCATCTCGGCCGCGCAGGGCATCGACCGCCAGACGGGCGCATCGCTCGACGTCAGCGGCGCGCTCGTGTTGATGGACAGCAGCCTGCAGATGTCGCGCCGCATCGACGACGGCTTCGCGCTGGTGTCGACCGACGGCGTCGCCGGCATCCCGGTGCTGCATGAGAACCGGGTGATCGGCACGACCGATCGTGCCGGGCATCTGCTCGTGCCCGACCTGAACGCGTACCAGAACAACCAGGTCGCGATCGATTCGATGAAGCTGCCGGCCGACGCGCGGATCGCCCGCACGTCGATGACGGTCGTGCCGCAGGCGCGATCGGGCGTGATCGCCCATTTCGGCGTGTCGCGCTATCGCGCGGCGTCGGTGATCCTGCACGATGCCGCCGGCAAGCCGCTGCCGGCCGGCGCGCGCGTGCATCATGCCGAAAGCGGCGCGGACACGATCGTCGGCTACGACGGGCTCACGTTCATCGACGGGCTGAAGGCGGACAACCATCTCGTGATCGATGACGGCACGCGGCGTTGCGTCGCGGCATTCGCGTTCACCGCGCCCGGCAACGGCACGCTGCCGACCGTCGGGCCGCTCGTCTGCAGGGCGGCGCCATGAGGGCCGTGCTGCTGCTCGTCGTCGCGTTCGTCGCGTGGTGCGGCGTGCCGGGCCGTGCACAAGCGGAAACGTGCACGGCCACCGCGTCGACGGTCAGCTTCGGTTCGGTCAGCCCGATCACGCGCGCGTCGGTCGCCGCGACCGGCACCGTCAGCGTCACCTGCACGTGGTCGGCCGTCACGCTGACGCCGAACGTGCTCGTGTGCCTGAATCTCGGCGGCACGAGCCCGCGCAGCCTCGTGAACGGCACCAACGCGATGCAGTACGACCTCTATCTCGATGCCGCGCACTCCGTCGCGTGGGGCTCCGTCTACTCCGGCACGACGCCCGCGTCGGTCACGCTCGTCAAACCCGCGCTCGGCACGAGCGCGAGCGCCACGGTCACGGTTTACGGGCAGATCACCGCGAACCAGCCGACCGTGCCGACCACCGGCAACAGCACGACGACCTACTCGCAGACGTTCGGCGGCAACACGACATCGATCAACGCGGGGTTCTATCTGCTCGGTGCGCCGACCTGCGCGTCGCTGACGGCATCGAACGGCACCTTTCCGTTCAGCGCAACCGCGAACGTGATCAACGACTGCAACATCAGCGCGACCAACGTGAACTTCGGCACGGCGAGCGTGCTGTCGGGCGCGCTCGCGGCGACCGGTTCGATCACCGCGCAATGCACGAACGGCGACGCGTGGAAAATCGCGCTGAACGGCGGCGGCAGCGGCAACGTGACGGCGCGCCAGATGCAGCGCAGCGGCGGCGGCGGCGCGATCAACTACGGGCTGTACACGGATGCCGCGCACTCGGTCACCTGGGGCGACGACACGGGCGGAAGCGCGACCGTCACGGGCGTCGGCACCGGCACGTCGCAGGCCGTCACCGTGTACGGCGCGGTGCCCGCGCAGACCACGCCCGCGCCCGGCAACTACAGCGACACGATCACCGCGACGATCAGCTTCTAGCGGGCGGGCGGCGCGGCGCTCAGAACATCACGGTCCACGCGGCCGGCGCGCCCGCGCCGACGCTGCGCGGCGGCGTCGGCCGCGCGCCGGCCACGCTCACGTGGCTCACCTGGAACGGCGTGCCGTGCGCGCAACTGACGCTCGGCATGTCCGCGTCCACGCCCGGTTGCACGGCCGGCGCGATCGTGCAGGTTTCGGGAATCGTCAGGCTGACCCTCAACGGGATCGATGGCTCCGCGGCACGCGCGAGCGCCGCCACGCCCGCCAGCGCGAGCACCGCACACTTGATTCGGCCGGTTGCGCTCATCGTTCGGCTCTCCTTCATGCATTGATCCAGCGTATGCGCGAATTGACGGCGCGCAAGCCGAAAACTTGAGCGCATGCCGATGATCCGGCCCCTCCCCACGGCGCGCCGGCGTCCGCGTCAGCGCGCCTCGCCGAACCCGCCGAAGAACGCACGGGCGTTCGCGTCGAGGCTGTCGAGGTGATAGCCGCCCTCCTGCACGATCACCGTCGGCAACCCGAGCGCGCCGATCGCGCCGCCGAGCCGCCCGAACCCGTCGGTCGTGACGGCAACCTGCGATTGCGGATCGTCCTGGTAGATGTCGAAGCCGAGCGCGAGCACGAGCGCGTCGGGCTGGAATCGCGCGAGGGCGCGCAACGCGTCGTCGAGCCGCTCGAAGAATACCGATTCCGGCGCACCGTGCGGCATCGGCAGGTTGAGGTTGAAGCCGGCGCCGGCGCCCGCGCCCGTCTCGTCCTCGTAACCCGCGACGACCGGGTAGAAGTTGGTCGGATCGCCGTGGATCGACACGTACAGCACATCGTCGCGGCCGTAGAAGATCTCCTGCACGCCCTGCCCGTGATGCATGTCGGTGTCGAGGATCGCGACACGGCGATGGCGGCCCAGCAGCGCTTGCGCGGCGATCGCCGCATTGTTCAGGTAACAGAAGCCGCCGGCTGCATCGCGGCGCGCGTGGTGGCCCGGCGGGCGGCACAGCGCGTAGGCCTCGCGCGCGCCGTCGTTGACGTCGGCCGCGGCCGCGAGCGCATCCTGCGCGGACCAGTACGCGGCGCGCCACGTGTTCGCACCGACCGGGCAACTGCCGTCGGCAAGGTAGCGCGCGGCTTTCGCGAGCACGCCGCGCAACGGGTTCGGGTCGCGCACGAACACGTTCGACATCACTTCGTCGCCCCAGTCGTCGGGCATCCGCTGCCAGTCGCGGTGCGCCTCTTCGAGAAAGCGCAGGTAGTTCATGTCGTGCACGGCCGCGATCGGCGCGGTGCCGCGGTCGGCCGGCTCGCGCACGTCGAAGTCGAGCGCGCGCACGGCCGCGACGAGCCGCGCCGCGCGTTCGGGCACTTCCTGCGGTTCGCGCATCCGGCCGCGCGACAGGTAGCTGCGCGGATGATGCAGCAGTTGTTCGGGATGGAAATAGGTTTTCATCGTTCGTCCTCGTCGAATCGCCGCGTCACGCCACGCGCGCGGCCGCCTCCGCTTCGACCGGCGCCGCGATGCCCGCGCGCGCCAGCACCGCATGGAGCAGCACGTTCGTGCCGCGCGTCACGTCGTCGGGCAATGCGTCCTCGGCCTCGTTGTGCGACAGGCCGTCGACGCACGGAATGAACACCATCGCGGTCGGGACGCGGCGCGCGAGCAGGATCGCGTCGTGGCCGGCGCCGCTGACGATCCGCTCGTTCGTATAGCCGAATGCAGCCGCCGCCTGCGCGACCAGCTCGACGCAATCGCGGTCGAACGGCGTCGCCGGGCTGCGCCAGCAGGTGTCGATCGCGACCTGCACGCCGCGGGCGGCGGCGATGCGTGCACACGCATCGCGCAGGTCGCGCTCCATCGCGTCGACTTCGGCATCGTCGTGATGACGCAGGTCGACCGTGAACGTCAGGTCGCCGGCAATCGTGTTGCGCGACGCGTTGCGGATGCCGACCTGCCCGATCGTCGCGAGCCCGCGCGGCGCATACCCGGCGACGATCCGCTCGAGTTCGAGCGCGATCTGCGCGCTCGCGAAATACGCATCCTTGCGATACGGCATCGGTGTCGTGCCCGCATGCGCGGCCACGCCCGTCACCGTCACGTCGAGCCAGCGAATCGCCTGGCCGCCGGTGACGACGCCGATCGTCGTGCCGTTGGCCTCGAGTACGGGCCCCTGTTCGATATGGGCCTCGAAATACGCATCGACCGCGCCGCCCGCCGCGCGCGTGCCGCGATAACCGCACGCGTCGAGCGCCGCGCCGAGCGTGACGCCGTCGGCGTCCTGCTTCGCGAGCGCGTCGTCAAGCGGCAGCGCGCCCGTAAACACGGCCGAGCCGAGCATCGCCGGCGCGAAGCGCGCGCCTTCCTCGTTGGTCCAGGACACGATTTCGAGCGGCTTGTCGGTCGCGATGCCGGCGTCGTTCAGCGTGCGCACGAGTTCGAGCCCGGCGAGCACGCCGTAGACGCCGTCGAAACGACCGCCTTCCGGCTGCGTGTCGAGATGGCTGCCGATCAGCACGGGCGCGGCTTGCGCGTCGGCGCCGTCGCGCCGGGCGAACAGGTTGCCGACCGCATCGACGCGCACCGCCATCCCCGCGTCGCGGCACCATTGCGCGAACAGGTCGCGCCCGCGCCGGTCATCCTCGGTCAGCGCGAGGCGCCGCACGCCGCCGCGCGGCGTCGCGCCGACGCGCGCCATGTCGGCCAGGCTCCGCCACAAGCGGGCGCCGTCGATTTCCAGCAGGTCTTTCATGTGCACTCCGGATGAATTCGTACGTTGAGGGTCAGTGCGAACCGAGCGCTTCGGCGGCAGCCGGCCGGGCCGCACGGCGCGCGTCGAGCGCCACGATGCAGAGCAGCGAAATGCCGGCGAGACCCGTGTAGAACACCGCGAGCGGCCACCACTGGCCGGCGAAGCGATGCGCGAGCCAGGTGCCCACGAGCGGCGTCAGGCCGCCGGCAATCGCGCCGCAGATCTGGTACGCGAGCGAGATCGCCGAATAGCGCACGTGCGCGGGGAAAACGTCGCTGACGAAACCCGCGATCACCGAATAGAAGCCGGCCATGCAGACGACCGCGAGCGCGATGCCTGCGATCAGCGACGCGGACGTGCCGCCCTGCACGAGCATGAACATCGGATACGGCGACAGCATCGCGAGCAGCGCGGCGAGCTTCAGGAAGCGCGCGCCGCCGATCCGCTCGGCGGTCCAGGCGGCGACCGGCTGCGCGACGAACTGGATGATCGCGACCGCGAACAGGCTGTCGAGGATCAGCGAGCGCGATACGCCGACGTACTGGGTCGTGTACGCGATCATGAACGTGTTCGTGAAATAGACGCCCGCGATGCCGATCGTGTTCGCGCCGATGCAGAGCAGCACCAGCCCCGACGCGGAGCGAAACACTTCGGCGACCGGCAGCTTCACCGTGCGGTTGGTTTCCTTCACCCGCGCGAATTCCGGCGATTCGTTCACGCCGAGCCGGATCAGGATGCCGACCACGAGCAGCACCGAACTCGCGAGAAACGGCAGGCGCCAGCCCCACGCGAGGAAGTCGGCCTTGTCCATCGACGTGACCGCCCGGAACGCGACCAGCGACAGGATCAGCCCGGCCGGGCTGCCGAGCTGCGCGAACGACGCGAAGAACGTGCGGCGCCCCTGCGGCGCATGCTCGCCCGCCATCAGCACCGCACCGCCCCATTCGCCGCCGACCGCGATGCCCTGCACCACGCGCAGCGCGACGAGCAGCACCGGCGCGAGCATGCCGACCGTCGAATAATCGGGCAGCAGCCCGACGCACACGGTCGCTACGCCCATCATCATCAGCGTCGTCATCAGCGCCTTCTTGCGGCCAATGCGGTCGCCGAGGTGGCCGAAGATCACGCCGCCGAGCGGCCGCGCGAAGAAGCCGACCGCGAACGTCGCGAACGACGCCATCGTGCTGACGAAGCGGTCGTGCGACGGAAAATAGAGCTCGCCGAACACGAGCGCGGCGGCGGTCGCGTAGATGTAGAAGTCGTACCACTCGATCATCGTGCCGATGAACGCGGCCGTCGCGGCACGCCCCGGCTGGCGCGCGGAAGGAAGAGACTGGGTCATGCGGGCTCCTGACGCACGCCGCTGCGGGGCGACGCGCAATATCGTGGTGACGACCGTCTCGCGCGGCCTCGCGCCGCACGCTGCGGCGCCCCTCCTTTATCGGCGACCGCAAATCATTAGTCAAATTTCAAGTTATTATTCGCTGTATAAATTCAACTAATGCCTACCCGACGCCTCGCCCGGAGACCCGATGCGCCCCGACCTTGCCCCGTTCCTGAACGACCGCCTCGACTGGAACCTGTTGCGCACCTATCTGGTGATCATGCAGGAGCGCAGCGTGAGCCGCGCGGCCGCGCGCCTGCACGTGACGCAGCCGGCCGTGAGCCAGGCGCTGCGGCGGCTCGAGGAGACGCTCGAGCGCCGGCTGATCGAGCGGCGCGGCGCGCATTTCGCGGCGACGCCGGCCGGCGAGGCCGTGTACCGGATCGCAAGCGACATCTACGGCGGCATCTCGCGCCTCGAAACCGAAATCGACGACAGCACGGCCGACCTGACCGGCTCGATCCGGCTGCTGACGGTGAGCCGCATCGAGTCGCCCGTCTACGACGAATTCCTCGCGGAATTCCATCGCGCGTATCCGCGCATCGACCTGCAGATCGAGGTGATGCGCTCGTCGGACATCCTGTCGTCGCTGCTGCAGAAGACGGCCACGGCCGGGCTCGGCCTGTGCCGCACGCCGCACGACAAGCTGGAGATGCGCTGTTTCCTGCGCCAGCGTTATGCGATCTACTGCGGCCGCCATCACCGGCTGTTCGGGCAGACGCAACTGCGGATGGACGATCTGCTCGCGGAGAATTTCGTGTCGTTCACGAGCGACCAGATCGGCGACAGCCTGTCGCCGCTCACCGTGTTCCGCGACCAGAAGGGCTTCACGGGGCGCATCGTGGCATCGTCGCCGAGCCTCGAGGAAGTGCGGCGGCTGATCTTCGCGGGTTACGGGATCGGCTGCCTGCCCGAGCACATCGTGCGCGACGACATCGCGCAGCAGCGGCTGTGGCGGCTGCCGCCCGATGACGGGCTCGTCGATGTCGACGTGTTCCTGCTGTGGCATCGCGACCGCAAGATGAACGCAGCCGAGCAGGCGTTTCTCGACGCGATGGAGCGCTGCATGCAGCGCTATTCGCTCGCGGAGCGGCTGGGGAAGTGACGGTGCGCCTGCGCGCGGAGAACACGCCGGGCGCAGGCGGCCCGGCGCGTCGCACGCATCAGAAACGATGCACGATGCCGAGTTGCACGCCGCGCGCATTCGCGCCCGGGTAGGCGAGCGGCAGGCCGGGGTTCGCCGCGCCGGCCAGCGTGTAGCCGGCCTGGTTGCGGTTGCGCAGGTACGACAGCGCGCCGTAGAAGCTCGTGCGCTTCGACAGGTCGTACTCGTACATCAGCCCCAGCTGGTCCGCATTGTTGCCCTGCGACGACTGGTCATGCAGGTACGCGTAGCCGAGCGCGACATAGTTCGCCGGGTTGAACTGGTATTTGACCGACAGCCCGTACACGCGCGAATCGATCCCGAGGTCGGCCCACTTCACCGCGGAGAAACCGCCGTACACGGTTGCCTTGCCGATCTCGTACGAGGCGCCGGCCATGATCGTGCGATCGGTCGTGGTCGCCGTCGCGTTCTTCAGCCACTGGCCCGCGACGAACGCGCCGAACGGCCCGTGTTCGTAGGTCAGGTCGAACTGCTGGCTGGAACCGGCCGAGCGCACGCCGCCCGCGTCGCCGAAGCCGAAATACAGCCCGCCCCGGAAGCCCGCGATCTCCGGACTCTGGTACGACAGCGTGTTGCTGGTGCGGAACGCGAACACGGTCAGGTTGTCCATGCCGGATGCCTGCGTGACGCCGCCGAACGCGTCCTGCCCGCCCTGGTCGTTGAACAGCGGCGAATTCTGCCGGCCCGCGCGCAGCTTCCCCCACGCCCCCGCGACGCCGACCCACGCCTGCCGGTTGAACATGCTGCCGGCACTCGCCAGCGAACCGTCGTTCGGATTGAAGCCGTTTTCCAGCGCGAACTCGATCTTCTGCCCGCCGCCGATATCCTCGCCGCCCTTCAAGCCGAACCGGCTGCCCCACTGGCCACCCGAGTTGATCGCCGCCGTATAGCCGTTGCCCGTATTCACGTACTGCGCGAACTCGTCGATCACGCCGTACAACGTGACGCCGTCCTGCGCGAGCACGGTGCCCGATGCGGCGAGGCATGCGATCGTGACCGTCGCGCGAAGACCGGCGTGCACCGTCCGCGCCCGGCAATCGCTGCCGTGCGCTTCAATATATTTAGTCATACTATTTAAATAGGCAGAGAAGGAAACGACACCGGGCGCGACAGTCACGCGGCACCGGTATCGCGGGAATGGGAATCGATCGGGTAGGCCCGGCGCGGACCGCACCCGGCTCGACGCTCAGGCCGGCAACGAGCCGGCCCGATGCGCGGGATGCGCCGTCAGTGGTGAACTTCGCCGCGTTCGAGCGGCAGGATCAGGCGCTCGGGAATGCTGCGACGCGATGCGCGCGCGCCGATGTAATACAGCACGGCCGGCACGATCAGTCCGAGAATCCACGAGATGTCGGTGCCGCCGAGCGCATCGACGAGCGGCCCCGTGTAGATGTGCGTCGACATGAACGGCAGTTGCACGAGGATACCGACCACGTAGATCGTGATGGCCATCCCGTTCCAGCGTCCGTAGCGGCCGTCCGGATCGGACAGCGCCGGCACGTCGTAGCGCGAGCGCGTGAAGCAGTAGTAGTCGACGAGGTTGATCGCGCTCCACGGCGTGAAGAACGCGAGCAGGAACAGGATGAACGCGGTGAATTCCTTCAGGAACGAATGACGGCCGGCGAGCGCGATCAGCGTCGACACGCAGATCATCCCGACGATGTACACGAGGCGGCTCTTCGACGACACCGCGCCCTTGCCGCGAAAGCCGCTGACGATCGTCGCCATCGACATGAAGCTGCCGTACGCGTTGAGCGCCGTCACCGTCACCTTGCCGAACGCGATGCTGAAGTACAGCAGCGCCGCCACGGCGCCCGTCGAGCCGAGCCCGACGATATACGACACTTCGTGATGCGCGAACTGGCTGCCGGCCAGCGCGGCCGCGAAGACGCCGAACACCATCGCCGCCTGCGCGCCGATCACCGAGCCGAGGCCGACCGCGAGGAACGTCGCGACCGACGACGTCGAGCGCGGCAGGTAGCGCGAGTAATCGGCGACGTACGGGCCGAACGCGATCTGCCACGACGCGGACAGCGACATCGACAGCAGGAAGCTCGCGAGCGAGAAATGACGGTTCGCGAGCAGCGCGCCGACGTCGTGGTTCGCGAACAGCTGCGCGAACATGTAGACGAACGCGACGATGCCGACCACGCTCGCGATCCGGCCGACGAAGTGGATCGCGCGGTAGCCGAATACGGTCAGCACGACGATCACGGCCGCGAACAGCAGGATGCCGGCGGCGTCATCGACGTGCAGCAACTGCGCGACGGCCTGCCCGGCCAGCACCGAGCCGCTCGCGGAAAAGCCGATATACATCAGGCACACGAGCACGATCGGGATCATCGCGCCGTACACGCCGAACTGCACGCGGCTCGAGATCATCTGCGGCAGCCCGAGCTGCGGCCCCTGCGCGCCGTGCAGCGCCATCACGGCGCCGCCGACGAGCTGGCCGAGCAGCAGCGCGACCAGCGACCAGAACACGTCGCCGCCGAGCACGACCGCGAGCGCGCCCGTGACGATGGCCGTGATCTGCATGTTCGCCGACAGCCACAGCGTGAACTGGCTCAGCAGCCCGCCGTGGCGCTCGGCGTCGGGAATGAAGTCGATCGAGCGGACCTCGATCAGTCCGCCGGCCTTTCCACTCGAATTCGTTGACACGGGTCAATCTCCCCAATACTCAGGACCACACATGGTTTGAACGGGACAGGATGCAGCGAGCCGCCCTTTCGGCTCTGCGGATGCGGGGCGCCGTGGATCGCCGGCATGCGCCACGCACGCATGGTCTGCACGCTGGCGCGCAAGCGGCACGACGTGTGCCGACATTGCCAGCGGATGATCTTGTATATACAACTTGTGAGATATCGGTGATTACCCGGTATCGACCGATTTTCGAAATCGTCCGAACAATCGGTGCGGGGTCGGGCAATTTCGCCGCAAGCCGGACGTCGGAAAAATGAAAGGTCAGGCGCCGGCCGGCGGTGCCGGATCGGGCTCGGCCGTCATGCCGCCTGCGGGGAACAGGTTCAGCATGCGCCGCGCCGCTTCGATGTCGCGCGTGTGCAGCCACTCGTCGTAATCCTCGCTGCGCAGGATCACGACACCGCGCTTCTCGTCGGCGGGCCGATGCATTCGCGCGAACAGCGGATGATCGTCGGCGTTCACGGTGAGCATCGTCATGCCGATGCGGACGCGTCCGCCGCTGTCTTCATGGCGACGCCAGAGACCGGCGACGCAATACGGCTGCCAGCCGTCGACGCCGATCCGGTGCCACACGTTGCGGCCGGTCTCGTAACACGGCTCGCAGATCCAGCGCACCGGAATCAGGCAGCGCTGGCCGTTGCGCCAGGCGTTCCCGTAGAGACGCGATGCGCCGACCGTTTCCGTGCGCGCGTTCACCGTATCGAGCTTCCTTCGTTTCCGGCCGTGCTCGTCGAGCCGCTCGGGCTGCATGAACTTCGGCCAGAAGCCGAACACGGCCGCCACGACCGCAAGGCCGTCGCCGTCGGCGCATGCGACGGGCGCCGCGTAGTCGGGATACACGTCGGGTGCCCACGGGTCGCGGCGATACAGGTCGCCGATGCCGATCTTCAGTTCGCTGATGCCGGGGTCTTCGCCGGGAGCGCGGTAGTGAGTGCACACGGTTCGTGCCGACCATGGAGGCAATGCTTCCATCGTAGATCAGCGCGCATGCGGCAATGGCGTTATTGCTTGGTATGACGAAACAGTTTTACGGATCGCCTGCGTATCGAGATCCGGGCAGCGCATGCGGTCAGGCGCCCCGCCTCACCTGAAGCGTCAGGATTTCATCGCCGGCTTCATCGAGCCTGCCGGTCGGCATCCAGCCGAGATGTCGATAGAAACCGTGCGAGCGCGATGCGGGATCGGTCGAGCAGCCGAGAAACAGCGACGTGAAGCCGTTCGCCGCGAAATCGTCGATCACGCGCCGCAGCAGCCGCTTGCCGATCCCCGCCCCTTCGTACTCGGGCAGGATCGCGAGCACGACGATCTCGCCCGAAGCGGTAGCGCCGAAGCAGTAGCCGACCATGCGCCCGTCCGTGCAGCAGACATGGCCCGCGAACCGGCCGTCCCGGATCCCGTCGCCCCAGCTTTCGACGGTGATGCCGAGGTCGCGCAACTGCGCTTCGGTGAACGCGTTCTCGCGTGTCTTGCCGCGCAGTGCGATGCACGCGGCCGCGTCGCCGGGCACGGCCTTGCGCCAGATGAGGTCATCCATCGATCGATGTTTCCTTGGTGTGCCGCCGGCGCGACGCATACAGGCAGATCAGTTCCAGCGCGATCGTCGCGCCGGCCAGCGACGTGATTTCAGCATGATCATACGGCGGCGACACCTCGACCACGTCCATGCCGACCAGGTTAATGCCGTCGAGGTGACGCAGGATCTCGAACGCCTGGTGGCTCGACAATCCGCCCGACACCGGCGTACCGGTGCCGGGCGCGAACGCCGGGTCGAGACAGTCGATGTCGAACGTCAGGTACACCGGATGATCGCCGACCCGCTCGCGAATCCGCGCGGCGACCGCGGCCGGCGTCGACGCATGCACGCGGCGCGCATCCTGGATGTCGAATCCCATCGGCTCGTCGTTGGTGGTCCGGATGCCGATCTGCGCCGATCGCGCGGGCACGACCCACCCTTCCCGCGCCGCGTGATGGAACATCGTCCCGTGATCGATGCGCTTCACGTCGCGGTCGGGCCAGGTGTCGGTGTGCGCATCGAAATGCACGAGCGACAGCGGGCCGTGCACCTTCGCATGCGCCTTCAGCAGCGGATACGTGATGAAGTGATCGCCGCCGAGCGTCAGCATCGCGCAGCCGCTCGCGAGGATCGCATCGGCATGCCGCTCGATCGCACCCGGCACCGATTCCGGCTGCCCGAGATCGAACGCGCAATCGCCGTAGTCGACCGCGGCCAGCACGTCGAACGGATCGAACGACCACGGCCATGGCCGCTCCCACGCGAGGCCCGTCGACGCGATCCGCAACCCGCGCGGGCCGAAGCGCGTGCCGGGCCGGTGCGACGCGGCGGCGTCGAACGGCACGCCGGTGATCGCGAGATCGACGCCGTCGAGATCGCGGCTGAAACGCCGCCGCATGAAGCTCGTCGCGCCCGCAAACGTCGGTTCGGCCTGGGTGCCGTGGAGGCTGTCGCGCGTAAACGCGAAATCGTTCTGGCTCATCGTCGGATTCCTGTCTGAAGGGGACACGGCCGCGCGGCTGGCGACCTCGTGCCCGATTCTGCCGCCACGGCATCCAACGAAAAATATGAACTAACATAAGCCGACTTCACGAAATGCGATGTATTGCCATGCTGACCCGGCTCCGAGACATGGATTTGCAGTTGCTGCGGCTGTTCCTGACGATCGCCGAGTGCGGCGGCTTCAGCGCCGCGCAGGGCACGCTCGGCATGGCGCCTTCGACCATCAGCACGCAGATGGCCAAGCTCGAGACGCGCCTCGGGTTCCGGCTGTGCGATCGCGGCAAGCGCGGCTTCCGGCTGACGCCGAAAGGCGAGCGCGTGCTGCAGTCGACGCGGCGGCTCCTGCAGGCGATGGACGTGTTCACGCGCGACACGCAGCACGTGTCGGGCACGTTGCTCGGCGAGCTGCGCGTGGGTTTGTCCGAACGGCTCGCGCCGGACGTCGTCGAATCGATCGCGGCGGCCGTCGGCCGTTTTCGCGAACAGGCGCCGGACGTGCTGATCGAGATGCTCGCGGTTCCGCCCGACGAACTGGAGCGCAGGCTGCTGAAAGGCGAACTGCAGCTCGCGATCGGCTATTTTTCCGGCCATCAGGCCGGCCTGCACTACGCGCCGCTGTTCGTCGAACATCAGTCGCTGCATTGCGGCGCACGCCATCCGCTGTTTGCGAAAAAAAGCGTGTCGGCGAGCGACATCGCACGCGCGAGTAACGTCGCGCGGCTCTACAAGACGAACACGTCGGGTGCGGCGCTGCGCAACGCACAACCGACCGCGTTCTCCGAAAACGTCGACGCCGACGTGATCTTCATCCTGTCCGGCGCGCATGTCGGGTTCCTGCCCGACCACGTCGCGGCGCCGTGGATCGCTGCCGGGAAGATGCGCCGGCTGCTTGCCAGCAAGCTGAGCCACACGGTCGAATTCCAGCTCGCGACGCCGCGGAACCGCGACGGCAGCGACGCGATGGACGCGTTCACCGCGGCGCTCGCCGAACAGTTCGGCGGGCTCGATGACTGGTCGGGCCGGTAACCGGCTACGCGAGGCAGCCCGCCGCGCGTCAGACGAGCCGGTCCGATGCGACGACGTGCACGCCCGGCCGCGCGTCGATCGCGGCATCGACCAGCGCACGCGCGATCCGCGCCGCCGGATTCACGCGCCACTTCGCCGGCAGCACCGGCCCGACCGCGTTCAACGCGAACACGAACAGCCGCTCGCCGAACCTGAATTCGTCACGACTGCCGCCGATCAGGCCCGGCCGCACATAGGTGAGCGACGCAAAGCCGACGCCGGCCAGCGCCTGCTCGACCTCGCCCTTCACGCGGTTGTAGAAGATGCGCGACGCGGCATCCGCGCCGAGTGCGGAATTCAGCACGTAGGTCGGCGTGCCGTGCCGGTGCGCGTGCCGCGCGACGGCCAGCGGATAATCGTGATCGACGCGCCGGAAGGCCGCCTGCGAGCCGGCGGCCCGCATCGTCGTGCCGAGCGTGCAAATGACCGCATCGGCCTGCCACCAGTCGGCCGTGTCGGGCAACTGGTCGAAATCGACCTCCAGCGCGCGCATCTTCGGATGCGGGGACAGCGGCCGGCGCGCGAGGACGATGACCTGATCGACCCGCGAATCGGCAAGCGCGACTTCGAGGACGTGGCGCCCGACGAGTCCGGTCGCGCCGACGAGCAGCAGTTTCATGTCCGGTTCTTCCGTGTGAAGCCTGCGTTGGCGGGCCCGATGCGGCCCGGTTTCCGGCTATCGACATGATCCCCGGCCGGCCGCTCGCGCACAACCCGTCCGTTGTCTCCAAAAATTACCGATCGGGCGTCTTCCCTGTCCTGTCGCGCGCCACGACGCGGCCGACGCCGGCCCGATCGACAGCCGGCCTTCGGCGATCAGCGCCGGCGCGGAAGCCGGCATCGATGCATTCCGCATACCGACTGGATGCACACGACGCAAGCGTGAAAAAGCACGAACCGCCGATGCCCGCATGGCACGCCGGCGGTTCCGTTTCAGGCGGCCCGCCTATCAGACATGCAACGCGTGCCCGAGCGCGCGCAATGCGGCCTCCTGCAGCGCCTCGCCCAGCGTCGGATGCGCATGGATCGTGCCGCCGATATCCTCCAGCCGCGCGCCCATCTCCAGCGACTGCGAGAACGCCGCGGCCAGTTCCGACACGCCGCGTCCGACGGCCTGCCAGCCGACGATCAGGTGATTGTCGCGTCGCGCGACGACGCGCACGAAGCCGTCGGTCGCCTGCAGCGTCATCGCGCGCCCGTTCGCCGCGAACGGGAACGATGCGCTCACGCAATCGACGCCGGCCGCATGCGCATCGTCCGGCGACCAGCCGGCCGTCACGATCTCGGGATCGGTGAAGCACACGGCCGGAATCGACGCCGGCACGAACTGGCGGCGCCGGCCGGCAATCAGCTCGGCCACCATCTCGCCTTGCGCCATCGCGCGATGCGCGAGCATCGGCTCGCCCGCGACGTCGCCGATCGCCCATACGTTGCGCATCGACGTCCGGCACGTGTCGTCGATCCGCAGCGCGCGGCCGTTGCGATCGAGCTGCAGCGTCTCCAGCCCGAATCCGTCGACGCGCGGCCGGCGGCCGACGGCCACCAGCACGCGATCGGCCGGCAGCGTCTGCTCGGCGCCGTCGGCGGCCTGCACGCGCACCGCGCCGTGCTCCGCCAGCCCGAGCACCTGGTGGCCAAGCCACAGCCGGACGCCGAGCCGCGCGAGTGAATCGGCAACCGGCCGCCCGAGTTCCGCATCGTATGCAGGCAGCACGCGCTCGGCCGCCTCGACGACGCTGACGTCGACACCGAGCTTGCGATAGACGGTCCCGAGTTCGAGCCCGATGTACCCGGCGCCGACGACGACCAGCCGCTTCGGCAACGTCGCGGGCGACAGCGCCTCGGTCGACGACACGACGTGCCCGCCGAACGGCATCGTCGGCAGCTCGACCGGCTCGGAACCCGTCGCGAGCAACAGGTGTTCGCAACCGATCCGCACCGAATGATTGCCGGTGACGACGTCGACGGTCTTGCCGTCGATCACGTGGGCGTCGCCGTGCAGCACGCGCACGCCGTTTTTCTTGAGCAGCGCGCCGACGCCGCGCGTCAGCCGGTCGACGATGCCGTCCTTCCACGCGACGCTTTTCGCGATGTCGAGCTCGGGCGTGCGCACGCGGATCCCGAGCGCGCCTTCGCCCGCCTGGCCGCACGCCTGTTCGAACGCATCGGCCACGTGGATCAGCGCCTTCGACGGAATGCAGCCGATGTTCAGGCACGTACCGCCGAGCCGGTCGCGCTCGACCAGCACGGTCGGAATGCCGAGCTGGCCGGCGCGGATCGCGGCGACGTAGCCGCCCGGGCCGCCGCCGACGACGAGCAGTGTGGTGTGTTCGTTCTTCATCGCGCTCACTCCACGAACAGCAGTGCCGGGCGTTCGAGCACCGCGCGCACGGCCTGGATGAATTCGGCCGCATCCGCGCCGTCGACGACGCGATGATCGAACGACGACGACAGGTTCATCAGCTTGCGCGCGACGACCGCCCCGTCGCGGATCATCGGCCGCTCGACGATCCGGTTCACGCCGACGATGCCGACTTCCGGGTGATTGATCACCGGGGTCGACACGATGCCGCCGAGCGCGCCGAGGCTCGAAATCGTGATCGTCGACCCGCTCAACTCGTCGCGCTGCGCGCGGTTCGCGCGCACGGCATCGGCGAGCCGCGCGATTTCCGCCGAGATCGACCACACGTCGCGCGCTTCGGCATGGCGCAGCACGGGCACCGTGAGCCCGCCGTCCGTCTGCGTCGCGACCCCCATGTGCACCGCGCCGTAACGCGTGACGACGCCTGCTTCGTCGTCGAAACGCGCGTTGATCTGCGGGAAATCGCGCAGTGCGATCACCATCGCGCGGATCAGCAGCGGCAGCGGCGTGAGCTTGCCGCGCGTGTCGCCGTAGCGTCGGTTCAGTTCCGTGCGCAACGACTCGAGCTCGGTGACGTCGATTTCCTCGACGTAGCTGAAGTGCGGGATGCGGCGTTTCGCTTCCTGCATCTTGCGCGCGATCGCGCGGCGCAAGCCGATCACCGGCACCTCGGTCTCGTCGTTGCGTTCGTCGTAGCCGTGCGCGTGCACCGACCGCGCCGCGCCGCCGCCCGCATACGCATCGAGGTCCGCGTGCAGGATCCGCCCGGCTTCACCGGTGCCGCGCACATAGCGCAGCTCGATGCCCATGTCCCACGCGCGCTGACGCACGGCCGGCGACGCGAGCGGCCGTTCGCCCGGCGCGAGCGCCGCGCGCGGCTGCGCCGCCGGTGCGTCACGACGCGGCCGCGCCGGAGCGTCGCTCGCCGTCGGCCGTGCAGGCGGCTCGGCCGGCACGTCGACCGCCGGCTTCGCCGGCGCCGCCGCGACCGGTGCGGTTGCTACCTTTGTTTCCCGCACCGGTGCGCCGGCCTTCAGGTTGCCGTCGCCTTCGACTTCGAGTCGAATCAGCTCGCTGCCGACCGCCATCATCTCGCCGATCCGGCCGCCCAGTTCGATCACCTTGCCCGTCACCGGCGACGGAATCTCGACCGCCGCCTTGTCGGTCATCACGTCGGCGAGCGGCTGGTCTTCCTTGATCGTCTGCCCGACTGCCACATGCCAGGCCACCAGCTCGACCTCGGCGATCCCTTCGCCGATATCCGGCATCTTGATGACATGAATCCCCATTTCACGCCTCCATCACGCGTCGCAACGCTTCACCGACCCGGGCCGGCCCCGGAAAGTACGCCCATTCCTGCGCATGCGGATACGGCGTATCCCAGCCCGTCGTGCGCTCGACCGGCGCTTCGAGGTGGTAGAAGCAGTGTTCCTGAACCAGCGAAACGAGTTCCGCGCCGAAGCCGCAGGTGCGCGTCGCCTCGTGCACCACGACGCAGCGCCCGGTCTTGCGGACCGACGCGACGATCGTGTCGAGATCGAGCGGCCACAGCGTGCGCAGGTCGATCACCTCCGCGTCGATGCCCGTCTCCTCGGCGGCGGCGAGCGATACGTGCACGGTCGTGCCGTACGTCAGCACCGTCACGTCGCTGCCGGGCCGCGCGATGGCGGCCGTGTCGAGCGGCACCGTGTAATAACCCTCGGGCACCGCGCTCGCCGGATGCTTGAGCCACGACGTGACCGGCCGTTCGTGATGGCCGTCGAACGGCCCGTTGTACAGCCGCTTCGGCTCGAGGAAGATCACCGGATCGTCGTTTTCGATCGACGCGATCAGCAGCCCTTTCGCGTCGTACGGATTCGACGGCATCACCGTGCGCAGCCCGCACACCTGCGTGAACATCGCCTCCGGGCTCTGGCTGTGCGTCTGGCCGCCGTAGATGCCGCCGCCGCACGGCATCCGGATCGTCATCGGCGCGGTGAACTGGCCGGCCGAGCGATAGCGCAGCCGCGCGCCTTCCGACACGATCTGGTCCGACGCCGGGTAGAAATAGTCGGCGAACTGGATCTCGCACACCGGGCGCAGCCCGTACGCGCCCATTCCGACCGCCGCGCCGACGATCCCGCCTTCGGAGATCGGTGCATCGAACACGCGCGACTTGCCGTATTTGTTCTGCAGTCCTTCGGTACAGCGGAACACCCCGCCGAAATAACCGACGTCCTGCCCGAACACGACCACGTCGCTGTCGCGGCCGAGCATCACGTCCATCGCGGAGCGCAGCGCCTGGATCATCGTCATCGGCTGCGTCGCCGTGTCTGTCTCATGTTGCGCCATGATCATGCTCCCAGTTCCTGGCGCTGACGGCGCAGGTGCGCGGGCAGCTCCTTGTACACGTCGTCGAACATCGAGGCCGGCGACGGAATCCGGTCGTCGGCCAGCGTCCCGTATTGCTCCGCTTCCTTCTGCGCGGCAATCACCTCGGCCTCGAGTTCGGCCGTCAGCGCCTCGTGTGCGCTGTCCGACCAGATGCCCTTCGCGATCAGGTGACGCTTGAAACGCTCTATCGGGTCGCCGAGCGGGAAATGGGACCAGTCGTCGCTCGGCCGGTACTTGGTCGGATCGTCCGACGTCGAATGCGCGCCCGCGCGGTAGGTCACCCACTCGATCAGCGTCGGGCCGAGATTGCGGCGCGCGCGCTCGGCGGCCCAGCTCGACGCCGCGTAGATCGCGAGGAAGTCGTTGCCGTCGACGCGCAGCGATGCGATCCCGCAGCCGACGCCGCGCCCCGCGAAGGTCGTGCCTTCGCCGCCCGCGATCGCCTGGAACGTCGAGATCGCCCACTGGTTGTTGACGACGTTCAACACGACCGGCGCGCGGTACACGTGCGCGAACGTGAGCGCGGTATGGAAGTCGGCTTCGGCCGTCGCGCCGTCGCCGATCCACGCGGACGCGATCTTCGTGTCGCCCTTGATTGCCGACGCCATCGCCCAGCCGACCGCCTGGATGAACTGCGTCGCGAGGTTGCCGGAAATGGAGAAGAAGCCCGCTTCGCGATCGGAATACATCACCGGAAGCTGGCGGCCCTTCAGCGGGTCGCCTTCGTTCGACATCAGCTGGCAGATCATCCGTTCGAGCGGCACGTCGCGCGCGATCAGGATGCTCTGCTGCCGGTAGGTCGGGAAGCACATGTCGCCGTCGCGCAGCGCCATCGCGTGCGCGGTGCCGATCGCCTCCTCGCCGAGGCTCAACATGTAGAAGGAGATTTTCTTCTGGCGCTGCGCGATCATCATGCGCGCGTCGAAAATGCGGGTCTTGAGCATCGCGCGCAGCCCGGCGATCAGTCGCGCGTCGTCGAGCTCCGGCGCCCACGGGCCGACGGCCTGGCCGCTGCCGTCGAGCACGCGCACGAGGCTGCGGGCGAGATTGGCGGTGTCCGCCGCGGCCACGTCGATCGGCGGGCGGCGGACCGCGCCGGCCGGCGATAGATGCAGATAGGAAAAATCCGTCTTGCAGCCCGGACGCCCGGTGGGCTCCGGCACATGCAGACGCAATGGCTCTGACAGGCTCATCGTGTCGTCTCCACGCTCGATTGTGTCTCACGCTGTTGGGAACGCGCGGCCGGTTGCCGGCCTGCGCGCGGGTTGACGCGCGGATAAGCGCGTCAACCTTGGAAATCTATGCCTTGCGGCGCCGGGCGTCGATGTCCAAGCCGCTCGTTCGTCGTGAGCAGATTTGCCATGGCAGAGGTCCACGGCGCGCGTCGGGCGGGCGGAACCGGCGAAGGATGTGGTTGCTGCAGTGCAAGACCGCCGAGCCGGCCGCGATCGGGCATCGGGGGCGGACGAATCGGCCCGTCCGTCTCATGCGAGGGTACGAAGCAAAAGACCCCGCGACATCGTTGCGCTGCGCGGGGTCCTTTCAGGTTCGGGCGCTTCGGCGCCCGGTCGCCGGCTTGCGCCGGCGCGATCGATCACGCGTCGGGACGGAAAATGTCGAAGCGACTGTCGGGCTTTACGTGCACGTAGGCCGACGGACCGCCCGCACGAAGAATGATGCCGGCGCCAAACGTGTCGAAGATGCCGTCCTTCAGCAAGTCATGGCGGATATGAACCGCGATGACCTCACCCAGCACCAGCGTGGCTGGCGTCTCGACGCCGTGATGATCACGCAGCGGGACCACGTCGGTCACCTTGCATTCGAAGTTGACGCCGCTTTCCGCGACGCGCGGCACGTTGACGAGGCGCGACGGCACCGCGGTCAAGCCGCCGAGTTCGAACTCGTTCACGTCGTACGGCACGGCGGCGCAGGTCTGGTTCATCCGCTCGGCGAGCTCGCGCGTCGCGAGGTTCCACACGAACTCGCCCGTCTCCTGCACGTTGCGCAGGCTGTCCTTGGCGCCGGTACTCGAAAAGCCGATGATCGGCGGGCGATAGTTGAACGCGTTGAAGAAGCTGTATGGCGCGAGGTTGAGTGTGCCGTCGCTGCCGCGAGAAGAGATCCAGCCGATCGGGCGCGGGCCCACGATCGCGTTCAACGGATCGTGCGGCAGGCCGTGGCCTTGCGACGGTTCGTAATAGTGATGGGTCGAGTCGGTCATGACGATGTTTTTGCGTGACGCAAACGATGTTGGAGGCGGTCGGCGGGACGCGTGTGCCGATGGCGACCCACGCGTCCGGTACGACGGGCGTCGCCAGTATCACATGACGCCGTTTTTGCCGCAGCGCAGCGGCAACGCCAATGAAGGCTTCGCGTGTCCCGGTGCCCGCGTTGTGCCGGTGCACGGCGTCGCGCTTCAGGCGTCCGGTTCGCCGGGACGCGTCAGATGGTCGATCAGCCACTGCGTCGCGGGTCCGCACGCACGATCGGCCCGCCTGATCAACGACAGGCCGTATCGAAACACCTCGCGATCCGACAACCGCACGACGGCCAGCCGGCCTTGTCGCAAGTCATCGTCGACCAAATGCATCGGCATCGAGCCCCAGCCGAGCCCCTCGAGCAACAAGCGATGCTTGGCGCCCAGGTCCGCAGTCTTCCATGTGCGGGTCGCATAAACGCCGAACAACTGCCCTTCGGTCAGTTTGCTGCGGTCCGTCAACACGAGTTGCGTATATTCGCGCGCCTCGGACAGAGGAACACGCCCGCGGCGCTGCGCGAGCGGATGCGTGGGCGCAGCGACCGTGACCAGCTCGATCGAGCCCATGGACGTTGCATCGATGGCATCAGGCCAGTTTTGCGCCGGCCCGCTGATGCCGAGGGCGCATCCGCCGTCGACCACCAGCTTCATCACCCCACCGAGCGCTTCGATGGTGAGGTTGAGCGCGACCGTCGGAAATTCGTCGGCGAACGCGCCCAACCCATCGACGAGTCTCGCCAGTGGAAACATCACGTCCACCGCCAGCGACAGTTCTGCTTCCACGCCTCCGCGCAACCCGGCGGTTTTGGCCAGCAACTGGCCTGCCAGCATGTCGAGCCGCCGGGCGTCGGCCAGGACGATTTCACCGGCCGCCGTCAACGTCGGCCGCCGCTTGCCACGTTCGAACAGCGGCACGCCGAGCAACGACTCGAGATTGGCGATCGCGTAACTGACGACGGACTGGGCGCGCTCGAGCCGCCGGGCCGCGCCGGAAAAACTGCCGGCTTCGACAACCGCGATGAACGCGCGCAATTGATCCAGATTGGGGCTTCGCTCCATGATCCATCAAGAAAATGGATTCTAATGATCCATTTTAGACGATTGTTTAGATTACAGCCTTCTCCTAAATTCCTGCTCAGCAGCGTTCGAAGCGCGCATGCCGGACATCCCGGATCGCGCCTCGGCGCCCTCGTGAACACCACAGGAAAATCGAATCATGACGCTCGACAGCTCCCTTCCCCGACGTTCGGAAACGGCCGGCCCCACGTTGTTCGACCCACTCGAGCTCGGCCCGGTCACGCTCGGGAACCGCATCGTGATGGCACCGATGACACGCAGCCGCGCCGGCGCCGGCGATGCGCCCGGCGCGATCAATGCCGTCTACTACGCCCAGCGCGCGTCCGCCGGCCTGATCGTTACGGAAGGCACGCAGATCTCCCCGCAGGGCAAGGGTTATCCGTCCACGCCGGGGATTTACAGCGATGCGCAGATCGCCGGCTGGAAGCGGGTGACCGATGCCGTGCATCGCGAAGGCGGCCGCATCTTTGTCCAGCTCGCGCACGTCGGGCGCATCGGCCACCCGGATCTGCAGCCCGACGGCGCACTACCCGTCGCGCCGTCGGCCATTCGACCGGACGGCCAGGCATTCACGCCGAGCGGCCCGCAACCGCATCCCGTGCCACGCGCGCTCGACACGCACGAAATTCCCCGCATCGTCGAGCAATACGCGCAAGCGGCACATGCCGCGTTGCAGGCAGGCTTCGATGGTGTCGAAATTCACGCGGGAAACGGCTATCTGCTCGACCAGTTCCTGCGCGACGGTACGAACCGGCGCACGGACCCGTACGGCGGCACGATCGACAAGCGTATCCGGCTGCCGCTCGACGTCGTGCGCGCGGTCGGGCATGTCGTGGGTCCCGGTCGCGTGGGCGTCCGCATTTCTCCGGTCACGCCGTATTTCGGCGGCATCGCGGACAGCCACCCGCAGGCGCTGTTTGACCGGTTCGCCGACCGGCTCACCGGTCTCGCGGCCTACCTGCATGTCGTCGAAGGCATTCCCCAGGTGGCGGCCGATCAGGCGCCGCCGTTCGACTATCGCGCATTGCGCCGTGCCTTCGGTGGACTCTACGTCGCTAACGGCGGCTACACGAAAGCGCGTGCGCAACAGGCACTGGACGAGGGCAGTGCCGATCTCGTGTCGTTCGGTTACCCGTTCATCGCGAACCCCGATCTGGTGACGCGCATTCGACACGATCGCCCGCTCGCGCAGGCCGACATGTCCACCGCTTACGGCGGCGGCGAGGCCGGCTATACCGACTATCCGGCGCTCGACGCATAAGCGGAAAGCCGCTCGACAGCACAAAGATCACCCGCCAGGATCAGCGATCCATCCACCCAATAATTACGGATTCCATATGATTAATTCAATCAATCGCACACTCTACCGGACGGCCGTGCAAACGCCCGTCGTCAACATCCTGCTCTCCGTGCTCGTACGGCTTCTCATCGCCGGCGTCTATCTCGGCGCGGGGATCAGCAAGGTCTTCAACTATGCGGGCACCCGGCTATACATGGAGCACATGGGCGTATCGGGCGCGCTGCTTCCGCTCGTGATCGTCGTCGAGGTCGCCGGCGGCCTGGCGCTGATCACGGGCTTCATGACACGGCTCGCGGCGCTCGGACTCGCGATCTTCTCGATCATCGCCGCGGCGATCTTCCACGGCGGCGGCGACCAGACTCAGCAGACGTTCTTCATGATGAACCTGTCGATGGCAGGCGGTCTGCTCGCACTCGTCCTGAACGGAGCCGGTCGTGTCGCGTTCGATCGCGCTCAACCGGACTGATCCGCCGGGCATCGGGCAACACGCCTCCACTGCGCGGCCGGAGCCGGCCCGCGCTTCATTCATCCCCGGGGGCGAGCCCCCCTTTGCAAGCGAGATTTTTTCATGAGCAGCATGCATGCCATCCAGATCGACCGTATCGGCGATCCTTCCGTCCTCCGTCCGGTCGTGATCGAGCGTCCGACGCCTGCCACCGACGAGGTTCTCGTGCGGGTCACGCGTGTCGGACTGAACTTCGCGGAAACGCTGCAACGCGCCGGCACCTATCCGGGTCCGGCGCTGACGCTGCCGGCAGTGCCGGGCTCGGAAGTCGTCGGCACCGTCGCTGCCGTGGGCGCGGATGTCCGGAATATCCAGATCGGCGCGCGTGTCGCGGCGCCGCTGTTCGGCGCGATGCGCGCGACCGGGGGCTACGCCGAATACGTGACGCTCGGCGCCGCGCTGATTACCGCGATTCCCGACGAAGTCTCCGACGACGACGCGGTCGCCGTGATGCTGCAGGGGCTGGTGGCCCGCGTGCTGCTGCGCGAGACGCCCGTGGCCGCACGCACGGTCGCGATCACCGCCGCAGCCGGCGGCGTCGGTTCACTGCTGATCCAGCTGGCGAGACTCGACGGAGCACGCTCGATCGTGGGCCTCGCGGGTTCAACGGACAAGTTGCGGGCAGTACGCGCGCTCGGCGCAGATCAAGCCATCAGCTATCGCGACGGCGACTGGGCCGACGGGTTGCGCACGGCGCTCGGCGGCACCGGACCCGACGTCGTGTTCGATTCGATTGGCGGAACGGTGGCCCGCACGCTTGTATCCGGCCTCGCGACATACGGCCGCTTCGTCAGCTATGGCGCGGCCAGCGGCCAGTTGCTCACGGTCGACGAAACCCTGATGAATATACTGATCTTCGGCTGCCGTTCGCTGTCCGGCTTCGCGCTTCATGCGTTCCTCACCAACGACGTCGTGCACAAGGCCCTCATTGAGCTGTTCGGCTTGCTGGCAACCGGCAAGCTGAAACCGCTGATCGGCGGCAGCTATGGATTCGACGCGATCGCCGACGCGCATCGGGCACTCGAAAGCGGTCAAACGACCGGCAAGCTGATATTGCGCGTCGAATGAGTAGGTGATGCACCGCGACCGACCTGTGCCGGGATATCGCGCTCGCATCATCGGAAACGAGCCATGCGAACGGGCAGGTCTCGGATGGCCGGGGATCTGCCAACGCTTCACCAGCGGCAACATCCGTCCCCGACACCGCGGCCTCCGACGAATGGCCACGCCGCACAAACAAAAAACCCGCGAGCGCTTCAATTCTCGCGGGTTTTTTCAGACCTTCATCGAAACGCATCGAAGCGATCGTGGTGCCGGGGACCGGACTCGAACCGGCAAGCCAGTTAAGGCGGCGGATTTTCGTCACACTGCTTCTTTCAAAGCCGACGTCGCGTAAGCGAAGCCGTTCGTGCGCTGGACTATGCCTTCACCGTCGCGCGCGGGCGTGACCGCTGCCCGTGCGCCTTAGGCGCCCCCCGTCTAGTCTCTACACCTTCCTCGCGGATGCCGCGAGGCTTGGCTCGGCGTTGCCTCGATGCGCGCATCAGGGGTTTCGCCGAATTTGAAGGGTTCTGCACCGACCGTTTCCGGCCGGGCACTCAATCGTTTAAGTCCGCTATGTTTACCAATTTCATCACCCCGGCAAGAGGGCGGACGCGATTCTACCATTGCTTGCGCATGCGTTCCCTTATTCTGCCGCACCGCATCGCGACACCGGCCGCCGTCGCGCGGATGCACTCCCGCCCGCTCGCCGTCGCTACGACAGGGGCGCCGGTTTCGTCGCGCGCCGCGCCCTCCCCGCTACAATCAAGCCCGCGTCGTCCGACGGCCCCAACCGTCTGACGTTTGTATCGTGCTTTTTTGCGAAACAAGCGTCGTGTGCGTCATCGCGAAGTCACAAACGTTTTCGATAATTCCCTCGCCGAAAACGTTTACATCGCGTTATTTCATGACCTCGACCATCAAGGACGTCGCTGCCCTCGCGGGCTTCTCGATCGCCACCGTCTCGCGCGCGATCAACGCCCCGCATACCGTCAGCCCCGCCACGCTGCAGACGATCCGCACCGCGATCGATACGCTGCAGTTCCGCCCGAGCCCGCTCGGCCGGCAACTGCGCGGCGAACGCACGCGACTCGTCGGCGTCGTCGTGCCGACGCTGTCGAACCCCGTGTTCGCCGACTGCCTGCAAGGCATCGACGCGCTCGCGACCGCGGCCGGCTTCAAGCTGATCGTGACGACGACTGAGTACGACGCCGCGCGCGAACGCCATGCGATCGAGACGCTGCGCGAGCAGCGCGTCGAAGGGCTGATCCTCACCGTCGCCGACGCGGACACGCACCCGCTGCTCGACATGCTCGACCGCGACGGCCCGCACTACGTGCTGATGCACAACGACACGCAACGCCGCCCGTCGGTGTCGGTCGACAACCGCCGTGCCGCCTACGACGGCGTGCGGCTGCTGATCGCGCGCGGCCACCGCCGCGTGCTGATGCTGGCCGGTTCGCTCGCCGCGTCGGATCGCGCGCGCCAGCGTCATCTCGGCTATGCGCAGGCCCTCCAGGAAAGTGGCATGGCCACGCTGCCGCCGGTCGAGGTCGACTTCAACGCACCCGAGCTGCCCGAAGCCGTGCTCGCGCATCTCACCGCGCACGCCACACGCCCGACCGCCCTCTTCTGCAGCAACGACCTGCTCGCGATGGTCGTGATGCGCGGCCTGCGCCGCGCCGGCTTCTCGATTCCCGACGACCTGTCGGTACTCGGCTTCGACGGGATTGCGATCGGCGAACTGCTCGCGCCGCCGCTCGCGAGCGTGGCGACGCCGAACCGCGACATCGGCCGTCACGCGTGGCGGCGTCTCGTCGAATGCATCGGCGGCGCGACGCTCGAGCGCACGTCGCTGATCCTGCCGCATGCGGTGCGCGACGGCGCGACGGTCGCACCGCCGTCCATCGATCTGCAACGGCGCCAGGCCTGAACGCAGGCCGCCCCCGACCACCCCACCACCCCAGCGCACCACCCACTCGCCCGGAGACCCACCGTGTCCTTTCGCCTGACCTCGCTGCTGCGCGCGCTTGCCGCGCCGCTTGCCCTTGCCGCGCTCGTCGCCGGCGCGCCCGCCGCCCACGCCGACGAAACGGCGATCTGCTACAACTGCCCGCCGGAATGGGCCGACTGGGCCGCGCAGATCGCGGCGATCAAGCAGAAGACCGGCATCCGCGTGCCGTTCGACAACAAGAATTCGGGCCAGTCGATCGCGCAGCTGATCGCCGAACAGAAGAGCCCGGTCGCCGACGTCGTCTACCTCGGCGTGTCGTCGGCCTTCCAGGCGAAGGACAAGGGCGTGATCGCGCCGTACAAGCCCGCGCACTGGAACGACATTCCCGCGAACCTGAAGGATCCGCAAGGCTACTGGTTCGCGATCCACTCGGGCACGCTCGGCTTCTTCGTGAATAAGGACGCGCTCGACGGCAAGCCGGTGCCGCGTTCGTGGGCCGATCTGCTGAAACCCGAATACAAGGGCATGGTCGGTTATCTCGATCCGTCGAGCGCCTTCGTCGGTTATGCCGGCGCGGTCGCCGTCAACCAGGCGTTGGGCGGCAGCCTCGACAACTTCAAGCCGGCCCTCGACTGGTTCCGCAAGCTGAAGGCGAACGCGCCGATCGTGCCGAAACAGACTGCGTATGCACGCGTGCTGTCCGGCGAGATTCCGATCCTGCTCGACTACGACTTCGATGCGTATCGTGCGAAGTACAAGGACAGCGCGAACGTCGAGTTCGTGATTCCGAAGGAAGGCACGATCGCCGTGCCGTACGTGATGAGCCTCGTGAAGGGTGCGCCGCACGACGCGAACGGCAGGAAAGTGCTCGACTTCGTGCTGTCGGACGAAGGCCAGAAGCTGTGGGCCAACGCCTACCTGCGCCCGGTGCGCGCGCAGGCGCTCGGCGCCGACGTCGCCGCGAAGTTCCTGCCGGCGAGCGAGTACGCACGCGCGAAATCGGTCGACTTCGGCAAGATGGCGGCCGGCCAGCAGGCGTTCGGCCAGCAGTACCTGCAGGTGATGCAGTAAGCGGCAGGACACAATCGATGCTCGACCTGACTTTTCCGCTGCGCTGGCGCGTCGCGCTCGTCGCGCCGGCGCTGGCGGTGTTCGCCGCGTTCTGGCTGCTGCCGATGGCGGCGCTCGTGCAGGTATCCGCCGACGGCGCGTTCCTGTCGCACTACGCGGCGCTGCTCGGCAATGCGCGTTACATGAAGAGCCTCGGCGAGACGGTCGCGCTGTCCGCGGGCGTCACGCTCGCGACGCTCGCGCTGTCGACGATCTCGGGCCTCCTGCTCGCGCGCCGCGAGTTCGCCGGCAAGCGCGTGCTGCTCGCGCTGCTCACGTTTCCGCTCGCGTTCCCGGGCGTCGTCGTCGGCTTCATGGTGATCATGCTCGCCGGCCGCCAGGGGCTGATCGGCATGCTGTCGGCAAAGCTCACCGGCGACAAATGGGTATTCGCGTACTCGGTCGCGGGCCTGTTCGTCGGCTACCTGTACTTCTCGATTCCGCGCGTGATCGTCACCGTGATCGCGGCCGCGTCGAAGCTCGATGCGTCGCTCGAGGAAGCCGCGCGTTCGCTCGGCGCGTCGCCGTGGCGCATCTTCGTCGACATCGTGCTGCCCGCGCTCGCGCCCGGGCTGATCGCGGCCGGCGCGATCTGCTTCGCGACCGCGATGGGCGCCTTCGGCACCGCCTTCACGCTCGCCACCGACCTGAACGTGCTGCCGATGACGATCTATACCGAATTCACGCTGAACGCGAACATCGCGACGGCGGCCGGCCTGTCGATCGTGCTCGGCATCGTCACCTGGGCCGTGCTCGCGCTCGCGCGCCGTTTCACCGGCCACACCGCCGCCGCGGCGGCCTGAGGATTCCCGCATGCAATCGCTTTCCAGCTCCTCCGCGCCGTCACCGGCGCCCGCTCCCGCGCAGGCGAACGGCGTCGCGCGGCGCGCGCCGCACGTCACGGGCGCGCGCGCGATCGCCGCGCTGCAATGGGGCGTCACGCTGCTGCTGTGCGCGTTCCTGATCGTGCCCGTCGGGATGTCCGTGCTCGCGGGCCTGACCGTCAACTATTTCCGCGGCCTGTCGAGCGGCCTCACGCTGCGCTGGCTCGAACAGGTGTGGCAGCAGTATCACGGCTCGGTCGCGCTGTCGCTCGAAGTCGCGTTCGCGACGCTCGCGATCGTGCTCGTCGCCGGCGTGCCGGCCGGCTATGCGCTCGCGCGCAGCAAGAGCCGCGTCGCACGCGCGATCGAGGAGGCGCTCGTGCTGCCGGTCGCGCTGCCCGGGCTCGCGTCGGCACTCGCGCTGCTGGTCGTGTACGGCGGCTTCACCGCGTTCCGGATGAGCCTGTGGTTCATCGTCGTCGGCCACGTCGTGTTCACGCTGCCGTTCATGGTGCGCGCGGTGGCCGCCGTCGCGGCCGGCGCCGACCTGCGCACGCTCGAGGAAGGCGCGGCGAGCCTCGGCGCGTCGTTCGTCACGCGCTTCGTCACGATCGTGCTGCCGAACCTGCGCCCCGGCATCGTCGCGGGCGCGCTCGCGGTGCTCACGCTGTCGATCGGCGAATTCAACCTCACGTGGATGCTGCACACGCCCGACACCAAGACACTGCCGGTCGGGCTCGCCGATACCTATGCGTCGCTGCGCCTCGAAGTCGGCAGCGCGTACACGATCCTGTTCCTGCTGATGACGCTGCCGCTCCTCGTCGCGATGCAGTGGCTCGGCGTCGATCCGTCCGGCACACGTGCGCTCAAGCAGCGCCCGCGCTGAATTTTTCGCAGATATGAAACTCGATTCCACTCCCATCACGCTGACCCATTGCGCGAAGACGTTCCGCGGCACGCGCGTACTCGAACCGCTCGACCTGTCGATCGGCGCGGGCGAGACACTCGTGCTGCTCGGGCCGTCAGGCTGCGGCAAGACGACCACGCTACGCCTGATCGCGGGCCTCGACACGCCGGACGCCGGCGGCACGATCGCGTTCGGCAACGACGACGTCACCGCGCTGCCGATCGAGCGCCGGCAGGTCGGCATGGTGTTCCAGAACTATGCGCTGTTTCCGAACCTGACGGTGCGCGGCAACGTCGGCTACGGGCTGAAGATCCGCAAGACCGAGCCGCGCGCGCTGCGTGAACGCGTCGACGAACTGCTCGCGATGATGCGGCTCGACGCGCATGCGGACAAGCCGGTCGACCAGCTGTCGGGCGGCCAGCGCCAGCGCGTCGCGCTGGCCCGCGCGCTCGCGGTGCGGCCGCGCGTGCTGCTGCTCGACGAACCGCTGACCGCGCTCGACGCGAAACTGCGCGACGTGCTGCGCCGCGAGATGAACACGCTGCTGCGCGAGCTCGGCGTGACGACCGTCTACGTGACGCACGACCAGGCCGAGGCGATGGAACTCGGCGACCGGATCGTCGTGATGGGCGCGGGCCGCATCGAGCAGATCGGCACGCCGCGCGACATTTACTACCACCCGGCGAACCGCACCGTCGCACAGTTCATCGGCACGCTGAACCGGCTCGCCGGGCAATGGCGCGACGGCGCGCTGGTGACGACGGGCGGCGCGATCGCGACGCCGCACGCCGCCGACGAATGGTTCTTCCGCCCGGAGGACGCGCAGCTCGCCGATCCCGCGCATGCGCCGCTGCGCGGCGCGGTCGGCGCGTGCGCGTTCCTCGGCGAGCGCACGCGGCTCACGATCGAACACGCGGCACCCGATGCGCTCGTGATCGACGTGCCGGGCCGCATCGCGCTCGCACGCGGCACGGCGGTCGGCCTCACGATCGCACCGGAAGGCCTGATCGCGCTCGGCGCGTGACCCGTCGTTCGGGCATCATTCCTGCAGCCCCCACCGCGGCGCACGACAGCGCCGCGACAACAAACAGACGATTCCGAGGAACGACGATGCTGCTTGCTCAAATCAGCGATCTCCACATCAAGCGTCCGGGCCAGCTCGCGTACCGGCGTGTCGACACGGCGGCCGCGCTTGCGCGCTGCATCGCGAAGCTGAACGCGCTCGAGCCGCGTCCCGACGCCGTGCTCGTTACCGGCGACCTGACCGACTTCGGCCACGACGAAGAGTACGGCAACCTGCGCGGGCTGCTCGCGGCGCTCGAGATTCCGTACTACCTGATGATCGGCAACCACGACGACCGCGCCGGGCTGCGCCGTGCGTTTGCCGCGCGCGCCGAATTGCAGGACGGCGCATTCGTGCAGTACGCGCTCGACGTCGGCGCGGTGCGCGTGCTCGCGCTCGATTCGCAGGTGCCCGGCGCGAGTCACGGCGATCTGTGCGACGCACGGCTCGCGTGGCTCGCCGCGCAGCTCGACGCCGCACGCGACCGGCCGGTGATCGTCGCGCTGCATCACCCGCCGTTCGTGGCGGGCATCGGCCATATGGACAAGCTGCGCCTCGCGCCGGCCGCTGCCGCGAAACTCGACGCGCTGCTGCGCGGTCATCCGAACGTCGAGCGGGTGCTGTGCGGCCACGTGCACCGCACGATGTTCACGCGCTTCGGCGGCACGCTCGCGGCGGCGGTGCCGTCGCCCGCGCATCAGGTGGCGTTCGACCTGCGGGCCGACGCGCCGTCCGCGTTCCGGCTCGAACCGCCGGCGTTCGCGGTCCATCGTTATGCGCCCGATACGGGGATGACGTCGCATCACGTGTACGTCGACGAAGGCGCCGGCCCGTATCCGTTCTACGAACCGACGGGCGAACTGGTCGACTGACGGCTTGCGGCACGCACGGCGGCGGGCGGCGGCCGGTTCGCCGCCTGCCCGGCAGGATTCGCGTCGCTCCGGTATGATCGGCAGCCTCGACCGGCGCTCGGCCCGCCTGTGCACCCGACGCTCGCCACGCCGTCCAACTCCGTCCGCGCAGCCATGTCCACCGCCTCCACCGACCGTCCGACCGACACCGCCTCGCCCCACTACTCGCGCAGCCTGCTGTTGCTGCTCGCGACGATCGCGGGCGTATCGGTCGCGAACATCTACTACAACCAGCCGCTGCTCGACAGCTTCCGCTCGACTTTTCCCGACGGCGCGTCATGGATCGGCGCGGTGCCGACCGCGACGCAGCTCGGTTATGCCGCCGGCATGTTCCTGCTCGCGCCGCTCGGCGACCGGTTCGACCGCCGCGGGCTGATCCTGATGCAGATCGCCGGCCTGTCGGTCGCGCTGATCGTGGCGGCCACCGCGCCGTCGCTGGCCGTACTCGCCGCCGCGAGCCTCGCGATCGGCGTCCTCGCGACCATCGCGCAGCAGGCCGTGCCGTTCGCCGCCGAAATCGCGCCGCCCGCCGAACGCGGGCATGCAGTCGGCACCGTGATGAGCGGCCTGCTGCTCGGCATCCTGCTCGCGCGCACGGCCGCCGGTTTCGTCGCCGAGTATTTCGGCTGGCGCGCGGTGTTCGCCGCGTCGGTCGCGGCACTCGTCGTGCTCGCCGCCGTGATCGTGATGCGGCTGCCGCGCAGTTCGCCGACGTCGACGCTGTCGTACGGCAAGCTGCTCGGCTCGATGTGGCATCTGGCCGTCGAACTGCGCGGGCTGCGCGAGGCGTCGCTGACGGGTGCCGCGCTGTTCGCGGCGTTCAGCGCGTTCTGGCCCGTGCTGACGCTGCTGCTCGCCGGCGCGCCGTTCCATCTCGGCCCGCAGGCTGCCGGCCTGTTCGGGATCGTCGGGGCGGCCGGCGCGCTCGCGGCGCCGTACGCCGGCCGCTTCGCGGACACGCGCGGCCCGCGCGCGATCATCTCGCTCGCGATCGCGCTGTTGGCGTTGTCATTCGTGATTTTTGCGGTGTCGGGTTCGAGCCTCGCCGGACTCGTGATCGGCGTGATCGTGCTGGATGTCGGCGTACAGGCCGCGCAGATCTCCAACCAGTCGCGCATCTATGCGCTGAAGCCCGACGCGCGCAGCCGCGTGAACACGGTGTACATGGTGTGTTACTTCATCGGCGGCGCGCTCGGCTCGTCGGTCGGGGTTGCCGCATGGCATGCGTTCGGCTGGACCGGCATGTGCGCGACGGGGCTGCTGTTCGCCGCGCTCGCGGGCTGGTCCCACCATCGCGGCGGCCGGCACGGCTGAGCGCGGCCGGCCACGGCGGCGTCACGCGTCGGCGCGCGGCACGGCCGGTTCGTCGACGGGCGGCGGCGCGAACGCCGGTGCCGGGTCGATCACCGCGGCGGGATCCATCACGGCAGCCGGCGCCGGCACCGCGAGCGGAACGGCGGAAGGCGCGAGGATCGGCGCCGCTTCGGGAATCGCGATCTGCTCGGGGGCGGCATCGGCCGCCGCCGCGGGCGCGTGCTCGGCCGCCACGGCCGCCGAACCGTCGGCCGCCGCCCGTGCCGCCGGCCGACGCGCCGGATCGAACACGAACGACAGCGCGACACTGCCGAGGATCGCGACGGTCGCGACCACGGTCGCCATCGTCACCGGCTCGCCGAGCAGCAGCGCACCGAGCGCGACCGCGACGATCGGGTTCACGTACATGCAGCTGCTCGCGATGATCGGGCTCGTATGGCGGATCAGATAGCCGTATGCGACATACGCGGCCATCGTGCAGAACACCATCAGGTACAGGAACGCGAACACCGGCCCCACCATCACCTGTTCGATGCGTTCGCCGATCAGCCAGGCGACGAGCGTCGAAATCAGGCCGCCGAGGCCGATCTGCAGCGACGTCGACAGGAACAGGTCCGACGGCAGCCTGAGCCGCGTCGCGAGGTGCGCGCCGCCCGCCCAGAACAGCGCGCCGGCCAGCACGCAGATCGTGCCCAGTGCCGAATTCCGGGCCGCCGCGCCGCCCGAGTTCAGCACGACGATACCGACCATCCCGAGCGCGACGGCCGCCCACTCGCCCTTCGTCACGGGCCGCCCGGCCACCGCCGCGATCACCGTCGCGAACAGCGGCACGGTCGCCACCATCACCGCGGCCGAGCCGCTGCTGACCGAGCTGATCCCCAGCGCGATCGTGCCGGACGACAGCGCGACGAGCATCGTGCCGACGATCCCCGCGTTGCGAATTTCGAGCAGCGTCGGCCATTCGGGCTTGCGTCGCAGCGCGAAGATGAACAGGCCGATCCCGCCGAGCAGGTTGCGCAGCCCCGACAGCAGCAGCGGCGGGAACGACTGCAGCGCGAAATGCAGGCCGCTGTAGGTCGAACCCCAGACGAAATAGATGAACACGAGCGCCAGCGCGACCCGGCCGCCGCGGCTTTGCGGCAGGCGGATCCGGAACGAAAAGCGCGCGAGGAAATCGAGCAGGCGGTCGAGCGGCGTCATCGTGCAGCCCGCCCGCACGTCACGCCGCGTGCCCCGCTGAAAGACGCCGGCCATGCCGGCAAACGGTCCTGGCGGGACCGGAAAGGCAGAGCGAACGTGCGGAACGACATGGCAGTGCGAACGGCGACGAAAGAGAACCGGCGAGCGGCGGCAGAGGGACAAAAAAAACGTGCGCACCCGCTTCGGCTGCACACGCTCGGCATTATGGCATCAAGGATTCGAAAGCATCGTCAGACCTGTCTGAAAGCATAAAGACTGACGTTTCGGCGCGACATTTTTCGGCCCGCACGCGGATGAAATCCGGGGCCGGATGAGCGGAACGCGCGCGCACCCGCGCAATCCGGGGCCGTCGAATCCGGCGTCGGCCAAACGGCCCGCCGTGCGCGCCGGTCCGTCCGTCGCGCCGGTCGTGACGGACGACGGGTCGGCTCGACGCGTTCGCGAACAGGGCCGCTGCGGTCGGCCCGCCTGTCGATCTTCAGGTGCGCGAATCCGCGTGCCGGACGCGCGCGCCCCGCGCGCCGCTCACGATCCGCCGAACCAGTTGTAGCCCTGATCGACCCAGTAGCCGCCCGGGAACGTATCGGTCACGAAGATTTCCATGATGTGCTTCGGATTCTTGTAACCGAGCTTGGTCGGCATCCGCAGCTTCATCGGGAAGCCGTACTCCGGCGGCAACTGGCGGCCGTCGTACTCGAGCGCGAGCAGCGTCTGCGGATGCAGCGCGGTCGGCATGTCGATGCTTTCGTAATAATCGTCCGCGCACTTGAAGCCGACGTATTTCGCCCGCGTGTCGGCGCCGGCGCGCGCGAGGAACGCGCCGAACGGCGTGCCGCCCCAGCGGCCGATCGCACTCCACCCTTCGACGCAGATGTGCCGCGTGATCTGTTCCGCATGCGGCAGCGCGCGCAGCTCGTCGAGCGTCCACACGCGCTTGCCCGTCACGCGGCCGGACAGCACGAGGCGATACGTCGACGCATCGACGTGCCGCACTTCGTCGATCCCGTAGTACGCGTTGAACGGGAACGGACGCGTGATGTCGGCCTCGGTGTAGGTCGGCGCGAGCCGGTCGGGGTTGAACAGCCAAGCCTGCACGCGATCGTTCATGCGCGACACTTTCTCGAGAAACGTGTTGACCGACGCGTCGTCCTGCAACGTGCAGCCGGTCAGCATCGCGAGGCCGCCGAGCGTCAGGACGCGCCGGTTGAAGAGCCGCCGCGACGGCATCTCGAGCTCGCGGCGCACGTCGAGTTCGAGCGACTTGCGGTCGAGCGTCCAGCGCGGCTCGTCGCGGCTTTTTTCGGATTCCGACATGATGATTTCCTTCGCCCGCGGTGGGCAGGTCAGCGGCCGCGCAGCATCGCGAGCAGCGAGCGCGGCACCAGCAGCGCCATCGCGACATGGACGACAAAGAAGGCGACCAGCAGCGACATCGCCCAGAAATGCACGACGCGCGCGTTGTCGTAGCCGCCGAACAGTTCGCGCAGCAGCGGAAACTGGACGGACTTCCAGATCGTGAGCCCCGACAGCACCAGCACGACGAGATCGACGATCGCGGTCAGGTACGCGGCACGCTGCACCGCGTTGTAGACGCTCAGGTCGTCATGCGCGAGCCGCCCGCCGAGCGCGGCGCGGATGTCGCGCCATACGGATGCCGGCGTGACGGGCAGCAGCTTGCGCGCGAAGCGCCCCGTCGCGATCGACATCGCGAGGTAGAACAGCCCGTTGGCGACCAGCAGCCACATCGCCGCGAAATGCCATTGCAGCGCGCCGCCGAGCCAGCCGCCAAGCGTGATGCCGTGCGCGAACGTGAATGACGGATAGATCGGCGACGCGTCGTAGATGCGCCAGCCCGACAGCGCCATCAGGATCGCCGCGAGCGCGTTGAGCCAGTGGCTCACGCGCACCCACGGCGGATGAATCGTGGGCGCGGGCGGCGGCGTGCTCGTGCGATCCGTGACAGGAACCGTTTGCATGATGAAGACTCCCGGATTGAGGCGTCGGGGCGGGACGCGATGCGTGCTGCCGGTCGCGCCCCGCGCATTCGTCAGTTCGACGGGCTCATGGCGTCCTTCTTCATCGCGTCGCCCTTGGACATCGCGTCGTGGCCCATCGCGTCCTTCTTCATCGCGTCGTGCTTCATGCCGTCCTTCTTCATGCCGTCCTTCTTCATCGCGCCGTCCTTGGCCATCGCGTCGTGGCCCATCGCGTCCTTCGACATCGACATGCCGTCCTTCGACATCGCATCGTTCTGCGCATATGCGCCCGTTGCGATCGTGGCAAGCGCGGCGACACAGGCAACCAGGAATACGTTTTTCATGACATCTCTCCACTACATGGGTTTAGGAGCCGAATAGACGGAGCACACCGCCGGAAATGACAGCGATGTCAAAAAAAAATTCTAGACGCCGAAAATGAAGACGCGAATGCTGCACCGCTCGGCCCTGGGCGGCCCCACCGGGAAGCCGTTCGGCGGCCGCGATTGCTGCGGCGCACCCCGCCCGGTCCGGCCGCGGCGATCAAGCGATCGCCCGGCGGCATCCGCTCCGCTCCCGGTTGAAACCGCCGCCAAGCCGGTGTATCGTGTGCCCTTGCTAACGCGGGGGTCCTGCAATGCGCCCGGTCAAACAACCGGCATTGCGGGTGAGAAATACCCTTTGAACCTGATCTGGATAATGCCAGCGCAGGGAAGCGTACGGATTTCGCCGCCATCCCTCTGACGAAACCCGCCGCCTCACGAATCTCGTCTCCTGCTTAGCTCGCGCCCCACAATTGCTTTGCATGGGGCCCGAGTAAGCGCCGAAGCGCCGACTCGGGCCGACACAGGAGATCGAATGAACGCCAATCCGAAGTTTCTGTCCGCCGACGCCCACGTCGACGCGGCTGCCGTCGCGCCGCTGCCGAATTCGCGCAAGGTCTATGTCACCGGCTCGCAGCCCGACATCCGCGTGCCGATGCGCGAAATCACGCAGGCCGACACGCCGACCGGCTTCGGCGGCGAAAAGAATCCGCCGATCTACGTGTACGACACGTCGGGCCCCTACACCGATCCGGACGCGAAGATCGACATCCGTGCAGGCCTGCCCGCGCTGCGCCAACGCTGGATCGAGGCACGCGGCGACACCGACGTGCTCTCCGGCCTGTCGAGCCAGTACGGCCTCGAGCGCGCGGCCGATCCGGCCACGGCCGACCTGCGTTTCCCCGGCCTGCACCGCAACCCGCGTCGCGCCCAGGCCGGCAAGAACGTCACGCAGATGCACTACGCGCGCCAGGGCATCATCACGCCGGAAATGGAGTACATCGCGATCCGCGAGAACCAGCGCCGCGCCGAATACATCGAGAGCCTGAAGTCGAGCGGCCCGAACGGCGCGAAGCTCGCCGCGATGATGGGCCGCCAGCACCCGGGCCAGGCATTCGGCGCCGCGGCCTTCGGCGCGAATGCGCTGGCCGAGATCACGCCGGAATTCGTGCGCGACGAAGTCGCACGCGGCCGCGCGATCATCCCCGCGAACATCAACCACCCGGAATCCGAGCCGATGATCATCGGCCGCAACTTCCTCGTGAAGATCAACGCGAACATCGGCAACTCGGCCGTCACGTCGTCGATCGGCGAGGAAGTCGACAAGATGACGTGGGCGATCCGCTGGGGCGGCGACACGGTGATGGACCTGTCGACCGGCAAGCACATCCATGAAACGCGCGAGTGGATCATCCGCAACAGCCCGGTGCCGATCGGCACGGTGCCGATCTACCAGGCGCTCGAGAAGGTCAACGGCAAGGCCGAGGACCTCACGTGGGAAATCTTCCGCGACACGCTGATCGAGCAGGCCGAGCAAGGCGTCGACTACTTCACGATCCACGCCGGCGTGCGCCTGCAGTACGTGCCGCTCACCGCGAACCGGATGACGGGCATCGTGTCGCGCGGCGGCTCGATCATGGCGAAGTGGTGCCTCGCGCATCACAAGGAAAGCTTCCTGTACGAACACTTCGAAGAGATCTGCGAGATCATGAAGGCGTACGACGTGAGCTTCTCGCTCGGCGACGGCCTGCGTCCCGGCTCGATCTACGACGCGAACGACGAAGCGCAGCTCGGCGAGCTGAAGACGCTCGGCGAGCTCACGCAGATCGCGTGGAAGCACGACGTGCAGGTGATGATCGAAGGCCCCGGCCACGTGCCGATGCAGCTGATCAAGGAGAACATGGATCTCCAGCTCGACTGGTGCAAGGAAGCGCCGTTCTACACGCTCGGGCCGCTGACGACCGACATCGCACCGGGCTACGACCACATCACGTCGGGCATCGGCGCGGCGATGATCGGCTGGTTCGGCACCGCGATGCTCTGCTACGTGACGCCGAAGGAACACCTCGGCCTGCCGAACAAGGACGACGTGAAGGAAGGCATCATCACGTACAAGCTCGCCGCGCACGCCGCCGACCTCGCCAAGGGTCACCCGGGCGCGCAGGTGCGCGACAACGCGCTGTCGAAGGCACGCTTCGAGTTCCGCTGGGAAGATCAGTTCAACATCGGTCTCGATCCGGACAAGGCGCGCGAATTCCACGACGAAACGCTGCCGAAGGATTCGGCGAAGGTCGCGCACTTCTGCTCGATGTGCGGCCCGCACTTCTGCTCGATGAAGATCACGCAGGACGTGCGCGAGTTCGCGGCACAGCAGGGCGTGTCGGAAACCGAGGCGCTGAAGAAAGGGATGGAAGTGAAGGCGGTCGAGTTCGTCAAGACCGGCGCCGAGATCTATCACCGTCAGTAAGCGCAAGCAGCGATCCGCGCCGGGTCGCATCGCGATGCACGAAGCCCGCTTTCGAGCGGGCTTTTTTGCGCATGTCGCGTGCCTGCGGCGGCACGGGAAACAATTGATTACGAAACCGCGCAAGCCTTAACAAGTCCTTACAGCAGCCCCGCCAAGCGGCGCGTAGATTGGGGTCATGCGCGGCCGCCAGCCGGTCGCGCGACCTCCGCTCACTACCACAAGGACAACGATCATGAACTCGATTCGGCGTTTTGGGGTATGCGCGCTTCTCGTCGCGACGGTGGCCAGCCTGTCGGCCTGCGATTCGATGTCACGACGTCAGCGCGACACGGCAATCGGCGCGGGTGTCGGCGGTGTCGCCGGCGCGGCGATCGGCGGCAGCGCACTGTCGACGCTCGGCGGTGCGGCAGCCGGCGGCATCATCGGTAACCAGGTCGGCAAGTAAGCCGCCGGCCGGACCCGGCGCAACCTTCGTCCAGACGGCGTTTCCGCGATGCGGAAGCGCCGTTTTCGCATGCGGCGCCGCAATAGGCGCGGCAGCCGCCCGGAAATGATCGGTTACCGTTTTGCACACCGTGTCATCGGCGCGCGGCCTAAGCTTAAGCATCTGCCGATTGCCGGCTCCGCCGGAGAGACATCATGAACAGGACCCTCGTCGCGGCGGCGCTCGTCTGCACGACGCTCGCCGGCTGCTACTACCCGTACGGCTACTATCCCGGCGGCTATTACACGGCCGCGCCGGTGCAGCCGGCGCCCGTGTACGTCGATCCCGGCCCCGCCTACTACTATCCGGCGCCGGCCTATGCGCCTGCCTGGGGCGGCTATTGGGGACCGGCGCTGTCGCTCAATTTCGGTTTCGGCGGACGCGGCGGCTGGCGCCATCACTGACCGGGCACGGCCGCCGACGGGTGGCGCCCTGCCCCCTCGACCGGCGATATTCCGTTTCTTGTCGTTTCATCGAATCGTGAAACGACGGCGCGGTAACGCGGTGTAAGATTCATCGCATCCCGTCCCCGCCCTCACGATCGATGTCACCCAAGAACGCCTTCCTGCTGACCGTGCTCGCTGCCCTGTGGGGCGCGTCGTTCCTGTTCATCCGGATCGGCGTGATCGATCTCGGCGTCGCGCCGCTGATGGCGTTGCGCGTGGGCATCGGCGCGCTGTTTCTCACCGGCTTCGCGCTGACGCGCTTCAAACCCGCCGACCTCGGTGCGCGATTGCGCCGCCATGCGTGGCCGTTGTTCGTCGTCGGCGCACTGAACTCGGGTATCCCGTTCTGCCTGTTCGCGTTCGCCGAGCTGACGCTGTCGGCCGGGCTCACGTCGGTGATCAATGCGACGACGCCACTGTGGGGCGCGCTCGTCGCGTACCTGTGGCTGAAGGACAAGCTGTCGTTGCCGCGTGCGCTCGGCCTCGTGATCGGCTTTGCCGGGGTCCTCACGCTCGTGTGGAACCAGATCGCGAACGCGCACGGCGACACGGGCGCCAGCGCGACCGCGCTCGCTGCCGCCGCGGCGCTCGGCGCGACGCTGCTGTACGGCATCGCGGCCAATTACACGAAGCGCACGCTCGGTGGCGTCGATCCGCTCGTCAACGCGGCCGGCAGCATGATCGGCTCGACCCTCCTGCTGCTGCCGTTCGCGATCGCCACCTGGCCGGCGGCGCCGGTCAGCGCCCACGCCTGGGGCGCGGTACTCGCCCTCGGCATCGCGTGCACCGGCATCGCGTATTTCATCTTCTTCTACCTGATCGCGCATGTCGGCCCCGCCCGCGCGATTACCGTGACGTTCGTGATCCCGGTGTTCGGGCTGCTGTGGGGCGCGCTGTTCCTGGGCGAACACGTGTCGGCCGTCATGATCGAAGGCTGCGCGATCGTACTCGTCGGCACCGCGCTCGCGACCGGCGTGATCAAGCGGATTCCCGGCATCCGGCCGCGCGGCGGCGAAGCGGCCTGAGGATCCGGCGCGGGCGCCAACGCATCGCGGATGGCGGCACCGCGCACCCGCATTCATCCGACGGCGGATCTCGTTCGTGCCTGTCTCCGCCGCCGGGATTTTTCGTCCCCCCCGCCCTTTACCATTCGCCATGCGGTCGGGTTGTCATGTGCGCCGGCAGCGCCCGCCGCTGCGTGACGGTCATGCGCGGCACGCACGCGAACGGCACCCGGCACCCCCGCGCCGTTGCCATGGCCGGGCCGTGTACCGTTTGCGTCTGGAGTTACCCTGATACGCGCGCCGCTGCAATCCCGGTACACTCGAAACACTTATCCGCACGAGGCGGCCTCGATGTACCACGTTCTTTCGCGTCCGCCTGCGCGTGCGACCGCATCGGCGTGGCGGCCCGCTCCCGCGCCACCGTACGCTCCCGGGCACCGTTGACATGAAGCCCGCCCGCGACCTGTCGCTCGACGCCCTGCTCGAACGCCTGACGCCGACGCCCGGCGGCTGGGTCGCCACCTTTCGCACCACGACGCTGCGCAGCGTGTTCCAGCCCGTGTTGTCGATCACGCACAAGCGCGTCGTCGGCTACGAAGCGCTGCTGCGCGTCGTCGACGCGGACGGCACGCTGCTCTCGCCCACCGCCCTCTTCGACAAGACGCGTGCCGACGCCGACGCGCTGCTGCTCGACCGGCTCGCGCGCTGCCTGCACACGGCCAACTTCGTCGCGCAGGGAATCGGCGACGGCTGGCTGTTCCTGAACGTGACGCCGCGCGTACTCGATACGGGCCTCGTGCAGCGCGAGTTCGTCGAGGCGCTGTGCCGGCATTTCGGGTTGCCGCCGAACCGCATCGTGCTGGAGGTCGTCGAGCAACCGGCGCGCGACGAAGCCGCGCTCGCCCGCACGATCGACATGATCCAGCATCGCGATTTCCTGATCGCGATCGACGATTTCGGCACCGGATTCTCGAATTTCGACCGCGTCTGGCGCGCACGGCCGGACATCGTCAAGCTCGACCGCTCGCTCGTCGAACGCGCGACCGGGTCGGCCGACGATCGCCGCATCATGCATCACCTCGTGTCGATGCTGCACCAGGCCGGCGCGATGGTGCTGGCCGAAGGCGTCGAAAGCGACGACGCGCTGCAGACGCTGATGGAGGCCGATATCGATTTCGTGCAGGGTTTCCAGTTCGGCCAGCCCGATGCGTCGATCGCGCATGCGAGCGCGGCCGCGCCCGCGATGCTCGACGCCGCGTGGCAGCGCTTCATCGCACGCCGGCGCCCGCCGGTCATCGCCGAGCAGCCGGGCTTCGATGCGATCGAACGACTCGTGCTGGGCGGTGCGGCCGCCTTTTCCGCCAGCGGCAATCTGCAGGATGCCGCCCAACGCGTGTTCACGGTGCCGGCCGCGCGCCGCGTGTTCGTCACCGACGAGATCGGCGAGCAGTTCCTGCCGTCGATCACCGCGCGGCCCGACGACGGTCAGGCAGTCGCCGCCCGCCTCGCGCCGCTGTTCCCGGAAACCCACAGCAACTGGTCGCGGCGCCCGTACTTCCAGCGCGCGATCGCCGCACCCGGACGCGTCGCGCTGATGGGCCCGCATTTCTCGCTGACGGAAGGCCGCGACTGCTACACGGCCGCCGTCGCGATCCGCGCACGGAGCCGGCTCGTCGTGTTCTGCGTCGACTTCGTGCTCGACAGCGCGGGAACGGTGATGCGCTAGCCGCGCGCGCCGCCGGCCGTTCATTCGTCAGTCGATCACCTTCCCTCTTCCGGACTTCACCACGCTGCGGCGCGACTTGTGTTCGAGCCGCCGCTCCTTCGACGCACGCGTCGGCCGCGTCGCCACGCGTGCGCGCGGCGTGAACGCGACGCTGGAGATCAGCGAATCGAGTCGCGCCAGCGCGGCCTCGCGGTTCTTCTCCTGCGTGCGGTATTCCTGCGACTTGATCACGACGATGCCGTCGCGCGTGATGCGCTGGTCGGACAGCGCGAGAAGCCGCTCCTTGATCACCGGCGGCAGCGACGACGCACGGATGTCGAAGCGCAGGTGAATCGCACTCGACACCTTGTTCACGTTCTGCCCGCCCGCGCCCTGTGCGCGCACGGCCGTCCATTCGACCTCGGCCGGATCGAGCGTATAGCGGATCATCATCGCGAAACCTCCGTGCGGCGTCGCGCGAGCGCTTCGTCGACGCGCGCCGCGAGCCCCGAATCGCGCTGCGTGCGTGTCGCGACCGCCTGCGCCAGCACGCGCCGCGGCCCGATCACCTGCACCCGCGTGCGCGCACGCGTGACGGCCGTATAGACCAGCTCGCGCGTGAGCACCCTGCTGAACGAGGCCGGCAGCACGAGCGCGGCTTCGTCGAATTCCGAACCCTGCGATTTGTGGACGGTCAGCGCGAACGCCGTCTCGTGCGGCGGCAGCGCGGCCGGCGACACCGCACGCGCGGTGCCGTCCGCGCGCCGGAACCACACGCGCAGCACGCCGTGCGCATCGGGCAACGCGATGCCGATGTCGCCGTTGAACAGCCCGAGCGCGTAGTCGTTGCGCGTCACCATGATCGGCCGCCCGGTGAACCAGTGCGCGCCGACCGCGAGCGGCACGCGCGCCGCGTGCCGCACGTGCGCGGCCACCAGCGCGTTGACGTGCTCCGCGCCGCGCGAGCCGTTGCGGGTCGCGCACAGGATCCGGAACCGGTTAAGCGCATCGAACAGCGGCAGCGGATCGGGCACCGGCGCGTCCAGCGCGGCGCGCAACGCGTCGAGGTAAGCGCCGAACCGCCGCGCGAGCCGCTCGACCGTCGACGATGCAAGCGTATCGCCCGCATCGTCGTGGAAGGACGCGGCGGCCGTATCGTCGGCGGGCAGCGCATCCAGTGCGGCCTGCACGTCGCCGCCGCGGATCGCGACCGACAGCCGCCCGATCGGCGAATCGAGACCGAAACGGTAGTTGCGTTCGAGCCAGACGACGCAGTCCGCGAGCGGCGCCGGCGCGCGCGCGACGGCGGCTGCGGCGTCGACTTCGCCGGTCGATGCGGATGTCGCTGCCGTCACCGATGCGAGCGCCGCGTCGCCCGCGTCGAACGGCGGCAGCTCGACTGCATCGAGCCATGCGAGTTCGTCGACTTCGATCCATGCGGGTGTCTCCCCCGCGGTAACGGTGCCGCCGATATCGGCCGGCGCCGGGACTGCCGGCGGTGGCGATACGATCTCGGCCGACGAAACCTCGTCATCCTGCGGTTCGTCGTCGAAGAGCGATGCCTGTCGCGGATCGGCCTTCTGCCGCGACGCCGGTTTGCGGGAAACGGAAGCCGATGCCGAAGGCAACGCCTGCGCCGAAACGGAAGCCGGACGTGCGGTCGGCACACCCGCCGCGGTGGCGATTGCGGCTTCGTCCGGCACCGGCAACGCCGCGACGAACGTCGCCTCGTCGATACCGAGCGCCTGTGCGATGCGCGTGCGCGCCGCGGCCGTAAAGGCGGGCCGCGCGCTCAACTCGGCGAACACGGCCCCCGCTTCGACCGCGGCCAGTTGATCCTTGTCGCCGAGCAGCACGAGCCGTGCGCCCGGCGCAAGCGCGTCGAGCAGATGCGCGGCGAGCGCGACGTCGATCATCGACGCCTCGTCGACGACGATCAGGTCGTACGGCAACGGATTGTCGCGATGATGGCGGAAGCCGGCCGCCCCGCCGCCGCCCAGCAGCCGGTGCAGCGTATACGACGTGTCGGGCAGGCGTGCCGCGAGTTCGGGCGGTAGGTCGCCGGCCCGTGCATGCAGCGCTTCCTGCATCCGCTGCGCGGCCTTGCCGGTCGGTGCGGCCAGCGCGATGCGCAGCCCCGGGTGCGCGTCGAGCAGGCAGGCCAGCACGCCGACGACCGTCGTCGTCTTGCCCGTGCCGGGGCCGCCGCTGACGATCGTCACGCGGCCCGTCAGCGCGACGATCGCCGCCACGCGCTGCCAGTCGACTTCGCCGTTGGCCGGCCCGAAATAGCGCGCGAGACTGTCGCGCAGCCGGTCGGGCGACAGGCCTTCGTCCGGACCGGCAACCCCGGCCTGTGCGACGAGCGCATCGGCAAGCCGCCGTTCGTAATCGAAATAGCGCGATAGGTACAGGTGATCGTGCCGGTCGACGATCAGCGGCCGCTCGTCGCCGCGCGCCAGCGTGCCGAACGCGACCACGCCGCTCGCGGCAAGCGCGGCGCGCACCTCGTCGAGCGGTGCGTCGTAGCGCTGCGCGAGTGCGCCGAGCGCGACGCACACGTGGCCGCCGGCCGTCGCGCGGCTTGTCGCGAACGCGGCGCGCGCCGCCCAGCGTGCCGCGGCCGACGGCGCGCCGGCGCGCCGCGCGAGTTCGCCGATGCGACGCGCGAAGCCTTCCGCAAGCGCGATGCCGAAATCGGCCGGCTCGGGCAGCCGCGCGACGAGGCCGCCGGTGAATTCGAGCGTGTCGTCCGACGCGTTCATGCGCGCCTCCCTTCCATCATGCGGTCGAGGGCCTCGACGAGCGCACGCGCGGGCCGGCGGGCATGCACGCCGGACGGCTCGCCGCCGCTGCGCCAGCCGGGCCGCACGCCGCGCACGAACAGGTACAGGTAGCCCGCGATGTGCGTATCGTAGTCGTAGTCGGGCAGCCGTCCGCGCAGGTAGCGATGCAGCGCGACCGTGTAGAGCAGCGCCTGCAGGTGATACGCGTGATCGGCCATCGCGACGTCGAGCGCGCGCGGGCCGTAGGCATCCGGCGTCGTGCCGAGATGGTTCGACTTCCAGTCGACGATCCAGAAGCGGCCATCGTGTTCGACGATCATGTCGATGAAACCCTTGATGAAACCGGCGAGCGTGCCCGCCTCCAGTGCGACGTCCGGATAGCCGTGCGCGACCAGCAAGCGGCGCAGCGCCGCCAGGTCGAGCGACGGTGCCGGGAACAGGAACCCCATTTCGTCGAGCCGCTTCGCCGGATCGAGATCGGCGAGCCGCATGCCCGGCACGAGCTCGGTGTGCACGACATCGTCGACCAGCTGCGCCATCATCGCCGGCAGCCGGGTCGCGAGCTCGGGCTCCGCCTCGACCGGCCGGTCATGCAGCGCGCCGAGCGCGGCCGTGTGCCACGACTCGGGCTCCGTGAAGCGGCTGAGTTCGAACAGGCGGTGCAGGCATTCGCCGGCCGCGGCCCCGCGCGGGAACACGAGGATGTCGTCGTCCGGCGGTTCCGCCGCGGCCGGCTCCGAGAAGTGCCATTCGCCGTCCGGCGTCACCTCGGCAAGCGCATCGTGATCGGGCCGCAGTTCGTCGTCGGGCACGGCCGCGACGCCCGCCTCCTCGCGCGCCATCGACGCGGTCAGCGAGCTGAAGCTCGCCATCCGCCACGCGTCGCGCAGCACACGCGTCGCGTGGCGCGCCGCGAGCGTCTGCGAGGCGTCGTGCCCCGCCGCGAGACGCTCGCGGCGCGCGGGCACGGGCAGCGGCGCGACGCTCACGGGGCCGCCCGCGAGCGCGCGCCACGCCGCCTCGAGCGCAGCCTCGTCGGGCGGTTCGTCGAGCCACGCATCGAACGACTGGCCGGCGCCGGCGACGAGCCAGTTGAGCACGCTGCGCCGCGCTTCGCGCGTCGAGCGCGACGACAGGTACGGCCCGGCAACGACATAACAACGATAGACCGCACGCGTGAGCGCCACGTAGACGAGCCGCGCGCGTTCCGCGGCCTGCTCGCGCAACGCCTGCCGCGCCGCGTGCGCGGCCGCCTCGTCGTCGCATCCGTAATGCAGCACGGCGTCGCCCGCTTCGTCGTGATACTCGCGCGCATCGGGCAACGCGGACGCAGGCGGTTCGCGCAATCCGCCGTCGTTCAGGAACGGACAGAACACGATTGCGTATTCAAGCCCCTTCGACTTGTGCACCGTCACGATCTGCACGAGGTTGCGATCGGATTCGAGCCGCAGCTGCGCTTCCTCGCCGCCGCCGTCGAGCCGTTGCGCGGCGAGCCAGCGCAGCGTCGGCGCGATGCCCGGCTGCGCGGAAGCGCGCGCCTGCGTCAGTTCGGCCAGATGGTTGATGTCGGTCACACGACGCTCGCCGTCCGCACCGGCCATCAGCCGCTCGGCGATCCGCAGCTCGCGCGTGAACGTGCGCCACATCACCGCGAAACCGCGTTCGCGCCACAGCAGCCGATAGCGCGAGAAGCGCTCGACCCAGCTCATCGCGTCGGTGCTGTCGGACGCGCCGCTCGACGCATCGCCGTCGCCCTGCTCCATCCGCCACAGCGCACCGGCATCGAGGCCGAACCAGTCGGATGCGAGCGCCGCGCGCAGGCGCCGCAGGTCGCCCGGCGCATCGATCGCCGCCAGCACGCGTTCGAGCTGCTCGGCGTCGCCGGTCGAGAACACCGACGCCTGCGCCAGCTCGACGCTGCCGATGCCCCAGGTGGCGAGCACGCGTTTCACGAGACTGCCCTGCCGGTGCGTCTGCACGAGCACCGCGATGTCGCCCGGCGACAGCGGCGTGTAGCCGAGCCGCACGTGCCCTTCGCGCGCGCCGCGCATCAGCCGCGCGATCTCGGCGGCACACGCCTGCGCGGCCTGTGCCTGCGCATCGCGCTTGAGCAACGTGCCTTCCCCGCCCGGCAATGCCCAGACCCGGAAGTCGCCGGACGGGCCCGGATCGGTTTCGTCGACGAACGGCGCGCGCACGCGCGTGCCGGCACGCACCGCGTAATAGTCGAGCCCGTCGAGCACGAACGCGCGCGGATTCGACATGAAGAAGCGGTTGCACGCGTCGACGATCGCGGGCGTCGAACGCTGGTTGACCGCGAGCGTGTAGCACGCGCTCGCCCGTGCGCGCGCCGCCAGATAGGTATGCAGATCGGCCGCGCGGAAGCTGTAGATCGCCTGCTTCGGATCGCCGACCAGGAACAGCGGGCCGCCCGGCGCGAAGATCCGGTCGAAGATCGCGAACTGCAGCGGGTCGGTATCCTGGAACTCGTCGATCAGCGCGGCCGGATAGCGTGCGCGCAACGTCTCGGCGAGCCACGGATGCGCATGCAGCGCGTGGTACAGGTTCGCCAGCAGATCGTCGAACGACACAACGCGCCGCGTGCGCTTGCGCTCGGCCAGCTCGCCCGGCGCCACGTCGAGCCAGTCGGCGATCAGCGCGAGCCAGCGCGCGCGCTGCGTGGCCTCGGCGGCGGCCACCGCGGCTTCGAGCGCATCGGCGACGTCGAAGAACGCGTGCTCGGGTGTCACGCCGCCTTTCTTCGTCGCCTTCGTCAGCGCGGATTGCGTGAGCTTCAGCGCGGCTTTCGGCAGCGCGGCCGTCGCGTCGCCCTGCGCGAAATGCGCCGTCCAGGCGGCCAGCGCATCGGCGACCGCATCGGGCTTGTGCGAGCGCTGGTTGAGCGCGGGCTGCGCCGTGCGCAGCAACGCGTCGATCGTCTCGCGCTCGGCCGCCCACAGCCGCGCCGCCTCGGCGAAGCATTCGGCCGCGGCGGCCTCGGCCGACTCGTCCGGCTCGGTCACGCCGTCCCAGCGCAGCGCGGCGAGCGGCTTCTTCAGCCGGCGCGCGAGCTGCGCATCGAGCGCGGCCGGGCCGGCGCCCGATTCGACGAGCCAGGTCGCGAAACCCGGCCAGCGCGCGGCCGCCGGTTCGACGCGCGTGCGCCAGAAATCCGCCGCGAGTTCGAAGCGCAGCGACGCATCGTCGGCCTCCATGTCGAACGCGAACGGCATCGCGGCGGCGAACGGCGCTTCCTGCAACGCACGCTGGCAGAACGCGTGAATCGTATGGATCGCGGCCTGGTCGAACGCGCGCAGCGCGCGCCGGATGCGCTTCGCGGCCGTCTCGGAATCGAGCGCGCCGTCTGCGCCGAGCGTGGTCTCGAGCAGGCGCGAGATGAACGGGTCCCCGCCGTCGTCGCCCGTATCGAGCGCATGCGCAAGCTGCGCGAGCCGGCTGCGAATCCGCTCGTGCAGCTCGGCCGTCGCCGCCTTCGTGAAGGTCACGACGAGGATTTCGTCCGCGCCGAGATCCTTCTCGAGCAGCAGGCGCACGTACAGCGCGCAGATGTTCCAGGTCTTGCCGGTGCCGGCCGATGCCTCGATCTGGTTGACGCCGTCGAGCGGGCACGCGAACACGTCGAGTTCGAGCGCCTGCTGCGGCTGCGACACGGCGCTCATGCAACCTCCTTCAGATGCTCGATCAGCGGCTCGAACACGAGCCGCGCCAATGTGCCGAACGGCTCGTCGAGCGACGGGTGCGCACCGCGCCATGCGATCGCGATCGCCGGATCGTCCGCTTCGCTCACGACACGTTCGTTGATCCACACGCTCGCGGCCTTGGCCTCGCCGTCGGACACCCGCGCCCATGCGCTGCGCGGAAAGAACCGCAGCGGCATCCGCCGCCCCGCGCGGAACAGCGCGGCAAGCGGCGCGAGCCGTTCCAGCGGCGCCGCGACGGGCGTCAGCTCGAACGCGCCGCCGCTGCCGAACCACAGCGTGCGGCGCGGCCCGCCGGGCTCGACCGCGCAGTACACGAGATGCGCGAGCCAGGCGGACAGATAGTCGCGCGCGCTCGGTCGTGCGTAGCGATAGATGATCTGCCCGGCCGGCGTCAACCGGTTCAGCGTGCCCTGCAATTCGAGCGGCGCGCTCACCGCGTCGGCCGACAGCATCGCGTCGTCCGTGCCGAACAACGCCTGCTCCGTATCGGGCCATGCCGGCACGACCGTGAGCGAGAACGGCCGCCGCTCGATGCCGTCGGCCAGCGCGCGGCGCACGCTCGACGCAAGCTGCGTCATCGAGCCGAGCGCCTGATCGCGCCACACCGTGCCCGTCGCGCCGCCCGGCAGTTCGGGGCTCGCATCGGCAATGCGCAGCGCGTGGTCATGCACCGTGCCCTCGTCCGATTCGATCAACAGCGGCAACACGCGCTCGGCGAGCGCATCACTGCCGGCGAAGTCGAGCGAGAACGGTTCCGTATCGAGCAGTTCGGCCTGCGCGTCGGCAAGCACGATGCCGAGCCGGCCGCGCAGCAACGCGCGCGCCGGATGGCGCCAGAAGCGTTCGAATTCGCTGAACGCGACGGGCTCGACCGGTTCGGCCGGCAGCGGCTGCGCGAAGAACGGCAATTCGCGCGGGCCGTCGCGCGACGCTTCGGCGGCGAGCAGCGACGCGAGCGTCGCCCGCTCGGCGTCGTAGGACACGAGCGCGCTGCCGGGCTGGAAATACGCGGCAGCGAACGGTTGCAGCGGATGCTCGACGATGAACGCGCGCCGCGCGGCATCGACGGCGTCCGGCGCGGCGTCGGGCCCGGCCGTGACGATCGCCAGATGATCGAGCAGTTCGTCGACGAGCGCCGCGGGCGGCAACGGCGCGTTGTCGCGGATGCTGCGGCCCGTATAGGCGATCAGCAGCCGGTCGCGCGCGGCCAGCAGCAGGTCGAGAAACAGGTTGCGCTCGTCGTCGCGGCGCTGCCGGTCGCCGAGCTTCGGCAACACGGCCATCAGGTCGAATTCGTCCGCGCGCGCGAGGCTCGGCAGCACGCCGTCGTCCATCCCGAGCAGACAGACGACGCGATACGGCAGCCCGCGCAGGCTCGTCAGCGACGAGAACGTGACGCCGCCCCACGGCACCCCGCCGCGCGCCGGATCGTCGAGCGCCGCGGCCAGCCCCGCGCGGACGACCGCGGCCGGCAACGCTTCGTCGGGCGCCCCTTCCGTCATCGCGGCCAGCATCGCGTCGAGCGCATCGCGCACGCCGGCCAGCGCGTCCGCATATGCGGCGCCCGAATCGAAGAAGCGCGCGAGCGTATCGGCGAACAGTTCGCTCCAGCCGCTCGGCGTGTGCGATTCGGCCAGGCGACGCGCGAAGCCGTCGAGATCGTCGGTAAAGCGCGCCAGCCGGCCGAGCAGTTCGGCCTCGCTGCCCGTGGCCGCCTCGATCGGCAGCCACGCGCCGATCGGCGCCGCGCCTTCCGGCATCGCATAGCCGAGAAAAAGCCGCGCGAGCGCATCGGAGAACGTATGGCGCGGCGCGGGCACGGCCGCGTCGTCGCTGACAAGCGGCGACAGCCCGCGCCGCGCGCCGGCGGCCGCGAGCCAGGTCTGCACCGTCTCGAGCGCGGCCGCGTCGATGTCGTATCGCGCGGCCACCGCATCGACGCGCAGCCATTCGACCAACTCCGGCGCGCCGACCTGCCGTTCCGGCAACGTGAGCCAGTCGAGCAGCACGCGGGCGACCGGGTTCGCCTGCGACGGCGGCAGGCCGGTGATCCGGTAAGGCACGCGCGCGCCGCCGGCGCCGGCCGTGCCGAACACCGCATCGATCAGCGGCCCGGCCGCCGCGAGGTCGGCCACCGCGACCAGCACGTCGGACGGCTGCAGGCTCGCATCGGCGTCGAACCACGCGAGCAGGCGGTCGTGCAGCACCTCGAGCTGGCGCGCGAGGCTGTGGCACACGTGCACCTCGATGCCGCGCTCGGCCGGCGTGTCGCCGGTTTCGGCCTCCGGCCGCAGCTCGAGGATCGCGTTCTGCACGCGTGCGAGCCACGTGGGCGCGGGATTCTCGACGAAGCGCGAGGCATCGCCCGACGCGGCGCTTTCAGTCAGCTCGTGCAGCATGTGCAGCTGCGCCTGCGTCTGCCGGCCCCACTCGGCGAGCAGCGGATGGCCGACTTCCTGATAGTCGAGCCGCCCGGCCGCATCGAGCGTCTCGGCGTGCGCGGCCGTGACGATGTCGAACCAGAATTCGCGGCACGGGTTCAGCGCATAGACGCGCACGTCGATCCAGCGCGACAGCTCGCGCAGCAACGCGACGTGCAGCGGCGGCATCGTCGGCAGCGCGAACACGCTGACCGATTCCGGCCAGTCCGCGCGCGCGACCGTTTCAGCATCGAGATGGCGCGCCTCGACGAGGAAACGGTGCGCGGGCGGCGTGCCGCTGTCGCTCAGCTCGGCGAGCAGCGCGCGCCACAGCGCGGCCTGCCAGCGCTCGTCGTCGCGTGCGGCGTCGCTGATCCCGCGCGGCGCGGCGTCGCCCGCGAGCACGGATTCGCCGGCCTGCCAGGCGGCCAGCCATTCGGGGCGATAGGTCAGGTAATGATCGAGCACGGCCGCGACGCGGTGCGCGAGCTCGTAGCGCATCGCATCGTCGGAGGCGGACAGGTACGCGGCCAGCCGTGGCGAGGCGAGCCATGGCGCGCCGTCGGCCGCCTGCGCGAGCAGCCGGTAGCAGCGCCACACGAGGCGGTCGGGCGCGAACGGCGAACGCTTGGGCACCTCCATCACGCGGCCGATCTGCGCCCACAGCCACTGCGCGAGATACGTGAACTCGACGTTCGCGCACACGCCGTTGCGTGCGGCGATGTCGAGCTCGAGACGACGGCGCAGCGCCGCGCTCGGCACGATGACCTGTTGCGGCGCCCACGGGCCGTTGCGGGCCGGGAACGCGGCCAGATCCTCGAGCAGCGCGTCGGCCAGCGTATCGTGACGGTTCGAATAGAAGAGATGGAGCATGAAGCGGGCGTCGGAACCTCGCCCCGGCCGGGCCGGGCGAACAGGATCACCAAGGATAGCAAATGGACCGCCGCCGCGAACCTCTGCCGGAAAGCCAGGTTTTGCGGACCGCGAAATACGATAGACTCGTCGCCAGTCAATACGCCGCCCCGGCGTCTTCGTCTGCCATTCAGCCCATCGATGCGCTATTCGGTCGAAATCAGAAAGTTTTTCTACAGCCAGTACTTTTTCGGCGGCCTGCGGATCGCGGTCGGCGTCTCGCTGCCGGCCGTGCTGTGCCTGATCGTGTTTCACAACCGCGAACTCGGCTTCACGATCTCGACGGGCGCGCTCGGCGCCTGCGTCGTCGACATGCCGGGCCCGCTCAAGTACAAGCACAACGAAATGCTCGCGTGCAGCGTGATCGGCTTCCTCGCGGCGCTCGCCACCGGCCTCGCGACACCGAACATCTTCGCGCTGTGGCTCACGATCGTGCCGCTCACGTTCGTGCTGTCGCTGATCGTCGTCTACGGCAACCGCTGGCCGCAAATCAGCTTCGCGACGCTGTTCATGATGGTGATGACGCTCGAGGAGAAGTTCACGCCGCTGCAGGCGTTCATCAACGCCGGCTGGATTCTCGCGGGCGGCCTCTGGTACACGTACTGGGCCACGCTCGTGTCGCGATGGCAGGCGCGCCGGATCGAGCAGCAGGCGCTGGCCGAGAGCCTGTTCGCTTGTGCCGACTACTTGCTGGCGCGCGCACAGTTCTACGATCTCGACGCCGATCTCGACGAATGCTACCGCAATCTGGTCGCGCGGCAGATCACCGCGGTCGAAACGCAGGAAACCGCGCGCGACATCGTGCTGCGCAACCTGCCGAAGCTGCGGCGCGGCAAGCTCGATCCCGGCCGCACGACGATGTACAACCTGTTCATCAACAGCGTCGACCTGCACGAGCTGTTCGTCGGCGCCCACACCGACTACCCGCTGGTGCGCAACACGTTCGGCGGCTCGGATCTGATCATTTTCTACCGCGACCTGATCCGCAAGGCGGCCGCCGATCTCGAGGAGATCGGCCTCGCGGTGCTCGAGAACCGCGCGCCGCATTCGCGGATCAGCGTGAAGGCCGAGCTGCGCGCGATCGAGTACGAGATCGAGCTGATGCGCAAGAAGAACTTCGCGGCCACCAACGCGGAAGCGTACGCGGCCGTGCTCGCGACGTTCCGGCGCATCTGGAGCGCGACGCGCCTGATCGACCGGATGCGCCGCAACCTGTCTGGCCACACCGATCCGCAGCAAACCGAACTGAAGATCGACAAGGCGCTCACGCGCTTCCTGCAGCGCCGCCGGATGTCGCCGCTGCTGATCTTCTCGAACCTGAACATGCGCTCGCCGAGCTTTCGCCACGCGCTGCGCGTGACGATCGCGGTGGCGGTCGGCTTCTGGATCGGCCGGCTGCTGCCGCTCACGAACGCGTACTGGATCGTGATGACGACCATCATCATCCTGAAGCCCGGCTACTCGCTGACCAAGCAGCGCAACGCGCAGCGGATCATCGGCACGCTGATCGGCTGCGCGGCGAGCATCGCGCTGATCTACACGGTGAAGGAGCCGCACCTGCTGATCGCGATCATGTTCGGGTCGATGGTGATGAGCTACAGCCTGCTGCTGTTCAATTACGCGGCAAGCGTCGTGTTCACGTCGTCGTACGTATTGCTGATGTTTCACCTGCTCGCACCGGGCAGCATGCGGATCATCGGCGAGCGCGCGATCGACACGGTGGTCGGCTGCATGATCGCGATCGCCGCGAGCCGGCTGTTCCCGTACTGGGAATACCGGCTGATGGGCAAGCAGGTCGCCGACATGCTCACCGCGACCCGCAAGTATTTCGAGGCCGTGTGGCGCGCCGGGCGTGGCGCGTCGCCGCCGCCCGTGCCCGCCGCCGACGGCGCCGCCGTCGTGCCGGTCGTCGCCGCGGCGGTCGAAACGCCGGCCACGAGCCTCGACGACGACTACCGCTACCGCCTGGCGCGCAAGGACGTGCACATCGCGTTCGCGAACCTCGGGCAGGCGTTCCAGCGGATGATGATCGAGCCGAAGGCGCACCAGCGTTTCGTGCCCGAACTGAACGACCTGCTCGTGCAGACGCACGTGCTCGGCGCGCAGATCACGGCCGCCGCGCCGCTGATCCGCAACGCGTGCTCGGCCGACGGCAGCATCGAGCACGACGACGCGCTGCATCGCGGCCTCGCCGCCGTGCTCGACAATCTCGAGAAGGCCGAGGCCGGCGAGCCGCCGCCCGCCGACCAGCTCGAAGCGTCGAAGCAGATCACGCGCGATCTCGACGCGATGGTCGTGTCCGCGGAGAAATCCGATGCGGTCGGCGCCGAGCTCACGCACGACCTGAAAGTGCTTGCCCACCAATGCAAGCAGATGCTTGCGTCGTCGCTGCTGATCCGCAAGGATGCGAGCGTGATCCGCCTGCCCGCCTGACCCCGACTACCCGCGCCGTCGGGCCGGCCCGCGCACGCCGCGGGTCGGCCACCGGCGCGCCCCGACTCAGCGATCCCCGAAGCATGACCCGCCCGCTCCACGCGGCCCGCGCATCCGTCGCGCGACCGCCCCACGCCCCTTCCCGCTCGCCGCGCCAGTCAGGGAATACCCGATTCCGGTCACCCGGCCCGGCTTGTTATCATTCGTTCACATTCAAGTTGTATAGACAACTTGAGCCAATCGGACCGGCCCCGCTCGCCCGGTCCGTCGCATAACGATATCGGAGACTCGATGAAAAACTTGCAGCGCCACCTGAGCGCGCGGCACATCCGCTTTCTCGCGCTCGGCTCGGCGATCGGCACGGGCCTGTTCTACGGCTCGGCGTCCGCGATCCAGCTCGCGGGCCCGGCCGTGATCCTGGCGTACATCCTGGGCGGCGCGGCCGTCTACATGGTGATGCGCGCGCTCGGCGAGATGGCCGTGCGCGAACCCGTCGCCGGCTCGTTCGGCCATTACGCGACCGAGAACCTCGGCCCGTTCGCGGGTTTCGTCACCGGCTGGACCTACACGCTCGAAATGGTGATCGTCGCGATCGCCGACATCACCGCGTTCGGCATCTACATGGGCTTCTGGTTTCCGGATGTCCCGCAATGGATCTGGGTGCTCGGCGTCGTCGCGATCATCTGCGGGCTGAACCTGTGCCACGTGAAGGTGTTCGGCGAGCTCGAATTCTGGCTGTCGATCATCAAGGTCGGCGCGATCGTCGCGATGATCGGCGGCGGCGTCGCGATCCTGCTGTCCGGCATGCACTTCGGCCATTCGGCCGACGTGCCGACGTTCGCGAACCTGTGGAACCACGCCGGCTTCCTGCCGAACGGCATCGGCGGGCTGGTCGCGTCGCTGTCGGTCGTGATCTTCGCGTACGGCGGGATCGAGGTGATCGGGATGAGCGCCGGCGAGGCGAAGGATCCGGAACGCGTGATTCCGCGCGCGATCAACGCGGTGCCCGCGCGCATCCTGCTGTTCTACGTGCTGACCATGGTCGTGCTGATGTCGATCAGCCCGTGGACGGGCGTCGGCAGCGACGGCAGCCCGTTCGTGCAGATCTTCTCGGCGCTCGGCGTGAAGTCGGCTGCCACGATCCTCAACCTGGTCGTGATCAGCGCGGCGATCTCGGCGATCAACAGCGACATCTTCGGCGCGGGCCGCATGATGTTCGGGATGGCGCGACAGGGCCAGGCACCGCGCGTGCTGATGACGACGTCGCGGCACGGCGTGCCGTGGGTCACGGTGCTCGTGATGGCCGGCGCGCTGCTCGTCGGCGTGCTGCTCAACTACCTGATGCCGAAGGACGTGTTCCTGGTGGTCGCCGCGATCGCGACGTTCGCGACCGTATGGGTCTGGCTGATGATCCTGCTGTCGCAGGTCGCGATGCGCCGCCGCCTGTCGAGCGCGGAAGTCGCCGCGCTGAAGTTCAAGGTGCCGCTGTGGCCGGCCGCGCCGGCGCTGACGATCGCGTTCATGGGTTTCGTGATCGTGATGCTCGGCTGGTTCGAGGATACGCGTGTCGCGCTGTATGTCGGCGCGGCGTGGCTCGCGCTGCTCGCGGCCGTGTTCTACGCACGGATCCGCCCGAAATTCGCCCCTGCGTCACGTTGACGCACGGCTGACCCGAATGCGCGGCGCGCCTCGTTCGGCGCCCGCTGCCGTCAAGGCCCCGCGCGGCGCCCGTCGCGCCGGAAGCCGCGGATTGCGCCCCTTCGCATGCCCCGCGTGCGCGGCCCGGCCGGGCCGCGTACCGGCACGTCAGTGCGATGCCGCGCTCGCGGCCTCGGCCGGATGGGCCTCGTCGTACGCCCGCTTCTGCGAAATCGCGTTGTACAGGATCGTCCCGATCACGAGGAGCACGGCCACGACGATCAGGATGCTCACGTTGCGAACAGGGTTCTTCTTGCGCTGATCGTTCATGGTCGGTGCGTCTCCGTCAAATTCATCGAAGCGCGCATTCTACGCGCTTGCGCCCGCGCTGCGACGTCCCGTTTCCGATCGCCGTTACGCCCATCCCCCGCTGCTTTCCGCACGCTTTCAGTTGGTAATCGTTCCCATTTCGATTTAGAATCCAAAATCTTTCATTTTGTAATATTTCCTTCGTTCACCCGTCCCACCGGAGTCACCATGTCGAATCCGCGCACCCGCCTGCTGCCGCTCGCCGGCGCCCTCGCCCTGGCCGCGGCCGCCTTCGCGCCGCTTGCCCAGGCGGCCGAGGAAGTGAGCCTGTACACCACCCGCGAACCCAAGCTGATCCAGCCGCTCATCGATGCCTTCACGAAGCAGAGCGGCGTCAAGGTCAACACGGTGTTCGTGAAGGACGGCCTGCTCGAGCGCGTGAAGGCGGAAGGCGCGCAGTCGCCGGCCGACGTGCTGATGACGGTCGACGTCGGCAACCTGCTCGACCTGGTCGACGGTGGCGTCACGCAGCCAGTACGCTCGAAGGCGCTCGACGACGCGATTCCCGCGAACCTGCGCGGCACGAACGGCGACTGGTACGCGCTGTCGCTGCGCGACCGTGTGCTGTACGTCGAGAAGGACCTGAAGGTCGACGCATTCCGCTACGAGGATCTCGCCGATCCGAAATGGAAGGGCAAGGTCTGCATCCGCTCGGGCCAGCATCCGTACAACACGGCGCTCGTCGCGGCGATGATCGCGCACGACGGCGAGGCCGCGACCGAGAAATGGCTGCGCGGCGTGAAGGCGAACCTCGCGCGCAAGGCGACGGGCGGCGACCGCGACGTCGCGCGCGACATCCTCGGCGGCATCTGCGACGTCGGCCTCGCGAACGCGTACTACGTCGGCCACATGAAGAACGCGGAAGCCGGCAGCGACGCGCGCAAGTGGGGCGACGCGATCAAGGTCGTACGCCCGACGTTCGCGAACGCGAAGAGCGGCGGCACGCACGTGAACATCAGCGGCGCGACGGTCGCAAAGCACGCGCCGCACAAGGCCAACGCGGTGAAGCTGCTCGAATACCTCGTGTCGCCGGAAGCGCAGGCGCTGTACGCGCAGGCGAACTACGAATACCCGGTACGCGCGAACGTGAAGCTCGATCCGGTGATCGCGAGTTTCGGCGCGCTGAAGGTCGACCCGCTGCCGCTGGCGGACATCGCGAAGCATCGCAAGCAGGCGAGCCAGCTCGTCGACAAGGTCGGCTTTGACAACTGACGCCGCATCGTCCGGCGCGTACCGCGCGCCATCCCGGCTGCGTCTGCGCCCGCGCGCGGGCAGCCTGTGGCTGCTCGCGGCGCTGGCGGTCGCCGCGGCGGTCGCGGCGCCGCTCGCGGTGCTCGTGGCCGCCGCGTTCGACGCCGATCTCGCGCACTGGCGTCATCTCGCCGAATTCGTGCTGCCGCAGGCGCTCGTCAATACGCTGCTGCTGCTCGCGGGTGTCGGCGCGATCGTGTCGATCGTCGGCACCGGCTGCGCGTGGCTCGTCACCGCGTACGATTTTCCCGGTCGCCGGATGCTGACGTGGGCGCTGCTGCTGCCGCTCGCGGTGCCTACCTACATCGTCGCATTCGCGTATCTCGACCTGCTGCATCCGATCGGCCCCGTCCAGGGCGCGATCCGCTGGCTGCTCGGCTTCGACAGCCCGCGCCAGTTCCGCCTGCCGGACCTGCGCTCGCTGCCCGGCGCGATCTTCGTGCTCGGCTTCGTGCTGTATCCGTATGTGTACCTGAGCACGCGCGCGATGTTCGTCACGCAGTCCGCGAGCCTGCTCGAGGCCGCGCGCACGCTCGGCGCGGGACGCGTCGCGACGTTCTGGCGCGTCGTCGTGCCGCTCGCGCGGCCCGCGATCGCGGTCGGCGTGAGCCTCGCGCTGCTCGAAACGCTGAACGACATCGGCGCGTCGGAATTTCTCGGCGTGCAGACGCTGACCGTGTCGGTCTACACGACGTGGATCACGCGCTCCGACCTCGCCGGTGCCGCGCAGATCGCGCTGGCGATGCTCGCGATCGTCGTCGGCATGATCGTGCTCGAACGTTATGGGCGCCGCCGCCAGCGCTACGCGCATGGCCGGCGCATGCGGCCGATCGCGCCGCGCCGCCTCACCGGCGCGGCCGCGCTCGGCGCCGCCGTGTTCGGCTGGCTGCCCGTGCTGCTCGGTTTCGGCGCACCGGCCGCGTACCTCGCGGTGGAGACCGGCAAGCGGCTGCATCTCGTCGGCGGCGTGTCCGCGCAACTGCTGACGGGGCTCACGAACACGCTGACGATCGCCACCGCGGCCACCGCCGCGACGCTCGCCTGCGGGCTCGTCGTCGCGTGGGCCGCGCGCGCGCAACGCGACAGCGCCCGCGCGGGCCCTGCCCGCCTGTGCGCGCGGATCGCGAGCCTCGGCTATGCGGTACCGGGCACCGTGCTCGCGATCGGCCTGCTGATTCCGTTCGCGGCAGCCGACCGGCTGTTCGGCGCGGCGCTCGGCCGCGACGGGCTGCTGCTGATGGGTTCGGTCACCGCGCTCGTGATCGCCTATGCGGTGCGCTTTCTCGCGATCCCGGCCGGCAGCATCGAGGCCGGTCTCGCGCGCATTCCGCCGTCGCTCGAACAGGCGGCGCGCTCGCTCGGCGAGACGGCCGGCGGCACGCTGCGCCGCGTCCACCTGCCGCTGCTGCGGCCCGCGCTCACGACAAGCGCGCTGCTGGTGTTCGTCGACGCGATGAAGGAGTTGCCGGCCACGCTGCTGCTGCGTCCGCTGAATTTCGACACGCTCGCGACCTGGCTGTATGCGGAAGCCGCACGCGGCACCTACGAAGAAGGCGCGGTCGCCGCGCTCGCGATCGTGCTGGCCGGGCTCGTGCCCGTGATCCTGCTCGCCCGCACCCGCCACAAGATCGGAGCCTGAACCCGTGAACCTGCTTGAACTCGATGACCTTTGCATCGCCTACGACACGCCGCACGGCCGCCGCACGGTGGTCGACGGGCTGAGCCTCGCGCTGCCGCGCGGCGACATCGGCTGCCTGCTCGGCGCGTCGGGCTGCGGCAAGACGACCGTGCTGCGCGCGATCGCCGGCTTCGAGCCCGTTCGCATGGGGCGCATCATGCTGGACGGCAGGCCCGTCGCGGCATCGTCGTTCGAGGTGCCGCCGGAGCGGCGGCGCATCGGCATGATGTTCCAGGACTATGCGCTGTTTCCGCACCTCAGCGCGGCCGACAACGTCGCCTTCGGTTTGCGGCGCATGCCGAAGATCGAACGGCGCCTGCGTGTCGCCGAAATGCTCGAACTCGTCGGCCTCGCCGATTCCGGCGGCGCCTATCCGCACGAGTTGTCGGGCGGCCAGCAGCAACGCGTCGCGCTCGCCCGCGCGCTCGCGCCGTCCCCGGAGCTGCTGCTGCTCGACGAGCCATTCTCGAATCTCGACGTCGATACGCGCGAGCGGCTCGCGTTCGAGCTGCGCGACATCCTGAAACGCACGGGCCACACCGCGATCCTCGTCACGCACAACCAGGCCGAAGCGTTCGCGATCGCCGACCGGATCGGCGTGATGAAGGACGGCCGGCTCGCGCAATGGGACACGCCGTACGCGCTGCACCATCATCCAGCGAACGCATTCGTCGCGGATTTCGTGCGCCGCGACGCGCTCGCCGACGAACGCGCACGCGCACTGGCACGCGGCCGCTGACGCCGTGCCGCGGCCCCGTCGCGCGACACCGTCAGCCTCCGTGCCGCGTCCTTGACGCGCTACGCCGGCTCCGCGAGATCGCGCACGGGCAGCGCGGTCGAATACTTGATCTGCTCCATCGCGAACGACGAGCTGACGTCGAACAGCGGCACCGTGCGAATCAGTTGCTTGTAGACCCGATCGTAGTCGTCGATGCCGGCCACCACGACGCGCAGCAGGTAATCGGTCTCGCCGCTCATCCGGTAGACCTCGACCACTTCCGGCATGTCGCGCACGGCCTGCGTGAAACGCTGCGCCCATTCCTCGGTGTGCTGGTTCGTGCGGATCGCGACGAACACGGTCGTGCCGACGCCGAGCTTGCGCGGATCGCACAGCGCAACCTGCGCGCGAATCGCGCCGGTCTCCTTGAGCCGCTGCACGCGCTTCCAGCATGGCGTCTGCGACAGGTTCACGCGCTGCGCCAGTTCCGCGATCGGCAATGTGGCATCGGCCTGCAGCAGTTCCAGCAGCTTGCGATCGATGGCGTCCATTTCTCCAGTCCCTCGTAGATAGAAATTTATTCTATTCATCCTGCACAACGGGGAACAGTATGAAAACGGCTTCGCCGCGTCGACCGGTATAAATACCGATCCGCCACGTGCTCGCCACGCCAAACGAAACAGGCGACGCCGCCCGTGAGGATGGCATCGCCCGACCTTGTTACGCGCCGCGGCTTGTACGCCACGCCCCGGCCGGCGCTCACACGCCGCCGGTCGTCACGCCGCTCAATACGCGACCGTCGCGATCTCGCGCACGAAGCTGTCCTGCTCGAGCGCGTCGACGAACGCGACCGCGTAGTCTTCCGCCGAGATCTTGCTATTGCCCTGCGCGTCCACGATCAGCTTGCCGGCGCCCGTGCGGAACGTGCCCGTGCGCTCGCCCGGCGCGATCAGCGCGGCCGGCGCCAGGAAGGTCCAGTCGAGATCGGTGACCGTCTTCAGGTAGTCGAACGCGTCGCGATGGGCCAGCGCGACCGCCTTGTACGCGTCAGGGAAACCTTCGCTGTCGACCAGCTGCTTGCCCGGCGCGACTTCGAGCGAACCGGCGCCGCCGACCACGACGAGCCGCTTCAGGCCGGCCTGGCGCGTGCCGGCGACCAGCGCCTGCGCGGCCCCGACGACCTTCGCCGCATCGTCCTGCTTCGGACCGTACGCGCTCGCGACCACGTCATGCCCCGGCAGCGCGGCCGCGATGCTGGCCGCGTCGAACAGGTCGGCCGCCTGCGCGGTGATGCCGTCGCCGGCCGTGCCCGGATGGCGCGACAGCGCGGTCACGCGGTGGCCGCGTCGTACGGCTTCCGCCGCGATGCGCGAGCCGATCATGCCGGTGGCGCCGAACAGCGCGATTTTCAACGAACGTTGCGTCATGACGATTCTCCAGTCAGAAAATATGTAACACAGTTAATTACAGATAAGATCGAAAAAAACGGGGCGAAGCCCCCGTTGCACCGGACACCCGCACCTGCGCGCCATCCGGCTTCCTGCCCTGCCTGCCGCCGGCTACCTGCCGGCTGCCGCCTGTTGCGTGCGCCGCTCGAGATCCAGCATGTCGGCCGTGACGTCGACGAGCGTGCGCGTGGCGAGCGATGCCTCCATCGCGCGTTGCGCATCGCCGATATAGCCGGTCAGCGCGACCTGGATGTGCCGCCCGACGAGGCACGCGGGATTCGGTGTCTCGCGATGCAGCGCGAACAGTTGCGCGTCGTCGACCGCGCGATACACGTCGAGCAGCGTGATCTCGCCGGGCTCGCGCGCCAGCAACGCGCCGCCGCCCGCGCCGAGCTGCGACGTGGTCAGCCCCGCGGCTGCCAGCATCGACAGCAACCGGCGAATCAGCGCCGGATTCGTATTCACGCTGCCCGCGATGATGTCCGACGACAGCGGCACGCCTTCCTGCATCGACAGCAAGGCGAGCACGTGGACGGCAAACGCGAACCGGCTGCTGGTATTCATTCCTCACTCACTCGGCGACACCGGCCCGAACCGCGACCGGCGACATATGTAATCATGATAATTACATTTCGTGGATCGTGCAAGCCCGCGTCATTCCCCGCTCGCGGGCTTGGCGCCCGACGCGTTCTGCTGGCTCCACTGCTGCAGCTTCTTGCCGGCTTCCGCGATCTTCGCACCGGCTTCGGAGGCCGCATGCGCGACGACCGCGGAAGCGGCCGCGTCGATCTGCGCCTGCGCGGCCGACGCGAGACCGCTCGCGGACAGCGGCGGCACGGCCGACGCCGCCGAAGCGATGCCGGCCTTCGCGGCGTTGATCTGCTGGTTGACGGTGCTCGCGACCTGGTCGAGCGCCTTGGCCGCGTTGTTCGCGGCATCGGCGGCCGCGCTGGCGGCCGTATCGGCTTGCGTGGCCGGCGCGCCGGACTTCTCGCAGCCCGCGAGCAACAGCAGCGCACCGGCGGCCACCGCCGCCAGTACGGACCCGGGCACGCGATGCGCCCGCGATGTCTTCATGTTCATCAGCAAATCTCCGGCCGTGCGTCGCACGGCCTTGTGGTTGGACCGGTGTCGATGATACCGCCTGTGGAACAGGCCAAATGACGACCAGCCATTAAAAATGCCTTTCAATTTCGGATTCGTCTGATTCAATCGCAGGCGCTACGCCACTAAAGTGGGCACGCCTCAATCCGCTTCGTACGTGTCCCTTTTTTCTTATGGCTTTTCTCGTCGACTGGTTCATCGTTCTGGCCACGCTGCTCGCCGCCACCCTGTTCCTGTGCCTGCGCGCGCCGTCGGCGCCCCGCCTGGCCGAATCCGGGCGCCCGCGCCGCGTCGCATCCGCGCGCCTGCTCACCCAGGCCGTGATCGGTTTCTGGACGGCCGCGCTGATCATCGCGGAAGGCATCCTCGGCGCCGACGGCGACGGCCAGTCGCTCGCCGGCTTCGCGGCCCTCGCGTTCGCCGCGCTCGGGCTGTCGACCGTCGCCGCCTACTGGTCGGCATGCGCGTGGCGGCTGCGCCGGCCGCCCACGCTGTTCGCCCGTCACTGACGCGCCAGATCGGTGCGCCACGGCGCACCACATCGCATCGCCTCGCCCGCCGCACGCACCAGTTCAGCACGCACCGCACCACACACGTGCAAATCGTGCGGTCACCAATCGTCGTCGGCCGCTCCGTCACCCGTGCACGATTCACCGGAATGCCGCACCACGCGGTATCGAGGCACCAATTCCACGCAGCCGTTCACCAAGTTGGCTCGATATTTGCGTTCCTTGCCCGTTTTTTGCGCAAGGAAGCCACGGCATGGATGGTCTGAAATCCGGCGTCGATACACTGTTCCTGTTGATCGGCGCCGTCATGGTGCTCGCGATGCACGCGGGCTTCGCATTTCTCGAACTCGGCACGGTCCGCAAGAAGAACCAGGTCAACGCGCTCGTGAAGATCCTGGTCGACTTCTCGGTGTCGACGCTCGCGTATTTCTTCATCGGCTACACGATCGCATACGGTGTCGAGTTCTTCGACGACATCGGCACGCTGTCGCAGCACAGCGGCTACGCGCTCGTGCGCTTCTTCTTCCTGCTGACCTTCGCGGCGGCCATTCCCGCGATCGTGTCCGGCGGCATCGCCGAGCGCGCGAAGTTCAATCCGCAGCTCGTCGCGACGCTGATCATCGTCGGCTTCATCTATCCGTTCTTCGAAGGGATGGCGTGGAACGAGCGCTTCGGCGTGCAGGCGTGGCTCACGCACGCGTTCGGTGCGCCGTTCCACGATTTCGCCGGCTCGGTCGTCGTGCATGCGTTCGGCGGCTGGGTCGCGCTGCCGGCCGTGCTGCTGCTCGGCGCGCGTCACGGCCGCTACGCGAAGGATGGCCGGATCGCCGCGCACCCGCCGTCGAACATCCCGTTCCTCGCGCTCGGCGCATGGGTGCTCGCGGTCGGCTGGTTCGGCTTCAACGTGATGAGCGCGCAGACGCTCGACAAGATCAGCGGCCTCGTCGCCGTGAACTCGCTGATGGCGATGGTCGGCGGCACGCTCGCCGCGTGGATGGCCGGCCGCAACGACCCGGGCTTCACGTACAACGGGCCGCTCGCGGGCCTCGTTGCCGTATGCGCGGGCTCCGACGTGATGCATCCGATCGGCGCGCTCGTCACGGGCGCGGCCGCCGGTGCGCTGTTCGTCGCGATGTTCACTTGCGTGCAGAACAAGTGGCGCATCGACGACGTGCTCGGCGTGTGGCCGCTGCACGGCATGTGCGGCGCGCTCGGCGGCCTCGCGGCTGGCGTGTTCGGCCTGCCTGCGCTTGGCGGCCTCGGCGGCGTGTCGTTCCTGTCGCAGCTCGTCGGCACGCTCGGCGGCATCGTGATCGCAAGCGCGGGCGGCACGCTCGTCTATGGCGCGCTGAAAGCGACCGTCGGGCTGCGCCTCGATCGCGAAGCCGAGTTCGACGGCGCCGACCTGTCGATCCATCGCATCACGGCAACGCCCGAGCGCGATTGATCCATCGAAGGACGCCAGGCACACCATTACGGTTTCAATTCAAAAAACTTTCATCTAGCGTCCTTACACTTCCGTCCAGTTTTCAATCAGCCTTCGCGAAGCTTGCCGACCGCCTGCTTCGCGAAGGCCATTCTTCCAACAACCGAAACTGGACTCCACATGCCCGCGTTGCCCAATGCTTCCCGTCGTCAGGCCCTGAAGATCCTCGCCGGCGCGCCGATGCTTCCCCTTTCCGGCCTCGCGCTGCCGGCCCTGCTGACGGGTTGCGGCGGCGACGATCCCGCGTCGACGCCGGCCCCGGTCGCCGCTGCCTATACGTCGGCGACGTTCTCGGCGATGGCCGCCCCCACGCTCGACAATGCGGCCGCGATGGCCACGACGACGGTCGGCTCGACGCTGTCGGTGTCGTTCTCGGACGGTTCGTCGCGCAACTTCAAGCTCGCGTACCGGCCGTTCTTCGTGACGGGCGACATGGTGCCGGACGGCAAGGGCGGCACGACGCTCGCGGGCGGCTACTACGACATCAACAACCAGCCGATCATCGATCGCTCGGTCGCCGGCAAGGAGCGCCAGTTCTATTCCGACTGCCCGGACGGCAGCTCGCTGCTGACGCTGAAGAACGCGAACGTGCCCGGCGTGAAGGGCAACACGGTGTTCGCGGTCGTGCAGTTCGAATACACGACGCGCGACCAGGCGAGCGCATCGCAGTACGGCCAGTTGCCGTCGCCGATCGCGGTGCTCTCGCTCGACCAGGATCCGGCCACCGGCGCGCTGAAGGTCGTGAAGTACCACAACGTCGACACGTCGAAGGCGCACGGGCTGTGGATCACCTGCGGCGCGAGCCTGTCGCCGTGGGGCACGCACCTGTCGAGCGAGGAATACGAGCCGGACGCGACGAAGGCCGCCACCGACGCGCAGTTCAAGGCGTTCAGCAAGAACACGTTCGGCGACGAGACGAAGGCGAACCCCTACCACTACGGCCACCTCCCCGAGATCACCGTGAACCCGGACGGCACGGGCAGCGTGAAGAAGCACTACTGCCTCGGCCGCATCTCGCACGAGCTGATCCAGGTGATGCCGGACCAGCGCACCGTGATGATGGGTGACGACGCCACCAACGGCGGCCTGTTCATGTTCGTCGCCGACAAGGCGGCCGACCTGTCGGCCGGCACGCTGTACGTCGCGAAATGGACGCAGACGTCGTCGGCCGGCGCCGGCACCGCGACGCTCACGTGGATCAGGATCGGCCACGCGACGAGCAGCGAGATCGAAGCGCTCGCGAACACGCTGAAGGCGTCGGACATCATGGACCTGGTGACCGCCGACCCGAACGACGCGAGCTACACGAAGATCCACTTCGGCGGCAAGTTCAACTGGATGCGCGTGAAGCCGGGGATGGAAAAGGCGGCCGCGTTCCTCGAGACGCACCGCTACGCGGCGCTGCTCGGCGGCAGCATGGGCTTCACCAAGCTCGAAGGCACGACCGTGAACGCGAAGGACAAGATCGTCTATACGGCGATGTCGCGGATCGAAACGTCGATGGTCAAGGGCAATGCGGTGTCGCGCGACGTCGCGGTCGACAAGAAGATCGCCGCGGGCGCCGTCTACGCGCTGAACCTGAAGGCCGGCCAGCGCGACACGACGGGCGGCGCGATCGACAGCGAATGGGTGCCGGTCGACATGGGCGCGCCGGCCGCGCTCGTCGGCGAGGATCTCGCCGCGGCCGACGGGCTCGGCAACCTCGCGAACCCGGACAAGATCGCGAACCCGGACAACCTGAAGTTCTCCGAAAAGCTGCGCACGCTGTTCATCGGCGAAGACTCGGGCATGCACGTGAACAACTTCCTGTGGGCGTACAACGTCGACACGAAGTCGCTCTCGCGCGTGCTGTCGTGCCCGGCCGGCGCGGAGTCGACGGGCCTGCACGCGGTCGACGAGATCAACGGCTGGACCTACATCATGAGCAACTTCCAGCACGCGGGCGACTGGGAATCGCCGCTGCACGACAAGGTCAAGCCGACGCTCGATCCGCTCGTGCGCGCGAACTTCAAGGACCGCTTCGGCGCCAGCGTCGGCTACCTGACGGCCGAGCAGACCGGCATCAAGCTCGCGAAGGCCTGACCGGGTCACACGAGGGGGGCTCGCTGGCCAGGCGTCCCTAACCGGGACTCCCCTTCTTCATCACCGTTCATTCGTCGGCGCTCCACGCCGTTTTGTGCGCGATGCCCAGTGCGGGCATCGCGCTTTTTTTTGCGCGTGCGAATCGTGTGCATGGCGTGCGCCAGCGCGCGCCGAACGGGCTCGGACGGGCGTTTCCATCGATCGGGGGATAATACGGGCCTGACGTGCCCGGGCGGACAGTCAAAATGACGGGCAAAAAAAAGCGCCACGGAGACCGTGGCGCTAAAAAAGTTCTAGCCATTCCGAGGGCCGTGCTAGAACCTGAGAGACTGCGCGAAACATCGTTGCCGGTTAAACTCTTGAAACGATGTTTCGAAAACGTGAGACATTCTTTCCGTTTCCGCCCGACAAGTCAAGCGGTATTTGCACCGGTTCATGCACTTTCTGGCAACGCTCATTTGAGCGTTTTCCTAATAAACCAAGGGTGAACCCGTAAAATTTCATCCAATGACCGGTTCGCCCGCGGAACATGCATCCTTTGACAATAGTCCTACAATACCAACAAAATTGAAATCGAGTTTCGGAATTAGAGAGAATCCCTCGTGTCGACAACTGTAACCTCTCCCGCGTCGCGGGACCGTGAATCGTCGCCCGACGAGATCACCGCCCTCGCCCGCGGCCTCGCCGTGCTGCGCCGCATCGCGGCTGCCGACGCCCCCGTCAGCAACCGCGAACTGACCGAATTGACCGGCATCCCGAAGCCGACCGTCTCGCGCATCACCGCGACGCTCGTCAGCGCCGGCTTCCTGTTCCAGCTGCCCGACAGCGAGCGCTTCGTGCTCACCGCGTCGGTGCTCGAGCTGAGCCACGGCTTCCTGCGCAACTTCGACATCCGCGCGCGCTCGCGGCCGTTCATGATCGAGCTGGCCGAACGCACGTCGCTGTCCGTGCACCTCGCGGTGCGCGACCGGCTCGACATGGTCGCGATCGACGTGATCCGGCCGCGCTCGGCCGTGCTCGTCACGCGCCTCGAAATCGGCTCGCGGATGGACATCGCGCGCACGGCGGTCGGCCGCGCGTATCTCGCCGCGCTCGAGGACGACGAGCGCCGCCTGCTACTCGAGTCGCTGCGCACCACGGCGGGCGACGACTGGCCGCACGTGTCGGCACGCCTGACCCCCGCGCTCGACGACGCGATGCGCGACGGCCACGCGATCGCGATCGGCGAATGGCGCGAAGGCCTGAATGCCGTCGCGGCCGGTTTCGTCGGCCCGTCGGGCCAGCGCTATTCGGTGAATTGCGGCGGCGCGTCGCACCAGTGTCCGCCCGAATGGCTGCAGGAACATGTCGTGCCCGCGCTGCAGGAGTGCATCGCGAAAATCACCCGCGAGATCGGCGGCGCGCCGGCCCGGCGCGTCGGCGTGTAATCGTTCCGTCACCGTTCCGTCGCGTTCTGTAACGACCGTAACCCGTTGAAAGATAGACGACTGGACTGTAACGGGGACGGGACGTAGGATCATGCCCATCGTCGCGCCGCACTCTCGGCGCGCACCGCTCTTTTCCCCGCGCGGGTCGACGGGGGCCCCGGACCGAGCCGGGCCGCCCCGTCCCGTCACCCGCTCGCCCACGCGCAGCCCAGCAGTCCGATTTCCGGCACGCCGCGCCGTCTTCCTGACAGATCACGATGGATAACGAACAAAAGCCCACGCCCCCTTCGAAAGACCCTGCGCCCCCCGCCGCGCGACGCCCGCGCCGCACGCTGATGATCGGAACGCTCGCGGTCGTCGTCATCGGCGGCCTGCTGTGGTGGCATCCGTGGAACCGCACGCCGGCGGCCGGCAGCGCGGCACAAACCGCGGGCGCAAGCGCCGGCGGCGGCGCAGGCGGCCATCGCGGCCGCGGCGGCCCCGCTGCGATGGCGAACGTACCGCAGCCCGTGCAGGTCGCGACCGCGACGCAAGGCGAGATGCCGATCGTGCTGTCCGCGCTCGGCACCGTCACGCCGCTCGCGAACGTGACGGTCAAGACGCAACTGTCGGGCTACCTGCAGTCGGTGTCGTTCCAGGAAGGCCAGATCGTCAAGAAGGGCGACGTGCTCGCGCAGGTCGACCCGCGCCCGTACCAGGTGGCGCTCGAGAACGCCGAAGGCACGTTCGCACGCGACTCGGCGCTGCTCGCGACGGCGCGCCTCGACCTGAAGCGCTACCAGACGCTGCTGTCGCAGGATTCGATCGCGTCGCAAACCGTCGATACGCAGGCGTCGCTCGTCAAGCAGTACGAAGGCGCGGTGAAGACCGACCAGGCCGCGATCGATTCCGCGAAGCTGAACCTCACGTATGCGCGCATCACGGCGCCGGTATCGGGCCGCGTCGGCCTGCGCCAGGTCGACCCGGGCAACTACGTGACGCCGGGCGACACCAACGGCATCGTCGTGATCACGCAGCTGCAGCCGATGAGCGTGATCTTCACGACGTCGGAAGACAACCTGCCGCAGATCCTCAAGCAGGTGAACGCGGGCCAGAAACTGTCGGTCACCGCCTACAACCGCAACAACACGGTGCCGCTCGAGACGGGGTCGCTCGCCACGCTCGACAACCAGATCGACACGAGCACCGGCACGGTCAAGCTGCGCGCGAACTTCGATAACAAGGAAGGCATGCTGTTCCCGAATCAGTTCGTGAACACGCGGCTGCTCGTCGACGTGCTGCGCAACGCGACGATCGTGCCGACGTCCGCGGTGCTGACGGGTTCGATCGGCCAGTTCGTCTACGTCGTGAAACCCGACAACACGGTAACCGTGCGCAAGGTCACGATCGGCCCGGTCGACGGCGAACGCACGAGCATCGTCAGCGGCGTCGCGCTCGGCGAGCGCGTGGTGACCGACGGCTCCGACCGCCTGCGCGAAGGCTCGAAGATCTCGATTCCGGCCGACAAGCCGAAAGGCGCGTCGGGCACGCGCGGCGCCGGCGCGGCGTCGGGTGCCTCGGCTGCGTCGGGCGCTGCCGGCCATCACGGCGGACACAAGCACGGTGCGTCGCAGGCAGCGGCCCAATAACGCGCGGGCCGCTCGATGAATCCTTCCCGCCTCTTCATTCTCCGGCCGGTCGGCACCGCCCTCCTGATGGCGGCGATCATGCTGGCCGGTCTCGTCGCGCTGCGGTTCCTGCCGCTCGCCGCGCTGCCCGAAGTCGACTACCCGACGATCCAGGTCCAGACCTTCTACCCCGGCGCGAGCCCGGAAGTGATGACCTCGTCGGTCACCGCGCCGCTCGAGCGCCAGTTCGGGCAGATGCCGTCGCTGAACCAGATGTCGTCGCAAAGCTCGGCCGGTGCGTCGGTGATCACGCTGCAGTTCTCGCTCGACCTGCCGCTCGACATCGCCGAACAGGAAGTGCAGGCCGCGATCAACGCGGCCGGCAACCTGCTGCCGTCCGACCTCCCGGCCCCGCCGATCTACGCGAAGGTCAACCCGGCCGATGCGCCGGTGATCACGCTCGCCGTCAAGTCGAAGACGCTGCCGCTCACGCAGGTGCAGGACCTGGCCGACACGCGCCTCGCGATGAAGATCTCGCAGATCGCGGGCGTCGGCCTCGTCAGCCTGTCGGGCGGCAACCGCCCGGCCGTGCGGATCCAGGCGAACCCGACCGCGCTCGCGCAGTACGGGATGAACCTCGACGACCTGCGCACGACGATCTCGAACCTGAACGTCAACACCCCAAAGGGCAACTTCGACGGCCCGACGCGCGCCTACACGATCAACGCGAACGACCAGCTGACGAGCGCCGACCAGTACAACAGCGCGGTCGTCGCGTACAAGAACGGCCGCCCGGTGATGCTGACCGACGTCGCGACGGTCGTCGCCGGCTCGGAGAACACCAAGCTCGGCGCGTGGGTGAATTCGGATCCCGCGATCATCCTGAACGTGCAGCGCCAGCCGGGCGCGAACGTGATCCAGACGGTCGACGCGATCAAGGCGCAATTGCCGAAGCTGCAGGAGACGCTGCCGGCCGCGCTCGACGTGGAGATCGTCACCGATCGCACGACGATGATCCGCGCGGCCGTGCGCGACGTGCAGTTCGAGCTGCTGCTCGCGGTCGCGCTCGTCGTGCTGGTGATGTACCTGTTCCTCGCGAACATCTACGCGACGATCATCCCGAGCCTGTCCGTGCCGTTGTCGCTGATCGGCACGCTCGCGGTGATGTACATGGCCGGCTTCTCGCTGAACAACCTGTCGCTGATGGCGCTCACCATCGCGACCGGCTTCGTCGTCGACGACGCGATCGTGATGATCGAGAACATCGCGCGCTACGTCGAGGAAGGCGAGTCGGGGCTCGAGGCCGCGCTGAAGGGCTCGAGGCAGATCGGCTTCACGATCATCTCGCTGACGGTGTCGCTGATCGCGGTGCTGATCCCGCTGCTGTTCATGGGCGACGTGGTCGGGCGCCTGTTCCACGAGTTCGCGATCACGCTCGCGGTGACGATCGTGATCTCGGCGATCGTGTCGCTCACGCTCGTGCCGATGATGTGCGCGAAGCTGCTGCGTCATTCGCCGCCGCCGGAAAGCCACCGCTTCGAGGCGCGCGTGCACCGCACGATCGACTGGGTGATCGCGCGCTACGCGGTCGCGCTCGAATGGGTGCTGAACCGCCAGCGCTCGACGCTGGTCGTCGCGCTGCTGACGCTCGGGCTGACCGCCCTGCTCTACATCTACGTGCCGAAGGGCTTCTTCCCCGCGCAGGACACCGGCGTGATCCAGGCGATCACGCAGGCGCCGCAATCGATCTCGTACGGCGCGATGGCCGAACGCCAGCAGGCGCTCGCGGCCGAGATCCTGAAGGACCCGAACGTCGACAGCCTCACGTCGTTCATCGGCGTCGACGGCAGCAACATCACGCTGAACAGCGGCCGGATGCTGATCAACCTGAAGGCGCGCGACGACCGCTCCAAAACGGCCGCGCAGATCATCCGCGACCTGCAGCACCGCGTGGCGAACATCACCGGCATCTCGCTGTTCATGCAGTCGGTGCAGGACCTGACGATCGATTCGACCGTCAGCCCGACGCAGTACCAGTTCATGCTGACGAGCCCGAACGCGGAAGAATTCGCGACCTGGGTGCCGAAGCTCGTCGCGCGGCTGCAGCAGGAGCCGTCGCTCGCCGATGTCGCGACCGACCTGCAGAGCAATGGCCAGTCGGTCTACATCGAGATCGACCGCCCGAGCGCCGCGCGTTTCGGCATCACGCCGGCGACCGTCGACAACGCGCTGTACGACGCGTTCGGCCAGCGCATCGTGTCGACCATCTTCACGCAGTCGAACCAGTACCGCGTGATTCTCGAGTCGGAGCCGAAGGAGCAGCACTACGCGCAATCGCTGAACGACATCTACCTGCCGTCGGCCGGCGGCGGCCAGGTGCCGCTGTCGTCGATCGCGTCGTTCCACGAGCGGCCGTCGCCGCTGCTGGTCGCGCACCTGTCGCAGTTCCCGTCGACGACGATCTCGTTCAACCTCGCGCCGGGCGCGTCGCTCGGCGAAGCCGTCAAGGCGATCGAGGCCGCCGAGAAGGACATCAGCCTGCCCGCGTCGTTCCAGACGCGCTTCCAGGGCGCGGCGCTCGCGTTCCAGGCCTCGCTGTCGAACCAGCTGTTCCTGATCCTCGCGGCGGTCGTCACGATGTACATCGTGCTCGGCGTGCTGTACGAAAGCTACATCCACCCGATCACGATCCTGTCGACGCTGCCGTCGGCCGGCGTCGGCGCGCTGCTCGCGCTGATGATCACCGGGCACGACCTGGACATCATCGGCATCATCGGCATCGTGCTGCTGATCGGTATCGTGAAGAAGAACGCGATCATGATGATCGACTTCGCGCTCGAGGCCGAACGTGTCGAAGGCAAGCCGCCGCGCGAGGCGATCTACCAGGCGTGCCTGCTGCGCTTCCGGCCGATCCTGATGACGACGCTCGCCGCGCTGCTCGGCGCGGTGCCGCTGATCGTCGGCTCCGGCGCCGGCTCCGAGCTGCGCCAGCCGCTCGGGATCGCGATCGCCGGCGGCCTGATCGTGTCGCAGGTGCTGACGTTGTTTACGACGCCCGTGATCTACCTCGGCTTCGACTCGCTCGCGCGCCGCGTGCGCGGCTGGTTCGAACGCCACGGCCCCGACGCCGGCAAGCGCACGGATGCGTAAGCCATGAACCTGTCGCGCCCCTTCATCACCCGCCCCGTCGCGACGACGCTGCTCGCGCTCGGCGTCGCGCTCGCGGGCCTGTTCGCGTTCATCAAGCTGCCGGTGTCGCCGCTGCCGCAGGTCGACTTCCCGACGATCTCGGTGCAGGCGTCGCTGCCGGGCGCGAGCCCGGAAACGGTCGCGACCAGCGTGACGAGCCCGCTCGAGCGGCACCTCGGCTCGATCGCCGACGTCTCCGAAATGACGTCGACGAGCACGGTCGGCAACGCGCGGATCATCCTGCAGTTCGGCCTGAACCGCGACATCGACGGCGCCGCGCGCGACGTCCAGGCCGCGATCAACGCGGCGCGCGCCGACCTGCCCGCCGCGCTGAAGAGCAACCCGACCTACCGCAAGGTCAACCCGGCCGATTCGCCGATCATGATCGTGTCGCTGACGTCGGAAACGTCGTCGCCCGCGAAGCTGTACGACGCCGCATCGACGGTGCTGCAGCAGTCGCTGTCGCAGATCGACGGGATCGGCCAGGTCTCGGTGAGCGGCTCCGCGAACCCGGCCGTGCGCGTCGAGCTCGAACCGCAGGCGCTGTTCCACTACGGGATCGGCCTCGAGGACGTGCGTGCGGCGCTGGCGTCCGCGAACGCCAACGCGCCGAAGGGCGCGATCGAGTTCGGCCCGCAGCACTACCAGCTCTATACGAACGACCAGGCCTCCCAGGCGTCGCAATACCGCGACCTCGTCGTCGCCTACCGCAACGGCTCGGCCGTCAGGCTGTCCGACCTGTCGGACGTCGTCGATTCGGTCGAGGACCTGCGCAACCTCGGCCTGTCGAACGGCAAGCGCGCGGTGCTCGTGATCCTCTACCGCTCGCCCGGCGCGAACATCATCGATACGATCGACCGCGTGCGCGCGGCGCTGCCGCAACTCACCGCGTCGCTGCCGGCCGACATCACGGTCACGCCGGTGCTCGACCGCTCGACCACCATCCGCGCGTCGCTGAAGGACACCGAGCACACGCTGCTGATCGCGGTCAGCCTCGTCGTGATGGTCGTGTTCCTGTTCCTGCGCAACTGGCGCGCGACGCTGATCCCGAGCGTCGCGGTGCCGATCTCGATCGTCGGCACGTTCGGCGCGATGTACCTGCTCGGCTTCTCGATCGACAACCTGTCGCTGATGGCGCTGATCGTCGCGACCGGCTTCGTCGTCGACGATGCGATCGTCGTGCTCGAGAACATCTCGCGGCACATCGAGAACGGCAAGTCGCGGATGCAGGCCGCGTTCGACGGTGCGCGCGAGGTCGGCTTCACGGTGCTGTCGATGAGCATCTCGCTCGTCGCGGTGTTCCTGCCGATCCTGCTGATGGGCGGCATCGTCGGGCGGCTGTTCCGCGAATTCGCGCTGACGCTGTCGCTCGCGATCGCCGTGTCGCTCGCGGTGTCGCTCACCGTCACGCCGATGATGTGCGCGCGCCTGCTGCCCGAGTCGCACGACCCGCAAAACGAAGGCCGCTTCGGGCGCTTCCTCGAGCGCGGCTTCTCGCGCATGCAGCGCGGCTACGAGCGCTCGCTGTCGTGGGCGCTGCGCCGGCCGCTGCTGATCCTGCTGACGCTGTTCGCGACGATCGGGCTGAACGTGTACCTGTACATCGTCGTGCCGAAGGGCTTCTTCCCGCAGCAGGACACCGGCCTGATGATCGGCGGCATCCAGGCCGACCAGTCGACCTCGTTCCAGGCGATGAAGCTGAAGTTCTCCGAGATGATGCGGATCGTGCAGGGCAACCCGAACGTGAAGAGCGTCGCGGGGTTCACCGGCGGCACGCAGACCAACTCGGGCTTCATGTTCGTCACGCTGAAGGATCGCTCCGAGCGCAAGCTGTCGGCCGACCAGGTGATCCAGCAGCTGCGCCCGCCGCTGGCGGACGTCGCGGGTGCGCGCACGTTCCTGCAGGCCGCGCAGGATATCCGCGTCGGCGGCCGGCAGAGCAACGCGCAGTACCAGTTCACGCTGCTCGGCGATTCGAGCGCCGACCTGTACAAGTGGGGGCCGATCCTGACCGAGGCGCTGCAGAAGCGCCCCGAGCTGACCGACGTGAACTCCGACCAGCAGCAAGGCGGCCTCGAGGCGATGGTGACGATCGACCGCCCGACGGCCGCGCGCTTCGGCATCAAGCCCGCGCAGATCGACAACACGCTGTACGACGCGTTCGGCCAGCGCCAGGTCTCGACGATCTACAACCCGCTGAACCAGTACCACGTCGTGATGGAAGTCGCGCCGAAATACTGGCAAAGCCCGGAGATGCTGAACCAGGTGTGGATCAGCACGTCGGGTGGCAGCGCGAACGGCTCGCAGACCACCAACGCGGCCGCCGGCACCTATGTCGCGACGTCGGCCGGCACGTCGAGCGCCGGGACGGCCACGCAGAGCGCCGCGGCGATCGCGTCCGATTCCGCGCGCAACCAGGCGCTCAACTCGATCGCCGCGAGCGGCAAGTCGAGCGCGTCGTCGGGTGCGTCGGTGTCGACGTCGAAGTCGACGATGATCCCGCTGTCGGCGATCGCGACGTTCGGGCCGAGCACGACGCCGCTGTCGGTCAACCACCAGGGGTTGTTCGTCGCGACGACGATCTCGTTCAACCTGCCGCCGGGCGTGTCGCTGTCGCAGGCGACCCAGGTGATCTACCAGACCATGGCGCAGGTCGGCGTCCCGCCGACGATCGTCGGCAGTTTCCAGGGCACCGCGCAGGCGTTCCAGCAGTCGATGAACGACCAGCCGATCCTGATCCTCGCCGCACTGCTGGCCGTCTACATCGTGCTCGGGATCCTGTACGAGAGCTACATCCACCCGATCACGATCCTGTCGACGCTGCCGTCGGCCGGCGTCGGCGCGCTGCTCGCGCTGCTGCTGTTCAAGACCGAGTTCAGCATCATCGCGCTGATCGGCGTGATCCTGCTGATCGGCATCGTGAAGAAGAACGCGATCATGATGGTCGACTTCGCGATCGACCAGACGCGCAACAACAAGAAGTCGTCGTTCGACGCGATCCACGAGGCGTGCCTGCTGCGCTTCCGCCCGATCATGATGACGACGATGGCCGCGCTCCTCGGCGCACTGCCGCTCGCGTTCGGCAGCGGCGACGGCGCCGAGCTGCGCGCGCCGCTCGGGATCGCGATCGCCGGCGGCCTGATCGTGTCGCAGGTGCTGACGCTCTATACGACGCCGGTCGTCTACCTGTACATGGACCGGTTCCGCGTGTGGGGAGAGAAACGCCGCAATCGCCGCGGCAATTCGGGCGGGCCGGCGGTGGCCGGCGAATGACGGGAAGCGGCGGCCCGACTGAGCCGACCCCAAGGGTTGGAGTGGTGTCCAACTCCTGGGGACAATTCAGGCAGGCGGCCGTTTTTTTGCCCTTGAACCCGGGCGGCGATCGGCTATCGTGAGTCCATGCCTACCGCGAGCCCTTCGCCGGAACCCGCCATGAACGTCCAGCTCAATCACACGATCGTCTGGTGCAGCGACAAGCATGCGTCGAGCCGCTTCCTGACCGAACTCCTGGAATTGCCGCCGCCGACGCCGTTCGGCGCGATGCGGGTCGTCGCGCTCGACAACGGCGTGTCGCTCGATTTCTACGAACAGGCGGGGGAAATCAGGTCGCAGCACTATGCGTTCCTGCTCGACGAAGCCGGCTTCGATCGCGTGCTGGCGCGCATCCGCGCGCGCGGGCTCGCGCACTGGGCCGATCCCGCGAAGCGGCAACCCGACGACATCTACCGCCACAACGGCGGGCGCGGCGTGTACTTCGACGACCCGGACGGCCACTTCCTCGAAGTGATGACGCGTCCGTATGTGCTGAACGGCTAGCGCAGCCGCGCCGGCATTGCGCCGGCCGGTATCGTTCGGCGCGGATGCCGTCCCGCTTCGGACGGCACCCGGACGCCTGCCGTTACTCGGCCGCCGTCGTCTTGCGCGGACGACGTGCGCGCGGTGCCGCCTTGCGGGCCGGCTTTTTCTTGGCAGCGGCCGGTGCGTCGGCATGCGCTTCGAGCGGCGCCGCCTCATGCGACGGCTGGGCGGCAGTCCCGTCGCCGCCGGCATCGCCGGCCGCCGGCTCGGCACGCGTCACGGCGGCATGCCGTTCGTCGCCCTGCTCCGCGTCGTCGGCATGCCTGCCGTGCGCGTGCTGGTCGCCGCCGTGCTTCGCCTCACCGTGGGCGTCGTCGGTCTTCCCGGCCGCATGATGGCCGGCGCCCTTCGCGGCGGCACCCTTCTTCGCGCCCGTCTTCTTCGCCGCGCTCTTGCGCGCACGCTTGCGGCCGTCCTTCGCCTCGCCCGGTGCGTCGACCGCCTCCGCCGCTTCAGCCGTTTCAGCCGGTGGCGTCACCGACCCAGCCTCGACGAACTCGGCGACGTCCGCCGCTTCCGCTTCGGCCTGCTCGCTTTCGTGCGCCACCGCTTCGGCCCGCTGCCCGCGACGTTGCGCATTGCGCCCGGCCCGCGCCGGTTCGGCCGCGCGCGCACCGTGGTGGTGGGCGCCGCCGTGCGCGCTGCCGTCCCCGCCCGCCGCGACATGCTCCATGGCCGCCGGCTGGCGGGCCCGCGACACGAACGCGCCCGACTTGTCGTCGCGCCCCACTTCCAGCAGGCCGCGCGCCTGCGCTTCGTCGAGCAGGTTGCCGAACGCGCGGAACCCGTAGTACGACTCGTTGAAATCCGGCTTGCGGCGCTTGATCGCGCTCTTGAGCACCGACGCCCAGATCTTGCCGACGTCGTCGCGCTCCGACGCGAGCGCATCGAACGTCTCGACCGCCAGCGCGATCGCCTCGGCCTTGCGGGCATCCATGTCGTGCTTGCGCGAGGCCGGCTCGTCAGGCCGCCTCGCGCCGCCGTTGCCGGCACGCTGCTGCTGTTCGCGCTTCGCGAGCGTGCGCTGCTGCTCGCGCACCAGATCGTCGTAGAAGATGAATTCGTCGCAGTTCGCGACCAGCAGGTCCGACGTCGATTTCTTCACGCCGACGCCGATCACCTTCTTCGCGTTCTCGCGCAGCTTCGACACGAGCGGCGAGAAGTCGGAATCGCCGCTGATGATCACGAACGTATCGACGTGCGACTTCGTGTAGCAGAGATCGAGCGCATCGACGACGAGCCGGATGTCGGCCGAATTCTTGCCCGACTGGCGCACGTGCGGAATCTCGATCAGCTCGAAGCTCGCCTCGTGCATCGACGCCTTGAAGCCCTTGTAGCGATCCCAGTCGCAATAGGCCTTCTTCACGACGATGCTGCCTTTCAGCAGCAGGCGCTCCAGCACGGGCTTGATGTCAAATTTCTCGTACTTCGCGTCGCGCACGCCGAGCGCGACGTTCTCGAAGTCGCAGAACACGGCCATGCTGACGTTGTCCAGGGGTAATGCCATGTGTACTCCAACCGGTGGGCCGGCGCGTTATACGCGTAACGGCGAAAAAACCATCGCGCACATGATAGCCGGTCGGCGCGTCATTCCCGCATCCGTGTGAACGAATGAACGCCCGACGCCGGTACGCCCCTTAATACGCGCCCGCCGGCGGGGCAAATCGACATTACACTTGAGTTATCGGTCGTCCGTCCCTATCTGGACGGAAGACGCATCGAGCAAGGAGCGGTTTCATGACGACGAAGGTACTGCTGATTGGTGCGACCGGCCGGACGGGCCAGGCCTGCGCGGATCTGCTGCTCAAGCAGCCGGAGTTCGAGGTCACGGCGCTCGTGCGCCGGCACGGCTATGCGCTGGCGGGCGCACGGGTCGTCGAGGCCGATCTGACGAACGATTTCTCGCACGCGTTCCAGGGCATCACGCACGTGATCTACGCGGCCGGCTCGGCCGAATCGGAGGGCGCGGCCGAAGAGGAACAGGTCGACCGCGACGCGGTGGCCCGCGCGGCCGAATACACGCTCGCCTTCAACGCGCAGAAGCTCGTCGTGATCAGCTCGCTTTCGGCGTACCGGCCCGAACAGGCGCCGGACGCGCTGCGCCATTATTCGCAGATGAAGCGCGAGGGCGACGACCGCGTGATCGCGTCGGGTGTCGACTACGTGATCCTGCGCCCGGGCCCGCTCACCGACGATCCGGGCGTCGGCAAGATCGCGCTGACCGACGCCTGGCTCGACCCCGCGCCGCCCGTGTCGCGCCAGGACGTCGCATGGGCCGCGATCGAGGCGATCAAGCTCGGCATCTCGCGCAAGATCGTCGGCTTCGTCGGCGGCAGCGTGCCGATCGAGCAGGCCTTGCGCGCGTGACGGCCCGCTGCGCGCCGCCGCCCGGCGGCGCGTGTTGTCGTGCCCGCGGCCCGCACGGCGGGCCGTTTTCGTGCCAGGCGCGGCCGCTTACGGCTTCGGATGCGCGTCGGCCCACGCCTTCACGGCGGCGAGCGTGTTCTCGACGTGCTTGTCGGGCGACAGGCTCGTGTATTCGTAGAGCACCTTCCCTTCCGGCGAGATCACGTAGGACACGCGGTTCGCGCGGTCGAGCGCCGGCAGCTTCGCATCGTATTCCCGGATGATCTTCGCGTCCGGATCGGCCGCGACCGGGAACTTGCTGCGGCACTCGCTCACCGAGAATTTCGTCAGCGTGTCGATATTGTCGGCCGATACGCCGATCACCGTCGCGCCGTAAGCCTTGTAACGGTCGACCGCATCGGCAAACGCATGCGCCTCGATCGTGCAGCCCTTCGTGAACGCCGCCGGGTAGAAATACAGCACGACCGGCCCCTGCTTCAGCGCGCCGGCGAGCGAGTACGTGTAAGTCTTGCCGCCCAGCGACGCCTGCGTCGTGAAATCCGGCGCCGCGGCACCCGGCTTCAATTCCGCCTGCGCCATCAGCGCATGGCCGGCCACCAGCGCCGCCACGGCGCCCAGCAACAGTTTTCGCTTCATCTGCGTCCTCATTTCTTATAAAGTCAGCCTCGATACAGGCCACGCCGGCGTTCGCCTGTCGAACATCCGGGATGCGATCCGGGCCGGCGGCTGCGCCATCCGCGGCCGGCCCGTTAAAGATTCCGCACAATCTGCCGTTATTCCTTGCGGACAACCAGTTCCAGCCCTTCACGTCAGCGAGAAACATGGAAGCCAACAGGAAACAGACGTCACGCAAGGGCTCCTGGCGCAGCGCCTTGCATACGCTGCGCCGCTTCGCCTGGTCGGGCGGCGCGCTGATGCCGGCGCGCGCCGGCGCGCCGCGCCGCGACGACTCCGTGCGCAACTGGCTGGAACAGACGGTCGGCACGGTGGATTTCCTCGCCCATGTCGACCGCGAGCTGCGCTTTCTGTACGTGTCCGACGCGAGCCTGCGCTTCATCGGCTACCACCGCGACTACCTGCACACGCTGACGCTGCGCGACCTGATCGCCGAACAGGATACCTCGGCGCTCGAAGGCCTGCTTGCGCGCGCCGCGCGTTCCGGCCAGGTCGAGAAGGCGACGATGTGCATCGTCAAGTCGCTCACCTACCCGCTGGACGTCGAGGTCCGTGCGTTCAAGAGCCGCCATCACGGCGTCGACGGTTTCGCGATCGCGGCATTCGACGTGTCGTCGTGGCGCGCGCTCGAGGCGAAGCTGACGTATGAAATGCACCATGACCCGATGACGGGGCTCGACAACCTGTCCGCGCTCGTGCCGGCGCTGATGCGTGCGCAGCAGACCGCCGACGAGGACGGCACCTGCGCGGCGCTGCTGCTGCTCGACCTCGACGACTACCAGCGGATCAACCGCGCGCTCGGCTACGACGCGGGCGACACGCTGCTGCGCGAGACCGCGCAGCGGCTGAAGGCGCTCGTCACGCCGAACGAGCGGCTCGCGCGCGTCGCGAGCGACAAGTTCGCGATCGTGCTCGGCGCCTCGGACCGCTCGCAGGCGAGCCACGCCGCCGACGCGCTCGCGCGCCGGCTGCAGGCCGCGGTGCGCGAGCCCTACGTGTACCAGGGGCAGACCGTGCACCTGTCCGCGAGCATCGGCATCGCGCTCTACCCCGACGAACGCGCCGCGCCGCATCGCGCGCAGCATCACAGCCCGCTGCTGCGCCGCGCCGACCATGCGCTCGCGCAGGCGAAGGCATCGGGCGGCAACGCGCTTGCGTTCCATGCGCCGGTCGACGATCCGGCCGACGCCGAACGGCTGAAGCTCGAGGCCGACCTGTACGACGGCGTGCGCAACGGCGAGTTCTCGCTCCACTTCCAGCCGATCACGCACAGCCAGTCGGGCGCGGTGGTCGGCGTCGAGGCGCTGATCCGCTGGCGCCATCCGGTACACGGCCTCGTGCCGCCGGCGACCTTCATTCCGCTCGCCGAATCGATCGGCCTGATCAACTACCTCGGCAACTGGGTGCTCAAGGCCGCGTGCATGCAGCTCGTCGCATGGGACAGCCAGGGGCTTGCGCTGCAGTACGTGGCGGTCAACGTGTCGCCGCAGCAGTTCCGCGACCCGCGCTTCACGCAGAGCGTGCGCGAGGCGATCGCGCTGACGGGCATCGACCCGCGCCGCATCGTGCTCGAAATCACCGAAAGCCTGCTGATGCACGATCCCGCGCATGCGAAAGTGCTGCTCGAGGAGCTGACCGATCTCGGCATCCGCTTCGCGATCGACGATTTCGGCACCGGCTATTCGAGCCTCGCGTACCTGCAGCGCTTCCCGCTCGCGAAGCTGAAGATCGACCGCAGTTTCGTCGAGAACCTGCTGACGTCGCGCAACGACCGCGCGATCGTGTCGGCGGTGGTCGGCCTCGCGCAGACGCTCGATCTCGAACTCGTCGCCGAAGGCGTCGAGACCGAGGCGCAGCGCGCACTGCTGACGGAGATGGGCTGCAATCACATCCAGGGCTGGCTCGTCTGCCAGGCGCTGCCGTCCGAGGAGCTCGCGCGGCGCTTCGAGGCGCAGCAGCTGCACCTGCACGCCGCCGCCTGACGCGCGCGGCGAACCGGACAGATCCGTATGTCAATCACCGAACACCTGCCCCGCACCGCTTTGCTGGACAAGCTGTGGGCCCGGATGAGCGAACGGGGCGATTTCCCGCTGCTGTCGGAATCGCTGCGCGCGACGATGGCCGCGATGAAGAACGACGACCTCGACTTCACCGCACTCGTGCGTGTCGTGCTGTCGGACTTCGCGCTCACGCAGAAAGTGCTGCGGCTCGCGAACTCCGCGATGTACATGGCGTTCGGCGGCAACATCACGACCGTGACGCGCGCGCTGATGGTGCTCGGCATGGACGCCGTCGGCCATCTGGTCGTCGGGCTGAAGCTCGTCGACCATTTCCACCACAGCACGCCGCGGCGCATCGACGCGAAGCTCGAGCTGAACCGCGCGCTGCTGTCCGGCTGCGTCGCGCGCAAGCTCACCGAGCGCGCCGACCTGCGCGCGGGCGAGGAAGCCGTCGTCTGCACGCTGATGCGCCAGGTCGGCAAGCTGCTCGTGGTCTGCTATCTCGACAGCGAATGGGACAAGATCCGCCGCCGCGCGGCCGAGATGCACGTCGACGAATCGGCCGCCTGCGTCGAGGTGCTCGGCGTCGGTTTCGACGAGATCGGGCTCGAGGCGGCGGCACGCTGGCGGCTGCCCGACATGATCCGCGACGGCATCGCCGACCACCACCACCACGTGAACCGCGTCGACGCGTTCGGCCGCGAACTCGCGGCCGACGAGGACATGATCGAACGCGTGAACTGGCTGCGGGCGGTGAGCCGCTGCTCGGCCGACGTCGCGAGTGCGCTCGCGATGCCCGATGGTCCGCAGCGCGACGCGCACATCGCGGCGCTCGCGCAGCACTATGCGCCGGCGCTCGATACGGAACCCGACGCGCTCGTCGAGATCGCCGACCGGCTCGCGCACGAGGAAGCGAGCGACACCGTGATGCGCGAGATCGTCGAGTTGCGCGCGAACGCCGATGCGATCGCGCGTGCGCAGGCCGAGCCCGAAGCCTGTCTCGAAGCCGGCCTCGCCGACCTGCGCGCGCTGCCGTCCGAGCACGTGCTGACGCCGGTGCTCGCGCTGGCGTCGGAAAGCCTGCTCGCGAGCCTCGCGTTCACGCGCACCGTCATGTTCGTGCGCCACGACGACGGCACGTTCGCCGCGCGCCTGGGTTTCGGTCCCGGCGTCGACGCGGCGCTCTACCGGCTGCGCTTTCACGAGCGCTTCGAGCCGGACGTATTCCATCTCGCGATCACCAATTCGGTCGGCATCTTCATCGAGCAGGCGCAGGAACCGAAGATGCTCAAGCGCCTGCCCGCGTGGTATCTCGACGTGTTCGACGACACGCGCGCGTTCGTGCTGCTGCCGGTGCGGGTCGATGCGGCGACGGTCGCGCTGCTGTATGGCGACTGGGCCGGCGCGCAGCCGGCACGCAAGATCTCGCAACAGGAAATGAGCATCCTCAACGAACTCGCGCACGAACTGGGGCGGTTCTTCCCCGCGCAGCACGGCTGACGGCCGGCCGCCCGCGCGGTTTCCGGTTCCCAAAAGCAAACCGGCCGCATCGGCGGCCGGTTTTTTACATCGTGCGTTCGAACGAAGCGCTTACTTGAGCGTCACGGGCACGCTGAAGTACTTCTTCGCGAGGTTGTCGATCGTGCCGTCGGCCTTCAGGTCCTTCAGCGCCTGATCGAGTGCGGTCTTCAGCGCCGCGTCGTTCTTGCGCAGGCCGAAGCCGACGCCCGAGCCGAGGATCTCGGCGTCGCTGACGGTGCCGCCCGCGAACGCGAAGCCCTGGCCTTGCGGCTTCGTCAGGAAGCCCTTCGAGCCGGCTTCCGAATCCTGGAACGTCGCGTCGAGACGGCCCGACTTCAGGTCGGCGTAGGCCAGGTCCTGCGTCTGGTACGGCACGACTTCAACGCCGACCGGCGCCCACTTCTTCTTCGCGTACGCTTCCTGGATCGTGCCCTGCAGCACGCCGACGCGCTTGCCCTTCAGCGACTGCGGGGTCGGCAGCAGGCCGCTGCCCTGCTTCGCGATCAGCTGGTTCGGAATCGTATAGATCGGGTCGGTGAACGCGATCGCGTGCTTGCGCTGGTCGGTGATCGTCATGTCCGAGTTGATCGCATCGAACTTGCGCGCCTGCAGCGCGGGGATCAGGCCGTCGAAGTCGTTCTCGACCCACACGCACTTCGTCTTCAGCTTCGCGCACACCGCGTTGCCGATGTCGATGTCGAAGCCGGTCAGCTTGCCGTCGGGCGTCTTGTATTCGAACGGTGCGTACGAGGCCTCGACGCCGAACCGGATCTCCTTCAGATCCGCGGCAAACGCGCTGCCTGCCGCCGCCGCCGATGCCGCCACCACCGCATGCGCGGCCACTTTACGCCAATCCAACTTCATCAGGTGCTCTCCTCGATACTCGAATGTTCCGGAACTACGGGCGCAGGCATCATTGCAGGGTCGGATGACCCCGACAATGCGGCTGCCGCGCCGTGATGCGGCGCAACAGCCGCAAGGCCGCGATTGTACCAATCCGCGCGGCCCGGCATGGCAAAGCGGCTGCCGATGCGCGATGCTGCGGTGCGCATACGACACCGGCCGCGCCGGCCATCGAACTTGCAAGACGATGTCGCAAATACGCAAGGCGGCCCGCGCGTCGGCGCGGCCGCCGATCGGTCAGACCAATGCCGCGATCGTCTCGCGCGTCGTGTCGACGACGAGCAGGCCCGCACGCAGCCCCGGCTTCACGGTCGGGTTCGGAAACACGATCCGCTCCTCGTCGTGCGTCACCGTGTAGCGGTAGTCGCCGTCCTGCGCGAGCACCGTGCCGCGCGCGAACGCGGTGAAGTTCGCGACGTCGGCCGCGACGAACAGCTCGAGCGCGTCACTCTGCTTCGTGATCTGGTCGATCACCGTGAAGACGCGCGGCAGCGCCGCGTCGGCATCCGTCGGCCGGCCCGACACCAGCTTGCGCACCGCGCGGTCGGCCGGCGCGAAGCGCGTCAGGTCGTTCTGGCCGAACGGCCGCACCTTGCCGAGTTCGAGCGTGCAGGCGAGCGCGCCGCTATGCTCGGCCGTGAAATGCGAATACGTGTTGCCCTTCGCGGTGTGCAGCAGCACGGCCGCGATGCGCGCGTCGCCCAGCCATTCGACCATCGTGCGCGTCGGCGGCGTGCCCGTATGCGGCAGCAGCGCGAACTGCTCGAACACCGACGCGCGGATCGCCGTGTGCATGTCGATGTGCCAGCGCGCGCTGCCCGCCGGCGCGGCCGCGAAGAACGCGGCCGCGGCCGCCTCGAGCTGCGCGGCGCGTGGCGCTTCGCGGCTCGCGGGCACCTGCGTGTGACGGCCGCTGAACAGGCGGTTCAGGTCGTCGTCGAGATAACGCTCGCCCGCGCGCATCGCCGGCACGTTGCCGAGCACGACGAGCAGCCGGCACGCGAGCGGCAGCGCGCCCGACGCGAGATCGCACACCAGCATCGACAGCAGCTCGATCGGCGCCGTCTCGTCGCCGTGCACGCCCGCCGATACGAGCACGCTCGCGCGTGTTGCCTCGTTCGCCGCGACCGGTTCGAGCACGAGCAGCCCGTCGCCGGGCCATTGCCAGCGCACCGCACCGCCCGCGCAGGTACCGCCCTGCTCGGCCGGCACGCTGCCGGCCAGCGTGAACGCGAGAAAGTCGTCGAGCAGCGCGGCGGACGGCATCCGTGCCTCAGCGCTGGAAGTCATACAGCGAACCGACGCGCAGGATCTGCGTGAGTTCGTCGAGCGCCGTGCGCGATTCGTCGAGCAGCGCCGGATCGGCGAGATCTTCCGGTGCGAGGCGATCGCGGTAGTGCTTGTCGATCCATGCGTCGAGCGACGCGAACAGCGTGTCGTTGATCCACACGTTCGACGTGACCGCCGCGCGCTCCGCGTCGTTCAGCACGACGCGCAGGCGCAGGCATGCGGGGCCGCCCCCGTTCTTCATGCTTTCGCGCAGGTCGAACACGAGCACGTCGTGAATCGGGCCGTTGCCGGCCGCGAGGTGGTCGAGATAGGCCGCGACGTTGGCGTTCTCGCGGCATTCCTGCGGCACGACGAGCACCTGCGAGCCGTCCGCGCGCGACAGCAGCTGGCTGTTGAACAGGTACGACGTCACCGCGTCGTTCACGCTCACGGCCGCTTCCGGCACCTCGATCACGTTCAGGCGCGCGCCGCGTGCGTCGAGCGCGGCGGTCAGCGTGTCGTAGATCGCCTGCTTGTTGACGAACGCGCGCTCGTGCGTGAACAGCGTGTCGCGGTTGCCGACCGAGATCACGTCGTTGTGGAACACGCCCGCGTCGATCACGTCCGGATCCTGCTGCGCGTAGACCGTCGCTTCCTCGGCGAGCCCGTGGCGATGCGCGACCGCGCGGCTCGCCTCGAAGGTCTGCCGTGCCGGGAAGCGCTTCGGTTCCGGCCCGCGGCGGTATTCCGCGCGGCCGTACACGAAGAATTCGATGCCCGGCTTGCCGTATTCCGCGCAGAAGCGCGTATGGTTCGCCGCGCCTTCGTCGCCGAGCGCCGGCGTGCCCGTCAGCGCTTCGTGCACCGCGAAGTGCGCGGGATCGGCGAACAGCGTCGACAGCGTGCGGCGCGTCGCTTCGTGCTCGATCGCGCGATGCAGCTTGCTGCACAGGTTCGCCGGCGTGAAGTGCACGCGGCCGTCGCTCGTGTCGGCCGACGGGCTGACGGTGGCCGCGTTCGCGGTCCACATCGCCGACGCCGAGCTCGCCGCGGCGAGCAGTTCCGGCGCCTGCTTCGCGGCCTTCGCGATCACGTCCGCGTCCTTGCCCGAGAAGCCGAGCTCGCGCAACAGGCGCAGCGACGGCCGCTCCTGCGGCGGCAGCACGCCCTGTGCGAAACCGAGATCGGCGAGCTGCTTCATCTTGCGCAGCCCCTGCTTCGCGGCGGCCTTCGGGTTCGCGGCCGACTTCTCGTTGTTGAGGGACGCCACGTTGCCGAACGACAGCCCGGCGTAGTTGTGGGTCGGGCCGACGAGCCCGTCGAAATTGGCTTCTTGTGCGTTCATCGTCGCTCCCTCGATCAGAAATGCAGGCCCGGCGACAGGCTCGCGGGCAAGGTCAGTTGCGTGCTTTCCACCGACGCCATCGGATACGCGCAGTAGTCGGCTGCGTAGTACGCGCTCGGGCGATGGTTGCCCGAGCGGCCCGTGCCGCCGAACGGCGCGGCGGACGACGCACCGTTGGTCGGCCGGTTCCAGTTGACGATGCCGGCGCGGATCGTGCGGCGGAAGTGTTCCCATGCCTTCTCGTCGTCGGCCAGCAGGCCGGCGGACAGGCCGAACGCCGTGTCGTTCGCGCGCTCGATCGCTTCGTCGAACGTCGCGTAGCGGACGATCTGCGCGAGCGGGCCGAAATGTTCCTCGTCGGGCAGGTTGGCCACGCCCGTCACGTCGACGATCGCCGCGTTCACGAAGCCGAGGCGCGGATCGCGCTGCGTCATCGCGATGACCGGTTTCGCGCCCTGCTCGATCAGGCGCGACTGGGCATCGACCAGCTTCGCGGCCGCGCGTGCCGAGATCACCGCGCCCATGAACGGCTGCGGATCGGCATCGAACACGTCGGCCGTGATCTTCGACGTGACGTCCGCGAAGCGCGCGAGGAAGCGGTCGCCGAACGCGCCCTGCGGCACGAAGATGCGGCGCGCGCACGTGCAGCGCTGGCCGGCCGACAGGAACGCCGACTGGATCGTGTGATGCACGGCCGCGTCGATGTCCTCGACTTCGCCGATCACGAGCGGATTGTTGCCGCCCATTTCGAGCGCGAGCACGATCTCCGGGCGGCCGCCGAACTGCTTGTGCAGCAGCGTGCCCGTATCGGAGCTGCCCGTGAAGAACAGTCCGTCGATCTGCCGATGGTTCGCGAGTGCGATGCCGGTGTCCTTCTCGCCCTGCACGAGGTTCAGCACGCCGGCCGGCAACCCGGCCTCCTTCCACACTTCGACCGTCGCGCGCGCGACGCCCGGCGCGAGTTCCGACGGCTTGAACACGACCGCATTGCCCGCGATCAGCGCGGGCACGATATGGCCGTTCGGCAAGTGGCCGGGGAAATTGTACGGACCGAACACCGCGACGACGCCGTGCGGACGGTGGCGCAGCACCGCGACGCCGTCGGCCATGTCCTGGCGTTTCTCGCCGGTGCGTTCCTGGTAGGCCTGAATCGAGATGCCGACCTTCGCGGCCATCGACGCGACTTCGGTGCGTGCTTCCCACAGCGGCTTGCCCGTCTCGCGGCCGATCGCGGTCGCGATCGCTTCCTTGCGTTCGTTGAGCAACGCGGCGAAACGCTTGACGATCGCGCAACGCGATTCGAAGTCGAGCGCCGACCAGCCGGCGAATGCACGGCGCGCGCTCGCGACCGCACGGTCGACGTCGGCCGCCGACGCGCTTTCGCCCTGCCATGCGATCTCGTCGGTGCCCGGGTTGCGCGAAGCGAACACGGGGCCCGAGCCCGCGACCCAGGCGCCGTCGATGAAGAGTTCCGTCATGATTCGTTTATCCCTGTTTGACTTTGAGCGGCAGCACGCGGACCGGATCGCCGGCCTTCACGTCGAGCGCGGCGGCATCGTCGGCCGACAGCACGAACGAGCCGTTCGCCACGACACCCGGCGCGACGCCGACGCGGAAATCGCCGAGCGACGTATTCGACACCAGCGACCTCGGCGGATGGCCGCCCTGCGCGTCCTCGCCCGTATCGGGCACGCCGATCGCGACCGGCACGACGACGCTCTCGCGCACCGTGCGCAGGTCGTTGATGTGGCATTCGAGCACGGGGCCCGCGTCGAAGATGTCGACGTGATTCTGGTAACGCAGCCCTTCCGCTTCGAGCATCTTGCGGGCCGGCAGCGTGTCGCGGTGCGTGAGGCCGACCGCGTCCTGCGCGTCCTGCGGCAGCAGGTCGACGTACACCGGGTAGCGCGGCATCAGTTCCGCGAGGAACGACTTGCGGCCGTGCGAGCTGAGGTAATCGGCTGCGTTGAAATCGATCTGGTAGAAGTGCGAACCGACTGCGCGCCAGAACGGCGACGTGCCGTCCTCGTCGAAGTGGCCGCGCAGTTCCGCGCAGAGGCGTTCCGGGAAGCGCTCGCGGAACTGCGCGATGAACATGAAGCGCGAGCGCGACAGCAGGCCGCCGACGCCGCCGGTGCGATAGCGCGGGCTCAGGAACAGCGAGCACACTTCCGCGTAGCCCGTCAGGTCGTGCGAGATGTTCAGCGCGGACATCCGCGTCCACACGCCGAGCTCCTGGCTCGCGTGCACGACGGTGCTCACGCGATAGTTGTAGAACGGCTGCTCGAGGCCGACCTGCGTTTCGATCCCGCACACGCCCGCGATGTCGCCCGTCTTCGATTCTTCCATCACGAAGAAGTAGCCGGCCTCGCCCGGCGCGGCCTGCCCGTCCAGCGTGCGGCGCGCGCGCGCGATACGCGCGGCGAGCGCGTCGCGGTCGGGCTTGAACGTGGTCAGGCCCGGCCCGGTTTCCTTCGCGAGCGACACGAGCGCGTCGACGTCGCCCGTTTGTACGACCCGAACGACGATCATGCTGCGTCTCCCTTCAAATCTTCATCGTCGCGGCGGTGCAGCGGCACGCAGCGCACGACATCGCCATCCTTCACATCGAGCGCCGCGCGCACGTCGCCGGCCAGCGGTGCCTCGGCAGTGTCGCCCGGCAGGTCGGCCAGCACGCAGCGGAACGATTCGCCGCTGCCCGTCGACACCAGGTACGCGACATCGCCCTGCTGGTGCGCGGCCTCGCGCACGACGCGCTCCGAGCCGTGCTTCACGCACGCGGTGCGGTCGACCTGCGCGGTCAGCACCGGGCCTGCGTCGAAGATGTCGACGAAGCGGTCGGGCTCGAAGCCTTCCTCGAGATGGATGTCGTATGCGAGCAAGGCCGTTTCGTTCGGCTCGCCGAGCACGCGCTGCGCGGCTTCCGGCAGCAGCGGCACGTAGAGCGGATAGGCCGGCATCACTTCGGCGATGAACGTGCGGCTGCGGCCGCCCGACGCGATGTCGACGTCGGTGAAATCGCGGCCGAAGAACTTGCGCCCCACCGCTTCCCAGAACGGCGATGCGCCGTTGCCGTCGCTCACGCCGAGCAGCAGCGTGAACACTTCCGGCGTGAAGCGCCGGCGGTTCGCGGCGATGTACATCATCCGCGCGCGCGAGATCAGGTGCGCGGCCGCATCGCCGCGCAGCGACGGATCGACGTAGAAGCCCGCGAGCCGGCTCTTGCCGGTCAGCTCGTGCGACATCGTGAGCGCGTGGATCTTGCGGTTCACGTGCAGCTCGCGCGACGCGTGGATCAGTGCGTCGTTGCGGAACGCGTAGAACGGTTCCGAGTAGCCGGCCGCGGCCACGATGCTCGCCGTGCCGAGCAGCTTGCCGGTCGACGATTCCTCGAGCACGAAGAGGTAGAACTCCTCGCCGGCGAAATCGACGTCCGCGCGAAACGAATCCTCGGAGAGCGCCACGCGCGCTTCGAGCGCCGCGCGGTCGTGCGGCAGCGAGTGCAGGACCGGCTGCGCGGTGCGCGCCATGTGCGCGAGCGCATCGAGATCCGTGAGTTTGCCGGGGCGAACAAATAGCATCGTCGTTCCTGTCTGCGATGGGGGGCGCCGATCAGCGCGCGGTGGCTTCCTGTGCGGCGAGCACCTGTTCGACCGCCTTCTCGAAGCGCTTCACGCCTTCGTCGAGCAGGTCGAACGGGATCACCAGCGACGGGACGAAGCGCAGCACGTTCGGGCCGGCGATCAGCATGATCAGGCCGTTCTCGGCGGCGGCGGTGACGAAGTCCTTCGCGCGGCCGTCGAACGCGGCGGTGAGTTCGGCGCCGACCAGCAGGCCCTTGCCGCGCACGTCCTTGAAGATGCCGAAGCGTGCGTTGATGCGTTCGAGCGCGCCCTTCAGGCGCACGCTGCGTTCGCGCACGCCTTCGAGCAGTGCCGGATCGCCGATCAGCTCGACGACCTTGTCGGCGATCGCCGAGGCGAGCGGGTTGCCGCCGTACGTCGTGCCGTGCACGCCGACCTTGAAGTGCGCGGCCAGTTCGTTCGTCGTCAGCATCGCGCCGATCGGGAAGCCGTTGCCGAGCGCCTTCGCGGTCGTCAGGATGTCCGGCGTGACGCCCGTGTCCATGTACGCGTAGAACTGGCCCGTGCGGCCGACGCCCGTTTGCACTTCGTCGAAAATCAGCAGCGCGCCGTGCGCGTCGCACGCTTCGCGCAGCGCCTTCAGGAAGGCCGGATCGGCCGGGATCACGCCGCCTTCGCCTTGCACGGGCTCGACGATCACGGCGCAGGTTTGCGGGCCGATCGCGGCCTTCGCGGCTTCGATGTCGTTGTACGGCAGGTGCGTGATGCCGGCCGGCACGGGGCCGAAGCCTTCCGAGTACTTCGGCTGGCCGCCGACGCTGACCGTGAAGAACGTGCGGCCGTGGAACGACTGCACGAACGAGATGATTTCCGCTTTATCGGCGCCGTGGCGGTCGAACGCGACGCGGCGTGCGAGCTTCAATGCGGCTTCATTTGCTTCCGCGCCCGAGTTCGCGAAGAACGCGCGATCGGCGAAGGTCAGCGATTCGAGACGCTTCGCGAGGCGCAGCACCGGCTCGTTCGTGTAGCCGTTGCCGATGTGCCAGAGCTTGCGGCTTTGTTCGTCCAGGACCTTCAGCAGTTCCGGGTGGCCGTGGCCCAGCGACGTGACCGCGATGCCGCACGCGAAATCGATGTATTCACGGCCAGCCGTGTCCCACACGCGGGAGCCCTCTGCGCGATCCGGCACGAACGGGGCGGGGGAAAATACCGGCACCATCACTTCGTCGAATGTCTGGCGGGTCACGGTCGAGGTCGTCATGGTCGTTCCTTTCGGTTTCGTAAGAGGGTTCAACAGGATCAAGTTTAGGTAAGGGTGACGCAAGCGTCTTGCGGATTTGCGACGGGTTCTATCGGAAGCGGATAGTGCGCTTTTATTTTGCCTTCTGGGGGTGGGGGGTGGTTTTTTTGGGGGTTTTGGGCGGTTCGCTCGCGTTTTGACGTGAATTGCCTGTGATCGTAACGGTCTATTAGCGTCGCCCCTGCGCGGGGCGGCGGTCACTTTTCTTTGTCTTGCCAAAGAAAAGTAACCAAAAGAAAGGCGTTGTGAAAACGCAAGACTTCCCGGTGCCATAGCCTGCAAAGTGGCCCTCGCCTAAGTGTCCGCGCCAGCAAGGAACCCGGAGTGGTTCGAGCAATGGTTCTGACATCACTCATCCCCCAGCGGAGCGGTATACCGCCCGCTAGCTCCGCCCTCGCTTCGCTCGGCCGACAGGTACACCCCCTCCAGCGTCGCCATCGATCAGCAATCGCCCTCACTCGTCTGGGCAAGACGTCATTTTCGGTGAACACCTGATTCGCTGCCCCGGCCAGGAAAAATGGGGTACAGCAATACACCGCGAGCAATGATCGATTTGCAGGCGGCGTAATTGCACGATCGATGTGAATCGTCGGAGATGCCTGGCAGGCAACGGCTCCTGGATAAGCAAACGTGCGCACCGCACGACCAGAAGCACCTTGCAGCCGAGCGAAGCGAGGATGGAGCTGGCGGGCGGTATACCGCTCCGCTGCGGGATGAGTGGAGTCAGAACCATTGCTCGAACCGCTCCGGGTTCCTTGCTGGCGCGGACATTTAGGCGAGGGCCACTTTGCTGACCATGGCACCGGGAAGTCTTGCGTTCTCACAGCGCCTTTCTTTTGGTTACTTTTCTTTGGCAAGACAAAGAAAAGTAACCGCCGCCCCGCGCAGGGGCGACGCTAATAGACCATTACGATCACAGGCAATTCACGTCAAAACGCGAGCGAACCGCCCCCAAAAAACCACAAAAAATCAATCCTTCCCCCGCTCCACGAGCGCCCCCGCCCGCGGCTCACTCCCCCCACCTGTCTGCTTCTCGAGCCACGCGCGCCGATCCTCCCGAGGCGTGACCCCGAACCTTTCGCGATACGCATTAGAAAAGTGCGCAGCAGAAGAAAACCCACAAGCGAGACTAACCTGCACGACCGACTTGCTGGTCCGCTGCAACTGCGTCCTGGCCTTGAGCAATCGGAGATTGAGGTAATACTTGGAGGGCATCGCCCCGAGATACTGTCGAAAGAGCCGCTCCAACTGTCGGCGCGACACGCCGACCAGCTCGGCGATCTCGTCGGTCGTCAGCGGATCCTCGACATTGGCCTCCATCAGCAGCAACGCGTCATTCAACCGAGGATGCCGCTCACCGGGCGCGGTGACGAAGGGAATCCGCTGCCGCTCCTCGCCGCTGCGCAAGGTCCCGGCGCCGAGCGCATCGGCAATCCGCTCGCCCAGCTCGGGCCCGTGTTCCCGACCAATCATGGCCAGCATGAAATCGACGGTCGCCTGCCCGCCGGCACAGGTCGCCCGATCGCGATCGATCTCGAAAATCTGCTGCGTGACGATCGACCGCTCGAACTGCTCGGCGAACTGCTGATACGTCTCCCAGTTCACGCTCACGCGATACCCGGAAAGCTGCCCGGCCATCGCGAGCCACCACACGCCGTGGTGAATGCCGGTCACGACCGGCGTCCGCTGCCCGACCCGCGCGAGACTCGCGAGAAACAGCCGGTAATCGGCAAACTGCTGAAACCGCTCGGTCACGACGATCAGCCAGTCGCATGCGATCGCATCGTTGAACGCCGCATCGGCATGCCACTGCGCCCCGCCCGCGAGCGGCACGGGCCGCCCGTCCCACGAACACACCTGCCAGCGGTACAGCAGCCGCCCGTCGATCTCGTTCGCCAGATTCAACGCATCGACGATCGGACCCACGCCCGACATCGACACGGGCGGCAATGCAACGATCACCACCTGCGTCGTGCGGGTGGCGCCTGCGGGACGAGACACCGGTACCACGGCTGAAACCTGCCCCGTCGCGTTACTTGAGGCTGCCCGACAGGAACTGCTTGAGCCGCTCGCTCTGCGGGCGCACCAGCACCTCCTTCGGATCGCCCTCTTCCTCGGTCCGCCCCTGATGCAGAAACATCACATGATTCGACACGTTGCGCGCGAAACCCATCTCGTGCGTGACGACGATCATCGTGCGGCCTTCCTCGGCCAGCTTCTGCATCACCTTCAGCACTTCGCCCACCAGCTCCGGGTCGAGCGCCGACGTCGGCTCGTCGAACAGCATCACGTCCGGATGCATCGCGAGCGCACGCGCGATCGCGACGCGCTGCTGCTGGCCGCCGGACAGATGCGACGGATACTGCTTCTCGACGCGCGGCGGCAGGCCGACCTTCTCCAGGTACTCGCGCGCACGATCCTCGGCTTCCTTCTTGGAAATGCCGAGCACGTGCACGGGTGCCTCCATCACGTTCTCGAGCACGTTCATGTGCGCCCACAGGTTGAAGTGCTGGAACACCATCGCGAGCTTCGTGCGGATACGCTGCAGCTGCTTGTGATCGGCAACTTCGAGCGCGCCGGCGCGGTCGGCCTTCGTGCGGACGGCCTCGCCGTCGACGACGATCTGCCCCGCATTCGGCCGCTCGAGGAAGTTGATGCAGCGCAGGAACGTGCTCTTGCCCGAGCCGCTCGCGCCGATGATGCTGATGACGTCACCGGCCTTCGCGTTCAGCGACACGCCCTTGAGCACTTCGTTGTCGCCATAGCGCTTGTGGATGTCGAGCGCCGCAAGCTTGGTGGCACCGTGCGTTTGAGTGATCTCGGCCAACTGGCTCTCCTCGAAGTGAATCAATGACGGGCGGCCGCGAGATACGCGAGCCAGTGGCGCTCCGCCCGGCGAAACGCCGCGACGAGTGCGAACGATACCGCAAGATAGATCAGCGCGGCGATTCCGAACGACTGGAACGCCATGTAGGTCGCGGAATTCGCGTCACGCGCGACCTTCAGGATGTCCGGCACGGTCGCCGTGAACGCCACGGTCGTCGCGTGCAGCATCAGGATCACCTCGTTGCTGTACAGCGGCAGCGCACGGCGCAGCGCCGACGGCAGGATCACGCGGCGATACATCGTGAACGGCGACATCCCGTACGCGCGCGCCGCCTCGACCTCGCCGTGCGGAATCGCACGGATCGCGCCGGCGAAGATCTCGGTCGTGTACGCGCAGGTATTCAGCGCGAACGCGAGAATCGCGCAATTGAAGCCGCTGCGGAAGAACGCATCGAGCAGCGAGTGCGACCGCACGAACTCGAGGCTGTACATGCCCGTGTACATCAGCAGCAGCTGCACGTAGAGCGGCGTGCCGCGAAACACGTACGTGTAGAACCGCACGGGCATCGACACCCACTTCTTCTTCGACACGCGCGCGACCGCGAGCGGCACCGCGCACACGAAGCCGAGCGAGATCGACGCAACGAGCAGCCACAACGTCACCGCGAGGCCGGAGAGGCGCTGGCCGTCCCAGAAAAGGAACGCCTTGCCGAATTCCTGGAGGATCTCGATCATAGTTCTGCGTGCCGCACGCCCATGGAATATCGCTTCTCGAGCTGGATCAGCACGAGGTTGGAAACGGTCGTGATCGCGAGGTAGATCAGCGCCGCGACGAGGATGAAGAAGAACATGTTGAACGTGCTCTTGCCGGCGTCCTGCGCGGCCTTCACGACGTCCGCGAGGCCGATGATCGACACCAGCGCGGTCGCCTTCACGAGCACCTGCCAGTTGTTGCCGATGCCCGGCAGCGCGAAGCGCATCATCTGCGGAAACATGATCCGCGCGAACACGCGCGCGCCGCTCATCCCGTAAGCCGCGCCGGCCTCGAGCTGGCCGCGCGGCACCGACAGGAACGCACCGCGGAAGGTCTCGGTGAAATACGCGCCGTAGATGAAGCCGAGCGTCAGCACGCCGGCCACGAACGGGTCGATGTCGATCTGGTTCCAGCCGACGAGGTCGGTGAACTGGTTCAGCCAGATCTGGATGCTGTAGAACAACAGCAGCATCAGCACAAGATCGGGCACCGAGCGGATCAGCGTCGTATAACCGGTCGCGATCGCTCGCAGCACCCGGTTGTGCGACAGCTTCGCCACCGCGCCGATCAGCCCCAGCGCCACCGCAGTGGCAAGCGACAGCACCGACAGCTCGATGGTCTGCACGGTGCCGGCCCAGAGAACAGGACCAAAGCCGTAAAGGAACACGCGCGTCTCCAGAGTTGGAATGGATGCCGACGCGTCGCCTGTCCCGCGCCGGGCTGACGCGGATAGTCGCAAGCGAAATTGATTGTCTCAAATCACCTGGCGCGCGATTGCTGCATCGCAGCAACCCGCCCCGCCATTTGCGACCGATGTCTACTTCGCTGTTTCAAAAGGAAAAAAGCCGCTTCCTGACAGTCGGATGACACGCAGGGAAGCGGACTTTTTGCAATTTTCCGGTCGCTTTTTCGATATAGCGCCGCAGACGACCGCGCTTACCGTCCCTTCAGGATGTCGGAGCGCGAAGTCGTATAGACCAGCCCGTCCGGGCCGAAATGGACGTTGAAGAACGCGTCGGTGTTGACGCCGTCCTCGAGCCAGCGCCAGCTCCAGACCGTCTCGGGCTTCAGCGGATACTGCGCGATGTCGCCGGGCTTGCCGAGCAGGCGCCGCACCTCGTCCTCGTTCATCCCCGGGCGCACCTTCGCGAAATTCTCGGCGGTCAGCACCTGCGTCGCGCCCGCGTAGCGCCCGTTCGCATCGAGATCGACGAACCAGGTCTGGTTGCCCATCGGGCCGCGCGGATATTCGTAGCGCTTCGAGCCGTCGGTGAACTCGCGCACGATCTCGGGCTTGCCCATCGTGCCGCGCACGTCGGCCTCGGTCGATTCACCGACCTTCAGCCCCTTGAGCAGCAGCGGCGCGGGCTTGATCGCGTTGAAGAAGTCCCTGATACGTTGCACGTCGAGGTCGCCTTGCTTGTCGTCGCAGCCGGTCAGCGCCAGCGCGGCGGCCAGCATCGTCACGGGAAGCAGCCGGAATCGGAAAATCATCGGAAGAAATGCGCGTCGAGAAAACACGCGGCAAGGATACCCGTGCGACGCCAAAAGCGCGAGACGGGCGCGCGGCCCGTCTCCTGTTCAATGCGTCGTTTCGGTTTCCGTCTCGGCTTCGGTCACGCGGCCCGCCTGCGCCGCGCGCGGCGCGGCCAGCGGCGCACCGAGACGGCGGCGCGTACGCACGAGCTCGGCAAGCTGCCACGAGCCGAGCGCCAGGCAGCCGAACAGCACCTCGCGGCCGCGCTTGACCACCGCGAGCGACAGCGCCGTCTCGCGGTCGACGCCGAACATCTGCGCGAGCAGCACGACGGTCGCCTCCTGCACGCCGAGCCCGCCCGGCACCATGAACGCCGCATGCCGCACGGCCTGCGTCATCGCCTCGATCGCGATCGCGCCGCCGATCGACACCGGATGGCCGAGCAGCGCGAGCGCCCAGTAAATCTCGAGCGCGCCAAGCACGTAGCCGGCCAGTTGCCAGAAGAATGCGCTGAACAGCAGGCCCGTGCGCGACATCAGCGCGTCGATGTCGGCGTCGAGCCGGCGCCCGTCGACGCCCTGCAGCAGCCGGTGCGAATCGCCGAGCAGGCGCCCCGCGAAACGCTCGATCGCGTGGAAGACGCCGCCGCGCCGCATCAGCACGACGCCGAGCACCGGCAACGGCAGCGTCAGCAGCAGCGCGAGACCGATCGTGCCGCCGCCCATGTTGTCGGTCGTCGCGAGCAGCAGCACGAGGCCGAGCGCCGCGAAGGCATACTGGACGACGATCGTCACGAGCACTTCGACAATCACCGATGCGGTGACACGGCTCGCATCGGGCACCTGCCAGCGCGCGAGCCGGATGCCGACGATCTCGCCGCCGATCCCGACCACCGGCAGCAGCCGGTTCACGGCCTCGCGCACGGTCGCGATCCACCACAGGAACGGCAGCGAACTGCGCCGGTCGAGCAGCAGGTGCCACGCGTACGCATCGAGCAGCAGCGGCAGCCCATGGAACGGCACGAGCCACAGCAGCGCATAGCCGGCGCGCGCGAGCATCTGCGACACGTCGCCGACGCCTTCGTGCAGCCCCAGCGCGAGCAGGATGCCGATGCCGATCGGCCAGCCGAGCCACTTGATCCACTTGCTCATGACGGCTGCGCTCCCGGTGCGCGCGCCGCCTGCGCGCCGCGACGTGCCGCGGGCTGGCCGAAGACGTCGGCAAAGCCGCCGGTCGCGACGCCCGCCGCCTTCAGCGCGGCCGCCACGCGCGGCGACAGCAGCGCGTCGAGTTCGTCGACCGGACGGTAGCCGGCCATCGTCGGCGTGATCGGGCCGTCGCCGGCCTCGGCCGGATGGCAGTAGATCTCGCCGACGCCCGGCGGCAGCGTCGCGAGCGCGTCGAGCAGCACGGCCTCGTCCATCGCGCCCGTCTGCGCGATCCCGACCACGTAGTCGTTGTGCGCGAGCCCGGCGCGGTCGAGCCGCGCGCGCACGAGCGCGATCCACGGCTTGAGCAGCGCGGGCGCGCTCGTCTCGTACGGCAACCGCACCGCGCGCAACCCGTAGTCGCGGCCGATCTCGATGATCATCGACAGCACGGTCGGATGCAGGTGGAAATGCTTGTGCGCGTTCACGTGATCGAGCGGCAGGCCGCTCGCCGCGAACGCGTCGAACTGCGCACGGATCTCGCGGCGCAGTTGCGCGCGAACGTGCGGCAGGAAGAAAAAGCGACAGCCGTCCTTCGCCATCGCGTCGCCGAACCGCCCGTCGGGCCCGACGAGCGCGGGAATGTCATGCGCGGGCAGCGTGGCCGGCCCGTCCGCGAGCACCAGGTGCAGGCCGACCGCGAGCGACGGCAGCCGCCGCGCGCGGTCGATCGCATCCCGCGCCGCGGGCGCACCGACCATCAGGCTCGCGGCATTCAGCACGCCGTCGCGATGCGCGCGCTCGACCGCCGCGTTGACGCGCGGGTGCAGCCCGAAATCGTCCGCGGTGAAGATCAGCGCCCGCGCCGCCCGCTGCGTCGCCACGGATTACGCCTCGTGCGCGCGCAGGAAGCGGAAGAACTCGACGCCTTCGCGCAGGCGGCGCTTCATCATGTCCCAGCTCGTCAGCATCTCGCGCACGATCTCCCAGATCTTCGACGGGCGGAAATAGAACTCGCGATAGAACTGCTCGAGGTGGTGATAGATCTCGTCGCGCGACAGGTGCGCGTAGCCGATCGCCGCGAGCTGCACGCCTTCCTTGCTCACCAGGTTGATCGTCTTGTTCTCTTCCATCCAGCCGTTTTCGACGGCCTGCTTGTAGAGCGTCGTGCCCGGATACGGCGCGGCGAGCGAGACCTGGATCGTGTGCGGATTGATTTCCTTCGCGTACTCGATCGTCTTCTTGATGGTTTCCTGCGTCTCGCCCGGCAGGCCGAGGATGAAGGTGCCGTGGATCTTGATGCCGAGCTTCTTGCAGTCCGCGCTGAAGCGGCGCGCGAAATCGGTGCGCACGCCCTTCTTGATGTTCACGAGGATCTGGTCGTCGCCGGATTCGAAGCCGACCAGCAGCAGACGCAGGCCGTTTTCCTTCATGACCTTCAGCGTCTTGTACGGCACGTTGGCCTTCGCGTTGCACGACCACGTGATGCCGAGCTTGCCCAGGCCGATGGCGATGGCTTCGGCGCGCGGCAGGTCGTCGGTGAAGGTGTCGTCGTCGAACATCAGTTCCTTCACTTCCGGCATGTTGTCGCGGATCCACTTCGCTTCCGCGAGCACGTTCTCGACCGAGCGCGTGCGGTAGCGATGGCCGCTGACCGTCTGCGGCCACAGGCAGAACGTGCAGCGCGACTTGCAGCCGCGGCCCGTGTAGATCGACACGTACGGATAGTTCAGGTAGCCGATGAAGTAGTTGTCGATCTTCAGGTCGCGCTTGTAGACGGGCGCGACGAACGGCAGCTCGTCCATGTTCTCGAGGATCGGACGCGCTTCGTTGTGCTCGATCGAGCCGTCCTTCGCGCGCCAGCTCAGGCCCTTGATCTCGGGGAACGGCTTGCCTTCGGCGAGCTCCTTGCACGTGTAGTCGAATTCCTCGCGGCACACGAAGTCGATTGCGTCGCTCGCCGTGAGCGAGTTGTGCGGATCGACCATCACCTTCGCGCCCACCATGCCGACCAGCATCGACGGCTTCATCTTCTTGAGATCCTGCGCGAACATCGCGTCGGTCGGGAACGACGGCGTGCTCGTGTGAATGATCACGAGGTCGTAGTCGTTGGCGATCTTCAGCGTTTCCTCGACCGACAGGCCGTCGGCCGGTGCATCGACGACACGGCTGCCCGGCACGAGCGCGGCCGGCTGCGCGAGCCAGGTCGGATACCAGAAGGAACGGATTTCGCGCTTCGCCTGATAGCGCGAGCCGGCTCCGCCGTCGAAGCCGTCATACGAAGGGGCCTGCAAGAACAGCGTTTTCATGAATGCTCCGGTAGCCTGCATAGTTCGTTTCGTTGCAACGATTCAGTCAAAAAACCGCGGGCCGCCGTGCCGGCGCCCGCCTCTCTGTCATGTCGCGCCGCGCGGCGTCGCCGTGCAGCGCGTCTCGGCCCTCGGGCCGGGTTCGATCGACGGTCCTAATGGCCGTCCACTGCTTCCACCGCCGCCGTCGCGCGTTCGCCGCCGACGACCGTCATCCTTGCGCCGCGCCACACGACGTGCGTGCCGAACACGGCCGCGAGCCATTCGAGCGCGAGCAGCGTGTCGCGCACCGCGACAAGCGGCAGGTCGCGCCAGAACGCGCGCCAGCCCTCTTCGCCGCGCGCGTGCAGCACGAGCCGCCCGAATGCGCCGACCACGGCTGCGCCGCCCGCCAGCGTGCCGGCGAAGGTGCCGTCGAGGCGCAGCGCGAGCGCCGCGCCGATCGCGAGCCACGGCACCGTAAACGTAATGAACAGGAACGCGAAGCCGGCCGGGTTCAGCGAACGGATCGTGCGCAGCCAGCGCGTTTCGCGGTGCCACAACGGCCCGAACGACGGCTCGATCACGTCGGTCGCGACCTCGACCTCCGACAGTACTGTGCGCCGCCCGAGGCGCCTCGGCAATTCCGCCAGCCAGAAATCGTCGGCCAGCTCGTCCTTCAGCGCGAACAAGCCGCCGATCCGGTCGAGTGTGTCGCGCGTCAGCGCGAGCGTCGCGCCGAAGCCGAAGCGGCTCGAGCGGCCGAGGTGCGTGATCCGCACCGACGGCGCGAACCACGCGTCGACGAACTGTGCGCCGATCCGCGTCCAGAAGCCGCCGACGCTGCGCGCATGATACAGACACGTGACGACCCCGACCGACACGTCGGCGAGCGGCGCCGTCACGCGCTCCAGATAGTCGGGCTGCACCGCGATGTCGCTGTCGGCGATCACGATGCGGTCGTATTTCGCGCGCGCGGCGAGATTGATCAGGTTGCTGACCTTCAGGTTCTTGCCGTGCACGCGCGCGTCGACCACCAGCGTGATGTCGCACTCGGGATAGTCGGCGCGCAGCCGCTCGACGACGGCAATCGCCGGATCGGCCGGCGACGCGACCCCGAACAGCACCTCATGACGCGGGTGGCGCTGCTCGCAGAACGTCGCGAGGTTTTCGTACAGGTGCGGCTCCGCGCCGCACAGCGGCTTGAGCACGCTGACCGGCTCGAAACCGTCGCGCGCGGCGGTGCGCGGCGTGCGCGGCCGCGGCGCGAAGGCCGCGACGAGCGCATAGCCGGCCGCGGCCAGCGTGAAGGCGATCAGGAGCCAGTCGAGCAGTGTTGCGGTTGGCGTCATGCGCAACGCCTCCCGGCAGCCTGAACGCCATGGAGAACGCTTGAGCGCGATTGAGCGTGATGCGGTATTCCGGCGACGACGAACGCGGGCACGACCCGACTCCTTGTTCCAGCAGCGTCTGTAATGGGGGAGGCGCGCCCCGTTGTTCGGGTGCGGCCATGCCCGGTTTCGCGTGGCATCTCTCCGCGCAATGCCCGGAAGGGGATGCGGGAAGACTCGAATGGCTACCATCGGCACAACATGGGCAGGCGCCGGATTTTAGCAGTCCGCAGCCCCCCGCGCGTGGCACGACGAGAAACGGACTAGTGCAATTCCGGCAAAGCTGAGCGGACGACGAACCTTATCGGTACAGCCACGTTCACGTTAGCGTAAGCACTTTGCAGGCGTATTGCAGTCTTGAAAATCAGACGTTTCGTGCAAATTTGTACGTCGATGCGGATTCACCGCCAATCGCCGTAAAGATTGGTAATTAATCGGCGATTAGGTTGATTTCTGCAACGATCAAGAACGACGCCCCTGCACCCCTGTAAGGCGCATGGGTATCGGCGCGCCGCCAGCACGTTCCGGAACCCTTTGGCAAAATCCTTGGCATTTGTTGCATAAGCGCATCACCGCGCCCCTCATTCGAAGGCCACCCGATGACACCGTTTTCCGTACTCGATCTCGCCCCCATTCCGGCCGGCACCGACGCCTCGCAGGCGTTCCGCAACACCGTCGATCTCGCGCAGCATGCGGAGCGCTGGGGCTACCGGCGCTACTGGCTGGCCGAGCATCACAACATGCCGGGCATCGCGAGCGCGGCCACCGCGGTCGTGATCGGCCACGTCGCGGGCGCCACGCGAACGATCCGGGTCGGCTCGGGCGGCATCATGCTGCCGAATCACGCGCCGCTCGTGATCGCCGAGCAGTTCGGCACGCTCGCCTCGCTGTATCCGGGGCGCATCGACCTCGGCCTCGGCCGCGCGCCCGGCACCGACCAGACCACGTCGCGCGCGCTGCGCCGCGACCTGATCGGCAGCGCCGACTCGTTTCCGGACGACGTCGCCGAGCTGCAGCGCTACTTCGCGGAGCCGGTGCCCGGCCAGCGAGTGCGCGCGGTGCCCGGCGCGGGGCTCGACGTGCCGGTATGGCTGCTCGGTTCGAGTCTGTTCAGTGCACAGCTCGCCGCGATGCTCGGGCTGCCGTTCGCATTCGCGTCGCACTTCGCGCCGGACTACCTGATGCGTGCGCTCGAGATCTATCGCGCGCAGTACCGGCCGTCGGCCGCGTGGCCGAAGCCGCACGCGATGGTCGGCGTCAACGTGTTCGCGGCGGAGACCGACGACGAGGCACGGCGCCTGTTCACGTCGCTGCAGCAGCAGTTCATCAACCTGCGGCGCGGCACGCCGGGCAAGCTGCCGCCGCCCGTCGACGTGCTCGAGGCAAACGAGCTCGAGCTCGCGACCGTCGCGCATTCGCTGTCGTTCGCGGCGGTCGGCTCGCGCGACACGGTGCGCGACAAGCTGCGCGATCGCATCGCGCAAACCGGCGCCGACGAGCTGATCGTCACCGCGCAGATCTACGATCACGCCGCGCGGCTGCGCTCGTTCGAACTGACCGCGCAGATTCGCGACGAGCTCGCGAACGAGGCGCGCTGACGGCGCCCCTGCCCCCGCGTCACTGCGGGTGCACGGCCTCCAGCCCGTCGAGCAGCGCCTTGTGGAACGCGTCCGGATCCTGGATCTGAGGCGCGTGTCCGAGCGCCGGGAATTCGACGAGCTGCGCGCCGGGGATCGCGGCCTGCGTGCGCTTCGCGAGTTCCGGATAGCGGCCGAGCTTCGCATGCACGTCGGGCGGCGCGACGTCCTTGCCGATCGCGGTCGTGTCCTTGTCGCCGATCATCAGCAGCGTCGGCACGCGGATCGCACCGAGTTCATAGACCACCGGCTGCGTGAGGATCATGTCGTAGATCAGCGCGGAATTCCACGCGACCGCATCGCGGCCGGCGCCGCGATACATGCCGGCCAGCATCTGCACCCAGCGCTCGTACGACGGCGACCACTTGCCCGCGTAGTACGTGCCCTGCTCGTAGCGGCGGATGCCGTCGGCCGTCGTCTTCTGCTCGCGCGCATACCAGTAGTCGACCGACAGCGGCGGCACGCCGAGCGCCTTCCAGTCCTCGAGGCCGATCGGGTTCACGAGCACGAGCTGGTCGGTCGCCTTCGGATACATCAGCGCATAGCGGATCGCGAGCATCCCGCCGGTCGAATGACCGACGATCGTCGCCGACTTCACGCCCACCGATTCGAGCAGCGCATGCGTGTTGCGCGCGAGTTGCTGGAACGTGTACTGATAGCGCTCGGGCTTCGACGACTTGCAGAAGCCGATCTGGTCCGGCGCGATCACGCGGTAGCCGGCACGGCTCAACACGCCGATCGTGTCCTCCCAGGTGGCCGCGCAGAAGTTCTTCCCGTGCAGCAGCACGACGGTGCGACCGTTCGGGTGGGCGGGCTGGACATCGAGAAACGCCATCTCGAGGGTTTCGCGCTGCGACACGAACGTATACAGGTGCACGGGCGCCGGATACGTGAACCCTTCCAGGCGCGGGCCGTACACGGGCCCGTCGTTGCCCGCGGATGGTGCGGCAACGGCCGCCGCAGGCATGGCGCACACGACGGCGGCCGCGCCGAGCACGGCGGCGCGCGCAACAGACAACATCTTGCAAATCGAAAGCATGGCGATCACGGAGATTGGAGACGCGCGCGGGCAGCCGGGCCGCCGCGCGCCCCGCGATTCTACGCGCTCGCGTGACGACGGCGCGCAACACTCCGGGGCCACGCGACTTCCGCGCGTGCGACGAACTCGGGTATCGTGTGACGTGACCCTGAAACGCGTGCAGGCGATTCCCATGAAAAACGTCCTCAGCATTCAGTCGCACGTCATCTACGGACATGCCGGCAACAGTGCGGCCGTGTTCCCGATGCAGCGCCTCGGCGTCAACGTCTGGCCGCTCAACACCGTCCAGTTGTCGAATCACATGCAGTACGGCCATTGGGCCGGCAGCGCGATCGATGCCGCGAAGATGGAACAGCTCGTCGACGGCATCGCCGCGATCGGCGCGCTCAAGCGCTGCGACGCCGTGCTGTCCGGCTTCCTCGGGTCGCCGCCGCAAGCACGCGCGGCCGTCGAGATCGTGCGCTCGGTGAAGGCGATGAATCCGGACGCGTGGTACTTCTGCGATCCCGCGATGGGCCAGACGGGCGGCATCCGGCCCGAGCCCGGCGTCGAGGAGTTCATCGTGCAGGAGGTGCCGGCGCTCGCGGACGGCATGTCGCCGAATCACACCGAACTGCAGAAGCTCGCCGGGCGGCGCATCGAAACCGTCGCCGAAGCCGTCGACGCGTGCCGCGCGCTGATCCGCCGCGGCCCGCGGATCATCCTCGTCAAGCACCTGCACGACCGTAACAGTCCGGCCGACCGTTTCAACATGCTCGCCGTCACCGAAACCGAAGCGTGGATCGGCCAGCGCCCGCTGTACGCGTTTCCGCGCCATCCGGTCGGCGTCGGCGACCTGACCAGCGCGATCTTCGTCGCGCGCCGGCTGCGTGGCGACTCCGTGCGCGCCGCGTTCGAGCACACGCTCGCGGCCGTGCATGCGGTCGTGAAGGCGACCTACGATGCGCGCCGCTACGAACTCGAACTCGTCGCCGCGCAGGACGAGATCGCCCGCCCGAGCGAATGGTTCGGCGCGTGGGTGACCGACGCCTGACGCATCGCCCTCCGCTCCGCTTCACCGGCGAGCCGCCTGCGCCGCTTGCCCGCTTCCCCTGCCGCGCCACGACCGCGGGCGCCCCGTGTCCCGATGCTGCTTCGCCGTCGTTTCACCGCACCTGCAAACGTTTCCGGACTTCACATGAATGACACCGATTTCTCGCTATGCTCGCGGCGGCACGAACCCGCGCAGCCGCATCCTGCGCCCCGGAGCGCGCCCTTCCAGCAGGTCCCGCCAATCGGCTTCCCCCTTTAACGCACGATAACGACCATGACCCGATCGAACCGTCGTGACTTCCTGCGCGTCGCCGCCGGCACTGCCGGCGCCGCCGCGCTGAACCTGTTTCCGCCCGTGATCCGCGATGCGCTCGCGATTCCCGCGAACCGCCGCACCGGCACGATCCGCGACATCGAACACATCGTGATCCTGATGCAGGAGAACCGTTCGTTCGACCATTACTTCGGCACGATGCGCGGTGTCCGCGGTTTTGGCGACCCGCGCCCGCTACGTCTCGCGAACGGCAAGTCGGTGTTCCACCAGCCGGTCGGTCCGGCCGAACTGCTGCCGTTCCATCCGGGCGCCGACAAGCTCGGCCTGCAGTTCCTGCAGGACCTGCCGCACGGCTGGCAGGACATGCACGCCGCATGGAACAAGGGCCGCTACGACCAGTGGGTGCCGAACAAGGGCACCACGACGATGGCGTACCTGAAGCGCGACGACATCCCGTTCCACTACCAGCTCGCCGATGCGTTCACGATCTGCGATGCCTACCACTGCGCGATCCCGAGCTCGACCGACCCGAACCGCTACTACATGTGGACGGGCTACGTCGGCAACGACGGCACGGGCGGCGGCCCGGTGCTCGGCAACGAGGAAAAGGGCTACGGCTGGACGACCTATCCGGAAGTGCTCGAACAGGCCGGCGTGTCGTGGAAGATCTACCAGGACGTCGGCACGGGCCTCGACGCGAACGGCTCGTGGGGGTGGACGCAGAACCCGTACATCGGCAACTACGGCGACAACGCGCTGCTCTACTTCAACCAGTACCGCACCGCGCTGCCCGGCACGCCGCTGTACGACAAGGCGCGCACCGGCACCAACATCAGCGCGGGCGGCACGCTGTTCGACGTGCTGCAGCAGGACGTGAAGAACGGCACGCTGCCGCAGGTGTCGTGGATCTGCGCGCCGGAAGCGTATTCCGAGCACCCGAACTGGCCCGCGAACTACGGCGCGTGGTACATCGAGCAGGTGCTGAAGGCGCTCGTGTCGAATCCCGACGTGTGGAGCAAGACCGCGCTGTTCATCACGTACGACGAAAACGACGGCTTCTTCGACCACGTGCCGCCGCCGTTCGCGCCGCAGTCGCGCGACAACGGGCTGTCGACGGTCGCGACGACCAACGAGGCATTCGCCGGCGACGCGTCGCACATGGCCGGCCCTTACGGGCTCGGGCCGCGCGTGCCGATGCTCGTCGTGTCGCCGTGGACCAAGGGCGGCTGGGTCTGCTCGCAGACCTTCGATCACACGTCGCTGCTGCAATTCATCGAGGCACGGTTCGGCGCGCAATATCCGGTCACGGCCGCCAACGTGTCGCCGTGGCGCCGTACGGTATGCGGCGACCTGACCGCCGCGTTCGACTTCGCGACGTCCGATGCCGGCTGGCCGACGCTGCCCGACACGAGCGGCTACGCGCCGCCCGACCGCAACCGCCATCCCGACTACATCCCGGTGCCGCCGGTGCTGCAGAAGCTGCCGAAGCAGGAGGCCGGGCTGCGTCCGGCGCGCGCGCTGCCGTACGAGCTGTTCGTGCACGGCCGCGTCGAATCCGTCAACGGCCAGTTCCGGCTGACCTTCGCGAACACCGGCCGCGCGGGCGCCGCGTTCCAGGTCCAGTCGCGCAACCGCCTGGACGGCCCGTGGGCGTACACGGTCGAAGCCGGCAAACGCGTCGCCGACACGTGGAGCGCGGCGGCATCGCTCGGCCTGTACGACCTCGACGTGTACGGCCCGAACGGCTTCTACTGCCATTTCCGCGGCCCGTTCGCGACCGGCGTGGGCAGCGCGAACGTGAACCCCGAGGTGATCTACGGCTATGACGTCGCGAACGGCAACATCACGCTGCGCCTGATGAACCGCGGCCACAAGGCCGTGCGGCTCAAGGTCACGAACGCCTATGGTCATGGCCGTCCGCGCACGTTCGACCTCGCGCCCGGCGCGCACGTCGACGACTACTGGGATCTGCGCGGCAGCCACGGCTGGTATGACCTGACCGTCAGCGACGGCCGGCTGCTCGGCTTCCTGCGCCGCTTCGCGGGCCACGTCGAAACGGGCCGCCCGAGCACCAGCGATCCGCTGATCCGCACGCACGCGTCGCACGACGACACCGAGGCCGCATCGGACGCGCTGTCCGACTAACGGCATCGCTTGCGCGGCACGGCCCCCGGCGGGCCGTGCCGCGCCCTTGTCTCGCGCCCTTGTCTCGCCCCCCTCCTCCTGCCCTCCTCTTCGCCCCTTCCGTCCGCAACGGGAAACTCCGGATACCGGCCGGTCCTGCCCGCGCGGAAGCTATGCGCAAATCCGCATCGAATGCGCAGCAAATTGCCAAGACCCGCGCATATCGGCGACCTATATATCGAGACAATCGGGGCTCTTCACCGAGCCTGACGGGGGCGTGTTCCGAAGATCGCGATGCCGACCTCCCCGCCCGATTCCGAGAAGCGGTCGAACCGCCCGCCCGTCGCACGCGCCCGGCTCGCCCGGACGCGCGCGGTACCCACTCGCTGGTGTCGAACAAGAGGAACAACATGAAATTCCGTCATTCCCTGCTGTCGGTGTCGATTGCATCCGCGCTGGCCCTCCTCTCGCAACAGGCCGCCCAGGCTGCCGACGCAACCGACGTGAAGGTCGGCTTCGCCGCACCGCTCACGGGTGTGAACGCCGGCTACGGCAAGGATCTGCAGAACGGCGTGCAGCTCGCGCTCGACGATGCCGCCGCGCAGAAGGTGCAGATCGCCGGCAAGCCGGCTCACTTCAATCTCGTCGTGCAGGACGATCAGGCCGACCCGCGCATCGGCGTGCAGGCCGCGCAGGCGCTCGTCGACCAGAACGTGTCGGTCGTGGTCGGTCACTTCAACTCGGGGACGACGATTCCGGCATCGGTCGTCTACGACAAAGCCGGCATCCCGGTGATCGACCCGGCCGCGACCAACCCGACACTCACGTCGCGCGGGCTCGCGAACATGTTCATGGTGATCGCGACCGACGGCCAGAACGCCGGCAACGCGGGCAAGTACGCGGTCGACGTGACGAAGGCGAAGCGCATCGCGATCATCGACGACCGCACCGCGTTCGGCCAGGGCGAGGCCGACGAGTTCGAGAAGGCCGTGAAGGCCGCCGGCGGGAACATCATCGGCCGCGAGTTCACCAGCAACCAGGCCGTCGACTTCCGCGCGCAGATCACGAGCCTGAAAGGCAAGAACCCCGACCTGATCTTCTTCGGCGGCCTCGATTCGCTCGCCGCGAACTTCATCAAGCAGATGCGCCAGCTCGGGCTGAACGCGCAGTTCGTCGGCGGCGGCGGCGTGAAGGACAACGAGTTCATCAAGATCGCCGGTCCGGCCGCCGAAGGGGCGATGGCGTGGGAATACGGCCAGCCGCTCGACGAGCTGCCGCAGGGGAAGGATTTCGAACAGCGCTTCAAGAAGCGCTTCGGCGTCGACGTGCTGTCGTATGCGCAGTTCGGCTATGACGCGGCGTGGGCCGCGATCAAGGCGATGCAGGCGGCCGGCTCGACCGACCCGAAGGTCTATCGCCCGGCGCTGAAGAAGATCGACTTCGAAGGCGTCACCGGCCGCATCTCGTTCGCGAACGACGGTTCGCTGAAGAGCGGGATGTCGACGCTCTACCAGGTGAAGAGCGGCGCGTGGAAGACGATCGTGACGAAGGGAGGCTGATCGGTCATGCAGGCGGCCTGGCGGCGAACCCGCCGCCAGGCCGGGCGGATCGATGCCGTCGCATCGATCTTGTATGACGACTGATGTTGAAGCGATTCGACCGGGCCCACGCCAACGCGGGCCCCGTGACGCGACGGTCAGCCGGCTTCGGCCTCGGCCGCCTCGTGCGCGCGGCGCAGCCGCTCGCGGCTGTTCGTGAGGTGCGTGCGCATCGCGGCGCGCGCGGCTTCGGGGTCGTGGCGCGCGATCGCCTCGTAGATATCCTCGTGCTCGTGGTTCAGCCGGCCGACGTAGCGCTCGAGGTCGTCGCCGGCGAAGCGCGCCGAATTCACGCGTGTGCGCGGGATGATCGAGGTGCCGAGCTGCGTCATGATGTCGACGAAATAGCGGTTGCCGGTCGATTGCGCGATCTGCAGGTGAAACTGGAAGTCGAGCTGCGCGGTATCGCGGCCGCCGCCCGCGCCCGTCGCGATTGCGTCGAGCGCGCGCCGCAGCGCGGCGAGGTCGGCATCGTTCGCGCGTTGCGCGGCCAGGCTCGCGCACTCGCTCTCGAGGCTGATGCGCAGTTCCAGCACCGCGAGCACGTCGCGCAGCGTCGTGATCGTCGCGGGATCGATGCCGAGCGTCTGGCGGCGCGACGGCTCCAGCACGAAGCTGCCGATGCCGTGGCGCGTCTCGATCAGGCCGCTCGCCTGCATCCGCGAGATCGCCTCGCGCACGACCGTGCGGCTCACGCCCTGCGCCGCCATGACTTCGGTTTCGGTCGGCAGCTTGTCGCCGGGACGCAGCGTGCCGTTTTCGATCTGCGCGGTCAGCGCGTCGACGACATCTTGTGCGAGGCTGCGTGCGCGACGGCGCGGCGCTGCGGGAAGCGTGGGCACGGACATGAGGCCGGTTCCTTTTTGAATGATCGTAATGTGAGCCGAGGGTTTACGCGGGGTTTGAGCGAAAGCCGATGATTCATTATACTGCGTCACAAGTCATCCGACGACTGATGATCGGTGCACGGATCTCCTGTCGACTCAGGGCCGGCACTTCAGCGCCGCCTGGTCTCGTGCCTGACGATCGGCCAGCATTCGCGTTCCGCGCTCCGCTGGTCTCGTTGTCGCTCCCACCCCCGTTCCGGGTTGCTGTCGACATGCGGGCCTTGCGCGCCGCGCACGTCGGTTGTCGAATGATCGCACCTCCCGCCGCGCGCGGCAAAGCTTTTGCCGCACGGCATTGCCTACTCTTCTGCCATCGCCGCCCATGAACGCCGTCACTGCCTCGCCTTCCCACGACACGCCGCGCATCGTCGACCTGCAAGCGATTCCGGTCGCCGGCCACGACAGCATGCTGCTCAACCTGAGCGGCGCGCATGGTCCGTTCTTCACCCGCAACCTCGTGATCCTGAAGGACAGCGCGGGCCGAACCGGCGTCGGCGAGGTGCCGGGCGGCGAAAGCATCCGCCGCACACTCGACGATGCCCGCGCGCTCGTCGTCGGCCAGCCGGTCGGCAACTACCACGCGGTGCTCAACGACGTGCGGCGCACCTTCGCCGATCGCGATGCAAGCGGCCGCGGGCTGCAGACCTTCGACCTGCGCACGACGATCCACGCGGTCACCGCGCTCGAGGCCGCGCTGCTCGACCTGCTCGGCCAGCATCTCGGCGTGCCGGTCGCCGCGCTGCTCGGCGAAGGCCAGCAGCGCGACCGTGTCGAAATGCTCGGCTACCTGTTCTACATCGGCGACCGCACGAAAACCGCGCTCGCCTATCGCGACGGCAGCGGCGCGACCGACGACTGGACGCGCGTGCGCGACGAAGCCGCGCTGACACCCGAGGCCGTCGTGCGGCTCGCCGAGGCCGCGCATGCACGCTACGGCTTCAACGACTTCAAGCTGAAGGGCGGCGTGTTCGAAGGCGCGAGCGAGATCGAGGCCGTGACGGCGCTCGCCGAACGCTTCCCCGACGCGCGCGTGACGCTCGACCCGAACGGAGCCTGGTCGCTCGACGAAGCCGTGCGGCTGTGCCGCGATCAGCATCACGTGCTCGCATATGCGGAAGATCCGTGCGGCGCGGAGAACGGTTACTCGGGCCGCGAGGTGATGGCCGAATTCCGCCGCGCGACGGGGCTGCCGACGGCGACCAACATGATCGCGACCGACTGGCGGCAGATGGGCCACGCGGTGCAGCTGCAGGCCGTCGACATCCCGCTCGCCGACCCGCACTTCTGGACGATGCAGGGTTCGGTGCGCGTCGCGCAGATGTGCCGCGACTGGGGTCTCACGTGGGGCTCGCATTCGAACAACCACTTCGACGTGTCGCTCGCGATGTTCACGCACGTCGCGGCCGCCGCACCGGGCCAGGTCACCGCGATCGACACGCACTGGATCTGGCAGGACGGCGAGCGGCTGACGCGCGAGCCGCTGAAGATCGAGAACGGGCTGGTGGAGGTGCCGAAGCGGCCGGGCCTGGGCATCGACATCGACATGGATGCGGTCGCGCTCGCGCACGAGCTGTACAAGCAGCACGGCCTCGGCGCTCGCGACGATGCGGCGGCCATGCAGTACCTGATTCCGGGGTGGACGTTCAACAACAAGCGCCCCTGCCTCGTGCGCTGAACGCGGAACGAACCGGGCGCCCGGATCGCCCGGTTGCCCGTGCCATCCCCGCCCTGTCAGACGATCTGCTTGAGCGCCGCGTCGAGCGCGAGCACCGCGACGCGGTCGCCTTCGGTCGCGAGCGGCGCGCGCATCACGATCTGCCGGTTGTGGCCGACGGCCGCCGGCGAATCCCACAGCAGTTCGATCTTGGGCCGATTGAACAGGCTGCCGCGACGCGGCGGCACGACTGCCGGCTGCCCGTCCGCCGCGCCCTGCTCGCCCGGCGCGGCAGCCTTGCGGCCCGGCCAGCGCACCGACAGCTCGCGCGCGTCGTACTGGCCAACCTTGCGGCTTTCCATCCAGACGATCGCGGTACGCGTCAGCACGTCGAGTGAAATCGCATACCGACCGACCGCGAAGCGGCGGGCGGCCACGTTGGTGCGCCACAGCGGCCGCGGGCGGCAGATCCAGACGATGGCCGCGTAAAGCGCCGGCGCGGCGACGAGCCAGCCGTTGGTCGCCGTCACCGCATGCAGCGCGCGGCGCCAGCCGGCCGCCCACGTGAACGCGCCGATCGACCAGACGGCGAACAGGAAACCGATCAGCGCGAAGACGCGCAGCGCCTGACGCAGCCACTGCGGCAGCGGATGGAACGGCCGCTCGGCGCGCGCGACGGCGCCCGGCAGCGCGAGCAGCAGGAAGATCAGCACGAGGTAGACGAACGCCCACGGCGACGACACCATCGCGGACAGCGACGAGCGATAGCCCATCTGGGACATCGAGAACAGCCAGCGCGCGAGCAGCACGAGACCGATCGCGCGCAACGCGAAGATCACACCGGCGCCGGGGGCCGGCGCTGCGCGCGTGGTTTTCGTTCTCGCCAAGACTGCTCTCCTCTTGATATTCGTACAGGGCCGGATTTCACGGCACGGCCATTATAGGGACATTACCGTCTGGACAGACGGCCGGATGGCGTGCCGGGCCGCTTCGGGGGGCGTTCGCGGCGCCGGGCGCGGCGAGAATACAACACATCCGCGCCGCGGATGTGACAACGCCCCGCCGGAAACCCGGACGGGGCGTCGATGACGGCCGCGCGCCGCAGCGCGGCGGCGGCCCGCGATCAGCTTGCGTTGACTTCGCGGAGCACCGTGCGGCGCTTCTGGCGCAGCAGTTCCTCGTAGCCCTTCACGTAATTCTGCGCCATCACCTTCGACGAGAAACGTGCTTCGAACGCGGCGCGAACCTTCTCGCGCGGCAGCGTATCGAGGCGCTTGAGCGCCGCGACGGCCGACAGTTCGTCTTCGACGACGAAGCCCGACACGCCGTTGTCGATCACTTCCGGCACCGAGCCGCGCTTGAACGCGATCACCGGCGTGCCACACGCCATCGCCTCGATCATCACCAGGCCGAAAGGCTCCGGCCAGTCGATCGGGAACAGCAGCGCATGTGCATTGCCGAGGAATTCGGTCTTCTCGGCCTCGCTGATTTCGCCGATGTACTCGACGTGCGGCAGCGCGAACAGCGGCTTGATCTTCTCTTCGTAGTACGCGCGATCAGCCTTGTCGAGCTTCGCGGCGATCTTGATCGGCAGGCCGGCCTGCTCGGCGATGCGGATTGCCGTGTCGACGCGCTTCTCCGGCGAGATGCGGCCCAGGAACGCGAGGTAGCTCGGCTTCACGTTCGGGATCGGCGTCAGCAGGTTTTCCGGCAGGCCGTGGTAGACGGTCGACAGCCAGTTCGCCTGCGGCAGCGGGATGCGCTGGTTGTCGGAGATCGACACGACCGGCACGTCGCTGAATGCATTGAAGATCGGCTGCAGTTCCGGCAGGTCGAGACGGCCGTGCATCGTCGTCAGATGCGGGACCGGCTGGCGCGAGAACAGCGAGAACGGGTAGTAGTCGATGTGGCAGTGCAGGACGTCGAACTCTTCCGCACGGCGGCGCACCTGCTCGAGGAGCAGCATGTGCGGGGCCATCACGTCGCGGATCGTCGGGTCGAGGCGCAGCGCCTGCGGCCAGCACGCTTCGAGCTTCGCGGAGGTTTGCGAATCGCCGCTCGCGAAGAGCGTGACGTCATGCCCCATCTCGACGAGTGCTTCGGTGAGGTAGGACACCACTCGCTCGGTACCACCGTACAGTTTCGGGGGTACCGCTTCATGCAACGGAGCGATTTGGGCGATTCGCATGCGTAACTCCTAAAAAATCGGCTAAAAACCAGGTATGGGTCGGCAACCTGCCGGCGGTCCGGGCTGGATGCTTTTCATCCGAACCATCGGACGAATCAGCCTGCCGGGGGCGTCGAACCCGCGCTGCTCAAGGAGCGTCGGCGACGCGACAGGCATAGAACGTTTGAAACGAAGACCCGTTGACAGGGGTTCGTAAAAAAACCTGGAATCGAACCCGGAGCCGATTATCTAGGGTTAATCCCGATACGGCGCACAACATTTCAAACACTTTACTTTGTTACAAAGGCGCAACACTTTGCAACCCGCGGACTCGGGTGTCCGTTCTAGAGTGGAAGGCCCTTTGGCGATCCTCGTCACCCGTGGCTGCCGGCAGCGTGATTCCGGCACACGAGGCAGGACGGGATGCCGGATTTTATCTCAAAATCGACCGCGAGCCCCTGGCCAAGGCAAGATTCGCGCAGCGCGACGCACGGCCTTGTTTACAATGCCGGATTATTCAGTCCGGGCGAACGCCGGCATGCGATCCAGCCGCCACGCTCAATCACCGAATCACCGCACGCATATTTTGGAATCTCTCACCCCTGCCCAGCGCAACGCCCACAACGCGAAGCTGTCGAGCTACGCGCACCGGCCGATCGCGTTCCTGTTCCGCTACATCCGCCTCCACCCCGTCGCGCACCTCATCGTGCTCTTCAGCGTGCTGGCCGCCGTCGGCTGCGCGCTCGGTTCGCAATATGCGATCAAGCACCTGATCGACGTGCTCGCGACCGGGCGCCATCACCCGGGTCCGCTGTGGAGCGCGTTCGCGCTGCTCGTCGGGCTGATCGCGGCCGACAACCTGCTGTGGCGCGTCGGCGGCTGGGTCGCCGCGCACACGTTCGTCGCCGTGACCGGCGACCTGCGGCGCGACCTGTTCCAGTACCTGATCGGCCATTCGCCGACGTATTACTCGGAGAAGCAGCCGGGCACGCTCGCGAGCCGCATCACGGCCACGTCGAACGCGGTGTATACGTCCGAGAACACGATGGCGTGGAACGTGCTGCCGCCGTGCATCGCGGTAATGGGCGCGATCCTGATGATCATCGTCGTCAATCCGCTGATGGCCGCCGGCCTGCTCGGCTGTTCGGCCGTGCTGTCCATCATCCTGTTCAAGCTCGCCGGCCGCGGCTCGGCCCGTCACCATGCGTTCGCGGCGAAGGCCGCGGCGGTCGACGGCGAACTCGTCGACGTGATCGGCAACATGGGCCTCGTGCGCGCGTTCGGGATGACGCTGCGCGAGCAGAAGCGCTTCGGCGCGACGGTCAAGGCCGAGATGGACGCGCGCCAGCAAAGCCTGCTCTATCTCGAAAAGCTGCGCCTGCTGCACGCGGTGATCACCGCGATGCTGTCCGCCGGCCTGCTCGGCTGGGCGCTGTGGCTGTGGGACCAGGGCCGCGCGACGTCGGGCGACATCGTGCTCGTCAGTTCGCTCGGCTTCACGATCCTGCACGGCACGCGCGACCTCGCGGTCGCGCTCGTCGACGTCACGCAGCACGTCGCGCGCTTGTCCGAGGCCGTGAAGACGCTGCTCGAACCGCACGGGATGCCCGACCGCTCCGACGCGCAGCCGCTGGCGGCCACGGGCGGCCGCGTCGACTTCGAGCGCGTGACGTTCGCGTATCCGCACCGCCGCGCGATCCTCGACCACTTCGATCTCCATATCGAACCGGGCCAGCGCGTCGGCCTGATCGGCAAGTCGGGCGCCGGCAAGTCGACCGTGCTCGCGCTGCTGCAGCGCTTCTACGACACGCAGGACGGCGTCGTGAAGGTCGACGGCCAGGACGTGAAGGCGATCACGCAGGACAGCCTGCGCCATGCGATCGCGCTCGTGCCGCAGGACATCTCGCTGCTGCACCGGACGATCTACGACAACATCGCGTACGGCCGCCCCGACGCGACCCGCGACGAAGTGCTCGCCGCCGCGCGCGACGCGCGTTGCGCGGAGTTCATCGAGGCGATGCCGGAAGGCTATGACACGATCGTCGGCGACCGCGGCGTCAAGCTGTCGGGCGGCCAGCGCCAGCGCATCGCGATCGCGCGCGCGATCCTGAAGAACGCGCCGATCCTGCTGCTCGACGAAGCGACGTCGGCGCTCGACAGCGCGTCCGAGGAAGCGATCCAGAGCGCGCTCGACCGCCTGATGGTCGGCCGCACGGTGATCGCGATCGCGCACCGCCTGTCGACGCTGCGCAACTTCGACCGGATCATCGTGATGAACAACGGCAAGGTGATCGACGACGGCCCGCCCGAGGTGCTGCGCAATCGCCCCGGCCTGTACCGCGACCTGCTCGCGAAACAGCACGGCCGCCATCCCCCGGCACACGACGGCAACACGCCGACCGGCGAGCGCGTGGCCTGACGCGCCCCCGCCAGCCGACAAAAAAGCCGCGGTGCATCACGCACCGCGGCTTTTTTCATTGGCGCGGAAACGGCCGGTCAGGCGTGCTGCAGGTCGCGCAGGAAGTTGTCGCGCCACACCGACACGTTGTTCTCGCGCAGCTGCGCGATCATGTCCGTATAGCGTGCGCGCCGCTCGGCGAGCGGCATCGTCAGCGCCTGCGACAGCGCATCGGCCATCCCGTCGATGTCGATCGGATTGACGATCAGCGCGCCGGTCAGCTCGCGCGCGGCGCCCGCGAAACGCGACAGCACGAGCACGCCCGGATCGTCCGGATTCTGTGCGGACACGTATTCCTTCGCGACCAGATTCATCCCGTCGCGCAGCGGCGTCACGAAGCCCACGCGCGCGAGCCGGTACAGCGCGGCCAGCACCTGCCGGTCGTACTGGCGGTGAATGTAGAGGATCGGTGCCCAGTCGAGCTCCGCGTAGCGCCCGTTGATGCGCCCCGACTCCGCTTCGAGCTGCAGCCGGATATCCTGGTACGCGCGCAGGTCCGCACGCGTCGACGGCGCGATCTGCAGGAACGACACGCGGTTGCGGATCGACGCCTGGTGCTCGAGCAGCTTCTCGAATGCCCGGAAGCGCTCGACGAGCCCCTTCGAATAATCGAGCCGGTCGACGCTCATGATCAGCTGCCGCCCGCGCAGCGACGTCGCGAGCGTGCGCACGGCCTTGCCGTGTTCGCCCGCCTGCGCGAGCGACGCGATCTCGTCCGGATAGACGCCGATCGGATAGGCAGCCGCACGCAGCGTCTGGCCGAACGCGCGCACGCGCACGGTGTTGTGCCCGTCGCGCTCGACGTCGCCCCCCGCCTCGAACTCGACGTAGTCGCAGAACGCGCGCAAGTCGGGTTCGGTCTGGAAGCCGAGCAGGTCGAACGCGCACAGCGACTCGACGAGTTCGCGATGCGGCGGCACGTTGACGAGCACCTGCGCGGCCGGAAACGGGATATGCAGGAAGAAGCCGATCCGGTTCTTCACGCCGGCCTCGCGCAGCGCGCGCGCGAACGGAATCAGGTGATAGTCGTGCACCCAGATCACGTCGTCGTCCTGCAGCAGCGGCACGAGCTGCTGCGCGAGCCACACGTTGACGCGACGATAGCCGTCGAATTCGTGGCGGTCGTACTGGATCAGGTCCGCGCGGTAATGAAACGCGGGCCACAACGTGGCGTTCGAGAAACCCCGGTAGTACTGGTCGTAATCGCGGCGCGACAGCCCGACGGTCGCGAACGTCACGGGCCCGCGCTCCTCGATGCGGATCTGCGGCTGCGGCGCGCCGGATGCGACGACCTCGCCGCTCCAGCCGAACCACATGCCGCCCGTCTCCTTCAGCGCGTCATAGACGCCGATCGCCAGGCCGCCCGCCGCCGGTTCGCCTTCCGAAATCGGTGCGACGCGGTTTGAAACGATGATGAGCCGGCTCATGCGTGCGGCTGCCCCGTGCCGAGCCAGCGCGCGATCTGCTCATGCAGCGCGTCGACCGAATCGAGCCGCGCGCGGGCCGAGGTCTCGCCCGCGCCGACCTTGATCGACAGGCCGCCGCGCGCGTTGACCACCGCGAAGCCCTTCTCGTCGGTCAGGTCGTCGCCCGCGAACAGCGGCATGCGCCCCGCGAACGGCGGTTCGTCGAGGAACGCCGCCAGCGCACGCCCCTTGTCGACGCCCTTCGGCTTGATCTCGAACACCATCTTGCCGGGCTGCAGCACGTATGCATCGGCATAGTCGGCCACGAGACGCTCGGCCGCTTCGCGCGCGACCGCCTCGCGCTCGGGCGCATTGCGAAAGTGCAGCGCGACGGCCGCGCCCTTGATTTCGAGCAGCATGCCCGGATGACGGTCGACGACACCCGCAAGCTCGCGCTCGATGCGCAACAGGCGTTCGTCGTTGAAGCCGATGCGCTGCGTGTCGCCGTTCGCATCGCGGCGCTCCGCCCCGTGCAGGCCCGCGATCGGCAGGCCGGGCATCTGCAGGAACGTGTCGAGGTTGTCGATACCGCGCCCCGACACGATCGCGACCGCCCCGTGCGAGCGGCGGCGCAACGCGTCCAGCAGCGTCAGCAGCGACGGCGGAACGTGGATGCTGTCGGGGGTGGGCGCGAGTTCGACGAGCGTGCCGTCGAAGTCGAAGAAGAACGCGGTATCGGTCAGGGACAGGGAAGCCGGAACGGATTGCATCGATTCGATAGTCTGAGGGTCGGCCGGCAACCACGGGCCGCCGCTGCGCGAATGGAATTGTGCGCATCTTACCGCGCCTGCGCACCGAGATGGGCGAAACCGGTACGTCGCCTGCCGCGCGCCGCCGCTTGCGTCAACTGCGACATATTGCCCCGCTCGCTCGCCCCGTACGGGTTTCGAAAGGACGCGGGCGCGCGAATTGCGCTACAGTCGCAACCGCCTGCCGCGCGACGCCTGGCATCACCGCCGGCCGGCCACTTTTCCGACCGATCGAGCCCCAGGATGTCGTCTGCCCGTCCCGCGCCGCCGTGGCGCCTCCCCCGCCTCATCCGCACGGCCGCGGCCCTCGCCGCCGCCGTGACGCTCGCCGCGTGCACGCACGACGAGCCGCGCTGGAACCTGACCAACGTCACCGGCCACCTGCCCGACCTGTCGTTCACGCTGACGGGCGGTGACGGCCGTCCCGTTGACGCCGATGCGTTCCACGGCCGCGTCGCGCTCGTCTACTTCGGCTACACGCACTGCCCCGATGTCTGCCCCGAAACGATGGCGCGGCTGATGGAAGTGCTCGGCAAGCTCGGCCCGCGGGCCAACGACGTGCGCATCCTGTTCGTATCGGTCGATCCCGCGCGCGACACGCCGCAGATGATGCAGTCGTACGTCGCCGCGTTCGACGCCGCGCACGCGCGCGGCCTGACCGGCACCGACGGCCAGATCGAATCGCTCGCGAAACGCTATCGCGTCGCGTACCAGATGGAAAAACGCGATCCGTCCGGCGGCTACGAAGTCACGCACAGCTCGGCCGTCTACATCTTCGACGCAACCGGCCGCGCGCGCCTGCTCGCGACCGATCGCGATTCGCCCGACGCCATCGCCGCCGATGTGCGCCGGATCATCGACACCGCCTCCACGACCTGAATTCCGCCATGAACACGAAGACGACCCTCAAGACGTTCGCCCTCCTCGCCGCGCTGTGCACCGGCGCCCACGCCTATGCCGCCGGCGCGATCACCGCGCAGGGCGCGTGGGTGCGCTGGCTGCCGAACAAGCTGCCCGCGGGCGGCTACGTGACGCTCGTGAACACGAGCGACAAGCCGGTCGATCTCGTCGACGTCGACAGCCCCGACTACGGGATGGCCATGCTGCACCAGACCGTGTCGAACGGCTCGACGCAGAAGATGGAAATGGTCGACAAGCTGACGATCCCCGCGCGCGGCAAGGTCGACATCGCACCGGGCGGCTATCACTTCATGCTCGAGGAACCGAAGCACGCGATCAAGCCGGGCGACACCGTGCACCTGCGCCTGAAATTCTCCGACGGCGAAACGGTCGACGCACCGTTTGCCGTGAAGTCGCCGGCCCAGGCGAAGTGATCCGCGCGCAATGAACCTCCTGTACTGGCTCGACCCGTGGGAGCCGTCGCCGACGGTCGTCATCGCGGTGCTGACGGCGGCCGTGCTGTTCGCGCGCGGCGTGAAGAAGGCGAAGGTGTCGCCGCTGCGGCAGTTCTCGTTCTGGTTCGGGCTGACGGCGCTCTACATCGCGCTGCATACGCGGCTCGACTATTTCTTCGAGCACGAGTTCTTCATGCATCGCGCGCAGCATCTCGTGCTGCACCACCTCGGGCCGTTCTTCATCGCGCTGTCGTATCCGGGCGCGGCGATCCGCGCGGGCATCCCGTTCCGCTGGCGACAGCGCTTCGTGCGCCCCGCGCTCGCGTGGGCGCCCGTCCGGGCCACGCTCGACGTGGTGTTCCATCCGGTCGTCGCGGTCGTGCTGTTCGTCGGGCTGATCTATTTCTGGCTGCTCTCGCCGATCCACTTCATCGCGATGCTCGACTGGCGGCTCTATCGCGTGATGAACTGGAGCATGGTGATCGACGGGCTGCTGTTCTGGTGGCTCGTCGTCGATCCGCGACCCGCGCCGCCCGCGCGGCTGTCGCCAGGGCGCCGGATCCTGATCGTCGTCGCGGCGATCCCGCCGCAGATCGCGCTCGGCGCGCTGATCTTCTTCACACCGCACGAGTTGTATCCGATCTACTCGATCTGCGGCCGTGCCTTCACGTGGCTGAGCCCGCTGCGCGATCAGCAGATCGGCGGGCTGCTGCTGTGGATTCCCGGCTCGATGATGAGCGTGATCGGTGCGCTGATCGCGCTGCGGCACTGGCTGCGGCTCTCCGCGCGCGGCCGCCTGATCGGCGAACGCGCGGCGCGGCACGCGGACAAGCCGCCGGTGCCCCGCGCCGCGCACTGACCGCTGCGCGTCATGCGCGCGCGCTGCTCATCCACACGTGCGGGATGCCGTCCTCGTCATGCACGTCCGAACTCGGCGTGAAGCCGAACGCCCCGTAGAAACGCTGCAAGTGAGCCTGCGCGTGCAGGCTCACCGGCGTATCCGGCCATTGCGCGCGGATGTGCTCGAGCGCGCGCGACAGCAGCCCGTTGCCGAGGCCCGCACCACGAAACGCGGCGGTCGTCAGCACGCGGCCGATACGCACGTCGGTATGCTGCGCATCGGGCAGCAGCACGCGCAGATAGCCGGCCAGGCGGCCGGCCGGATCGAACGCGGCGAGGTGCCATGCGGCCTGGTCCGCATCGTCGATATCGCGATACACGCAGTTCTGCTCGACGACGAACACGGCGCTGCGCGCCTCGAGGATCGAATAGACTTCGCGCGCCGTCAGCGCGTCGAAGGATTTCCAGCGCCAGTCGAGATCGGCAGCGCTCGGGGATGCGGCGGATGCGTTCATGTACGGTCCTGATTCGGGCGCGCCGGCCGGCGCGCGATAACCGTCGATTATGCCTCGAAGCGCCTGCCGCGCACGACCGCCTGCCCGCGCGCGAAAAAAAAGCCCCGCATTGCGCGGGGCCTGTCCGTCATGCCGTCACGACTGTCATGCCGGCATCTGGCCGAAGCGGCCGCCGTTGAAGTCCTCGATCGCGGTACGGATCTCCGCTTGCGAGTTCATCACGAACGGACCGTAGCCGACGACCGGCTCGTCGATCGGCTCGCCGCTCAGGATCAGCAGCTTCGCGTCGCCGTTCGCTTCGATCTCGACGTCGCTGCCGTCACGGCCGAGTTGCACGAACTGCGCTTCGCGCGCGACCGTCTCGCCGTTCACCTGCACGGTGCCGCTCAGCACGACCACCGCAAGCGTGCGCCCTTCGGCGATCGGGAACCGCGCGTGGCCGCCGGCCACGAGCCGCACGTCCCACACGTCGATCGGCGTGTGCGTGCGGGCCGGGCCGCGCCGCCCGTCGAGTTCGCCGGCAATGATCCGCGCACGCCCGGCGCCGTCCGGCAGCTCGACCACGGGAATGTCCGCGTTCAGCAGCGTCTGATAGCCGGGCGCGCCCATCTTGTCGGCGGCGGGCAGGTTCACCCACAGCTGCACCATCTCGAGCGGGCCGCCCCGCTTCGTGAACGCCTCCGAGTGGAATTCCTCGTGCAGGATCCCGCTCGCGGCCGTCATCCACTGCACGTCGCCCGGGCCGATCGTGCCGCCCGCGCCGGTCGAATCGCGGTGCGCGACTTCGCCGTCATAGACGATCGTCACCGTTTCGAACCCGCGGTGCGGATGCTGGCCGACCCCGCGCGGCGCCGAAACCGAGCCCGGCTCGAACGTCGCGGGGCCGGCGTAGTCGAGCAGCAGGAACGGGCTCAGGTGCGCGCCGTGGGACTGGTAGCTGAACATCGAACGCACCGGGAAACCGTCGCCGACCCAATGTCCGCGCGGCGCACTGTACACACCCTGGATCTTCTTCATGGCCCTTCTCCAAATTGCGGCGAAACACGTGTTTCGCATCCATGGGTAGCAATATAGTGGTGGAACGATCGATCCGGTAGACTGCCGAAATCGCACTCAGCGTTCTATTTCATGAACGATAAAGCACGGGATCTGAACGATCTCTACTACTTCGTGCAGGTCGTCGAACACGGCGGCTTCGCGCCGGCCGGGCGTGCGCTGGACATGCCGAAATCGAAACTGAGCCGCCGCGTCGCGCTGCTCGAGGCACGGCTCGGGATGCGGCTGATCCAGCGTTCGACGCGCCGCTTCACGGTCACCGACGTCGGCCAGACGTACTACGCGCATTGCCGCGCGATGCTCGTCGAGGCCGACGCGGCCGACGAGGCGATCGCGCTGCTGCACGAGGAGCCGCGCGGCATCGTGCGGGTCAGTTGCCCGGTCGTGCTGCTCGATTCGCTGGTCGGGACGATGATTGCCGCGTTCATGGCCGCGTGTCCACGCGTCGACATTCATCTGGAAGCAACCAACCGTCGCGTCGACGTGGTCGGCGAAGGAATCGACGTCGCGATCCGCGTGCGCCCGCCGCCGCTCGAAGACAGCGATCTCGCGCTGCGCGTGCTGGCCGAGCGCGGCCAGTGCCTCGTCGCGAGCCCCGCGCTGCTGCGCGAGCGCGGCGCGCCGGCCGTTCCCGCCGATCTCGCCCGCCTGCCGAGCCTCGACCACGGCGTGCCGCAGTCCACCCACGTGTGGCGGCTGCGCGGGCCCGACGGCGCGCACGCGGAAATCCATCACCAGCCGCGCCTCGTGACGGGCGGCATGCTCGCGCTGCGCGCGGCGGCCGTCGCGGGGGTCGGGGTCGTGCAGTTGCCGACGATGATGGTCCGCGACGAAGTCGCGCGCGGCGAACTGGTCACCGTGCTGCCGGACTGGGCGCCGCGCCGCGAGATCGTGCACGCGGTGTTCGCGTCGCGCCGCGGGCTGCTGCCCGCGGTGCGCGCGCTACTCGACTTCCTTGCCGAGCGGTTTGCCGAACTCGAGCCCGACTGAGCGCTGCAGACCGCACGTGCGTGCCGTAGACTGCGGTACGCGCCACGCGTCTTTTCACAACCCTTATCGCTTTCCCGCCATGTTCACGCTGTCCAACGACCCCAACGCCTCCAAGGCCGATCAATACGCGACGCTCGTCGAGCAGGCACGCGCGCTCGTCGAGTCCGAACGCGACCTGACGGCCAACGCGGCGAATTTCTCCGCGCTCGTCTATCACGCGCTCGATCGTCTCAACTGGGCGGGCTTCTACTTCTTCGACGGGACCGAACTCGTCGTCGGCCCGTTCCAGGGCAAGCCCGCGTGCGTGCGCATCGCGCTCGGCAAGGGCGTGTGCGGCACCGCCGCGCAGACGCGCGAGACGCAGGTCGTGCGCGACGTGCATGAGTTTCCCGGCCATATCGCGTGTGACGCGGCCTCGGAATCGGAAATCGTCGTCCCGCTGGTGGCCGGCGACGGCACGCTGATCGGCGTGTGGGACGTCGACAGCCCGGTCGCCGCGCGCTTCGACGACGAAGATCGCAAGGGCATGGAAGCGCTGTGCCGCGTGTTCGTCGAACACGCGTGGCAGAAGGCGCGCGGCTGAGCCGCGCCGGCCGGTCGCCGCAAACGGAACGGGCCCCGCGAAAGGGCCCGTTTCATTGCAGTGCCGCGCCTCGTCATACGCGGCGCACGGCCGCTGTCAGGCCGCGTGCGTGCCCGACAGCGCCGCGAACGCCTGCGGCTTCGCGTCCTCGGTCAGCACCTCGAAGCCCGTTTCCGTCACCACGACCATGTGCTCCCATTGCGCGGACAACGAATGGTCCTTCGTGACGACCGTCCAGCCGTCGGCCAGCACGCGCGTGTCGCGCTTGCCCGCGTTGAGCATCGGCTCGATCGTGAAGATCATCCCCGGCCGCAGCGGCACGCCGGTGCCCGGGCGGCCGTAATGCAGCACCTGCGGCTCGTCGTGATAGACATCGCCGATGCCGTGCCCGCAATACTCGCGCACGACGCTGAACCCTTCGCGATGCGCGACCTGCTGGATCGCGTAACCGACGTCGCCGAGCGTCGCGCCCGGACGCACCGCGCGGATGCCCGCGTGCATCGCCTCGTAGGTGGCCGCGACGAGGCGCCGCGCCAGCTCGTTCGGCTCGCCGACGAAATACATGCGGCTCGTATCGCCGAACCAGCCGTCCTTGATCACCGCGATGTCGAGGTTCACGATGTCGCCGTCGCGCATCGGCCGCGAGGTCGGAATGCCGTGACAGACCACATGGTTGACCGACGTGCACAGCGTCTTCGGATAACCGTGATAACCGATGTTCGCGGGAATCGCGCCGAGTTCGTCGACGATGTATTCGCGGCAGCGTGCGTCGAGCTCGTCGGTGGTCACGCCCGGCTTCACGTGCTCGGTGATCATCGTCAGCACCTGCGACGCGAGCTTCGCGGCTTCGCGCGACTTCGCGATTTCCGCGGCCCCGCGGATCGGGATTTCTCGCCTCGCCATTACGCCACCTGCTCGATCTGCGACGCGACCGGTTCCGCCAGCCCCACGTCGCCGCCCCGCGCCTCGGCCTCGATCAACATCTTGCAGATGTCGCCGTAGGACAGCGCCGGGTTGAGTTCCGCCAGCATTCCGACGCGCAGCCAGTGTTCGGCCTGCGCATTGATCGAACGGCTCAGCGCCGTGCTCGTCGAGCGCAGCCGTTCATGCATGTGCTCGGAAATCTTGATGATGCCCATATATCCCCAATTAAACGAAACGTAGCTATTTCGTATATTACGCTGCGCACGCGCGCCGGGCAAGCTGCCCGAATCCCGCTCCCCTCTCTGTCGGCTGCGGCAAATGCCGTTGACATCAAATTCCAGTTTGCTGGAAAATCAATCCATCATGAAAGAATCCACGATCACCGCGGCCGACGACAGCGGCATCAACGAGCGCATCGCACGGCGCGTGCGCGAACTGCGCACCGTTCGAGGCTACACGCTCGATGCGCTGGCCGCGCGTTCCGGCGTCAGCCGTTCGATGATCTCGCTCATCGAACGCGCGTCGGCCAGCCCGACGGCCGTCGTGCTCGACAAGCTCGCGGCCGGCCTCGGCATCTCGCTGGCCGGGTTGTTCGGCGGCAACCGGGACGACGCGCCCGCGCAGCCGCTGGCCCGGCGCGCGCAGCAGGCCGAGTGGCGCGATCCGGCGTCCGGCTACGTGCGGCGCAATCTCTCCCCGGCCGGCTGGCCGTCGCCGATCCAGCTCGTCGAGGTCGATTTCCCGCCCGGCGCGCGTGTCGCGTACGACAGCGGCGGACGCGAGCGCGTGCTGCATCAGCAGGTGTGGGTCATCAGCGGCCGCGTCGACGTCACGCTCGGCGATGCGCTGCACGCGCTTCACGAAGGCGACTGCCTGGCCCTGCGCCTCGACCAGCCGCTGATCTTCAGCAATCCGTCGCCGCATCCCGCGCGCTATGTCGTCGTGATCTGCGATGCGTCCGGCGCGGCCGGCGCGCGGAACGCGTAACGCATGCGCGGGGTGTATGCCCCCGTTCAACCCCACCAGGAACCGGTATGAATTCCCCGAAACAGCACGACGACGTGCGCCTGATCGATTGCAGCGAGGCCGAGCACGCAGCGGCCATCCTCGAGATCCTGAACGACGCGATCGCGAATTCGACCGCGCTGTACGACTACCGGCCGCGCCCGCCGGAAGCGATGGTCACGTGGTTCGCGACGAAACGCGCGGGCGGGTTTCCGGTCGTCGGCGCCGTCGACGCGTCGGGCACGCTGCTCGGCTTCGCGAGCTGGGGCACGTTCCGTGCGTTCCCTGCGTTCAAGTACACGGTGGAACACAGCGTCTACGTGCGCAGCGACCAGCGCGGCCGCGGGCTCGGCGAACTGCTGCTGCGCGAAGTCGTCCGTCGTGCGCGCGACGCGCAGGTGCACGTGCTGGTCGGCTGCATCGACGCGACCAATGCCGGAAGCATCGCACTGCATACGAAACTGGGATTCGTGCACTCGGGCACGATCACGGAGGCGGGATTCAAGTTCGGCCGCTGGCTCGACGCGGCGTTCTATCAGTTGAAGCTCGATACGCCCGCGCAGCCGGTGGATGGCTGATTGCGCGGAGGCCGTCGCATGCATCCCGTACGGCGGCCGGCAAACGATGCAGAAAAAAGAAAAGCCCCGCCGAAGCGGGGCTTTTTCTCTTCCTACCTGGAGGCGCGAGCCGGAGTCGAACCGGCCTAAACGGCTTTGCAGGCCGCTGCATAACCGCTTTGCTATCGCGCCAAAAGCGGACTGTCCGGATGCCGTGAGGCAAGCGACAGATTTCTATTCGAGGACCGGAAGTCCATCAAATAAAAAGGGAAGCTTGGCTTCCCCATTACTTGGAGCGGGAGACGAGTCTCGAACTCGCGACCTCAACCTTGGCAAGGTTGCGCTCTACCAACTGAGCTACTCCCGCATTGTCCTGCACCTGCAGCGCTTCGCCGACCAACACGCTGCCAGAAAAATCTGGAGCGGGAGACGAGTCTCGAACTCGCGACCTCAACCTTGGCAAGGTTGCGCTCTACCAACTGAGCTACTCCCGCATGGGTCCTGCATCTGCAGCGCTTCGCCAACCAACGCGCTGCCAGAAAAAATCTGGAGCGGGAGACGAGTCTCGAACTCGCGACCTCAACCTTGGCAAGGTTGCGCTCTACCAACTGAGCTACTCCCGCGTATCGCTACGCTACTGCTGCTTCCCCGTCACACGCTTACTTCGTCGTGCAGCGGAGAAGCGAGATTATGTCGAAGGCACATTCGTGTGTCAAGGGCTTTTCCAGCCCTTTTTACAAAAACCGCCTCGACCGAACGCGAGACGCACGTCTCACGCACCGCCGCGCTCACGGATCTGCGGCCACGCGAGCTTCATGTAGTAAAGCATCGACCAGATCGTCAGCACCGCCGCGAGATACATCAGCCACTCACCCCACACGCGCGTGTCGATCGTCACGACGCCGAGCGGCAGCGGCCCGTAGAACAGCAGCATCGGGATCGCGACCATCTGGCATGCGGTCTTGAACTTGCCGAGCTGGTTCACCGCGACGCTCTTCGATGCGCCGATCTGCGCCATCCACTCGCGCAGCGCCGAGATCGCGATCTCGCGGCCGACGATCACCAGCGCGATCGCCGCATCGACCCGCGAAATCTGCACGAGGATCAGCAGCGCGGCCGTCACCATCAGCTTGTCCGCCACCGGATCGAGAAAGGCGCCGAACGACGAGGTCTGGTTCCACTTGCGTGCGAGATAACCGTCGAACCAGTCGGTCAGCGCCGCGAGGATGAAGATCGCCGCCGCCGCGAGATTGCGGTGCGCGCCGCCCATCACCGTGTCCGGCAGGTAGAACACGCCGACGACGAGCGGAATCAGCACGATCCGTACCCACGTCAGGAAAATCGGGAAATTGAACGGCATGGCATGCGGGACAGTAAAGGATTCGCAATTGTGCCGTGTCGACCGGCCTGCCACAAGAACGCTGGCGAGGCAGCCCGGCCGCACGGGCGCGTCAGTGAAGCTGCTTGTAGATCTGTTCGGCGAGCGCGTGCGAGATGCCCTCGACGCTCGCGAGTTCCTCGACGCTCGCGGCCACCACGCCACGCAATCCGCCGAACCGCGCGAGCAGCCGCTGCCGGCGTTTCGCGCCAACGCCCTCGAGTTCCTCGAGCCGCGACGTCTGGCGCGCCTTCGCCCGCTTCGCCCGCATGCCGGTGATCGCGAAGCGGTGCGCCTCGTCGCGGATCTGCGCGACGAGCATCAGCGCGGCACTCTCCTTGCCGAGTTCGAGCGGCGTGCGGCCGTCCGCGAACACGAGCGTCTCGAGGCCGACCTTGCGCCCCTCGCCCTTCGCGACGCCGACCAGCATGGACGTGTCGAGCCCCAGCTCGGTGAACACCTGGCGCGCGATTTCGACCTGACCCTTGCCGCCGTCGATCAGCACGATGTTCGGCAGCAGGCTCGACGCCTCGGCCTGGCGCGTCGATTCGCCGTCGATGCCGGCCGCTTCATCCACCGCGGCCGCCTGCGCGGCCTGCTCGACCATCTTCTCGTAGCGGCGCGTGAGCACCTGCCGCATCGCCGCGTAATCGTCGCCCGGCGTAATGCCCGTGATGTTGTAGCGGCGGTACTCGCCCGACTGCATCTTGTGATGATGGTAGACGACGCACGACGCCTGCGTGGCCTCGCCCATCGTGTGGCTGATGTCGAAGCATTCGATCCGCAGCGTCGCGAGATCGTCGATGTCGTAACCGAGCGTTTCCGCCAGCGAGCGCGTACGCGCCTGCTGCGAGCCCTGCTCGGACAGCAGCCGCATCAGCGCGATCTGCGCATTCTGTTCGGCCATCGACAGCCACGCGCGCCGCTGCCCCTGCGGCTGCCGCACCAGCGACACCTTGTGGCCGGCCTGTTCGGACAGCAGCTCGAGCAGGTCGCGGCTCGCGGGCGCGTGGCTGACGACAAGCACCGGCGGCACGCGGTTGCCGAGATAGTGCTGCGCGATGAACGCATCGAGCACCTCCGCCTCGACCGATGCCGCCGCCGCGCCGCCGCGCACGCTGCCGGCTTCTTCCGCGGGCTGGTCGGGCACCCCGGCGGCGGTCGCGCCGGTTGTGTCGGCCGCTTCCGACGACTCGGCCTCGTCGCCAAGACCACCTTCGGCGAGCGTCAGCGCGCTTTCGACGTGCGTCGGGAAATACGCCTTGTCGCCGAGATGCCGGCCGCCGCGCACCATCGCGAGATTCACGCACACACGCCCGCCTTGCGCGACGACGGCGAGGATGTCGACGTCGCTGTCGCCGCCGACCTCGATCGCCTGCTGGTGCAGCACCGTCGCGAGCGAGCTCATCTGGTTGCGCACGGCCGCCGCCTGCTCGAATTTCAGCTCGGCCGCGAACGCATGCATCTTCTGCTCGAGTTCCTTCATCACTTCGGACTGCCGGCCGAGCAGGAACCGCGCGGCGTTCGACACGTCGACCGCGTAATCCTCGCTGGAGATCGCGCCGACGCACGGTGCCGTGCAGCGCCCGATCTGGTGCAGCAGGCACGGCCGCGTGCGGTTGTTGAACACCGAATCCTCGCAGGTCCGCAACTGGAACACGCGCTGCAGGATCTGGATGCTCTCGCGCACGGCCCACGCGCTCGGGAACGGCCCGAAATACTGGTTCTGCTTGTCGACCGACCCGCGGTAGTAGGCCATCCGCGGAAACCGATGTGCGGTGAGCTTCAGGTACGGATACGACTTGTCGTCGCGAAACAGGATGTTGTAGCGCGGCGCGAGTGCCTTGATCAGGTTGTTCTCGAGCAGCAGCGCCTCGGCTTCCGAGCGCGTGACGGTCGTCTCGATGCGCGCGATGCGCGTGACCATCATCGCGATGCGCGGCGACAGCTGGGTCTTCGTGAAATAGCTCGATACGCGCTTCTTCAGGTCGCGCGCCTTGCCGACGTAAAGCACGGCGCCCGCCGTGTCGTAATAACGATAGACGCCGGGCATGTGCGGCAACTGCGCAAGGATCTTCTTCGGTTCGAACGGGATATCGGAGGCTTCTGGGGCTGTCATGCGTGATCCGGGCGCCTTGTAACGCGGAACGGGTCTATTAGAATCGCCAGTTTAGAGCATTCACCGGCCCGCTTCGATGCCACGCACCACCGCTGCCCCACACCCCGCCGCAACGCTCGCGCCGGGCGAACCGATCGCCTGCGACCTCTTCTGCACGGTGATCGACAATTTCGGCGACATCGGCGTGTGCTGGCGCGTCGCGCACCAGCTCGCGCATGAGCACGGCTGGCAGGTCCGGCTGTTCGTCGACGACCTGCGCACCTTCGCGCGCCTGCTGCCGAGCGTCGATCCCGACGCCGGACGGCAGACGATCGACGCGATCGCGATCGAGCACTGGCATGCGGAAGTCGGCGACGCACTGGAGATCGCCGATGTCGTGATCGAGGCGTTCGCGTGCGAGCTGCCCGGCGCGTATCTCGCGGCGATGGCACGCCGCGAGCGCCGCCCCGTGTGGATCAACCTCGAATACCTGAGCGCCGAGGACTGGGTCGCCGATTTCCATTTGCGGCCGTCGCCGCATCCACGCTACCCGCTGCTGAAGACGTTCTTCTTCCCCGGCCTGTCGGCCGGCACCGGCGGCGTGCCAAAGGAGCACGACCTCGACGCGCGCCGGACGGCCTTCGATGCCGACGCCGCGGCCCGCGCCGCATGGTGGCAGCGCGCGACCGGCGGCGCGCCGCCGGCGCCCGGCACGACGGTCGTCAGTCTGTTCGCGTACGAAAATCCGGCCGTCGACGCACTGCTCGCCCAATGGCGCGACGGCCCGTCGCCGGTCGTCGCGCTCGTGCCGGCCGGCCGCCTGTCCCCGGCCGTCGCGCGCTTTTTCGGGGTCGAGTCGTTCGCGGCGGGCGCCCATGCACGCGCCGGCAACCTGGTCGCCCACGGGCTCGCATTCGTCCCGCAGGCCGACTACGATCCGCTGCTGTGGGCGGCCGACCTCAATTTCGTGCGCGGCGAGGATTCGTTCGTCCGCGCGCAATGGGCGCGCAAGCCGTTCGTGTGGCACATCTACCCGCAGGCCGACGACGTGCACCTGCCGAAGCTCGACGCCGCGCTCGCGCACCTGTCGGCAGGCCTCGCCGATGCGCCGCGCGCCGCGCTCGAGCGGTTCTGGCATGCATGGAACGGCGCCGGCACGCCCGACTGGGCCGATTTCTGGCAACACCGTGCCGCACTGGACGCCAATGCGGCCCGCTGGGCCGACGCGCTCGCGGCGGTCGGCGATCTCGCCGGAAAGCTGGCGGAATACGCAAAATCTCAGTTAAAATAAGCGGTTATCCGACGGCTGACCAGGCAAGCGCTCGCTTTTGGCGTCCACCGGAACGCACCGCTTGCGCCGTCAGCCGTTGCGCAACGCTCAGGCACCTATTTATTTGATTGGATCAGGACAGTTTTTATGAAGACCGCACAGGAACTCCGCGTAGGCAACGTCGTGCAGATCGGCAGCGATGCATGGGTCATCTCCAAGACGGAATACAACAAGTCGGGCCGTAACGCCGCCGTCGTCAAGATGAAGATGAAAAACCTGCTGACGAACGCAGGCCAGGAATCGGTCTACAAGGCCGACGACAAGTTCGACGTCGTCGTGCTCGACCGCAAGGAAGTGACGTACTCGTACTTCGCCGACCCGATGTACGTGTTCATGGACGCCGACTACAACCAGTTCGAAGTCGAAGCCGAAATGATGGGCGAAGCGCTGAACTACCTCGAAGACGGCATGGCGTGCGAAGTCGTGTTCTACAACGAGAAGGCGATCTCGGTCGAACTGCCGACGATCCTCGTTCGCGAGATCACCTACACGGAGCCGGCAGTCAAGGGCGACACGTCGTCGGGCAAGGTGCTGAAGAACGCCAAGCTCGCAACGGGCTTCGAACTGCAAGTGCCGCTGTTCTGCAATACCGGCGACAAGATCGAAATCGATACGCGTACGAACGAATACCGCAGCCGCGCGTAATCGTCAGCGATACCCGCATCGAACAAAGCGCCCTTCGGGGCGCTTTTTGTTTGTCTGGCGCCAACAGCGGGCACCTGACAAGGGCATAAGGAACACAAAATCCACCGGTAAAGATATTCAATTTGTATCATCGGTAACTGTTTTATAGCGCCGGAGAAATAATGCGCGTGACGGGTTCGGCGGGGCATAAAATCAGTTTTTAATCTGACATGCGGCTGCGGCCCCGATGGCCGACAGCCCGCCTCTCTTGACTCGACTCGCGTCCACCATGCCACACGCCCTGATTGTCGAAGACGATCCCAACAGTCTCTCCGGCCTCACCGCGCTGCTCGCCGCAGACGGCTTCTCGGTCGACACGGCCACGTCGCTCGCCGAAGCCCGCACGGCGCTGGGCCGCTCGATCCCCGATGTCGTCCTCGTCGACCTGAACCTGCCGGACGGCAGCGGGTTCGACCTGCTCCAGCACCTGCCGCAGCAACAGCCGAACGGCTCGTTGCCCGTCATCGTGCTCACGGGCAACGCGACGGTCGAGAGCGCCATCGAGGGCCTGCGTCACGGCATCTGGGACTACCTGCTGAAGCCGATCAACATTCCGCGCCTGCGCAGCCTGCTCGCGCGGATCCCGCGCCCGTACGAACTGATCGACGAAGTGCAGTCGCTGCGTGCGTCGCTGCGCCGGCTCGGCCGCTTCGGCGCGCTGGTCGGCTGCAGCGATGCGATGCAGCACGTGTACGACATGATCGAGCACAACGCGCGCACCGAAACGGCCGTGCTGTTCTCGGGCGAGGCCGGCACCGGCAAGAAGCTGGCCGCGCGCACGCTGCACGACCTGAGCCGGCGCCGCAAGGGGCCGTTCGTGTCGTTCGACTGCCGGACGATCGCGCAGGCCGGCCGCCACGGCGCGTCGCTCGACAGCGTGCTGTTCGGCCATGAGCGCGGCGCGTTCGACGGCGCCGAGCGCCGCGAATCGGGCCTGTTCGAACAGGCCGGCGGCGGCACGCTGTTCCTCGACGAGATCACCGCGCTGCCGCTCGTGCTGCAGGAAGCGCTGCTCCATGCGCTCGATTCGCAGAACTTCATGCGGATCGGCGGCACGAGCTCGATCGCGAGCGATTTCCGGCTGATCGCGACCACGCGCCGCCCGGCACGCGAAGCGGTCGCGAACGGCACGCTGCGCGAGGATCTGTGGTTGCGCCTCGATGCGGCGTCGATCACGATGCCGCCGCTGCGCGAGCGCGACGGCGACGCACTCGCGATCGCGGACGCGCAGATCGACGAACTGAACCGCGAGGCGCGCGCGACCGGGCGCAGCACCACCGACAAGCGCGCGGCGCCGGGCTTCGTGCGCGAATGCCTGTCCTACGAATGGCCGGGCAACGTGCGCGAACTGCAGGAACGCGTGCGCTTCGCGTACGACGCGTCGGGCGACTTCATCGAGACGCTGCGCGCCGGCGAGCCGAGCTTCTCCTCCGGCGCCGCGCTGAACGGCAGCAGCGTGCAGATCAAGGTCGGCACGCCGCTGTCCGACGTCGAGGACCTGCTGATCCGCGCGACGCTCGACGCGGTCGGCGGCACGCGCCATCGTGCGGCCACGCTGCTCGGCATCAGCCCGAAGACGCTGTACAACAAGCTGCAGCGGATGAAGGTGAACTGAGCGGGCGATCGTGAATACGGGTACTGGCCGGACCTGACCGTTAGTTGCGCAAAAGCCCACCGTGCCGATTGCCCGGTTTGCCCCTTGCCGCACCCCATGAAAAAGCCGCGCAATTGCGCGGCTTTTTGTTTCGGCGAGCGAAAGGACCCGAACCGCGCCCGCTTACGCCAGTGCGCTTTTCAGCAGCGCCTGCGCCTGCAGATACTCGGGCTGCGCGACCAGCTTGTCCCACTTGAGCGCCTTGCCGCGCGCGCGCATCCGCTTGATGCGCCGCACCGACTCGGCCGACGCCCGTGCCTTCAGCTCGTTCAGCACGACCTCGGCCGCCTCCGGCTGGTTGCAGACGAGCACCATGTCGCAACCGGCGGCGAGCGCGGCATCGGCCGCCTGCGTGAGCGTGCCGCCTTCGCGCGCGGCCTCCATCGACAGGTCGTCGCTGAAGATCGCGCCCGTGAAGCCGAGCTTGCCGCGCAGGATGTCCTGCAGCCAGACGCGCGAGAATCCGGCCGGCCGCTTGTCGACCTGCGTATAGATCACGTGCGCGGGAATCACGGCCGACAGCGACAGGCCGAGCCAGTCGTACGGCGCAACGTCCTGCTTGAGGATCGCGTCGAGCGTGCGGTCGTCGGTCGGCAGCGCGACGTGCGAATCGGCTTCCGCGAAACCGTGCCCGGGGAAATGCTTGCCGCAGTTCGCCATGCCGGCGAGCGACAGCCCGTGGTTCAGGCTCTTCGCGAGCAGCGTGACGACGCGCGCGTCGCGATGGAACGCGCGGTCGCCGATCACCTTCGAATGCCCGTAGTCGAGGTCGAGCACGGGCGTGAAGCTCATGTCGATCCCGCACGCACGCAGTTCGGCGGCCAGGATGTAGCCGACGGCGGTCGCCACCTTCGTCGCGAGCAGCACGTCGCGATCCCACAGCTCGCCGAGGCGGCGCATCGCGGGCAGCACCGTGAAGCCGTCGGTGCGGAACCGCTGCACGCGCCCGCCTTCGTGATCGACGGCGATCAGGATGTCTTCGCGCACCGCGCGGATCGAGTCGGTCAGCGCGATCAGCTGCGCGCGGTTCTGGAAGTGCCGCGCGAACAGGATCACGCCGCCGGTATTCGGATGCGCAAGACGCCGCGCATCGTCGCGCGACAGGGCCGTGCCGACGACGTCGAGCATGACCGGGCCGGGAGTCGTTTTCATCGAATCGGGAAGTCCGTCAGGAGGAGGTTCGGGAAACAGGTGCAGGAGCAGGCGCGGCGTCCGTTTCGGCGATCACGAACGACACCGCGTAGTCGCGCTCGTCGCTGACCGTCACGCGCGCCGTGATGCCGCGCGCGGCCAGCCAGTCGGCCAGCTCGCCCGACGCGACCACGTACGGCTCGCCGCTCGGATGGTTGAGCGTCTGCAGTGCGCGCCACGTCATCGGCCAGTGCATGCCGAGCCCGATCGCCTTCGAGAACGCTTCCTTCGCGGAGAAGCGCGTCGCGAGAAACGCGATGCCGCGCGCCTCGGAGCGCGCGCGGCGCGCATGGAACACACGCAGTTCGTCGGGGCCCAGCACCTTCTCGGCAAACCGGCCGCCCGTGCGTTCGAGCACGGCCGCGACGCGGCTTACCTGGGCGATGTCGGTACCGATGCCGTAGATCGCCATGTCAGTACGCGCGCACGCGGCGGTATTTCATCTTCAACGCGCGCCGCCGTGCAGCGCGGCGACGCGGGCGGCGACCATGATCGCCTTCATCTCGCGCACCGCGTTGTCCCAGCCAGCGAAGATCGCATGCGCGACGATCGCGTGACCGATGTTCAGCTCGACGATGCCGTCGATCGCGGCAATCTGCTGCACGTTCGTGTAATGCAGCCCGTGCCCCGCATTGACCTTCAGGCCCAGTTGCGCACCGGCCTGCACGCCCGCGACGATGCGTTCGTACTCGCGCTGCTGCTCGGCTTCGTCGTGCGCCTCGGCGTAGCGGCCCGTGTGCAGTTCGATCACCGGCGCGCCCGCTTCGTGCGCGGCGCGGATCTGCGTCTCGTCCGGGTCGATGAACAGCGACACGCGCACGCCGACGTCGGCCAGTTGCTTGCAGGCCGCGCGCACGGCTTCGAAGTGGCCGGCGACATCGAGACCGCCTTCGGTCGTCAGTTCCTCGCGCTTTTCCGGCACGAGGCACGCGTCGTGCGGACGCACTTCGCACGCGATGTCGAGCATCTCGGCCGTCACCGCGCATTCGAGGTTCATGCGCGTCTTCAGCAGCGGGCGCAGCTTGCGCACGTCGGCGTCGACGATGTGGCGGCGATCCTCGCGCAGATGCAGCGTGATCGCGTCCGCACCGGCCTCTTCGGCGGCGAGCGCCGCGCGGATCGGATCGGGATAGGTCGTGCCGCGCGCATTGCGCAGCGTCGCGACGTGGTCGATGTTCACACCGAGGTCGATGGCGGTGGGCGTTGTCAGGAAGAAGCTCATAGGTTTTGCAGGTCGATCAGGATCTGACGCGTGGCAAGCGGCGTACCGCCGAGATAGGTGTTCAGCAGGAAGCGCATCAGCGTCTTGCTTTGCGCGACCGTCTGGGCTCGATGGTAATCGTCCTGCTCCATGTCGAGCAACGTCTGTCCGGTGATGACCGGCCAGTGCGACGGTACGTCGTCGTCCGCGTTGCGCACGCCGCGCTCGGGATCGAACACGTAGCGGCGATCGGGCTCGACCGCGCGGCGCGCGACCGTGCGGTTCAGCGCCATCGCGTAACCGGTCTCCTTCAACAGCACGCGCTCGAACGAACGCAGCACCTGCACCGCGGGTTCGCCGTGCGCGAGGCGCGTGAGCGTCAGCACATAATGATTGAACAGCGGCGGCTGCGGATCCTCGCGCGCGCAGAATTTCACGAGCAGCTCGTTCGCGTAGAAACCGCACAGCAGCCCGTCGCCGCCGAGCGGCAGCATGCCGCCGACCCACTCGGCCCCCGTCAGCGTGCGCACCTCGGATTTGCCGGACCAGGACAGCAGCAGCGGCTGGAAGGTCTGCAGCACGCCGCGCAGCGCGGAGTGCGGGCGTTTCGCGCCCTTCGCGACGAGCGCAAGCCGGCCGTGATCGCGCGTCAGCACATCGACGATCAGGCTGGTTTCGCGATACGGATAGCTGTGCAGCACGAACGCCGGCTGCTCGGCGACGCGGAAATCGGACGTGCGAGACGTCGCGCGCCGCGCCTTGCGCGGCGGTTCGGGCGGAGCCGGCAGCGGCGCGTCGTTCGCGCCGGCCGTCACCGCGTCTTCAGTCGACGTCAGCGCGTCATTCGTACCCATAGGCGCGCAGTCCGGCCTCGTTGTCGGCCCAGCCGCTCCTCACCTTCACGAAGGTCTCGAGGTACACGGGGCCGTCGAACAGCTTCTCCATGTCCATTCGCGCCTCGGTGCTGATCTGCTTGAGCTTCTCGCCCTTCTTGCCGATCACCATCGCCTTGTGCGAATCGCGTTCGACGAGGATCGTCGCGAAGATGCGCTTCAGCCGCCCTTCCTCCTCGAACTTGTCGATCACGACGGTGCTCGTGTACGGCAGCTCGTCGCCGGTCCAGCGGAACACCTTTTCGCGCAGGATTTCGGCCGCGAGGAAGCGCGAGCTGCGGTCGGTCAGCTCGTCCTCGCCGTAGATCGGGGCGCCTTCCGGCAGGTACGGCTTGATCGTCTCGAGCAGGCGCTTGATGTCTTCCGGCTGCTGCGCCGACAGCGGCACGAGCTCGGCGAATTCGCGCAGCGTGTTCATCTTCTGCATGAACGGATACAGCGTGGCCTTGTCGGCGACACGGTCGATCTTGTTCGTGATCAGCAGCGTCGGCATGCCGGGCGGAATCAGGTCGAGCACCTTCTGGTCGTCGGGCCCGAAGCGACCGGCCTCGATCACGAACAGGATCACGTCGACCGACGTCAGCGTCGACGTGACCGCGCGGTTCAGCGATCGGTTCAGCGCGGTGCTGTGACGGGTCTGGAAACCCGGCGTGTCGACGAACACGAATTGCGCGTCATCGAACGTGTTGATGCCGGTGATGCGATGGCGGGTCGTCTGCGCCTTGCGCGACGTGATGCTGATCTTCTGGCCGACGAGTGCGTTCATCAACGTCGACTTGCCGACGTTCGGGCGGCCCACGATCGCGATCATGCCGCAACGGAAGCCGGTAGGAGCGGGAGTGTTCATATCGTTTGGGAGGCAGGTTCGGAAACGGCCGCGCGGCGCGCGGCACGATCGCTGGGCAATTCAGTGGTCGGCATCGGCCACGCGCGCCTGCGCGGCGGCGAGGCTCGCGCCGCCCGGCGGCGTCTCGGCGTCCGGTGCGGCAGCGTCGCGCGCACGCGTGCGCGCAGCGGGGTCGGAACCGGCGGAAGGCTTGTCGGCGGACGATGCGGCCGGATCGGCGGCACGCGGCGCGGCGTCCGCGGGCTTGTCCGCCGCCTTGTCGGAGCGGTCGGCGGGTTTATCGGCCACCTTGTCGGCCGCCGGCTTCGCCGCCCGCTCACCCTTGTCGGCAGCCGTCTCGACATGCGCCGCGCGAATCGCGGCCATCGGCGCGACGGCCGGCTCGGCGCCGGTCGCAGCCGCCGCGGGCACCGCACCGGCGGCCGCCCTGGCCTCGCGGGCAGCCGCCCGCTCCTTCCGCTCCGGCGAGCGCAGGTCGAGCGCTTCCTGCACGCCCTTCACGCCCGGCACGATTTCGGGTTCCACATGCTTCGAGCCGCGCGCGTTTTTCGAGCGCTTCGGCTTCGTGGCCAGCATCGGCGCGGCCGCCATCACTTCGTCGAGCGCCTTCTTCGCGGCGGCCTGCTCGGCCGCGCGCCGGCTCGCGCCGGAGCCCGATACCTTCACGTCCAGCTTCGGCACCGTGCATTCGACCTCGAACTGCTGATTGTGCGCCGCACCATGCGTCGCGACGACCGTGTAGGTCGGCAGTGCGATCTTGTGCCCCTGCAGGTACTCCTGCAGCAGCGTCTTCGCGTCCTTGCCGAGCGTGCGCGGATCGATGTGGTCGAGAATCGGGATGTAGAGGCGCTTGATGACCCCTTGGGCGGCTTCGAAGCCGCCATCGAGGAACACGGCCCCGATGATGGCTTCGAACGCGTCCGCGAGGATCGACGGGCGACGGAACCCGCCGCTGCGCAGTTCGCCCTCGCCCAGCCGCAGGCCGTCCGAGATATTCAGGGCCTGAGCAATTTCGTACAGCGACTGCTGCTTGACGAGGTTGGCGCGTACGCGCGACAGGTCGCCTTCGTCCAGCTTGCTGAAACGCTGGAACAAAAGGGCGGCCACCGCGCAATTCAGAACGGAGTCGCCGAGAAACTCGAGCCGTTCGTTGTGCGTGGCACTGTGACTGCGATGGGTCAAAGCCTGGCGCAACAATTCCGCATTGCGAAATTCGTAGCGCAGCCGGCTTTCCAACTGGGATAGGGGCATGTGCAGGAGTATAACGCGGGCGCCGGTCGGGCCGAAACGGCACGGCCGGAGACGAAAAGGCGTGACGAGGCGGTGTTACCGCCGGTTCTTAAAGTAGTTCGGCAATACGCGACGCGGCCCGTGCGTCGCGTATTGCGTGCGAGTCGACTGCGATCAGTTGAAGGAGCCGATGCGCTTCAGGTCGCTGAAGTTCATCCAGATGAAGAACGCGCGGCCGACGATGTTCTGGTCCGGCACGAAACCCCAGTAGCGGCTGTCCGCACTGTTGTCGCGGTTGTCGCCCATCATGAAGTAGTGACCGGGCGGCACCTTGCAGATCACGCCGCGGCTGTTGTACGTGCAGTTGTCGCGATACGGATAGTCGTAGGCGCCCATCACGAACGGCGGCACGGCCGGGTTGTTGAGGATCGCGTTCTTCTTGTTGCCGATCGTTTCCTCGAACTGCTTCGCGTAATTCTGGCGCTCGTCGTCGAAGAAATCCGGCAGCGGCGTTTCGGGCACCGGCTGGCCGTTGATCGTCAGCTGCTTGTCCTGGTAGGCGACCGTGTCGCCCGGCAGGCCGATCACGCGCTTGATGTAGTCGACCGACTCGTCCTTCGGATAACGGAACACGACGACATCGCCGCGCGACAGCGGGCTGCCCTGCGTGATCTTCGTGTTCGTGACCGGCAGGCGCAGCCCGTATTCGAACTTGTTGACGAGGATGAAATCGCCGACGAGCAGCGTCGGCACCATCGAGCCCGACGGGATCTTGAACGGCTCGACGACGAACGAGCGCACGACGAACACCGCCAGGATCACCGGAAAGAAGCTCGCGGTGTACTCGAGCCACCACGGCTGGCGCAGCTTCTCGTCGCGCAGCTTCGAACGCGTTTGCACCGCGTTTTCATCCGCGAAGCGCTTGTCGATGCGCGACTGCTGGCGATCGAACTCCTCGATCGCCGAGTCCGCCGCCTTGCGTCGCCGCGGCAGGAACACCAGTTTGTCCAGCACCCACGCTACGCCCGTCACGATGACGAGCACAAAAAGAATCAGCGCAAAATTCATAAAAGGATCAGTCCTGTTATTTGTCTTCGACGCGCAAGATCGCAAGGAACGCTTCCTGCGGGATCTCGACCGAACCCACCTGCTTCATCCGTTTCTTGCCTTCTTTCTGCTTCTCGAGCAGTTTCTTCTTCCGCGTGATGTCGCCGCCGTAGCACTTCGCGAGCACGTTCTTGCGCAGCGCCTTGATGTTCTCGCGGGCGACGATGTGCGCGCCGATCGCGGCCTGGATCGCCACGTCGTACATCTGGCGCGGGATGATCTCGCGCATCTTCGCGGCCACCTCGCGGCCGCGGTATTGCGACTGCGACCGGTGCACGATGATCGACAGCGCATCGACCTTGTCGCCGTTGATCAGCATGTCGACCTTCACGACGTCCGACGAACGGTATTCCTTGAACTCGTAGTCCATCGACGCATAGCCGCGCGACACCGACTTCAGGCGATCGAAGAAGTCGAGCACGATCTCGGCCATCGGGATCTCGTACGTGAGCTGCACCTGGCGGCCGTGATACTGCATGTTGATCTGCGAGCCGCGCTTCTGCTCGCACAGCGTGATCACGGAGCCGACGTAGTCCTGCGGCATGTACAGGTTCACGGTGACGATCGGCTCGCGGACTTCGGCGATGCGGCCGGGCTCCGGCATCTTCGCCGGGTTCTCGACCATGATCGTCGAGCCGTCGCTCTGCACGACCTCGTAGACGACCGTCGGCGCGGTCGTGATGAGATCCATGTCGAACTCGCGCTCGAGCCGCTCCTGCACGATTTCCATGTGCAGCAGCCCGAGGAAGCCGCAGCGGAAACCGAACCCGAGTGCCTGCGACACTTCCGGCTCGTACTGCAGCGACGCATCGTTCAGCTTCAGCTTCTCGAGCGACTCGCGCAGCGCGTCGTACTGGTTCGCCTCGACCGGATACAGCCCCGCGAACACCTGCGGCTTCACTTCCTTGAAGCCCGGCAGCGGCTCGGCAGCGGGCTTGGCCGCGTGCGTGACGGTATCGCCGACCTTCGCGGCCGTCAGCTCCTTGATGCCGGCGATGATGAAGCCCACCTGCCCTGCCGACAGCGAGTCGAGATTGCGCGACTTCGGCGTAAACACGCCGACGTGCTCGACCGGATACTGCGCGCCGGTCGCCATCATCTTGATCTTTTCCTTCGGGCGCAGCGTGCCGTTGACGATACGTACGAGCATCACGACGCCGACGTAGTTGTCGAACCACGAATCGATGATGAGCGCCTGCAGCGGCGCGGCCGGATCGCCCTTCGGCGGCGGCACCTTCGCGATCAGCGACTCGAGCACGTCTTCGACGCCGAGCCCCGTCTTCGCGCTGCAGCGCGTCGCGTCGGTCGCGTCGATGCCGATCACGTCCTCGATCTCCTCGATCGCGTTCTCGGGGTTCGCGGCCGGCAGGTCGATCTTGTTCAGCACCGGCACGACCTCGACGCCGAGCTCGATCGCCGTGTAGCAGTTCGCGACCGTCTGCGCCTCGACGCCCTGGCTGGCATCGACGACCAGCAGCGCGCCTTCGCAGGCGGACAGCGAACGGCTGACTTCGTACGAGAAGTCGACGTGCCCCGGCGTGTCGATCAGGTTCAGGTTGTAGACCTTGCCGTCGCGCGCGCGATAGGACAATGCCGCCGTCTGCGCCTTGATCGTGATGCCGCGCTCGCGCTCGATATCCATCGAGTCGAGCACCTGCGCTTCCATTTCACGGTCGGCGAGACCGCCGCATACCTGGATGATGCGATCCGCGAGCGTCGACTTGCCATGGTCGATGTGCGCGATGATCGAGAAATTGCGAATATGATCCATTCAGTGCCGATCAAGCGAAAAAGGCGCGCTCGACGACTGCGGAGCACGCCTTGTGTAAGTCGGTGAAAAAACAGCTTATTTTAGCTGAAAAGGCTTTCGACGGGCGGTATTTCGGACGCCCGCCCGCAGCGCGGCCCGCCGCGGGCACCCGCCGGACGCGGCCGGAACTCAGCGCCGGGCCGCCAGCGCGTCGCGCACCCGTGTGCCGTCGAACCGGTGGCGGCACACTTCCGCGCCGTCCAGCAGCAACACGGGCACGTCCTCGTCGTAACGGGCAACCAGCGCCGCATCGGTATCGATGTCGACGTAGTCGACCGCGACGCCGAATTCGGCCGCCACCGGCGCCAGTGCGTCGCGCATGTCGTCGCACAGGTGGCACCAGCCGCGGCCGTAGAGCGTGAACATCGGCGCGTTACTTCTGGCGCGGCCGCACGGGCACGAACTGCGTGTTGTCGCCACGCCGCACGAGCACCGCGACCGCCTTCTGCGGATCGAGCTGCGCCGTCACGTCGGCGAACTGCTTCGCGTTCGTGATGTCGGTGTCGCCGACGCGCAGCACGATGTCGCCGCGCTGCAGGCCCGCACGGGCAGCCGGGCCGTCGACGCCGTCGATCTGCACGCCGTTCTTCAGCTTCAGCGCCTTCATCTGGTCGGCCGTCAGGTCGCTCACCGTCAGACCGAGCGAATTGGTCTGGCGCGGCTTCTGCGGCGCGTTCTTGCGCTGTTCGGCCTTCGCCGTCGACTCGGCCGGCGTCTCCGCGATCGTGATCGGCAGATCGCGTGCCTGACCCTTGCGCCACACGCTGACCGTCGCCTTCGTGCCGGGCTTGGTGTCGCCGACCATGCGCGGCAGGTCCGACGCCGTGTCGACCGAACGGCCGTTGAACTTCAGGATAATGTCGCCCGGCTGGATGCCCGCCTTGTCGGCCGGGCCGCCCGGCTCGACGCTGCTGACGAGCGCGCCTTCGGCCTTCGGCAGCCCGATCGAATCGGCCACGTCCTTCGTCACCTCGCCGATCGCCACCGCGATCCGGCCGCGCGTGACCTTGCCGGTCGCCTTCAGCTGGTCGGCCACGCGCATCGCCTCGTCGATCGGAATCGCGAACGAGATGCCCATGAAGCCGCCGGTACGGCTGTAGATCTGCGAATTGATGCCGATCACCTCGCCCTGCATGTTGATCAGCGGGCCGCCCGAGTTGCCGGGGTTCACGGCGACGTCGGTCTGGATGAACGGCAGATAGTCGCCCGTGTTGCGGCTCTTCGAGCTGACGATGCCGGCCGTCACCGTGTTGTCGAGGCCGAACGGCGAACCGATCGCGACGACCCACTCGCCGACGCGCACCTTGTTCGAATCGCCGATCGCGACGACCGGCAGGTTCGACGCCTGGATCTTCACGACCGCGACGTCCGTGCGGTCGTCCACGCCGATCAGCTTCGCCTTGAATTCGCGCTTGTCGGTCAGCGTCACGTAGATGGTGTCCGCATCGTCGACGACGTGCGCATTGGTCATCACGTAACCGTCGGCCGACACGATGAAGCCCGAGCCCACGCCACGGTTCTGCTCGGTGTCGGGCGGATTGTCCGGCGCCGGCGCGCTCTTCGGGTTGCTGCCGTTGCCGCCGCCGTTGCCGGGCGCCTGCGGCAGCGGAATGCCGAAGAAGCGCCGGAAGAATTCCGACATGTCGCCGTTGTCGAAGCCCGGCGGGAGCATCCCGCGCGGGCCGCTGTTGGTCGGCACGTTGGCGGTGGTCCGGATGTTCACGACGGCCGGCCCGACCTTTTCGACCAGGTCGGCGAAGTCGGGCAGGCTGGCAGCGGGAGCCGTCACGGCGAATGCGGTATGCGGCACGAGCGGCAGGCAGGCAGACAACGCCGCCGCCGCGAGCCATTTGCGCAGCGTGAGTTTCATCATGTCGGAAGCCGTAGCGTTACTTGGAAGCCTTGTATTCTATGGCAGACGCGAACTGCTGCAACGTGGCCGGCGGCACTTCGCCGAGCACGGTGATCCAGTAGTCGCCGCGGCGCTTCACGAGAACGTGCGTCGCACCGGTGCTGCCCGCGCCTTCCTTGCGCGTATTCTTTTCGGCCGGCTCGATGAACACCGAGATCGTCGCGAGACCGTCGGTGAAGACGGCCTGATCGACCGCGATCGGCGGGTCGCCTGCATCGCGCGCGGCCATCGGCCGGCGCACTTCACGAATCTTCTGGAAGCCGGCAACGCTCGGTGCGAGCTGCCAGCCCTGCGCTTCCATGTCGACCGTCGCGACCGGCGGGCGCACGACCGTCCAGCCGCTCAGGTTGCGCATGCCGGCCGCGATCGCGGCCTTGTCGCCGTTCGCGCCCCCCGTCTGCAACTGGGAGAACGCAATCTGTTCGAGCACGTGATCGTTCGCATCGAGCGTCTGCGAACGCAGCAGCAGCCCGGTGCGCGCATCGGCCCACAGCTTGTACGTGAAACGGTACGCATCCTTCGGCACGAGCTCGACGACCTGCGCGTCGATCCCGGCCACGCGGTCCTTGCCGAGCGACTTCGCGTCGTAGACCGACATCACGTGCTCGCCGCTCGCGCCGAGCAGCGCGGGGAACGAGTCGCGCGTCTGGCGGCGCTCGACCACGCACAGCTTGCGCTCGGGCACGAACGTGTACAGCTCGTCGTTATGCCGCAGCAGCTTGCGCGGCTTGCCGTCGAGCGTCTCGATCCGCTCGAACTCGCCGTCGCGGGACGCGACGTGCGCGATGCGCGACGACTGGACATACCCGCCGCGCTGGTAGACGAACGTGCCTTCGTAACTCTGCTGCTGCGCCGCCTGCTGGACGCGGTCGAGCCAGTCCGCGGCGCCCTTGCGGGTCGCGACGGGATCGTCCGGTTGCTGGGCGCTGGCAGGAAGGGATTGAACGGACAACAGGGCGGCTGCGCAAAGCAGGAGGGCCGGCAGCCGCTTCCACCCGGAGATGGCGTGATTCAACTGCAATGTCCGCATCGGGTTTATTGGCCTGGCGTGGTGGTCACGGCTGCGCGGATCAGCGGCATCGAACCCGTGACGACGGGCTGCTGCGCGAATTGCTGGTGCGCTTCAAGATATTGGTCGAGGCTCGCGTCGCGAATGATGTTGACGTCCTGCAGGCCCGGCTGGGCCGATGCCTGCGCAACCGTCACGCGCTGCAGGTTGCCGCCTTGCTGCGCACCGGCCGATGCGACCTGGACGGCGCCCGGGGCACCGGCCGTCTGCATCTGCGGGACGACGATCCACGTCAGCGTGGCTGCCGCGGCCGCGACCGCGAACGCGGGCACGACACGCCGGCGCAGCGACAGCAGCTTGCGTGCGACCGGCGCCGCCGCCGGCGCGAGCAGGTGCGGCTCGCTGTCGAGCGCAGCCGACATGCGCGCGGTGAACGCGACGCTCACGGCGGGCGACAGCGCGAGCTCGTCCGAGCGCAGCGCATCGCCGATCAGGTGGTAATGGGCCCACGCAGCGCGATCCGCGCGGTCGAGCTCAGCCAGAAACTGCCCGTGGTCCGGGCCATCGAACATTTCGCCGTCGACCAGCGCGGAAAGGCGCTCGCCGCGCGAGCACGCTTGCGATTGCGTATTGACCGACCCCATGATGCTCCCCATCTTGCACACCCCGTCGTGACTTCACGACTCTATCCGTAACTAGACCCCGACCCGCGTCGTTACGCCCATCGCGCTTACCAGCGCTTGCCTTCGGGCGTATCGAGCAGCGGACGCAACTTGGCAGCGATTGCTTCGCGTGCGCGGAAGATCCGCGACCGGACCGTCCCGATCGGACAGCCCATCATTTCCGCGATCTCTTCGTAGCTAAGGCCCTCGATCTCGCGCAGCGTGATTGCCTGGCGCAGTTCCTCGGGCAGCAGAGCCATTGCAGCGTTGACCGTCTCGGCAATCTGCTTGCTCATCAACATCGACTCAGGCGTGTTGATATCCCTTAGTTGGTCTGCGTCGGAGAAAGTTTCCGCTTCCTCTGCATCGGCCTCGGTCGAGGTCGGTGCCCGGCGGCCTTGCGTCGCAAGGTAGTTCTTGGCCGTATTGACGGCAATCCGGTACAACCACGTATAGAACGCCGATTCGCCGCGAAATTGCGGCAGCGCACGATACGCCTTGATGAACGCGTCCTGGGCCACATCCTCGACCTCGGCGGGATCCCGCACGAGGCGCGAGATCAGCCGAATGATCTTGCGGTGGTATTTGGAGACCAGGAGTTCGAACGCCGCCTTGTCGCCCTTCTGTACGCGCTCGACCAGAGCCTGATCGATTTCTTTTTCACTCACCTGACAAATCCGTTAACTAGGGATGCAACGCGGAGCGCTATTGTAGCGTTCCGGCGCCGGCCGCTGGTTACGGTCGGTAACCGTGCCGCGGTCATGCCCGCCCCGCCGCGCCCGCGGTTCTCGCCAGCACGGACAGCGCGCTGAACGATGCCGCGTCGAGCGCATCGGCCGGAATCAGCAGCGGCCGGGCCCGCCGGGCACCCTGCCCGACCGACAGCACCAGCAGCAAGCTGCTCCAGTGCGCATGGCCGGTCACGCGGCCACGGGCCAGCAGCCGCCCGGTGCGGCCAAACGCCGCAATCTCCCCGAATGCATCGATCCGCAGCTCGGCCGGCAGCCGGCGCGCACCGGCCCGCGCCGCGCACACGGCCAGCAGCGCGGCCGTCGCGGCCGACACGCATGCGCCGGCGGCGGCGCCCGCGCGCGGCGCCCAGAACAGATAGGCCGACGCGGCAGCCGATGCGACGAACACGGCCAGCACGAGATACGAGACAGCCGAGGCCCGCAACGCAAAGCGCTGCGGGCGCCCGGCCGGCATGTCGAATGGACTCGTCAAGCGATTCAGCGTCAGACGCGCTTGAACACCAGCGTGCCGTTGGTCCCGCCGAAGCCGAAGTTGTTCTTCACGGCGACGTCGATCTTCATGTCCCGCGCGGTGTTCGCGCAGTAATCGAGATCGCACTCGGGGTCCTGGTTGAAGATGTTGATGGTCGGCGGCGACACGTTGTTGTGCAGCGCCAGCACCGTGAACACCGATTCGAGGCCGCCCGCGCCGCCCAGCAGGTGGCCCGTCATCGACTTCGTCGAGTTCACGACGAGCTTGTATGCGTGCTCGCCGAAGGCCGCCTTCACTGCGTCGGACTCGTTCTTGTCGCCCAGCGGCGTCGACGTGCCGTGCGCGTTCAGGTACTGGACCTCGTCCGCGTTCATGCCGGCGTCGCGCAGTGCCGCGACCATGCAGCGGCGCGGGCCGTCCATGTTCGGCGCGGTCATGTGGTACGCGTCGCCCGTCATGCCGAAGCCCGAGACTTCCGCATAGATCTTCGCGCCGCGCGCCTTCGCCGCCTCGTACTCCTCAAGCACCATCACGCCGGCACCCTCGCCCAGCACGAAGCCGTCGCGGTCCTTGTCCCACGGACGCGAGGCGCTGGCCGGATCGTCGTTGCGGGTCGACAGCGCACGCGCCGCCGCGAAACCGCCGATGCCGAGCGGCGACACCGTCGATTCGGCACCGCCCGCGACCATCACGTCGGCGTCGCCGGCCTGGATCAGGCGCGCGGCGAGGCCGATGCTGTGCAGGCCGGTCGTGCAGGCCGTCACGGCCGCGAGGTTCGGGCCCTTCAGGCCGAACATGATGCTCAGGTGGCCCGAGATCATGTTGATGATCGAACCCGGCACGAAGAACGGCGAAATCCGGCGTGCGCCGCGATCGACGTAGGTCTGATGCGTGTCTTCGATCATCGGCAGGCCGCCGATGCCGGAACCGACCAGCACGCCGATGCGTTCCGCGTTGGCTTCGTTCACTTCCAGCCCGCTGTCCCGGATGGCCTGGACGCCGGCGGCGATGCCGTAATGGATGAACGTATCCATGTTCCGGGCTTCCTTCGCCGGAATGTACTCCTCGGCGCTGAAACCCTTCACTTCGCCCGCGAAATGGCAGGCGAGGTTCGACGCATCGAACTTCGTGACGGTGGCGATACCGGACTTGCCGGCGACGAGATTGGCCCAGCCGTCGGCAACATTATTGCCAACAGGCGAAATCAGCCCCAGGCCTGTAACAACAACACGACGGCGGCTCACGGTAACCTCTTTTCCATTATTGGATGACAAAAACAAAAGCCACAGTGGCCACAGGAACCAGCCCTGCGAGCCCTGTGGCTGTTAGTCCGTCCGGCGCGAAGCCGGCAGGATGGCGCGTCAATCGCGAAGATCGCGGCGACGTGGCGGACAAGCGCGAAAGGCGCTTACGCCTTGACGTTTGCGCGAGCGTAGTCGATCGCTTGCTGAACGGTCGTGATCTTCTCTGCTTCTTCGTCCGGGATTTCCATGCCGAACTCGTCTTCCAGAGCCATCACCAGTTCGACCGTGTCGAGCGAGTCGGCGCCCAGGTCGTTCACGAACGAAGCTTCGTTCTTGATCTCGGCTTCCGCGACGCCCAGTTGCTCAGCGACGATCTTCTTGACACGTTGTTCGATGTTGTCCATTACCCCTCCGAGGGAAAGTTCAGATTTACAAGTGCGCGCATTTTATCAGGTTTGCTGACGCCAAAACGCGCGTTGGCTTGATGGTCGATCAAGCGCCTATCCGCCTGAAAATCGGGATACGGCGCGGATGGTAAACGAAAACCGTTACGACATGTACATGCCGCCGTTCACGTGCAGCGTCGTGCCGGTGATATAACCGGCCTGCGGCGATGCGAGGAACGCGACGGCATGGGCGATGTCCTCCGGGCTGCCGAGGCGGCCGAGCGGAATCTGGGTCTTGAGCGCGGCCTGCTGTTCTTCCGGCAGCGTCTTCGTCATGTCGGTATCGATGAAGCCCGGCGCGACGCAGTTCACGGTGATGCCGCGGCTGCCGATCTCGCGCGCGAGCGCACGCGTCATGCCCGCCACGCCGGCCTTCGCGGCCGCGTAGTTGACCTGACCCGGGTTGCCGGCCGAACCGACCACCGACGTGATGTTGATGATCCGGCCGCCGCGCGCCTTCATCATCGGGCGCAGCACCGCGCGCGACAGGCGGAACACCGATTTCAGGTTGGTGTCGATCACCGCGTCCCAGTCCTCGTCCTTCATCCGCATCGCGAGCTGGTCCTGCGTGATGCCCGCGTTGTTGACGAGCACGTTCAGCGCGCCGAATTCCTTCACGGTCGCATCGATCAGCGCCTCGGCGGCCGCTGCGTCGTTGACGTTCAGCACCGCGCCGCGGCCCGTGACGCCCGCCTCGGCGAATGCCGCGCTGATCGCGGCGGCGCCCGATTCGCTCGTCGCCGTGCCGATCACCGTCGCGCCCAGGCGCGCCAGTTCGAGCGCGATCGAACGGCCGATGCCGCGCGACGCGCCGGTCACGATCGCGACCTGTTTATCGAGAGTCTTTTCCATGAATCGAATATCCGTTTCTTGAAAAAAGGCGCCGCGTCAGGCGGTCACCAGCTTGAGGGCTTCGTCGAGCGATGCCGGATCGAACACCGACGCACCGGTCAGGTTGCCGTCGATGCGCTTCGTCAGGCCGGCGAGCACCTTGCCCGGACCGCATTCGATCACGTGCGTGACGCCGGTGCCGGCGATGTGCCGCACGCACTCGACCCAGCGCACCGGGCCCGCGGCCTGGCGCACCAGCGCGTCCTTGATCGCGGCCGGATCGCTGATCACGGCCACGTCGATGTTGTTGACGACCGGAATCTGCGGCGCCTTCACGTCGACGTTCGCGAGGTAGTCGCGCAACTGATCCGACGCCGGCTTGAGCAGCGACGAATGGAACGGCGCCGACACCGGCAGCGGCAGCGCGCGCTTCGCGCCCTTCGCCTTCGCGAGCTCGCACGCCTTTTCGACCGCGGCCTTGCTGCCCGCGATCACGACCTGCGCGGGCGCATTGAAGTTCACCGCTTCGACGACGCCCGCTTCCGCGGCTTCGGCGCACACCGCGCGCACGGTGTCGTCGTCAAGGCCCAGGATCGCGGCCATGCCGCCCTGGCCGACCGGCACGGCCGTCTGCATCGCCTGCGCACGGAAGCGCACGAGCGGCACCGCGTCCTTGAACGCCAGCGCACCCGCGGCGACGAGCGCCGTGTACTCGCCGAGGCTGTGGCCGGCGACGATCGACGGCGCCGGGCCGCCTGCCTGCTGCCACGCGCGGTAGCACGCGTAAGCGGCGGTCAGCATCACCGGCTGTGTATTGGTGGTCAGGTTCAGCTCTTCGGCCGGGCCTTCGGCGATCAGCTTGCCGAGATCCTGATTGAGTGCATCGGACGCTTCCTGAAGCGTCTCGCGCACGACGGCCAGATCGGCGAATGCGTTGAGCATGCCGATCGCCTGCGAGCCCTGCCCCGGAAAAACGAATGCAAATTTCATATCGTCCCCAATTGAATCGATTCGGACGGCGCGCACGAACGGCGCGCCGGTGGGATCCGCGCGCAGCGGTCGCGCGCCGCGGATCAGAAGCGGAAGACCGACGCGCCCCAGGTGAAGCCGCCGCCGACGCCTTCGATCAGCACGTGCTGGCCACGCTGGATGCGGCCGTCGCGCACCGCGGTGTCGAGCGCCAGCGGGATCGACGCGGCCGACGTGTTGCCGTGCTGGTCGACCGTCACGACCATGCGCTCCTGCGGCAGGCCGAGCTTGCGGCAGGTGCTGGTCATGATGCGGATGTTGGCCTGGTGCGGAATCAGCCAGTCGATCTGTTCGGGCGCGAGATTCGCCTTGGCGAGCGCCTCGATCGCGACCTTTTCGAGCACGTTGACCGCGAGCTTGAACACGGCCTGCCCGTCCATGTACAGGAACGCGCTGCCCTCGATCACGCCGCGGTTGACGTTGCCCGGCGTGCAGAGGATGTGCGAATAGCTGCCGTCGGCATGCAGCGCGCTGCCCAGCACGCCCGGCTCCTCCGATGCGGACAGGATCACCGCGCCCGCGCCATCGCCGAACAGCACGCAGGTCGTGCGGTCCTTGAAGTCGAGAATGCGCGAGAACGTCTCCGCGCCGACCACGAGCGCCGTACGGTGCTGGCCGCTGCGGATGAAGCTGTCGGCCGTTGCCATCGCGTACGCGAAGCCCGAGCACACGGCCTGCACGTCGAATGCCGCGCCGCCGTTCTTGATGCCGAGCTTGTTCTGCAACAGGCACGCGGTGCTCGGGAACACGAAATCGGGGGTCGAAGTCGCGACGATGATCAGGTCGATCGACTGCGGATCGACACCGGCCGCCTCGATCGCACGGCGCGACGCCTCGAGCGCGAGATCGCTCGTCGTGACGTCGGGCGCGGCGAAATGGCGCGCATGGATGCCCGTGCGCGCAACGATCCATTCATCGCTCGTCTCGATGCCTTCCTTCGCAAGACGATCGGTCAACTGCTGGTTCGTGACGCGGTCGGGCGGCAGGTAGCTGCCCGTGCCGAGCACGCGGGAATAGAGAGTCGATTGGGCCATTTATGCTTTAGAGGATTGCGCAGCGGAAGGTTCGGCGTGTTGGCCTGCGGCCGGGCTTGCCTGGCCCGCGCCGCCCGCGTCGTGTTCGCCATCGCCGAGCGACACTGAATTATCCGCCATCGCGCGCGCGAGGCGCTCCAGCACGCCGTTTTTGACGGCATCATACCCGCGTTTGATCGCCCACTCAAACGCGTAGGCGTCGGCCGAACCGTGGCTCTTGATCACGAGGCTCTTCAGCCCCAGCAACGCCGCGCCGTTGTACTGGCGGTGGTCGACGCGCTTCTTGAAACGCATCAGCACCGGCAGCGCGAGCAGCGCCATCAGCTTCGACATCAGCGAACGGCCGAACTCCTCGCGGATGATGTCGGACAGCATCTGCGCGAGTCCTTCCGACGTCTTCAGCGCGACGTTGCCGACGAAGCCGTCGCACACGATCACGTCGACGGTGCCCTTGTAGATGTCGTTGCCTTCCACGTTGCCGCGGAAATTGAGCGTGCTGGCGCGCAGCAGCTCGCCCGCGCGCTTGATCGTCTCGTTGCCCTTGATGACCTCCTCGCCGATGTTCAGCAGGCCGATCGTCGGACGCTCCTTGCCTTCGAGCGCCGCCACGAGCGCGTGCCCCATCTCCGCGAACTGCAGCAGGTGCTGCGGTTCGCAGTCGACGTTCGCGCCGAGGTCCAGCATCATCGTGTAGCCGGTCGGGTTCGGCAGCGCGAACGCGATCGCGGGCCGCTCGATGCCGGGCAGCGTCTTGAGTACGTAACGGGAAACGGCCATCAGCGCGCCGGTATTGCCGGCGGAGATGCAGGCCTGCGCCGCGCCATCCTTGACGTGATTGAGCGCGACACGCATCGAAGAATCCTTCTTCTTGCGCAGCGCCACTTCGACAGGGTCGTCCATCGCCACGACTTCGGTGGCGGGAACGATGGTCAGCGCGGGATCGTCGAGGGCTTTCAGCTTCTTCAGCTGAGCGCGGATCGCGCTTTCGATGCCGACGAGCATCAGGTGCGCATCGGGATGCGCGCGGACGAACTTGACTGCCGCGGGAACGGTCACGGACGGGCCGTGGTCGCCTCCCATGCAATCGATTGTGAGCTTTACGGTCATGGAATGCGACGAATTTCAGGCACAAAAAAGCGGCAGTAGAATGCCGCCTTTTTGTTGCGCCAGGAAAGTGTCAAGCGAACCAGTTGTCACGCGAACGGCAAACGTAGCGCGCAACGCGTGACTTGACGCTTAGTCGTTCTTCGTCTTGACGACTTTCTTGCCGCGGTAGTAGCCGTTCGGGCTGACGTGGTGACGCAGGTGCACTTCACCCGTGCTCGGCTCGACTGCCAGCGGCGCTGCCGTCAGGAAATCGTGCGAACGATGCATGCCGCGCTTCGACGGCGACTTCTTGTTTTGCTGGACTGCCATGACTAACTCCTAAATAATTTTCCGGATTCTAACACAGCCCGATCCGGCGCTTAACTACCCTGGCCCAAAGCCCTTACGCCTTCCCGCGCCACAACTGCTTAGTGTTTCTTGTTGCCGTCACCGCCCTTCTTCAACGCTTCCAGCGCTGCGAACGGATTCGGCCGTTTGCCTTCGTCCCCGGCTTCGTCGGACTCTTCGTCAGACTCTTCCGCGGGACCGCTCGCACCCGACACGAGGCTTTCGTGAACTGCCGGGCAAACCTCGTGCTTGGGCACGAGCGGCAACGAAAGCAGCAATTCCTCTTCGATCAAGTCGACGAGATCGAACTGGCGTGAGCCCACGATCACATCGGCTTCATCGTCGTCGAGCGGAAATTCTTCAGCTTCTTCTTCGGTCGCGACGATCCGGTACGTCATGTCAACGTCGAACGTCTGGTCGTACGGCGTCATGCAGCGCTGGCACGTGAGCCACGCATGGCCATGCACCGCGAGGCGCAGGTACGGCTGCTGACCGTCGGCGCCGTCGTCCTGCAGTTCCTTCTGCGTGAACCCTTCCGCCTGCCATGTGAAGACCGTGTCGCGATCTGGCGCGTCCGCCGGCACTTCGTTTAACATGCGCGGCAGTTGCGAGAGATGCACCGCACCGGCTGCCTGCCGCCCGCTGCGGGCGAACTCGAACAGGTCGACCGCGCGCGGATCGAGCGCCGCCGCAGGTTTGCCAGAAGAAGTGTTCATGTGCGCTCCCGCCTACAGGCTGACTTGCGGATCCGGCTTGGTACCGCTCGCGTACGGCTCATCCGCGGATGACGTACTTTACTTCCGAAGACCCGGCAGGCGCCACCACTGCGGAAGCCTGCCGACGAAAAGCGGGAAAGCATACCTGTTTTACCTTTTGCGGTCAATCACTTAAGCTTGCGTCCGCGCAACGCCGCGCCACACCTGAAGACTCACCGATCCAACCGACCATGCCGGATACCGTTTGCCGCCCGCCGCGGCTGATTCTCGCCTCCAGTTCCCGCTACCGCCGCGCGCTCCTCGAGCGCCTCGGCGTGCCGTTCGACGTCGTGTCGCCCGACCTCGACGAGACCCCGCTCGACGGCGAAACCCCGGCGGCCACCGCGCTGCGCCTCGCCGGCGCGAAAGCGCGCGCCGTCGCCGCGACGATTGACGCACCCGATGGCGTGCTCGTGATCGGGTCGGACCAGGTCGCGACCTTCGACGGCCTTCAGATCGGCAAGCCCGGCACGCACGAGCGCGCGCTCGCGCAGCTCGTGTCGATGCAGGGCCGCGCGGTCGAATTCCACAGCGCGCTGTGCCTGTACGACAGCCGCACGGGCGAAGCGCAGGTCGAGGACGTCGTCACGCACGTACGCTTCCGCTCGCTGCCCGAAGCCGAACTCGACGCGTACCTGCGCGCGGAAACCCCGTACGACGTCGCCGGCAGCGCGAAATCCGAAGGGCTCGGCATCGCGCTGCTCGACGCGATCGACTCAGACGACCCGACCGCGCTGGTCGGCCTGCCGCTGATCGCGCTCACGCGGATGCTGCGCGCCGCCGACTACCCGCTGTTTGCAACCACCCGTGGAGACCGCGCATGACCGCCGGCACGCTTTACCTCGTCCCGAACACGCTCGGCGAAGGCGACGAATCGATGCTTGCCGCCGTGCTGCCCGCCGCCGTCCAGGCGCGCGCCGGCACGCTCGGCTATTACATCGGCGAGAACGCGAAAACGACGCGCGCGTTTCTGAAGAAGATCGGCACGACCCGCCCGATCCAGGAAATCGAGATCAGCGAGCTGAACGTCAATACGCCGGCCGGCGCCATCGACCGGCTGCTCGCGCCGATCCTGGCCGGCGCGGACGCCGGCCTCGTGTCGGAAGCCGGTTGCCCGGCCGTCGCCGATCCCGGTGCGCTGCTGGTGCGCCGCGCGCACGAGCGCGGCGTGAAGGTCGTGCCGCTCGTCGGGCCGAGTTCGATCCTGCTCGCCTTGATGGCGTCGGGCCTGAACGGCCAGAGCTTCGCGTTCAACGGCTACCTGCCGGTCGATGCGGCCGCGCGCGCGAAACGGCTGCGCGAACTCGAGCAACTGTCGCGCAAGGCGCGCCAGACGCAGATCTTTATCGAAACGCCATACCGGAATCACGCGATGCTCGACACGCTGATCGCGACCTGCGCGCCGTCGACGCAGATTTGCGTCGCGGCCGACCTGACCCTCGCGACCGAAACGATCGCGAGCCGCACCGTGACCGACTGGAAAAAGGCGCCCGCGCCGAATCTGCACAAGCGTCCCGCCATCTTCCTGCTGCTCGCGAACTGACGCGTCAGCCGGCACAAGCCGGTGGCACGAAGGCGGGCCGTCGCGGCCCGCCGCCAGCCGGTCAGCGCAGGCTGACCGATGCGCCGCCGGCCGTCAGCGCCTTCATCGCGGCGCCGCCGACGGCCGCGCCGAACTTGCGCGCGACGCGGTTCGTCAGGCTTTCCTTCACCGTGTAATCGACGAGGTCCGGCGCCTTCAGCACGTCGCGCGCGACTGTGTCGGTGGTGCCGTAGCCGTCGGCGAGCCCGAGCTCGACGCTCTTCTCGCCCGTCCAGAACAGCCCCGAGAACAGGTCGGGTGTCTCGTGCAGCCGCTTGCCGCGGCCATCCTTCACGGCCTTGATGAACTGCGCGTGCACCTGGTCGAGCAGCGCCTGCGCGTGCGCGTCCATCTTCGGCGTCTCCGGCGAGAACGGATCGTAGAAGCCCTTGTTTTCACCCGACGTATGCAGGCGGCGCTCGACGCCGAGCTTGCCCATCAGCCCGGTGAAGCCGAAACCGTCCATCAGCACGCCGATCGACCCGACGATGCTCGCCTTGTCGACGAAGATCTTGTCGGCCGCGGCCGCGATGTAATAGCCGCCCGATGCGCACATGTCGGTCACGACGACGTACAGCGGCTTGTCCGGATGCTTCGCGCGCAGCCGCCGGATCTCGTCGTAGACCATCCCGGCCTGCACGGGGCTGCCGCCCGGGCTGTTGATCCGCAGCACGACACCGACCGTGCCGTCGTCGTCGAACGCGGCGTCGAGCGCCGTGTTGATGTCCTCGGCGTTCGCGTTGACGCCGGCCGCGATCTCGCCGTCGATCGTCACGAGCGCCGTGTGCCGCCCGCTCGACGAGAACTTCGAATCGCTCGAGAAATCGATCAGCGCGAACGCAAGCAGCACGAACACGCCGAGGAACGCGAAGCGGAAGAAGATTTTCCAGCGCCGCGCCGCGCGCTGCTCCTTGACGGCCGCGAGCGCGATCCGTTCGAGCGCCGCGCGCTCCCAGTTCGGTTCACGGCTGTCGGGACGGGAGGAGGATTCCGGGGAATTCGGTTGGTCGGCCATGCAGTGGTGTCGTCAGTCGGTCGTGGCGGAAGTGGCGGGATGCAGATCGGCATCCGGCACCCAGAATACCGCACGGCCGTCGGGCGTGTCGCGTTCGTCGACCTCGACCGGGCGCAGGCGGCCGCCGCGGCACGGGCCGCTGACACACTTGCCGGTATCCGGCGCATAGATCGCGCCGTGCGTCGCGCACATCAGGTAAAGGCCCGACGACTCGAAGAACTGCCCTTCGGCCCAGTCGAGCTCCATCGGCACATGCGCGCAGCGGTTCAGGTAGCCGTACGCGCGGCCGTCGTAGCGCACGAAGAACACGACGGCCTGCTCGCCGCGCAGCGTCGCGTCGACGCGCACGCCGGCGCCGCCGTCGGCCAGCGCATCCGATGCGCACACGCGCACGGCGTCCGGCGCCGCGCTCATGCGTGCTCCCTCAGCCATTCGGCCAGCGCACCGACATCGGGCGCGACGAAGCGAGGCGCGAGCGCCGCCAGCGCATCGGCCGTATGCGCGCCATACGCGACACCGACACCGGCCGCCCCGGCGCTCGCGGCCATCTGCAGGTCGTGCGTCGTATCGCCGATCATCACGGTGCGCGCCAGATCCTGCCCCAATTCTCGCGACAATTCGTGCAGCATCGCCGGGTGCGGTTTCGAGAACGTCTCGTCCGCGCAGCGCGTCGCGTCGAACAGGCTCGTCAGCTTCGACTGGTCGAGCACGCGGTTCAGCCCCACCCGCCCCTTGCCGGTCGCCACCGCGAGCAGGTAGCCCGTGTCGCGCAGCTCGGCGAGCAGTTCGCGCACGCCGGCGAACAGCTCGATGCGCTGGTCGTCGAGCAGATAGTGATAGCGGTAGCGCTCGGCGAGCCTCGCGTACTCGGACGGATCGAGGGTCGGAGCGGTAATCTGCAGCGCGTCGCGCAGGCCGAGGCCGATCACGTAGCGCGACGCCTCGTCGGACGGCGTGGGCAGGCCGAGATCGCGGCACGCGGCCTGGATGCTGTGCGCGATGTGCGCAGTCGAATCCATCAGCGTGCCGTCCCAGTCGAAGACGATCAGGTCAAATTGCTGTCGAGCCATGCGGTTCAGGCGGTATCGCGCAGTGCGCTGAGTTGATCGAGGAAGCGCCGGCATTCGTCCGGCAGCGGCGCATCGAACTGCAGCGCCTCGCCGGTCAGCGGATGCGCAAGCCGCAGCCGGTGCGCATGCAGGAACATCCGCTTCAGTGACGGTTGCGCGTTCGCGCGCGCCAGCGCCTTGTTCAGTGCGAAATCGCCATACTTGGCGTCGCCGGCGATCGGCAGGCCGAGATGCGCGAGGTGCACGCGGATCTGATGGGTCCGACCCGTTTTGAGTTCCGCCTCGACGAGCACATAGTCGGACCAGCGGTCGACGAGGTTGAACACCGTATGCGACGCCAGCCCGTCGTCCTGCACGCGCACGCGGCGCTCCCCTTCCGGGGTCGAATACTTGAACAGCGGCGCCTTGACCGCGCGGCGGCGGCCCCAGTCGGGCTGCCATTCGCCGTGCGCGCACGCGAAGTAACGCTTGTCCATCCGGTTCTCGCGGATCTGTTCGTGCAGGCCGACCAGCGCCGTGCGCTTCTTCGCGAGCATCAGGATCCCGGACGTCTCGCGGTCGAGCCGGTGCACGAGCTCGAGGAATTTCGCGCGCGGGCGCGCCTGGCGCATCTGCTCGATCACGCCGAACGCGACGCCGCTGCCGCCGTGCACGGCGACGCCGGCCGGCTTGTCGATGACGAGCATCGCGTCGTCCTCGTACAGCACGTCGAAATTCGCGGGCGGCACGACCGGCGTGTCGGCGCGCGCCAGGTCGGCTGCCGCCACCCGTACGGGCGGCACGCGGACGATGTCGCCCAGCGCCAGGCGGTACTGCGCATCGATCCGGCCCTTGTTCACGCGCACTTCGCCGCTGCGGAGGATCCGGTAAATATGGCTTTTCGGCACGCCTTTACAGACGCGCAACAGGAAGTTGTCGATACGCTGACCGGCCGAGTTTTCGTCGATCTCGATCATCGATACCTGGCCGCTTGCGACCGAATTCTGGGATATTTTGCCTAACTCATTCATACTGAATATAATTTTGCCCAGCCTGACGTTGTGGGTGGCCTGACCGGCCGGCCCCGGCTGAATCGGGCAAGGCGCAAGCGCAAACCGTTATTTTACTTGCGCCGGGGGTCCGCTGCTCACCCCTAATCAAAGAGATGCAGCAAGTTGCACGCACGGCGCCGCCCGTCGGCAAGGATCGCGCCCACAGGCGGATTCGGTCGGCAAGGCGCCGCGGTAACGGAAAGTTGGTTGAAAAGAATTTGATCGGCAGCCCGACGGCGCGAAGTGCGTCCGCAGGCTGCCGGTTGCGAAAATTACGGCGTTGCGCCCGATTTGGTCCCGCGAAGCGTGCGGGACTTGGCGACGTCAAACCAGGGAAGTACACCCCAAGCGGGAAAGTCGGGCTGGATTCGATACTCCCCGCTGCGGCCCAAGCCGCAGCATCTGCCGCCCGTCGGCGCGCGCGACGCATTGTGCGCGCCCGTGGCAATGCCCGGACTCAGGCTTAGCGCGCTTTGCAGCGTGCGGTGTGTGAACGCCGTGCTTTGAAGCCGTATTCGCAGGTGCCCTATGGCCGCCGGCTCCGTCTTTCGGGCCCAAGCGCCTCTTCAGGCAATTCTCCCCGCCATCGTTCCCGCTCCAGCGTGCTCGTGACAACACAACAAGGTGCGGCCTGCCGTCGTTCCCGCCCTCGCGACTGACAACCGCGAGGCGCCGGCAGCGGAGCCGCCTGGAGCCGTTCATGAAACGCATGCTGTTCAATGCGACGCAGCAGGAGGAGCTGCGCGTCGCCATCGTCGATGGGCAAAAGCTCATCGACATCGACATCGAGACAGCCGGGCGCGAACAGCGCAAAGGCAATATCTACAAAGGTGTCATCACCCGTATCGAGCCTTCGCTCGAGGCGTGCTTCGTCAACTACGGCGAAGACCGCCACGGCTTCCTGCCGTTCAAGGAAGTCGCCCGCCAGTACTTCAAGGAAGGCATCGACATGCGCTCCGCGCGCATCCAGGATGCCCTGCGCGAAGGCCAGGAGCTGATCGTCCAGGTCGAGAAGGAAGAGCGTGGCAACAAGGGCGCCGCCCTCACCACCTTCATCTCGCTCGCCGGCCGTTACCTCGTGCTGATGCCGAACAATCCGCGCGGCGGCGGCGTGTCGCGCCGGATCGAGGGCGACGAGCGCCAGGAACTGCGCGAAACGATGGCGCAACTGCAGATCCCGGACGGCATGAGCATGATCGCCCGTACCGCGGGCATCGGCCGCAGCGCCGAGGAACTGCAGTGGGACCTGAACTACCTGCTGCAGCTGTGGCGCGCGATCGAAGCGGCGTCGCAAAGCGGCAATGCCGGCCAGCCGATGCTGATCTATCTGGAATCGAGCCTCGTGATCCGCGCGATCCGGGACTATTTCCAGCCCGATATCGGCGAAATCCTGATCGACACGACCGAGATCCACGATCAGGCCCGTGCGTTCATGGATATCGTGATGCCGGACAACGTGTCGAAGGTGAAGCGCTACCACGACGACGTGCCGCTGTTCTCGCGCTTCCAGATCGAGCACCAGATCGAAACCGCGTACTCGCGCACGGTGCCGCTGCCGTCGGGCGGCGCGATCGTGATCGACCACACCGAAGCGCTCGTCGCGATCGACGTGAACTCGGCGCGCGCGACCAAGGGCGCGGACATCGAGGAAACGGCGACCCGCACGAACCTCGAAGCGGCCGACGAAGTCGCCCGCCAGCTGCGCCTGCGTGACCTCGGCGGCCTGATCGTGATCGATTTCATCGACATGGAATCGGCGAAGAGCCAGCGTGAAGTCGAGCAGCGCCTGAAAGATGCGCTCAAGCACGACCGGGCGCGCGTGCAGATGGGCAAGATCTCCCGCTTCGGCCTGATGGAGCTGTCGCGCCAGCGCCTGCGTCCGGCCCTGTCGGAAGGCAGCCACGTGACCTGCCCGCGCTGTAACGGCACCGGCCACATCCGCGATACCGAATCGTCCGCGCTGCAGGTCCTGCGGATCATTCAGGAAGAAGCGATGAAGGAAAACACCGCGGCGATCCACTGCCAGGTGCCGGTCGAGGTGACCGCCTTCCTGCTCAACGAAAAGCGTCAGGAAATCAACAAGATCGAGTCGCGCTTCAAGGTCGGCATCGTGCTGATCCCGAACAAGCACCTCGATACGCCGCACTACAAGCTCGAGCGCCTGCGTCACGACGATGCGCGCCTCGACGATCCGCGCGCGTCGTGGAAGATGGCCGAGGAAGCCGCCCGCGAACTCGAGTCGGAAACCGGCTACAGCAAGCGCGCCGCGGAAGTAAAGCCGAAGCAGGAAGCCGCGGTCAAGGGCATCACGCCCGAGCGTCCGGCCCCGAGCCCGGCGCCGCAGCGCCCGGTCGAACCGGTGGCCGCGCCCGCCCCGGCTGCCCCTGTCGCCGCGGCAAGCGGCGGCTTCATCGGCTGGCTGAAGGGCCTGTTCGGCGTGGCGCCGGCACCGGCGCCCGCGCCGGTTGCTCCGGCACCGGCGAAGGAGCAGGCGGCCCGTCCGGCCCGCGAGCGGACCGAAAAGACCGAGCAGCGCGGCGGCGATCGCAATCGCAACCGCCGCGGCGGCGCGCAGCAGGCGCAAGGCGGCCGCGATCAGGCAGCGGCAGGCCGTGGCCAGCCGCAACGCCAGGAACGCGAAGGCAAGGAAGTGCGCGAACCGCGTGAAGGCCGTGAGCCGCGCGAGGGCCGTGAGCTGCGTGAAGGTCGCGAAGGTCGCGAGGGCCGTGAAGGTCGCGAGGGCCGTGGCCCGCGCGAAGGCCGCGAACCGCGTGAAAGCCGTGAGCCGCGCGAACCGCGCGAGAACCGCGAACCGCGCGAGCGTGCCGAGCAGGCGGACGCCGTCGAGGCAACCGGCCGCGGCGAGCGCCAGGAACGCGGCGAGCGTCGCGAGCGCGGCGAGCGCCGCAAGCCGACCCAGCATGCGGCCACGCTCGAGACCGTCAACCGCGGTGAAAACCACCCGGAACCGGAAGACGACAAGGCCGTTGCGGAGGCCCTGCCCGGCGCCGATCTGGCAGCCGATGCGGAAGCCGTCGCGCGCGACGGCGAAGAGCGCCGTCGTCGCCGTCGCGGCCGCCGCGGCGGTCGTCGTGAGCGCGAAGAAGACGGCACGGTCGTCGACCAGGCCGAGCAAGGCGCGGATGGCGAAGGCGCCGTGCAAGCCGTGACGCCGGCGGCACCGGCCGCTGTCGAACCGGCCCACACGGCCGCGCCGGCAGTCGTCGCAGCCGTGGCAAGCGCGGTCGTCGTGGAAGCAGTCGTCGAGCAGCATGCTGCTCCGGCCGCTGTCGAAACCCCGGCGCCGGCACCCGTCGAAGCGGCTCCGGTCGAGCCGGCCGTCGCCGTGCAGGTCGCGGAACCGGCGCCGGTTGCACCGGCCGTCGTCGCCGAAGCCGGTCCGGCTCCGGTCGCGGTTTCGCCGACCGACGCGTTCGAAGTGCCGGCAGTCCCGGCCGCGGCCCCGGTCGCTGTCGAGGCGCCGCAGCCGGCGCCCGTCGAGCAAGCCGCGCCGGCCGTAGCGATCGAAGCCGCTCCGGTGGCAGTCGAACCGGCACCGGTCGCCGTTGCGCCGGTCGAGGTCGCCGCCGCACCGGCGCCGGCAGCCGCTCCCGCGCAACCGGCAGCCGCGCCCGCTTCGGCGAGCCTGGATGCCGTGCTGGAGCAAGCCGGCCTCGTCTGGGTGAACACGGACGCCGGCAAGCTCGCTGCCGCGCAGGAAGCCGCGTCGCAGCTCCCGCGCCCGGCCCGCGTGCCGCGCGAACGCAAGGTGCTGCCGCCGGCCGATACGGCCCCGATGCAGCAGGTCGAAACGACGCATCACTAAGTCGCATCGCCCGACCAGGAAAAGCCCGCCTCCGGCGGGCTTTTTCATGTCCGCGCTGCGGGTTTCCGCCCACCGGACCCGCCGGCCGCTTGCGGCTAAAATGGAGGTCTGGTTCGCACTTCTTTCAACATGTCCCGACGCATCATTCCCCTCGCCGACGTCAGCGGGATGCCGGACGTCTCCGGCGTCGCGCATGCCCCCGACGGCACGCTGGCCGACACGCTCGCCAGGCCGCTGCGCGACCTGCGCATTTCGGTGACGGACCGCTGCAACTTCCGTTGCGTGTACTGCATGCCGCGCGCGGTCTTCGACAAGGACTACCCGTTCCTGCCGCACAGCGCCCTGCTCACGCACGAGGAGATCGAGCGCGTGGCGCGACTCTTTGTCGCACACGGCGTCGAGAAGATCCGCATCACGGGCGGCGAGCCGCTGCTGCGCAAGAATCTCGAATTCCTGATCGAGCGCCTCGCGCGCCTGACGACGCACGCCGGCCGCCCGCTCGACCTGACGCTGACCACCAACGGCTCGCTGCTCGCGCGCAAGGCGCGTGCGCTGAAGGACGCCGGGCTCACACGCGTGACGGTCAGCCTCGACGCGCTCGACGACGCGCTGTTCAAGCGCATGAACGATGCCGAGTTCGCGAGTGCCGACGTGCTCGACGGCATCTTCGCCGCGCAGGCGGCCGGCCTCGCGCCGGTCAAGGTCAACATGGTGGTGAAGCGCGGCACCAACGACAGCGAGATCCTGCCGATGGCCGAGCGTTTCCGCGGCACCGGCGTGGTCCTGCGCTTCATCGAATACATGGACGTCGGCACGTCGAACGGCTGGAACATGACCGAGGTGCTGCCGTCGGCCGACGTCGTCGCGCGGATCGCCGAACATTTCCCGCTGGTGCCGCTCGACGCGCACACGGCGGCCGAAACCGCGCAACGCTGGGGTTATGCGGACGGCAGCGGCGAGATCGGCGTGATCTCGAGCGTCACCCAGGCCTTTTGCGGCGACTGCACGCGCGCGCGGCTGTCGACCGAAGGCAAGCTGTACCTGTGCCTGTTCGCGTCGACGGGTCACGACCTGCGCGCCCTCGTGCGCGGCGGCGCGACCGACGCCGAGATCGCGACCGCGATCGCCCGCATCTGGCAGGCCCGCACCGATCGCTATTCGCAGCTGCGTGGCAGCGCATCGGCCGAGGCCATGCCCGACGGCACCGGCAAGCGTGTCGAAATGTCGTATATCGGCGGCTGACGCACGCCGCCCCGTTCCGCTTTCGCGCGATGCCCGCTTCCGCCTCCCCCTCGATCGCCGGCCTGCTGCTCGCAGGCGGGCGCGCCACGCGCATGGACGGCGTCGACAAGGGCCTGCAGTTGCTCGACGGCACGCCGCTCGCGCTGCACGTGCTGCGCCGGCTGTCGCCGCAGGTCGACGAGACGCTGATCAGCGCGAATCGCCACGCCGATCGCTATGCCGAGCTCGGCGCGCCGTTCGGCGCGCGCATCGTCGCGGACGACACAACCGACTTCCCCGGTCCGCTCGCGGGCCTGCTCGCCGGCATGCGGGTGGCGCGCGCGCCGCTCGTCGCGTGCTCGCCGTGCGATACGCCCTACCTGCCCGCCGACCTCGTCGCGCGGCTGCACGCGGCGCTCGACGCGCAACAGGCCGACATCGCGATGGCCGTGACCGTCGATGCGCAGCAGGCGCGCTCGCCGCAACCGACGTTCGCGCTGCTGCGCACGTCGCTGGCCGACGATCTGGCCGCCCGGCTCGCGGCCGGCGACCGCAAGGTGCGTGCGTGGTACGCACGCCACAAGACGGTCGAAGTCGAGTTTCGCGACGAGCGTGCGTTTTACAATGCCAATTCCTGGCAGGATCTCGCCGCGCTGGCCCGTCGCTGACGGCGCGTCCGTGCCGCTCCCGCCCGGTGCCCGCCGCACGCGACACTCGCGCCCAGGCACCCTCCTCGCGCCACCGGCCACGAACCCGATACGCCTTGCGGCGCAGTCCGACTGATGATCACGCAATCCTCGCCCGCCTCCCGAGCCGCACCCGATTCCGATGCCCCGCTGTCGCTCGCCGACGCACAGGCACTCGCGTGCCGTTTCGCGGCGCCGGTCGACGCGTGCGACACGGTGATGCTGCGTGATGCGCTCGACCGCGTGCTCGTGGCTGACGTGAACGCACCGTTCGACATTCCCGCGTACGACAACTCGGCGATGGACGGCTACGCATTCGACGGCAGCGCCGGCGCGCCCGCGACGCCGCAGGGCGACATCGCGATGACGGTCGCCGGCACCGCGTTCGCGGGTCATCCGTTCGATGGCGCCGTGGCAACCGGCTCGTGCGTGCGCATCATGACGGGCGCGCCGATGCCGGCCGGATGCGACACGGTGATTCCGCAGGAACGCGTGCGCATCGACGGCGACACGATCCGTTTCGGCGCGCACGAAGTCTCGCGCGGCGCGAACTGCCGCAAGGCCGGCGAGGATCTCGCGCGCGGCGCCTGTGCGCTCGCCGCGGGCCGCATTCTGCGCCCGTCGGATCTCGGCCTGCTCGCCTCGTTCGGCGTCACCGACGTCACGGTGCGCCGCCGCGTGCGCGTCGCCGTGTTCTCGACCGGTGACGAGCTGCGCGAACCCGGTGAACCGCTCGCCCGCGGCGCGCTGTACGACAGCAATCGCGGCATGCTGATCGCGATGCTGAAAAGGCTGCATGTCGACGCGCTCGATCTCGGGATCGTCCGCGACGACCCGGCCGCGCTCGAAGCCGCGTTGCGCGACGCCATCGACGCGCAGGCCGACGCGGTGATCACGTCGGGCGGCGTCTCGGTCGGGGAAGCCGACTTCACGCGTGACGTGATGGCAAAACTCGGCGACGTGACGTTCGCGAGCCTCGCGCTGCGGCCCGGCCGGCCGCTCGCCTGCGGCACGCTCGCGCGTGCGGCCGGCGGCACCGGTCACGCGCTCTTCTTCGGGCTGCCCGGCAATCCGGTCGCGTCGGCCGTGACGTTCTACGCGATCGTGCGCCCGGCGCTGCTGACGCTGGCCGGCGCGCGGACGCCGCCGCCGGCGACGTACCCGGCGCTCAGCACGCAGCCATTGAAGAAGCGCCCCGGCCGCACCGAATACCTGCGCGGCATCGCGACACGCGCCGCCGACGGCCGCTGGCACGTCACGCCGGCCGGCTCGCAGAGTTCCGCCTCGTTGAGCGGCCTCGCGGCCGCCAACTGTTTCATCGTCCTGGGCCACGATACCGCGGCAGTCGACGCGGGCACCCCGGTCGACATCCTGCCGCTCGACGGCCTGATCTGAATTCCACTATCGGTATATTTCTACGGGGGCAATCCGCACATGAAGAAACAAATCTCGTCGATCGCCGCGGGGCAGACCGCAAAGGCGCTGATCCTCGTGTATCTGACGTTCAGCGTGCCGATCGTGCTGCTCGGCATTCTCGTCGCGTACATCCGCTACGGGATGGTCGAACTGAGCACGATCCTGAGCGCACTGCTGCTGAACGCCATTCTCGGCTTCGTGCTGCTGTGGATCGCCTGCCACGCGTACAACTGGGTCGCATCGCGCTTCGGCGGCATCGAGATCGTGCTGTCCGATCCGCCGGAGGAAGCGTGAGCGGCACGCCGCTGATCCGCGCGGCCGAAACACGCGACGTCGGCGCGATCCTCGCGCTGATGCGCGAACTGGCCGCGTTCGAAAAGCTCACGGATCTGTTCGTCGCGACCGAGGCCGATCTCGCCGATGCGTTGTTCGGCGAACACCCCGCCGCCGAAGCGCGGGTGGCCGAGCACGACGGTGCGATCGTCGCGTATGCACTGTTCTTCCACAACTATTCGACGTTCCTCGGCCGTCGCGGCCTCTACCTCGAGGATCTGTACGTGCAGCCGTCGCAGCGCGGCACGGGCCTCGGCACCGCGATGCTGCGTCATCTCGCGGCCCTGGCCGTCGAGCGCCGTTGCGCTCGCTTCGAATGGTCGGTCCTCGACTGGAACCAGCCCGCGATCGATTTCTACGAGAAAATGGGCGCGACCGTGCTGCCCGAATGGCGCATCGTCCGCGTCACGGGCGACGCGCTGGGTACACTCGCCGGACAATGAGCGCGGGCCGGCCGCGCCGGTGGTCGCTTCAGAAACTGCTTCAACGGAAAACGGGCGCCGAGGCGCCCGTTTTTTCGTCCCGCTTGCTGTGGGCGACTCACGTCATGCGTCGTCCGCATCGGCGCCGTCAGCACCTTCCGCACCGAGCAGCCCGGCCGCCGTATCGCCCGGCAGCGCCTCGACCTGCTTCAGCTTGCGGCTCATCACGCGCGTGCGCTGCTCGGCCGCCTCGATCGAACGCGTGACCGTTTCGAGCTGCGACTTCGTGCGCGCGAGCACGTCGCCGAACTTGCCGAATTCCGTCTTGACCGCGCCGAGCACCTGCCACACCTCGCTCGAGCGCTGCTCGATCGCGAGCGTGCGGAACCCCATCTGCAGGCTGTTGAGCAGCGCGGTGAGCGTCGTCGGCCCGGCAATCGTCACGCGATAGTCGCGCTGCAGCAGGTCGGTCAGTCCGGGGCGGCGCAGAATCTCCGCGTAAAGCCCTTCCGTCGGCAAAAACAGGAGCGCGAAATCGGTCGTGTGCGGCGGCGCGACGTATTTCTCGGCGATCGTGCGCGCTTCCAGCCGCACGCGCGTCTCGAGCGCACGGGCCGCCTCCTCGACGGCCACCAGGTCGGCGCGCTCCTGCGCATCGATCAGCCGCTCGTAGTCTTCGCGCGGGAATTTCGCATCGATCGGCAGCCACACGGGCGGCGCATCGCGCGTACCGGCGTCGCGCCCCGGCAACCGGATCGCGAATTCGACGCGCTCGGTGCTCTTCGGCACCGTTGCGACGTTCTTCGCGTACTGGTCGGGCGTCAGCATCTGTTCGAGCAACGCCTCGAGCTGCACTTCGCCCCAGGTGCCGCGCGTCTTCACGTTGGTCAGCACCTTCTTCAGGTCGCCGACGCCGGCCGCGAGCGTCTGCATTTCGCCGAGCCCGCGATGGACCTGTTCGAGCCGGTCCGACACGAGCTTGAACGATTCGCCGAGCCGCTGCTCGAGCGTCGCATGCAGTTTCTCGTCGACGGTACGGCGCATCTCCTCGAGTTTCGCCGCGTTGTTGGTCTCGATTTCCTTCAGCCGTTGTTCGAGCGTCGCGCGCACCTCGCCGATCCGGCGGTCGTTCGCCTCGGTCAGTTGCGTGAGTTGCCGGTTCAACGTGTCGCCGAACAACCGGAGCGCGCCCGTCTGCTCTTCGCGCGCCTGCTGCGCCTGGCGCTGCACGCTCTCGCGCATCGCGTCGAATTGCTGCGCATTGCCGGCGACGAGCTTGCCGAGCTGCTGCGCGAAACCCTCGATCTGGTTGTTCTGTACGGTCGCCACGCTCGTCAGCTGCGCGGCGAGCGTCTGCTGAAGCTGCGCGAAACTGCCGGCCAGCTCGGTGCGCGAGCCGCGCGCACTCTCGACGATCTCCCCGCGCAATTCGCGTTCGAGCCGCTCGACCGCGCGCGCCTGCGCGTGCGCGGCGTCCTCGATCTGGTCGCCGAGTACGGCCGCGTCGTCGTGACGGCCGCCGCCGCGCACGAGCGCGACGATCGCCACCGCGAGCGCGACGGCCAGCACGACGACCGCCGCAAGCAACAACGTCATCGTCATGCGCGCGGCTTCCCGATCACGTCAGGGTTGATCGGATTCGGCGGCTGACCGGCGCGCGGCCCCTCGCCCAGTGCGGCGATCAGGTTGTCGGCGGCGAGGTTCGCCATCGCGCGGCGCGTCTGTTCGGTCGCGCTCGCGATATGCGGCGTCAGCACGACGTTCGGCACCTCGAGCAGCGCCGGATGCACGGTCGGCTCGCCCTCGTACACGTCGAGGCCGGCCGCGGCGATCGTCCCGTCACGCAGCGCGGCAGCCAGCGCCGCGTCGTCGACGATCCCGCCGCGCGCGATGTTGGTCAGCGTCGCGGTGGGCTTCATCTTCGCGAGCTCGGCCGCACCGATCGTGTGATGGTTCTCCTTCGTGTACGGCAGCACGAGCACGACGTGATCGGCGCGTGCGAGCAGCGCATCCTTCGACACGTACTCGGCGTTCAGCTCGGCCTCAATCTCGGGCGCGACTCGCGAACGATTGTGATAGATCACCTGCATCCCGAAGCCGCGCGCGCGGCGCGCGAGCGCCTGGCCGATGCGGCCCATCCCGATGACGCCGAGCGTCGAGCCGTAGATGTCGGAGCCGAGAAAACCGTCGTACGCCCACTTCCGCCAGTGACCGGCGCGCAACCAGTGCTCGGATTCGGCGATCCGGCGTGCGGCGGCCATCATCAGCGCCCAGCCGAAATCGGCGGTCGACTCGTTCAGCACGTCGGGCGTATTGGTGCCGAGCACGTTCGCCGCGTTGAACGCGGCCATGTCGAAGTTGTTGTAGCCGACCGCCATGTTCGCCACGACGCGCAGGCGCGGGGCCGCCGCGAGCGTCGCCGCGCCGACCGGGTCGCCGGCCGTCAGCGCGCCGTCCTTGTCGGCCAGACGCGCGGCGAGCGCATCGGGCGCGAGCGCGTCGCCGTCGTTCCAGTCGACGTCGAAATACTGCTTGAGCCGTTCGATCACGTCCGGAAAGATCGGACGCGCGACCAGGATCTTCTGCATCGCCATCTCCGTATGCCGCGGGCCGGTCGCGGCGCGCGCCGCGCCGCCGGGACTACCCGCGCTGGGTTGAAAGTCGTCAGGTTACGCCGGGAAGAAAATCAGCGACGTCAGCAGGAACACCGGGACCAGAATCACGAGTGCCCAGCCGAGGTACGCGAAGAAGCTCGGCATCTTCACGCCGCGCGACTCCGCGATCGCCTTCACCATGAAGTTCGGCGCGTTGCCGATATAACTGTTCGCGCCCATGAACACCGCACCCGCGGAAATCGCCGCGAGCGTCGATGCGCCCGTCGTCATCAGCGCCTGCGCATCGCCGCCCGCGAGGTTGAAGAACACGAGATACGTCGGCGCGTTGTCGAGGAACGACGACAGGATGCCCGTCGCCCAGAAGTACATCGCGTCGATCGGCTTGCCGTCCGGCCCCGTGACGAGATGGACGATCTGTGCGAACGCGCCGCCCGAGCCCGCGCGCAGGATCACGATGACCGGCGCGATCGTCACGAAGATCCCAGCAAACAGCTTCGCGACCTCCTCGATCGGCGCCCAGTTGAATGCGTTGCCCTCGCGCGCGGAACGCGGGGTGAGCGCGAGCGACGCGAGCGTCACCAGCACGAGCGCGACGTCGCGCACGAGATTCTGCAGCGCGACGTGCGTGCCCCACACGTCGAACGCGATGCCCGGCTTCCACACGCCGCTCATCAGCACGAGCGCGATCACGGCCGCGAGCAGCACGAAGTTGATCTTGCCGTCGATCGACAGTGCGGCGCCGTCGGGCGTCGGGTCGAGTGCGGCCGGCCGCTCCTCGCCGCCCTTCCGGTAGAAGTACGTATCGAGCGCGAAGAACAGCGTCAGCAGCACGACGCAGATGAACAGCATCGGCAGCGCGAGATGGGTCGTCGTCCAGAAGAAGCTCACGCCGTTCAGGAAGCCGAGGAACAGCGGCGGATCGCCGAGCGGCGACAGCGAGCCGCCCGCATTCGCGACGAGGAAGATGAAGAAGATCACGACGTGCACGACATGCTTGCGGTTGTCGTTCGCGCGCAGGAGCGGCCGGATCAGCAGCATCGCGGCGCCCGTCGTGCCCATCACGCTCGCGAGCAGCGTGCCGAGCGCGAGGATCGCGGTGTTCAGCTTCGGCGAGCCGTGCAGGTTGCCGTTCACGCAGATGCCGCCCGCGACCGTATAGAGCGCGGTGAGCAGCACGATGAACGGAATGTATTCCTCGAGCAGCGCATGCACGAGCGTGCCGAACGCGGTGCCCGCGCCGAACGCGACCGCGAACGGGACCAGGAACACGACCGCCCAGCCGGCCGCGATCTTGCCGAAGTGGTGATGCCAGAACACCGGCGCGACGAGCGGGAACAGTGCGATCGACAGCAGGATCCCGGCGAACGGGATGCCCCAGAGTGCGGACAGCGCGGCACCGTCGAGCGTGGCGGCCGATGCAAGCGCGGGCGCCGCGCCAAGCGCGATTCCCGACGCCATGCCTGCCCAGGCGGCATGTCGTTTCATGCAGAACTTCCTTGTTCGAGTGGTGGCGGATGCAGCGGGCGCGTCATGCGCCGCGTACGATGATCACATGCACGCGATACGGGCCGTGCGCGCCCAGGACGATGGTCTGCTCGATGTCGCCCGTGCGCGACGGGCCCGACACGAAGTTGACCGCGCGCGGCAATTCGCCGCGCTCCGCGCGAATCAGCGCGAACGCGTCCTCATGCCCGGCGACGATCCGCGAAGCCGGTACGAGCGCGATGTGCGTTTCCGGCAGCAGGCCGGCCGATGCATAGGTGTCGGGGCCGGACAGCAGCACCAGCGAACCCGTTTCGGCGGTCGCGCAAAAGCAGCCGGTAAGGCCGACGAGATCGCCGTCGCGCGGCTTGCGGCACTCGACCGACAGGCCGGCGCCGGCCCAGTCGAGATCGGCCAGCGTGCGCCACGCGACGGCCTGCGCCGGCAGCCCGTGAGCGGAAAGATAGCGGGCGGCGGCGGCAGGCGCGTCGGCCAGCGTCGCGACTTCGTCGACCGTGGTCGACAGGCGCGCGGCTTCGTCGACGAAGGCGGCGACGAGGTCGGCCGGCGCCGGCGGGCGCGGGCCCGGCGGATGACGCGCGAGATAGTCGGCGACGCCGTCGCGCTCCGCTGCGTCGGGTTCGGCCGCGCGCCCCTGCGCCGCGCGGATGCGCGCGAGGATCTGGCGACGGGCAGCGGAAGTGTCCATGAACGGTCCTCGTGACGTTGGCGTGCAATACCGTCCGATTATACCGGCCGCCCCTGCCGCCACGCACCTTCGGCCGAACGGCCGGCGCTCACTTCGACGCGTCTTCCTCGACCGGCTGCGCGATGCCGAACACCTGGCGCAGGTACGCGAGATACGCCTTGTCGTCGCACATGCTCTTGCCCGGCGAGTCCGACAGCTTCGCGACCGGCTGGCCGTTGCAGCGCACCATCTTGATCACGATCTGCAGCGGCACGTAGCCGAGATCGTTGGTGAGGTTCGTGCCGACGCCGAACGCGAGCTTGCAGCGCCCGCGGAACCGTTCGTACAACTGCATGACCTTCGGGATGTCGAGCGCGTCGGAGAACACGAGCACCTTGGTGCGCGGGTCGCAGCGGTTCGCCTCGTAGTGGCGCAGCATGCGCTCGCCCCATTCGAACGGATCGCCCGAGTCGTGGCGCGCGCCGTCGAACAGCTTGCAGAAGTACATGTCGAAGTCGTTCAGGAACGCATCCATCCCGTAGACGTCCGACAGCGCGATCCCGAGGTCGCCGCGATATTCCTTCGCCCACATCTCGAAACCGTAGATCTGCGAATCGCGCAGCCGCGGGCCGAGCGCCTGGCATGCCTGCAGGTACTCGTGCGCCATCGTGCCGAGCGGCGTGATGTCGTGCTTCATCGCGTACAGCACGTTGCTCGTGCCCGCGAACTGCGGGCCGAGCCCGTCGCGCAGCGTGAGCGCGACTTCCTCGTGCCAGACCTTCGAGAAACGCCGGCGCGTGCCGTAGTCGGCGATCTTGCAGTCGGCGAACTCGGGTTCCGCGCCGAGCAGCTTGATCTTCTCGCGCAGCCGCTCGCGGCCCTCGCGATAGTCCGGCTCGCGCTGGGTGTTGCGGAAATAGACTTCGTTGACGATCGCGAGCACCGGGATCTCGAACAGGATCGTGTGCAGCCACGGCCCCTCGATCACGATGTCGATCTCGCCGTTGCCCTTCGGCGACGGCGTGATCGAGATGTATTTCTCGTTCAGGTGGAACAGCGCGAGGAAGTCGACGAAATCGCTCTTGATGAAGCGCATCCGCCGCAGGTAGTCGAGTTCGACGTCGGAAAAGCGCAGCGCGCACAGGCCGCGCACCTCGTCGCGGATCTCGTCGATGTACGGCACGAGGTCGACGCCGGGCGTGCGGCACCGGAAGCGGTACTCGACGTTTGCAGCCGGAAAGTGATGCAGGACGACCTGCATCATCGTGAACTTGTAGAGATCCGTGTCGAGCAGCGAAGTGATGATCATGGTGACGGCACCGCCAATATCGAGACAGGGCACCTGCGCACCGCGCGCCGCCCGGTCAGGCGGCCATGTTACCCGAATGCGGGACCGACCATCGGGAAACCGCCCGCGGCCCTGCTCCCGTCGCGCAGGCGCGCCGCGCTCGCGCCTGCATTGCGCACCCCATAAACTAATCACGAAACGATATAAGCCGGATAGCCGACCACGCGATGCGGGTTTGGCGCTTCAGTTACAATGCCGCTTTTGGCGCAAACGCCACCCCATATATACCGCCAAGCAGGAGCGTTTTAATGACTCACGTTGTGACCGAAGGCTGCATCAAGTGCAAATACACGGATTGCGTGGATGTGTGCCCGGTGGATTGCTTCCGTGAAGGTCCCAACTTTCTCGCCATCGATCCGGACGAGTGCATCGACTGCGCCGTGTGCGTCGCCGAGTGCCCGACCAATGCGATCTATGCCGAAGAAGACGTTCCGGGCGACCAGCAGCAGTTCACCGAGCTGAACGCCGAGCTGGCCAAGAACTGGCCGTCGATCACCAAGACCAAGCCGGCACCGGCCGACGCGGACGAGTGGAAGGACGTGCAGGAGAAGCTGCACCTGCTCGAGCGCTGATCGCGCGGCGGCCGCAGAAATTTTTTTGTAGATCGCGGCCCGAAGGTATTGACAGGTTAGCGACCACTCCATACAATCTCGTTTCTCTGCTGTTGTTGTTTGTTCCCCGATAGCTCAGTCGGTAGAGCGCCGGACTGTTAATCCGTAGGTCCCTGGTTCGAGCCCAGGTCGGGGAGCCAAAAACACGAAGGCCCGTTGAAAGTGGACGGGTTTTTTGTTGGAAACAACGCACGCAGATGTACCGATTTATTCCCCGATAGCTCAGTCGGTAGAGCGCCGGACTGTTAATCCGTAGGTCCCTGGTTCGAGCCCAGGTCGGGGAGCCAAACAATGAAAGGCCCGTCATTCGACGGGCCTTTTGTTTTTCCGGCCACCCTTCCGCGTTTCCGCCGTTCATCGCCCCGTCGCGCGCATGCTAGAGTCTCTGTCCCGCATTCGCATCCGGTTCCGTCGATGAAGCATCGTCTCCTGCGCTCCGCCCCGTTCGCCCTCCTGTTCTCCGCCTTCGCCGCGGCACCGCTCGCGCACGCGGAGGAAGTCGGCAGCGTCAACACCCATTTCCGCGTCACGGGCTCCGACCGCGTGGTCGTCGAAGCGTATGACGATCCGGTCGTGAACGGCGTGACCTGCTACGTATCGCGCGCCCGCACCGGCGGGATCAAGGGCACGCTCGGCGTGGCCGAGGATCCGAGCGAGGCGTCGATCGCCTGCCGGCAGGTCGGGCCGATCAGCTTCAAGGAGCCGCTCAAGCAGCAGACCGACGTGTTCAGCGAACGCATGTCGTTCATCTTCAAGACGCTGCACGTCGTGCGCGTGGTCGACCAGAAGCGCAACACGATCGTCTACCTGACCTACAGCGACCGGATCGTCAGCGGCAGCCCGAAGAATGCCGTCACCGCGGTGCCGATGCCGGTCGGCACGACGATTCCGGTCAAGTAACGCGCACACCGGCCGGGCGCGCGAGCGATACACTGTCGTGTCCGACCGCTCCCGCGCCCGATCATGTCCGCCACCCGCCTTCCCGACGCCGCACGCTACTGGCGCACGCCGCTGCTGCCGGACGCGGATCTCCTCACGGCGACCTATCGCGACCACGCGTTCGCGCCGCACTGGCACGACGCGTACACGATCCCCGTGATTCTCGAAGGCGCGGAACGCTTCACCTATCGCGGCAACGGCTATGTCGCCGAAACGGGCACCGTGCCCGTGATCAATCCCGGCGAAGTGCATACGGGTTCGCGCGCAACCGACGAAGGCTGGTGCTATCGCGTCAGCTACCTGCCGGTCGAATTCGTCCACGGACTCGCGAGCGCGATCGCCGGCCGCCCGCAGGATGCGCCGTGGTTTGCCTCCGACGTGATTCGCGACGCCGATCTCGCCGCCCGGCTCACGCTCGCGCACCGGATGATGGAAGCTGGCAGCGAGCGCGCGCTGTCGTCGCATGCGCACGGGCAGCCGGCCGGCGATCCGGCAGCCGACGCACCGCGCATCTACGATCCGCTCGCCGCCGAAACGGCGATGCTCGACGCACTGTCGACGCTGATCGTGCGCCATGCCGACGCGCGGCCGCGACCGGCGCCGCTCGCGGCCGACGAACCGCGCGTCGACGCGATGCGCGAGCGGCTCGCGGCCGATCTCATGTGCACGGTGACGCTCGATGACGTCGCGCAGGCAGCCGGCCTGTCGCCGTTCCACGCGGCACGCCTGTTCACGCGCACCACCGGCATGCCGCCGCATGCGTGGCGCAACCAGTTGCGGCTGCAGCGCGCGCTGGCGCCGCTGCGCGCGGGCGTGCCCGTCGCCGACGTCGCGGCGGCCAGCGGCTTCGTCGACCAGAGCCACTTCACGCGACACTTCAAACGGATGTTCGGGGTTCCGCCCGGGCGCTGGCAGGCGAGCTGACGCGGCCGCCCACGCATTCGCGAGCGCAAGAACATACAAGCCGGCCCGCCACCGGCCCGCTATCCTCCCGTTCATGGAGGAGCCCCTTTGAACCCGACACCCGCCTCGCCCCCTCGCCGCCCGCTCAACGAATGGCTCGACGGCGCGCGCGACACGATTCCGATGATGATCGGCGCAGCACCGTTCGGCGTGATTTTCGGCACGCTCGTCGGCGGCGGCCCGCTCGCCGCATGGCACGGCGCACTGATGTCGCTCGCCGTGTTCGCGGGCTCCGCGCAATTCATCGCGCTCGGCCTGATCGCGGGCAGCGCGAGCTTCGTCGTCGTGCTCGCGACCACGCTGATCGTGAACCTGCGCCACCTGCTGTACAGCGCGACGCTCGCGCCCTACGTCGCACACCTGCCGTTGCGCTGGCGTGCCACGCTCGGCGCGTTGATGACCGACGAGGTGTTCGCGGTCGCCCATGCGCACTACCGGCACTTCGCGCCCGGCACGGTTGGCCCCCACTACTTTTTCGGCTCCGGGCTTGCGATGTACCTGAACTGGCAGGTCTGGACGCTCGCGGGCATCGGCTTCGGCGCGGCGTTCCCGGGCCTGCAGTCGCTCGGACTCGATTTCGCGATGGCGGCGACCTTCATCGCGATCGTGGTCCCGCAGCTCGGCACGTTGCGCTATTTCGCGGCGGCCACGACGGCCGGCACGCTCGCCTGCTTCTGGCAGGGCTGGCCGTACAAGCTCGGGCTGCTCGGCGCGGTCGCCGCCGGCGTCGCGATCGGCGTCACGCTCACGTTGCTGCACGAACGCAGGCGCACCGGCTCGCGCACGGAGGCGACATCGTGAGCTACGCGCTGCTGATCCTCGGAATGGCCGTCATCACCTACGCGATCCGCTCGACGCTGTTCCTGTTCGGCGAGCGGCTGACCTTCCCGCCGCTCGTGCGGACCGCGCTCGGCTTCGTGCCCGTGACCGTGCTGACGGCGATCATCGTGCCGATGACCGTCTCGCCGCACGGCGGCCCGGCCGAGCTGACCTGGCGCAATCCGCAGCTCGTCGGCGCGCTCGCCGCCGTGCTCGTGTCGGCGGCAACCCGCCGCCCGCTCGTGACGATCGCCGCGGGGCTCGCGGCGTTCTTCTTCTGGCAAGGGGTCGTGATCCCGCACTGGCTGCCCGCCTGAGCGGACGCTCTACCGCGCACGCTCAAGTTTCCGCCCGGCGCGCCGATATAGGGGATGAAGACCCGCCACCGGCCTCGGCGCGCACCGGTCAGTCGACGCTGCGCCCGCCCCGGTGCGCCGTGCCGGCCGTCGGCTTGCGCGGGCCGCCATCGAGACGATTCATGGGCCAGATCACCCTTTCCCTCAAGGACGACACGCTCGAGTCCCTGCGCAAGGACTACGACGCGTTCGTCCGCGTGTCGCTGAAACTCGACCCGCAGTTCGCGACACCGTCGTTCGAGGATTTCCTGCACGCCAAGCTGCTCGACAACATGGTGCCGCTGACCGAACACGCGGTGCAGCGGATGCTGCAGGGCGGCCAGTACGCATGGGCCAAGCGCACGCTCGACAAGGAGTTTCCGGACGTCGTCGCGATCCTGATGCGACAGGCCGGCGAATTCGGCTTCGGCTTCGCGTCGCGCTCCGAATGGACCCCCGACGAACTCGCGAAAGCGTGCCGCGACTGGGCGAAGGCGATCGTCGCCGAAGCGCAGGGCGACCCGTCGCTGATCGATCCGCTCGCGTCGCAGATCAAGGGCGCGGCGCAGGACATCCAGGCGCTCGAGGAGCTGATGCAGACGCCTGCGTGGCGGCTCGCCGAATCGTTGCGCCAGCGCATCTACGAGGCCAAGCTCGCGTGCGAGATGAGCGTCGGCAGCACCGCGCGCGACAAGCTCGGCGAACTGCGCGGGCTGCTGCGGCTGGGCCTTGCGCACGGCTCGTTCCAGAAGCAGGAAGCGCAGCAGATCATGGAATACCTGCGGCTGCTGAAGCCGGAGATCTTCGTCGAGGAACCGTACGACGTCTTCGCACGGCTCGCCGCGTGGCTGCGCAGCGTGTTCACGCCGGCCGCCGTGCGACCGTCGCAGGGACAACCGGGACAAGGGCAAGGACAGCGCCGGCCATGACCGCGCACCCATCCCGCTGACAGCATGAACCCATGAAAACGGCCCGGCTCGCATGACGCGAACCGGGCCGTCGGACCGCTGCCGGCGCGACGCCCAGGGGGCGAGCGTCCCGCGGCGCCGGGCGTCGCTTACTGCGTGGCGCCCTGGGCCGATGCACCGCCTTGCGCGCCGACCGACGCGCCGCCTTCGGTCGCTTCGCCGGCTTTCGCCTTGGCGGCGCCGACATGGCCCTTGGCCGACTTCGCGGCATGCTTCGTGTGCTTCTTGGCCGAATGGACGGCCGACGACGCGGTATCCTTCGCGCCGTCGGCTGCCGCGCCGACCGCATCGGTTGCGCCGCCGACCGCGTTGCCCGACGCGTTCGCGCCGGCGCTGCCCTGTACGCCTGCGCCGACACCTGCGGCCGGCGTCTGTGCCTGCACGCCGGCACCGGCTGCACCCTGCGCCGCCGTCCCCGTCTGGGCAAATGCGGCCGAAGTGGCGAACGCCGTCAGCGCGGCACCGATCAGCATCGTACGAATCTTGGACATGGCAATTCTCCTCGAGAAGTTGTGAGCCCGGACCGCTGCGATGCGGTCCGTCGCGTCCCCGCCGCAACACGCAGCAGGTACGACAAAAGACCCGCGGCGCGCCCGGCCGGTTCTCGAATCTCTCAGACTGTTACCCACCGTTTCATTTGCTGACGAATCGCTCACAGTCCTTAACAACTGCGGGCCGTGGCGGCCCGCGCTCGCGCGTCGGCCCGCGGTGCCGTATGATGCGGAGCGTTTCCTCCCGCGCCTTGCGCACCTCCTTCGTCATGCCCAACCTGGATTTCACGCTGACCGGCGAATACGTCGAGCTGCACAACCTTCTCAAGATCACCGGCCTCGCGGACAGCGGCGGGAGCGCGAAAGTGATCGTCGCGTCCGGCGCGGTCAAAGTCGACGGCGCGGTCGAGCTGCGCAAGACCTGCAAGATCCGCGCGGGCCAGGTCGTGCTGCTCGGCGACACGCGCATCGCGGTGCGCGAGGCCTAGCACCCGCGGCGTTCCCCCTGTCCGCGACATGGCCATCGGCGCACGCGTTCGACACCGTACGAATAAAGCCGTAACCTAGCCGTCTCTCAAAATAAATACATACAGCGCGGGCCCGCACCCGCGCGAGCGCCCATTCCATGTCGCATTCCGGTCTTACGCGGACGGCCGCCGCGCCGCCGTCGCTATCCAGTCACGCCGCCGATACCGCGCGCCTCGCCGCGCCACTCGCGATCGCGCAACTTTCCCAGATGGCGATGAGCGTCACCGACACGGTGCTGCTCGGTTCGCTCGGCCCCGATTCGCTCGCGGCGGGCGGGCTCGGCGCGAACTTCTTCTTCGTCATCGTCACGATCCTGCAGGGCGTGCTGTCGTCGGTCAGCGTGAGCGTCGCGCACGCGCGCGGCGCGCAGGCCGAGGACCGCGTGCCGCACATCTACTGGACGGGCTTCGCGCTGTCGGTGCTGCTCGCGATCCCGGCGATCGTCGCGCTGTCGCTGTCCGAACCGATCCTGCTGATGTTCCACGAGCCGCCGCTGCTCGCGCATCACGTCGGCGAATACACGGGCATCCTGCGCTACGCGGCGCTCGGCAGCCTGATCGGCGTCGGGCTGATGCGGGCATTCCTGCCGGCGATCGGTGCCGCGCGGCGGCTGCTGTGGGTGTCGATCGGCGGCGTCGGCGTCAACGGCGTGCTGAACTACGGGCTGATCCACGGCGCGTTCGGGCTGCCGCGCCTCGGTTTTCTCGGCTCGGCCGTCGCGACGACGATCACGATCTGGCTCACCGCGCTCGCCCTGATCTGGCTGCTGCACGGCCGGCGGCGCTTCCGCCATTTCGTGACCGCGTCGCGCCCGAAGCTGCCCACGATGGGCGAACTGATCGGCATCGGCTGGCCCGTCGCGATCACGTACGGGGTCGAATCGACGCTGTTCCTCGCCACCGGCCTCACGGTCGGCGTGCTGGGCGCGACGTCGCTTGCCGCGCACCAGATCGCGCTGAACGTCGCGTCGGTGTCGTTCATGGTGCCGCTCGCGATCGGCCAGGCCGCCAACGTGCGCGTCGGCTACTGGGTCGGCGCGGGTTCGCCCGTCGCCGCGCGGCACGCGGGCTTCGTCGCACTCGCGCTCGGCGTCGCGTTCATGTCGCTGTCGGGCGTCGTGATGATCGTCGCGCCGCATACGATCGTCGGCCTGTACCTGAATCTCGACGACCCGGCCAACGCGGCCACGGTGTCGCTCGCCGCCTCGCTGCTCGGCATCGCCGCGGTGTTCCAGATCGTCGACGGCATGCAGACCGTCGCGTCGGGCGCGCTGCGCGGCCTGAAGGACACGCGCATCCCGATGCTCGCGGCGACCTTCGGCTACTGGGGCATCGGCTTCCCGACCGGCTACTGGTTCGCGTTCCACGCGGGCCTCGGCGCACGCGGCCTGTGGTGGGGGCTCGCCGCCGGCCTCGCGAGCGTCGCCGCGCTGATGGCATGGCGCTTTCATCTGAAAACCGCGTCGCTCGTCGCGACGCGGCACTGAGCGCGACACGACGCGAAATCGCGACCGGCGCTATGCTTGTCGGCTGAACACCTCGAGACGCCGCGCGAGCGGCGCGACTGCCTCACGATACGCCTGATGCCGCGCGACGACGCGCGGCCTTTCCCCTTTCCAGGAGGAGTGCATCATGAACGAAGCAGTTCGGATGGAACGCGACACGTTCGGCGAAATCGCCGTGCCGGCCGACCGACTTTGGGGCGCGCAAACCGAGCGCTCGCTGCAGAATTTCCGGATCTCGACCGAGAAGCAGTCGCCCGAGCTGATCCACGCGCTGGCGATCGTCAAGCGCGCCGCGGCGGCCGTGAACCAGTCGCTCGGCGTGCTCGCCGACGACAAGGCGCGCGCGATCATCGACGCGGCCGACGAGATCATCGCCGGCAAGCATCCGCGCGAATTCCCGCTCGCGGTGTGGCAGACGGGCTCCGGCACGCAGACCAACATGAACCTCAACGAGGTGATCGCGAATCGCGCGAGCGAGCTGCTGGGCGGCGAGCGCGGCGAAGCGCGCAAGGTCCATCCGAACGACGACGTGAATCGCGGCCAGTCGTCGAACGACGTGTTCCCGACCGCGATGCACATCGCGGCCGCGTACGCGATCGTCAATCATCTGCTGCCGGCGCTGCGCACGCTGCGCGCGACGCTCGACGCGAAGTCGAAGGCGTTCGCCGACATCGTGAAGATCGGCCGCACCCACCTGCAGGACGCGACGCCGCTCACGCTCGGCCAGGAGTTTTCCGGCTACGTCGCGCAACTCGACCAGGGCATCCGTCACGTCGAATCGGCGCTGCCGCACCTGTACGAGCTCGCGCTCGGCGGCACCGCGGTCGGCACCGGGCTGAACGCGCATCCGGAGTTCGCGGTGCGCGTCGCCGACGAGATCGGCCGGCTCGCGAAGCTGCCGTTCGTGACGGCGCCGAGCAAGTTCGAGGTGATGGCGGCCGCCGATGCGCTGGTCTTCGCGCACGGCGCGCTGAAAACGGTCGCGGCGGGCCTGATGAAGATCGCGAACGACGTGCGCTGGCTCGCGAGCGGGCCGCGCTGCGGGCTCGGCGAACTGTCGATTCCGGAAAACGAGCCGGGCAGCTCGATCATGCCGGGCAAGGTGAACCCGACGCAGTCGGAAGCCGTGACGATGCTGTGCTGCCAGGTGTTCGGCAATGACGTCGCGGTCAACGTCGGCGGCGCGAGCGGCAATTTCGAGCTGAACGTGTTCCGGCCGATGATCGCGCACAACGTGCTGCAGTCGGTGCGGCTGCTCGCCGACGGCGCGCAGAGCTTCAACGACCACTGCGCGGTGGGCATCGAACCGAACCGCGCGCGGATCGACCTGCTGCTGAACGAGTCGCTGATGCTCGTGACGGCGCTCAATCCGCACATCGGCTACGACAAGTCCGCGCAGATCGCGAAGAAGGCGCACAAGGAAGGCACGACGCTGAAGGCGGCCGCGCTGGCGCTCGGCTACCTGACCGAGGCGGAATTCGATGCGTGGGTGCGCCCCGAGCAGATGATCGGGACGCGCTAGGGGCAGGACGACGGGCGCGGCGCGTCGAGCGCGGCGCCCGCTGCGGTCAGACCGTGCCCTTCGCGACTTCTTCCGGTTTCATCTCGACGATCTTGTCGAGCGCGGCCCGTACGTCGGCCGCATATTTCGCGAGTACCTTCTGCTCGTCGGTCTCGGGCACGAACGGCGGCACCGGCACCGGGTTGCCGTTCTCGTCGACCGCGACGAACACGACGAGGCAGTCGGTCGTCTGGCGCAGCACGCCGCCCTTCGGGTCCCCCGCGTGCACGGACACATGGATGTGCATGCTGGTGCGGCCCGTCGCCACGACGCGCGCCTTCAGCTCGACCAGGTTGCCGACCAGGATCGGACGCTGGAATCGGATGTTGCCGACACTGACCGTCACGCAATAGCGGCTCGACCAGACGGCCGCGCACGCATACGCGACCTCGTCGATCCACTTCATCAACGCGCCGCCGTGCACCTTGCCGCCGAAGTTCACGGACGAAGGCTCGGCGAGGAAGCGGAATACGGTTTCGGTACGGTCGAGGGCGGCCGGCACGGGGGACGGTTGGGGCATCGTTCTGGCTCCAGGCGGCAGGGGCGCTGTAATCGGGCCATTATACGTTGCAGTGCGGCAATGCGTCGCGGCCAGCGCCGCGTGACGCGGCCGCGGCGGCGCCACCCGCCCCGCGCACGCAGCGCCGCCGGTCAGCGGCGCACCGTGACGCCCTGGTCGATCGTCCCGTACATCTCGATACTGCCGCCCTGCCCGCCGGCGGCGCCCGCGCCGCCCTGCGCACAGGCCGCGCAGACGAGCGCGGCGGCCAACATGCAGAAAATCGTCTTCATCGTTGCATCGTGTCACATGCGGCGGCCCGCTGCCGCCGCGTCCGGCCCATTCTACGCGCGCCGCAACGGGCCGCAGCCAGGCTGCCGCGGGACGGCGCCGCCGCATCCGACATTTCATCCGGATACGAAACATCGAATGCGCACACCCACTACACTGCCCCTCATCCCGCTTGACGAGAGACGACGATGACCGATCAAGACGACCACCACTTTCCGGGCCTCAGCCGCATCGGCGCACTGATCGCCGACCCTGGCCGCGCCGCGATGCTGTGGGTGCTGATGGACGGCAGCGCGCGGCCGGCCGGCGAATTGACGATGATCGCGGGGCTGTCGCCGTCCGCGGCAAGCGCGCACCTCGCGCGGCTGACCGAAGGCGGCCTGCTCGCGCTCGACGTGCGCGGCCGGCACCGCTACTACCGCATCGCGTCGGCCGACATCGCGGCGTCGCTCGAGGCGCTCGCGAACGTCGCCCGCGCGGCTGCGCCGCACCGCCCGGTACCGGCGCCGTCGCGCACGGTACCGGCCGAACTGCGCTACGCGCGCACCTGCTACGACCACATGGCCGGCGAACTTGCGGTGCGCATTTTCGACGGGCTCACCGCGCGCGGCTGGCTGCTCGCGGACGGCGACGCGATCGAAGCCACCGAGCTCGGCACGCAGGCCCTCGGGCAATGGGGCATCGACGTCGCGCAGCAGCGCACGCGCCGGCGCCGCTTCGCATGCGGCTGCCTCGACTGGAGCGAGCGGCGCTCGCATCTGGGTGGCGCGCTCGGCGCGGCGCTGCTCGAAAGCTTCTGTGCGCACGGCTGGATCGAACGTTCCGCACGGCCGCGGGTGCTGCGCGTCACCGTGCCCGGCCAGCAGGTTTTCGACGCGTGGCTTACGTCCGCTTGACGCCCGCATTGCGGCTGCACGACAGCGGCACGCGACAGACAGGTTTTGTTACACCGCGTGCCATCCGACTTACAAAACACCGAGCATTGAAACAGGCCGAGCGGATATTGTGAACTCAACGGCACGAATCGACGCGCCGCGATAACGACGATGACGCTCACCATGGCCCCCCTGTTCACGCTCAAGCGAACCGCCCGCTATACGCTGCTCGCGTTCGCCGCGCTTGCGGCCCTGCCGCCCGCCTTCGCGCAATCGGCCGGCGCGCCGCCGTATTCGGCCGCGGCACGGCAACCGGGCGGCGACCCGCCCGGCCGCGTCGCGCGGCTCGACTACCTGTCGGGTGCCGTGACGACCGAACCGGCCGGCACCGATACGTGGTCGTATGCGGCCGTGAACCGGCCGCTGACGACCGGCGACCAGCTCTGGAACGACGCCGGCGCACGCTCGGAACTGCATATCGGCTCGACCGCGGTGCGGCTCGGCGATTCGACGAGCCTATCGATCCTGAATCTCGACGACACGACGACGCAGTTGAAGGTCGGCCTCGGCACCGTATCGACGCATGTGCGCGATCTGCCCCGTGGCGGATCGTACGAAATCGACACCCCGAACCTCGCGCTCGGCATCACGGGCCCCGGCGACTATCGCGTCGATGTCGCGCCGAACGGCGCGAGCACGACCGTCACGATGCGCAGCGGCAGCGCGACCGTCTACGGCAGCAACGGGCAGTACCCGCTGTCGCCCGGGCAGCAGGTCGTGTTCACCGGCACCGACCTGCAGGTCGCACAGCAATCGGCGGCGCCGAGCCCCGACCCGCTCGACCAGTGGGCCGCCAGCCGCGACGCGGCCGAGGAGCGCTCGGTGTCGGCCCGCTATGTGTCCCGCGACATTCCCGGCTATCAGGATCTCGACGCGAACGGCACGTGGCGCGAAACCCCGAATTACGGCTCGGTCTGGGTGCCGAACGACACGCCGGCCGACTGGGCGCCGTATCACGACGGCCACTGGATCTGGCAGGCGCCGTGGGGCTGGACGTGGGTCGACGACGCACCGTGGGGCTTCGCGCCGTACCACTACGGCCGCTGGGCGTACGTGGACGACAGCTGGGCCTGGGTGCCCGGCCCGATGGTCGTCAGCCAGCCGCCGGTCTACGCGCCGGCGCTCGTCGCGTTCGTGGGCGGTGGCGGCGGTCCCGACTGGAGCGTCGCGCTCACGGTCGGCGGCGTCGCCGCGGCCGGCTGCGCATGGTTCGCGCTCGGCCCGGGCGAGCCGTGGCACCCGCGCTGGGGCGGCTGGAGCCCGCACTACTACGACCGCGTGAATCGCAATATCGTGGTGAACAACGTCAACGTGAACAAGACCGTGAACGTGACGAACATCACCAATATCACCAACATCAACAAGACGTACGTGAACTTCCGTGCGCCGCACGCGATCACGGCCGTGCCGGCCGCCGCGTTCGTGCATGGCCAGCCGGTCGCGCACTTCTCGCAACACGTCGATCCGCGGCAATGGCGCAATGCGCACGTCACGCCGGGCACACCCGGCATCGCGCCGGTGCGCCAGAGCTTTACCGGCGGGCTGCGCAATGCCGGCTACCGTCCGCCGGCGGCGATCGCGCAGCACCCCTACGTCGCGACGCGCAACCCCGCGGTGCCCGCCGCCTATCGAGACCAGGCAGCCGCGCATCTCGCGCAGCAAGGCGGGCGCGTGCCGGGCGCCGGCGCGCCGGTCGTGAAGACGAGCGTGCCGGCCGATTACAGGGCCCGCCCGGTCCGCGTGCCGGGTAATCCGAGCGGCGGCGCGTGGGCGATGCACAACGTGCAGCTCGTGAATCCGCACGGCCCCGTCGTGCAGCCGTCACGCGCGCCGCGCGAAGGCCAGCCGCCTGCCGTGCAAACCGGACGGCCGGGTACGCCCGGTGCGCCATTGCCGGGCGTGCCGACTGCCGGACGGCCGGCGAACGGCGAAATCCCCAATGGGCCGCATTTCGCCAACGGCGGCATGCCGCAGGCGCCCGGCAACGCGACGCCGCATCAGGCCTTCGGGCCCGGCAACGGCGTCCCGCACCCGCCGATCGCAAGCAACACGCCGTCGGGCATCGGCAACACGCACGCACCCGAGGCGCCGTCGCCGGCGTGGATGCAGCCGCACACGCCGATGGAACGCCAGCGCCCCGCCCCGCCGAGCGCCCTTCACGCGGCAGGCCAGAATGCACTGCCGCCCGTGCGCAGTGCGGCGGTGCCGCATCCGGAGGGCATACCGACACCGCAGGGCACGCAGCCCGGCGGCCGGAACGACGCGCCGCGCGCGTTGCCGCAACCGAGGGTCGACAACACGGCACAGATTCCGCAGCCGCGTCCACGCCCCGATTTCCCGACACCGGCCCAGCACGGGCAAGCGCAACCGGAACGGGCCGCTCCCACGCCGCAACCCCGCCCCGAATTCGCGCAACCGGCGCCGCACCGCGAAGTCGCACCGCCGCGCGTGAACGAGTACCGTCCGCCGGCGCCAGCCGTACACGACATGCCGCGCCCGCAACCGCAGGCGCCGCGCATAGAGCCGCGCCCCCAGCCCGCACCTCGAATGGAGCCGCGACCGCAGCCGGCACCCCGCATGGAACCGCGCCCGTCGATGCCCGCTCCCCGCATGGAACCGCGGCCGCAACCGGCACCGCACGTCGAGGCGCCGCGCCCGAGCAGCCCGCCGCCAGGCGGGCACGACGAGCGGCATCGCCAGTAAGTGCCGCAAACGTGAAACAAAAAAGCCCGACCGGTCTCAGCCGGTCGGGCCTTCTTTCTGCAGGGCGCGGATCGATGAAACCGCGCGCTCAGACCGCCATCGGCGCAGTCAGCGGCTCGTGGTGGCGGTAACCGACCAGCGAGAAATCGGACGGCTCGACCTGCTCGAGCCATTCGGGCGCATAAACGCCCGTCTTCGCGTAGTCGGGCACGCGCTCGGCAATCTCGAGCCGCGGGCTTTCGTAAGGCTCGCGCGTGAGCTGTCGCTGCAGCATGTCGAGCTGGTTCTCGTAGATGTGCGCGTCACCGATGAAATACGTGAACCAGCGCGGCGTGTAGCCCGTCAGGCGGCCGACGAGCGACAGCAGCGCGGCGCCTTCCGTCAGGTTGAACGGCGTGCCGAGGCCGACGTCGTTGCTGCGGATGTACAGGCACAGCGAGATCTCGCGCTTCGTCGCGTTCGGCAGGAACTGGTACAGCAGGTGGCACGCGGGCAGCGCGATCTGGTCGAGCACGGCCGGATTCCACGCGTGAAACAGAATGCGGCGGTCGGCCGGATTCTCCATGATCGTGTCCAGGCACTGGCGCAGCTGGTCGATCGCCTTGTACAGCAGCACCTTCGGCGCGCCGTCTTCGTCGAAACGCGTGACGATCCGGAAGCCGCGGCGCGTCGCGTCGGCGATCTGCGCGTCGGCGCCCGCGTCGAGCACCTTGTAGCCCGGCCACTGGCGCCATTGCACGCCGTACACGTCGCCGAGATCGTCGACGCCCTGACGGTACGGATTCGCGAGCCACTGCGCGTTCTCGTTCGCGTTCGCGTCCCACACCTTGCAGCCGAGCGCGCGGAACTCGGCCGCGCTGCGCGACGCGCGCAGGAAGCCGACCAGTTCGCCGATCGCCGACTTGAACGCGAGCTTCTTGGTCGTCACGGCCGGAAAGCCTTGCTGCAGGTCGAAGCGGAGCATCGCGCCCGGCATGCTGATGGTGCGGATCCCCGTGCGGTTCTCCTGCCAGGTGCCGGTATCGAGAATGGTACGAACGAGGTCGAGATACTGTTTCATGCGGGTTCCTTCGGCCGCGAGGGCGGCCGTACCCGCCAATTTTAGCAAGCGTGGTGAGGAAGCTCCGGCAACGGCGCCGAAAACCCTGCCAGCGTGTCGCCGCGATCGCGCATGCCGTGCGCGCACATCAGCCGGTAGAGCGTGACGCGCGACACGCCGAGTTCACGCGCGGCATCCGCGAAACGGCCGCGGTGGCGCAGCAGCGCCTGCTCGATCGCCTGCCGTTCGGCCGCTTCCCGCGCCTCCAGCAGCGACACGGGCGCGAGCGTCGCGAAGTCGTTCAACTCGAGATCGGCCGCGGTGATCATCCGGCCCTCCGACATCACGATCGCGCGGCGCACGCGATTGATCAGCTCGCGCACGTTGCCCGGCCACGAATAGCCGTACAGCGACGCGACCGCGTCCGGAGAGAAACCGCGCAGGCGGCGATGCGCGTCGCCCTTGAAACGCTCGAGCATGTGGCGCGCGAGCACCTCGATGTCCTTGCCGCGCGCGCGCAGCGGCGGCTCCTCGATCTTCAGCACGCACAGGCGATGGAACAGGTCCTCGCGGAACCGCCCTTCGCGCAACGCGGCGTCCATGTCCACGTGCGTCGCGCAGATCACGCGCACATCGACGGGCACCGACACGTGCGCGCCGAGCCGCTCGATCTTGCCTTCCTGCAGGAAGCGCAACAGGCTTGCCTGGCTTTCCAGCGGCAGATCGCCGATCTCGTCGAGAAACAGCGTGCCGCCGTTGGCGGCCTCGACGCGGCCGATCTTGCGCTGGTTCGCCCCGGTGAATGCGCCGCGCTCATAGCCGAACAGTTCGGCCTGCAGCAGCGTCGACGGAATCGCGCCGCAATTGATCGCGATGAACGGTGCCTGCGCGCGCGACGAACGCTCGTGAATCGCGACCGCCGTCAGTTCCTTGCCGGTACCCGATTCGCCGGAGATGAACACCGGCGCATCGGTCGCCGCGACGCGGCGAATCGTCCTGAAGAGCCCGAGCATCGCATCGCAGGTGCCGACCATCTCGCCTTCGCTGCGCCCGGCGCCGACCGGCGGCGCAACGGGATCGGTCAGCGCGACCATGCCGTGCGCATGACCGACGGTCTCGACGATTCGCGACGTCTCGTACGGCATCGTCACATAGTCGAAGCAGTAGTCGCGAATGAGGTGGCGCAGCGTGGCATCCTGCAACTGGCCGCGACGCGTCGCGGCGATCCAGCCGATGTGCTGGATGCTCAGGCAGGATTCGAGTTCGCGCAGGTCCGAGGGCTTGAAGCCCGGCGAAAAGTCGAGCAGGCCGGCGGTTGCCACGCCATGCTGCACGACACGCCGGACGTCGCGTACGGTCTCCGCGAGATCGACGCGCCAGCCGCACTCGTCGAAATGGCCGCGCAACGCGTCGTTCGGTTCGCGCGAATAGTAGATCACGTGCCGCTGATCGGCTCCCATATCCTCACCCCGTTCATCAACCGTCTAACGATTGCCGCGCACGTCAGAGTTCGTGCGAAAAGGATCGAATCGGGTCAGCCAGAGGCGGCTCGATTCGCCATGCCGATGCTCGGCAACGACAAAGCCTCGCATGATGGCGCTTATCTCGCGTCCAGTTATTTTTGGTCAAGACAGCTTAGTTATAGGCACCAAATACGACAAACGGATTTCGGCGCCGACGGCGATACGGCCCAATCGCACAGGAGGTCGATGCAGGTCAATCATCTGCACATAGCGCATGCGCAGCAAGGTGTTCGTTCATCAACACACGGGCCGATTTTCATCCTTGAAGCGAATCGATTGAATCCGCAGTATTCCCGAGCCCCCTCGTTTCAGGCCTGAAACATTTTCAGGCGTTTTCGGCCACAATTCGCAACGCTTGAGCGCGAATCGCCGTAGCGACAACGGTCCCGGCACGGTGGCATGCATTTCGCTGAACCCGTAAACGATCGGAGACAGCGGCCATGCGCAAACATCTTTTACTTTCTTTCGTGCCGATGGCGCTCGCGCTCTCGGCCGCCGGCCCGCCTGCGCCGGCCCGCGCGGATGACATCGCAAAACCGGATCGCGCCATGCTGCCGGCCGAAAATGCGCCGAGCCTGCGGCACGGCGGCGGCTTCGGCATCGTGACCGTGTCCGCACCGCAACCGCTGCCGACCGGCAAGGCAACCGTCACGCTGTGGGACGAGATCCCGCCACCGCCCCCACTGCCGATGCCGCTTCCGGTATCGCAACCCGGTGACGTGCAGCACGCGATGGAAGGCAACGTTCAAGGCAACAAGCGTCAGTGAGCCTGCGTCGCCCCACTCAATGAGGATTCCGTATTGATTTGACGATTCGAGCCGGCCGACACCGATCCGCGCCGGTATCGCCGTTCCCGCGACACGACAAAGGTTTTGTGCTCCGTCCCCCGGCGGGCACTCTTTTTATTCGGTCCGTCGCCGCGACGCCATGCATCGAGCGTCGCGGCGCGCAGCACGCGAAAGGCGGCGCATGCCGCCGTTCCGGTAGAATCGGCGCCATTCCGGTTTTCCTCTTCCCCGACCTTCATGACGACGTTGACCCTGATCGTCGCGCGTGCCCGCAACGGCATCATCGGCCGCGACAACCAGTTGCCCTGGAAACTTCCCGAGGATCTCGCGTTCTTCAAGCGCACGACGATGGGCGCGCCGATCGTGATGGGCCGCAAGACCCACGAATCGATCGGCCGGCCGCTGCCGGGCCGCCGCAACATCGTCGTCACGCGCGATGCGGCGCGCCGTTTCGACGGTTGCGACACGGTCACGTCGCTCGCCGATGCACTGGCGCTCGCCGCGCGCGACGGCGTACCCGAGGCATTCCTGATCGGCGGCGCGCAACTCTACGCGGAAGGGCTCACGCTCGCCGACAAGCTGGTCGTCACCGAGATCGACGCCGACTTCGACGGCGACGCCTCGTTCCCCGCGCCCGATCCCGCACATTGGCAGGAAGTGTCGCGCGATGCGCACCAGGCTGCCGCGCCGAACACGTTCGGTTATGCGTTCGTGGTCTACGAACGCAAGCGCGGCTGACGCGGTACGCGGCCGCACGCGATGAAAAAAGCCCGACCGGCTTGCCGCCGGTCGGGCTTTTTCGCTGGAGGGCGGGCGGCTGACGCCGCGCCTCGCTTACTGCCCCGCGATCGTCATCTGCTCGATCAGCACCGAGCCCGTTTCCTTCGTACCGCGCACGATCGAATCGGCACCGATCGCAACGATGTGCCGGAACATTTCCTGCAGCGTGCTCGCGACGGTGATTTCCTCGACCGGATACTGGATCACGCCGTTTTCCACCCAGAAACCCGCCGCGCCGCGCGAATAGTCGCCCGTCACGTAGTTCACGCCCTGCCCCATCAGCTCGGTCAGCAGCAGGCCCGTGCCGAGCTTCTTCAACATGGCTTCGAAGTCGTCGCCCGCCTGCGTGTTCGAGCTGCGCAGCGCGAGGTTGTGCGACCCGCCCGCGTTACCGGTGGTCTGCGTGCCGAGCTTGCGTGCCGAATAGGTCGACAGGAAGTAACCCTCGACGACACCGTCCTTCACGACGCTGCGCGCGCGCGTGCGCACGCCTTCCTCGTCGAACGGCGCGCTGCCCATCGCGCGCGGCACGTGCGGATCCTCGACGACCTGAATGTGCGGCGCGAACACCGGCTTGCCGAGGCTGTCGACGAGGAACGACGTCTTGCGATACAGCGCGCCGCCGCTCACGGCCTGCACGAATGCGCCGAGCAGGCCGGCCGCGAGCGGCGCCTCGAACAGCACGGGCACCTTGCGGGTGTCCAGGCGGCGCGCGCCCATCCGCGCGAGCGCACGCTCGGCCGCGTAGCGGCCGACCGCCTCGGGCGCCGCGAGATCGATCGCGCTGCGCTTCGACGAATACCAGTCGTCGCGCTGCATGTGACGGCCGCTGCCCGCGATCGGCGCGCAGGCGATGTAGTGGCGCGAGTACGGGTAGCCGGACAGGAAGCCGCGCGACGTCGCGAGCACGAACTGCGAATGCTGCGCCGACACGCTCGCGCCTTCCGAATTGCGGATCTGCGGGCTGACCGCGAAGGCGGCGTCTTCCGCGCGGCGGGCCAGCTCGACGGCGTCGTCGGCCGTCAGCGCCCACGGGTGGTAGAGATCGAGATCGCGCGGGTCGGTTTCGAGCAGTTCGGCCTCGGCGAGGCCGGCTGCCTCGTCCTCGGCCGTGAAGCGCGCGATGTTGTACGCGGCGGCGACGGTATCCTTGATCGCGGCCGGCGAGAAATCGGACGTGCTCGCGTTGCCGCGCTTCTTGCCGATGAACACCGTCACGCCGACCATCTTGTCGCGGTTGTGCTCGATCGTTTCGACTTCGCCGCGGCGCACCGATACCGACAGGCCGTCGCCTTCGGAGATTTCGGTCGCGGCGTCCGACGCGCCGAGCGCCTTCGCATGGCGAAGGATGTCCGACGCGATTTCCTTGAGCTGGTCCTGCGTGTGCGGGAAATAGCGCGCTTGTACGTCGAGATTGGCTGCCATCGTCTTGGTATCCGGTGGCGGGCGGGCGCCCGCATGGTCAAAATGTTGCGTATCCCGCGATCATAGCAAGGTCCGGGGCCGGACACAGACAAGCTTGGGGTGTCCGCGCCGCGATACAATGCCGCCCATGACACGCAAAACCCGAATCCAGCCGATCGAGCATGCCGTCGAAGACGACGACAACGGCTACGATCGCCCCAGCAAATCCCAGTTGAAGCGCGAGATGCACGAGTTGCAGGTGCTCGGCCAGGCGCTCGTCGACCTGCCGAAAGACGCACTGAAGCGCATGCCGATGCCCGAAAACCTCGCGGACGCCGTTCGCGAGGCACGCCGGATCACCGATCACGAAGGCAAGCGCCGCCAGCTCCAGTACGTCGGCCGCGTGATGCGCTCGCTGACCGACGACGAAACGGCCGCACTGCGCACCGCACTCGACGCGCAACGCGGCGTGAACAAGGCCGCGACGGCCCGCCTGCACTGGATCGAACGCACGCGCGACCAGTTGCTCGCCAGCGACGACGCGCTGACCGAATTCCTGCGCCAGCACCCGGAAGCCGATATCCAGGAAGGCCGCACGCTGATCCGCAACGCGCGCAAGGAAGCGCAGCAAGGCAAGCCGCCGCGCTATTTCCGCGAGCTGTTCCAGTGGATCAAGACCGCGAGCGGCTCGCCCGACGCGGGTGACGATGCGCCGGACGACACCGAAGACGACCATGACGACGAAGCGTAACCACCCGGACGAACTCGTCGTCGGCCTCGTGTCGATCAGCGACCGCGCGAGCACGGGCGTCTACGAGGACAAAGGCATTCCGGCGCTGCAGGAATGGCTCGGCGCCGCGCTCACGTCGCCGTGGCGTGCCGAAACGCGCCTGATCCAGGACGATGCGCCGACGATTTCCGCCACGCTCGCCGAGCTCGTCGACGTCGCGGGGTGCGACCTCGTGCTGACGACCGGCGGCACGGGCCCCGCGCGCCGTGACGTGACGCCCGAGGCCACGCTGGCCGTGGCGACGAAGGAAATGCCGGGATTCGGCGAACAGATGCGGCAGATCAGCCTGAATTTCGTGCCGACCGCGATCCTGTCGCGGCAGGTCGCGGTGATCCGCGAGACGGCCGACCATGCGGCGCTGATCATCAACCTGCCGGGCCAGCCGAAGTCGATCCGGGAAACGCTCGAAGGGCTGCGCGATGCCGACGGCAAGTCGACCGTGCCCGGCATCTTCGCCGCGGTGCCCTACTGCATCGACCTGATCGGCGGCCCGTACATCGAAACCGACGCCGCGGTGGTCGCGGCGTTCCGGCCGAAAAGCGCGCAGCGGGCGCCGCGCTGACCGCGTGCCGGCCCGCTCAGGCGGCCGGCGCGGATTCGCCTGCCGGCGCCGATGCGGCCGGAATCAGGAAATGCTCGCGGTAGTACTTCAGCTCGTCGATCGACTCGTGGATGTCCGCGAGCGCCGTATGCATCGCACGCTTCTGGAAACCCTTGTAGATCGCGGGCTGCCAGCGGCGGCACAGCTCCTTGAGCGTGCTGACGTCGAGATTGCGGTAGTGGAAGAACCGCTCGAATTCCGGCATCCAGCGCGCCATGAAACGGCGGTCCTGGCAGATCGAGTTGCCGCACATCGGCGACTTGCCGGGCGACACGTACTGCGCAAGGAACGCCTGCAACTGCGCGGCGGCTTCCGCCTCGGTCACGGTCGACGCGCGCACGCGGTCGATCAGGCCCGAGCGCCCGTGCGTCGACTTGTTCCAGTCGTCCATCTTCGCGAGCGTCTCGTCGCTCTGGTGGATCGCGAACACGGGGCCTTCGACCGCGATGTCGAGCGTGGAATTGGTCACGACGACCGCGATCTCGATGATGCGGTCGTTATCCGGGTCGAGGCCCGTCATCTCCATGTCGAGCCAGACGAGGTTCAACTCGTTGCGCACGAGCGCGGGCTGGCTGGCGGAAGCGGCGGTATCGGTCATGAGTCATCCTGGAAAATGGCGGACGGCGCGCGGCGCCGCCCGGGCGGCCGGCATCGCATCAGCGGGGCCGGTCCGCAAGAACATATAATTCTCGCATAGAACCCTTTGGCGCCTTCGATGTCACCCTTTTCATTCACCCTGCTGTTCGCGATCGCCGTACTCGCGATGGTCGTCACCAAGCTGTGGCTCGCGTCGCGGCAGATCCGCTTCGTCGCGGCGCACCGCAACGGCGTGCCCGCGCAGTTCAGCGCGACCATCCCGCTGACCGCCCACCAGCGCGCGGCCGACTATACGGTCGAGCGCACCCGGCTGACGATGCTCGAGATCGTCGTCAGCGCGGCCGTGCTGGTCGGCCTCACGCTGCTCGGCGGCGTCGGCGCGCTCGATACGCTGCTGACCGGCTGGCTCGGCCGCGGCTACGGGCAGCAGGTCGCGCTCGTCGCCGCGGTGCTCGTGATCACGAGCGTGATCGACGTCCCGTTCGAGTACTACCGGCAGTTCGGGGTCGAGCAACGGTTCGGCTTCAACCGCATGACGAAACGGCTGTTCTTCACCGACATGCTGAAAAACGCGCTGCTCGGCGCCGCGCTCGGCCTGCCGCTGCTGTTCGTCGTGCTGTGGCTGATGAACCAGGCCGGCAGCCTGTGGTGGCTGTGGACCTGGATCGTCTGGGTCGCGTTCCAGATGCTCGTGCTGCTGATCTACCCGACCTTCATCGCGCCGATCTTCAACAAGTTCGAGCCGCTGAAGGACGACGCACTGCGCACGCGCATCGAGTCGCTGATGAAGCGCTGCGGTTTTGCGGCGAAGGGGCTGTTCGTGATGGACGGCAGCCGCCGCTCCGCGCACGGCAATGCGTACTTCACGGGCTTCGGCGCATCGAAGCGGATCGTGTTCTTCGATACGCTGCTCGCGCGCCTGTCCGGCCAGGAAATCGAGGCCGTGCTCGCGCACGAGCTCGGCCATTTCAAGCGCCGCCACGTGATGAAGCGGATGCTCGTGTCGTTCGTGCTGAGCCTCGTGCTGCTCGCGCTGCTCGGCTGGCTCGCGCAACGCACGTGGTTCTACACCGGGCTCGGCGTCACGCCGTCGCTCGACACCAGCAACGCGGGCGCCGCCCTCGTGCTGTTCTTCCTCGCGATTCCGGTATTCCTGTTCTTCGCGACGCCGTTCAGCAGCCTTACGTCGCGCAAGCACGAATTCGAGGCCGACGCGTTCGCGGCCAGCCAGACCGACGCGCAGGATCTCGTCAGCGCGCTCGTGAAGCTCTACGAGGACAACGCGTCGACGCTGACGCCCGACCCCGTCTACACGGCCTTCTACTACTCGCATCCGCCTGCGTCGCAGCGGATCGACCGCCTGCTGCAACACGCATGAGCCGCCCGACGTCCCGCAAGCCGGCCCCGCGCGCGTCGAACGCGCAACGGGTCGAAGGCCGCGTGATCGCCGCGCACGGGCGCCACTACATCGTCGCACCCGACGACGGCGGCCCGATGCTGCAGTGCTTCCCGCGCGGCAAGAAGAGCGACATCGCGGTCGGCGACCGCGTCGTGTACGAACTCGCATCGGCCGACCAGGGCGTGATCGTCGAGATCGGCGAACGGCGCAATCTGCTGTACCGCTCCGACCAGTTCAAGTCGAAGCTGTTCGCGGCCAACCTCGACCAGTTGCTGATCGTGCTCGCGACCGAGCCCTATTTCAGCGAGGACTTGCTCGGCCGCGCGTTGATCGCGGCCGAGGCGAACGAGCTGAAGCCGCTGGTCGTGCTGAACAAGATCGACGTCGAGGCCGCGCTGCCGGTCGCACGCGAGCGCCTCGCGCCGTACCGCGCGCTCGGCTACGACGTGCTCGAGCTGTCGGTGAAGGGTTCGCCCGACGACGCGCGCGCGCAGTTGATGCCGCATCTCGCCGGGCACTCGACGATCCTGCTCGGCCAGTCCGGGATGGGCAAGTCGACGCTCGTGAACCTGCTCGTCCCCGATGCCGAAGCCGCGACGCGCGAGATCTCGGCCGCGCTCAACAGCGGCCGCCACACGACGACGTTCACGCGCCTCTACCCGCTGGAAGGCGGCGGTGCACTGATCGATTCGCCGGGTTTCCAGGAATTCGGCCTCTACCACCTGACGGAAGGCCGCCTCGAGCGCGCGTTTCCGGAGTTCCGGCCGCTGCTCGCGGATTGCCGTTTCTATAATTGTCATCATCTGCACGAGCCCGGCTGCGCGATTCTCGAAGCCGTCGCCGACGGCCGTATCGCGCCGTCGCGGCATGCGCTGTACGCCCAGCTCGTGCACGAGGCGAGCCAGATCGTCCGCTGAGCGCGAGAGCGCGCGGGGCCGGCCGGCACGCCCGGGCCGGCCTTCATCGACAGGAGCCGCGATGCGTTTCAAGGCACCCGATCTCGCGACCGCGCAACATTGGGCCAACGTGCTTCAGGTGGCCGGCGTCGGTTGCGAGCTGCATAACTGCTACGCGACTGGCGCGCTCGGCGGCCTGCCGGCCGATGCGTGCACGCCCGAGCTGTGGCTCGACGACGAACGCGACGGCGCCCTCGCGCGCCGGCTCCTCGATGCCGCCTCGCACGGCCCGTCGGCCGGCGCCGCGCCCTGGTTTTGCCGGCAGTGCGGCGAAGCGCTCGAGGCCCAGTTCACCACGTGCTGGCAATGCGGCGCCGTGCGCGATCCGCGCGACGACTGACCCACAGCGACAAGGCCGGCATCGAGCCGGCCTTGTTCTTTCATCGGATCCCGCCGTGCGTCGTCACGACACCCAGACGGCGAGCGTCAGCATCAGCAGCAGGATCATCCACAGGATCACCGCACGCCAGACGAGGCCGACCGCCGATTGCAGCGTCCGCGGCGTGCAATCGTCTCCGACCGTCAACGGACCGCTGTCGCCGACCGCCAGCGCATCGAGGCTCGACGGCTCCGCGAGCGGCCCCGCGAGACGCGCGCCGAGCGCCCCGCTGCCGGCGGCGAGCAGCACGCCGTCGTTCGGGTCGGGCCACTGGCGCGTGTGATTGCGCCACGCGTAGATCGCATCCTCGAAATTGCCGACGATCGCGAAGCCGAGCGCGGTCAATCGCGCGGGAATCCAGTCGATCACGAAAAACGCGCGCTGCGCGAACGTCGAGAACGCGGCCGTGCGGTCGTCGCCCGGCGTCGACCAGCTGCGCGCGAGGTATTCGGAAATCCGGTACAGCACGGCGCCGGCCGGGCCGATCGGCAGCACATACCAGAAGAACACGCCGAACACGTGGCGATGCGACGCGACAACTGCATGAATCAGCGTATGGCGGACGATTTCGCCGACCGGCATGTCGACCGTGTCGATGCCCGTCCACTCACGGAGGATTTCGCGCGCACGCGGCACGTCGTCGTTGTTGAGCGCGAGGTGGATGTCGGTGAAGTAGTGGCTGAACTGGCGGAAGCCGAGCGTGAAATACACGACGACGACGTTCCACAGGAACGCGAGCACGAAGCTCACCTTGTACAGCAGGAAATAGATCAGCGCGACGATCAGCACCCACGGCAGCACGACCGCGAGCCAGGCGAGGATGCCGTGCTTCTGCTTGCCGGCGTCGAGGCCATGCGCAACGGTTTCCGCATGAAACTGGAACAGCGCAAACACCGGATTGCTCGGTGATAACGCGCGGACCTGTTCGATGATGAGGGCGAGGAGAACCGAAAAGAAAGTCATGCGTGGCGCCGTCTTCGGAGTTATGTCATTTTTTGCATAACGATAGCACAGCGCCAGCCCCGCATGGCTGCCGGCGCGGTCGCCCGGCGGCCGGCCGCGCGCGCCGGCCGGTGCATGCGCCTAGCCGGCGGCCAAGAAGCGGTAGAGATTGCGAAACATGCCGGCAGTTGCGCCCCAGATGAAGTAATGCCCGCCCGGTTCGCCATTCGGATAGGGCATCGCAAAAAAACGACGCTCGCCGCCTTCCCAGCGGAACACGCGGACCTGATGGTTCGCGGGATTCATCACGAACGCGAGCGGCACTTCGAAAATCTCGGCGACTTCGAACGTATCGGCCTGCACCGTGAACGGCGGATGCACGAGGCCGACCACCGGCGTCACGCAGAAGCCCGTGCCGGTCAGGTAGTCGGGTAGCGCACCGAGGATCTCGACCCGTTCGGCGGCCAGCCCGATCTCTTCCTTCGCCTCGCGCAACGCGGTGGCCGTTGCATCGCGATCGAACGTCTCGCGACGGCCGCCGGGGAAGCTGATCTGCCCGGCGTGGTCGTTCAGGTGGTCGGCACGCTGGGTCAACAGCACGGTCAGGCCCGACTCGCGGACGACGAGCGGCATGAGGACGGCCGCGCTGCGCGGATCGACGCCCTCCTGCAGCCTCGCCTCGCCGGGCTCGACGCTCCAGTCGAGCGTACGCGCGAAACGTTCGCGCAAGCCGGACGGCGTCATCAGCGGGGGATCGATGACAGGCAGGCCGGCACCGGTGCCTTCGACCGGCAGGACTTCGGGATCGATGATGGGGCGGCGATTCAATGGGGCTCTCGGGTTCGTGTCGTATCGAGCATATTGTCGCGCCAGAATGAAAAAAGCACCCGGGTGGGTGCTTTTTCCTTACAGCTCTTACTCTTGGGAAGCTGCTGCGGCGCGATCCTTCGACACCAGCTTTTCCTTGATACGAGCCGACTTGCCCGAACGCTCGCGCAGGTAGTACAGCTTCGCACGACGCACATCGCCGCGACGCTTCACGACGATGCTTGCCAGCAGCGGCGAGTACGTCTGGAACGTACGCTCGACGCCTTCGCCCGACGAGATCTTGCGGACGATGAAGTTCGAGTTCAGACCACGGTTGCGAATCGCGATCACGACGCCTTCGTAAGCCTGAACGCGCTTGCGGTTACCTTCAACCACGTTCACGTTCACGATCACCGTGTCGCCCGGGGCGAATTCGGGGATCGTCTTGCCGGCGAGCGCGCGCTCGATCTCTTCCTGCTCAAGTTTTGCGATCAGATTCATTACTGACTCCTTATGCCATCGTGTCGGCGTTGGTACCCGCCTGCTTCCAGGCCTGGCCCCGATAGAGGATGGATTCACATCAGGCACCGCACACGCATGCACGGCACCGCCAATTCCCGCTCGCGCAGCCGCCTCAGGAGGCGTCCTTCGCTTCGCGTGCGAGGTTCGCAAGCCACGCCTCGTCGGCCCGGCTCAGCAACTTCTCGCGGCGCGCCCGGACGATCAGGTCCGGCCGCTTCCGCCACGTATTCCGCAATGCTTCCTGCCGCCGCCACCGCTCGATCTCGGCATGATGCCCGCCGAGCAGCACGTCCGGCACGCGCACGCCATGGTATTCCTCGGGGCGCGTGTAGTGCGGGCAATCGAGCAGGCCGTCGGCGAAACTGTCCTGCACGGCCGACAACGAATCGTTCAGCACGCCGGGCAGCAGCCGCACGACGGCATCCATCATCGCCATCGCCGGCAGTTCGCCGCCCGACAGGACGAAATCGCCGAGGCTGATTTCCTCGTCGACGCACCGGTCTAGCAGACGCTGGTCGATCGCTTCGTAGCGGCCGCACAGCACGACGACACCGGGCTCCTGCGCCATCCGCACGGCACGCTCATGCGTGAGCGGCGCGCCCTGCGGCGACATCATCACGACACGCGTGCTCGCGATGCCCTGCTCCGCCTGCGCCGCTTTCGCGGCGTCAATGGCGGCTTCGAGCGGCTTCGCCAGCATCACCATGCCCGGACCGCCGCCGTACGGACGATCATCGACCGTGCGGTAGTTGTCCGTCGTGAAATCACGCGGGTTCCAGGTGCGCAGCCCGAAGCGCCCCTGCTTGACGGCCCGGCTGGTGATGCCCCAGTCGGTCAGTGCACGGAACATCTCGGGAAAGAGCGTGACGACGTCGAACTGCACCGCGCTCTCGGTTACCTGGTTCATTTCAGTAATCGGCTTCCCAGTCGACGACGATCCGACGCGCCGCCTGATCCACCGTTTTGACGTATACGCCGACAAACGGGATCAACCGTTCGTCGGTGGTCGGCTGACCGTCTTTGCCGGTCGCCGGATACTCGACACGCATGATCGAATGCACGCCGTTGTCGATCATCCCGCTCACCTTCCCGAGCGCCACCGATTGCTCGTTGACGACATCGAGACCGATCAGGTCGACCCAATAGAATTCGTCCGCGGCCAGTGCCGGGAAATCTTCCCGGCGCACGAACACGCGAAAGCCGCGCATCGCGAGTGCGGCATCGCGGTCGCTGACGCCCGCGGGTTGCGCAACGACGGTGTCGCTGTGCGTCTTCGACTGCATGATGCGGACCGAAAGCCGCTCCGCACCGCGCTCCAGCCACCAGCGACGCGCGTTGAGCAATGCATCCCCGCCGCGACCGGCGTCGGCATGCGTCGCCACCTTGACCCAGCCCTTCAGGCCGTAGGCGTCGACTACCGCCCCGACCTCGACTGCGTCGTCGGGCCAGGCTTGCGTCGCTTCGAGACCACCTTGCTCGGCAGCCTCACCGGCGCTCGCGACAGCGTCGCGCTCGACTGGCTTGCGGACGAACGCGCCGAATGACGCACGCCCGCGCCTTGCATTACCGGAATCGTGACCCGCCATCAATGCACCTCACAGCCGGCACGACCGGCACACCGTGCCATGTTAGGCAGCCGGTTGCGCCTTTTGCGCTTCCTTCACGAGACGCTGGACGGTCGGCGACAGTTGCGCGCCAACGCCTTGCCAGTACGTCAGGCGATCCTGAGCGATACGCAGCGATTCGCCCTTCGTGGCGACCGGGTTGTAGAAGCCGACGCGCTCGATGAAGCGGCCGTCACGACGGTTGCGCGAATCGGTAGCGACGATGTTGTAGAACGGGCGCTTCTTCGAGCCGCCACGAGCCAGACGGATGATAACCATATGATGTCCTTCGGAAAACCGGGTTCGAAACTACTGAAACACGCGATTATAGCCGGAAACCAGAGGTACAACAAACACTTACGCGCAAAATTCCGCGGGCGGCCTGTCGGGCGGGCATACAATCGTCGTGTCCAGGACGTTTCCCGCCGTCATGCCGCCCCTTCCCGCTGCCTCGACGCGCCGCGCGCAGAACCGTTTCACGGCGCTGCTCGCCGGCCTTGCCAGCCTCGCGTCCGCACCGGCGTTTGCCGCGCCGTTGCCGGTGAGTGAACTCGTCGTCCCTCCCGGCTTCCACGTGGAAATCCTGACCGACACGGTACCGGCCGCGCGCGAAATGGTCTGGTCGCCCCGCGGCATCCTGTATGTCGGCACACGCGAAGGCCGCGTGCACGCGTTCGCGATGCACGAGGGCCGGATCACCGCGCACTACGTGATCGCCTCCGGGCTCGACATGCCCGTCGGCGTCGCCTACCGCGATGGCGCCCTCTATATATCCGCCGTATCGCGGATCCTGCGCGTCGATCATGTCGACGATCGGCTCGCCCGACCGCCCGCCCCCGTCGTCGTGACCGATGCGCTACCGACGGAACATCATCACGGCTGGAAATTCATCGCGTTCGGCCCCGACGGCAAGCTGTACGTGCCGACCGGCGCACCGTGCAATGCCTGCCTTGCCGATCGCAGCCGCTACGCGATCATCGCGCGCATGAAGGCGGACGGCAGCGAACGCGAGGTGGTCGCGCGCGGCGTACGCAATACGGTCGGCTTCGCATGGCATCCCGATTCGGGCGAGCTGTGGTTTACCGACAACGGGCGCGACCTGATGGGCGACGACGTACCCGATGACAAGCTGAATCGCGCCCCGCGCGCCGGACTCGACTTCGGCTTTCCTTATTGCCATGGCGGCGATACGCCCGACCCCGAATTCGGCAGCGCCGGCGTGTGCCGCCGCTACGCGCCGCCCGTCCTGAAACTCGGCGCGCATGTCGCCGCGCTCGGCATGCGCTTCTATACCGGGCCGATGTTTCCGGCGTCGTATCGCAATAACGTGTTCATCGCCGAACACGGGTCGTGGAACCGCAGCACGAAGGTCGGCTACCGCGTGATGCGCGTGATCGTGTCGGCGGACGGCAGCCACGCGCAGCAGATGCCGTTCGTCACGGGCTGGCTGCGCCCCGACGGCACGGTATGGGGACGCCCGGCCGACGTGCTGCCGCTGCCGGACGGCTCGCTGCTCGTCAGCGACGATTACGCCGGCGCCATCTACCGCGTGACCTATGCGGCACCTTGACGCAGGCAAGGGGTGACCGGGCCCGACCGGGCATCGTAGAATGCGTGCCGGGCCGCGCGCCCGCGCCGGCCCGCCGGCCGCCCATGCCAACGACCATCCGCCGCCATCCATGTCCAGCAGCACCGCACCGTCCCGCCGCTTCCGCTCCAAGACGCTCACTGCCGCCCTCGCGTTCCTGTTCGGTTCGCTCGGCGCGCACCGCTTCTATCTGTATGGCTTGCGCGACGTGTACGGCTGGGCGCACCTGCTTGCGACGATCGTCGGCATCCCGGGCTTCCTTTTGCTTGCGGCGACCCAACGCACTGCCGGCCTCGGCTGGTGGCTCGCGATACCCGGCGCGATCTCGCTGCTGGCGGCATTCCTCGCCGCACTCGTCTACGGGCTGCGCCCTGACGAAAAATGGGATGCGCAATTCAACGCGGACACCGGCAAGCACAGCAAGTCGGGCTGGACCGTGATCTTCGTCGTGATCTTCTCGCTGCTGATCGGCGCGTTCCTGCTGATGACCGCACTCGCGCTGTCGTTCCAGACGTATTTCGAATCGCAGGTCGAAGCCGCGAAGCAGATTTCGCAGTAAGCACGACGGACGCGGCGCCGAGGGCCCTCGCCCGGTGCCGGCACGCGGCGGCCTTGCTCGCGTATCAGAACAGATTCAACTGCATGTCGTCGCGTGGCTTCGCACCGGCCGAACGTCCGGCAACACGCGGCACCGGCGCGACCGCGGCCGGCGCACCGCGGAACTGCGACAGATCGAGAATGCCGTTCGTGCGCTCGTTCAACCCGAGCCGCTTGACGGCCTGGCGAAAGCGCTGCCGCAACAGGTCCGCCCAGATCCCCTCGCCCTTCATCCGCTTCGAGAAATCCGCGTCGTAGTCCTTGCCGCCGCGCATGTCGCGCACGCGGTTCATCACGCGTTCCGCGCGGTCGGGGAAATGCGCGGCGAGCCAGTTCTTGAACAGCGGCGCGACCTCCCACGGCAGCCGCAGGATGATGTAGCTTGCGTGCGTCGCGCCGGCTTCCGCGCACGCTTCGAGCACGCGCTCCATGTCGGGCTCGGTCACGAACGGAATCACCGGCGCAATGCTCACGCCGACCGGCACGCCCGCGTCGCGCAGCGCGCGGATCGTGCGCAGCCGTCGCGCCGGCGTGGCCGCGCGGGGCTCGAGCGTACGAGCGAGATCGGCATCGAGTGTCGTGATCGTGACCGCCGCCATCACCTGCCCGCGCTCGGCCATCGGTGCGAGCAGGTCGAGATCGCGCTCGATCAGCGACGATTTCGTGATCGCCGCGAACGGCAACCCGCGATCGTGCATCACCTGGATCACGCTGCGCGTGATGCGCAGGTCGCGCTCGACCGGCTGGTACGCGTCGGTGTTGACGCCGAGCGCGATCGGCTCCGGCACGTAGCGCTTGCGCGAAATCTCGCGCTCGAGCAGCTCGGCCGCGTTGACCTTCGCGTAGATGCGGCTTTCGAAATCGAGCCCCGGCGACAGGCCGAGATAGCTGTGCGTCGGCCGCGCGAAGCAGTAGATGCAACCGTGCTCGCAGCCGCGATACGGGTTGAGCGATACGCTGAACGGAATATCAGGCGACTGGTTGTGCGTCAGGATGCTTTTCGCACGCTCCTCGAACACCTGCGTGCGCAGCGGCGCGGGGAAGTCGGCATCGTCCGACTCGTGCGTCCAGCCGTCGTCGACCGCTTCGCGCTGCGCGATTTCATACCGCCCCTGCAGGTTGTCGACCGCACCGCGCCCCTTGCGGGGCACGGGCGGCGCTACCGGAAATTCGTTGTCGGACCGATCGTCCATATGCCCACCCCTTCGCCTGCGCCCAATACTGTACATTTATACAGTATTGGGCGCAGCATGCCAAGCACGGGATAAGGGGCTCGACAACAGGCTGCCGACGCGTCACTCGCCGACGGCAATCGTCAGCGTTTCCTTGATTTCCTCCATCACGACATAGCTCTTCGACTGCACCGCGCCCGGCAGTTGCAGCAGGATGTCGCCGAGCAGCTTCCGGTAGTCGGCCATCTCGCCGATCCGCGCCTTAATCAGGTAGTCGAAATCGCCGGAAACCAGATGGCATTCGAGCACCTCGTCGATCTTCATCACTTCCCGGCGGAATTGCTCGAACATGTTGCCGCCCTTGTGGCCAAGCGTGATCTCGACGAACACCAGCAGCGCGGCCCCCAGCTGACCCGGGTCGACCCGCGCGTGATAGCCGGTGATCACGCCGTCGCGCTCCATGCGACGCACGCGCTCGATGCACGGCGTGACGGTCAGTCCGACCTGTTCCGCGAGGTCTTTCATCGCCATCCGGCCGTCGTCCTGGAGCAGTTTCAGGATGCGCCGGTCGAGCTTGTCGAGCGAGCGTACGGGCTGACGTTGCGTTCTCATTTGTTTATGCTGAAAACCTGAAAAATACGATAACAAAACCTACACATTCGACAATACCATAGCGCAAAAAACTAGATCAGCTAGAGGTTACACGGAGCCGCACACGCGCCCGGCCTCGATCTGGTCCCTTCCATCTGGAGCAGCTATGCGAGTCGTCATTCTGGGCAGTGGTGTAGTGGGCGTGGCAAGCGCGTATTACCTTGCGCGCGCCGGCCATGAAGTCACCGTGATCGACCGGGAAGCCGGCCCGGCGCTCGAGACGAGCTTCGCGAACGCAGGCCAGATCTCGCCCGGTTATGCCGCACCGTGGGCCGCGCCCGGCGTGCCGCTGAAAGCCGTCAAGTGGATGTTCGAAAAGCATGCGCCGCTCGCGATCCGCCTCGACGGCACGCGCTTCCAGCTCCAGTGGATGTACCAGATGCTGCGCAACTGCACGGCCGAGCGCTATGCGGTCAACAAGGGCCGCATGGTCCGCCTCGCCGAATACAGCCGCGACTGCCTGCAGGCGCTGCGCGCCGATACGGGCATCGAGTACGAAGGCCGCACGGGCGGCACGCTGCAACTGTTCCGCACGCAGCAGCAACTCGACGGCGCGGCGAAGGACATCGCGGTGCTGCGGGAAGCGAACGTGCCGTTCGAACTGCTGTCGCCGGCCGAACTGAAGAACGCCGAACCGGCGCTTGCCGCCGTCTCGCACAAGCTGACGGGCGGCCTGCGCCTGCCGGGCGACGAAACGGGCGATTGCCAGCTGTTCACGACGCGCCTGGCCGCGCTCGCCGAATCGCTCGGCGTCAAGTTCCGCTACAACACGCCGATCGATGCGCTCGCGATCGCGGGCGGCAAGATCGCCGGCGTGCAGTGCGGCAGCGAGACGGTGCGCGCGGACGCGTACGTCGTCGCGCTCGGCTCGTACTCGACGAACTTCATCTCGAACCTGATGAAGATCCCGGTCTATCCGCTGAAGGGCTATTCGATCACCGCGCCGATCGTCAACGAAGCGGCCGCTCCGGTGTCGACCGTGCTCGACGAAACCTACAAGATCGCGATCACGCGTTTCGACCAGCGCATCCGTGTCGGCGGCATGGCGGAAATCGTCGGCTTCGACAAGAAGCTGCGCGCCGCGCGCCGCGAAACGCTCGAGATGTGCGTCAACGACCTGTTCCCGGGCGGCGGCGACACGTCCAAGGCCACGTTCTGGACGGGCCTGCGCCCGATGACGCCGGACGGCACGCCGATCGTCGGCCGCACGCCGGTGTCGAACCTGTTCCTGAACACCGGCCACGGCACGCTCGGCTGGACGATGTCGTGCGGCTCGGGCCAACTGCTCGCCGACCTGATCTCGGGCAAGATGCCCGCGATCCAGGCCGACGACCTGTCGGTGCATCGCTACCTGAAGGACGTGGCCGGCCAGACGCGCCCGGCCTACGCCTGAGCCGCGACGGCCCGCAACACGGGCCGGCCGGCGGCAAAAGGAAAGGCGCCCTCGGGCGCCTTTTTCGTTGCGTCGACGGCGTTGCTCGCGGTCAGAACTGGTCTTCCGTCAACGCGAGCACGCTCTCGTTGCCCTTCGCGCCGACGATCGACGCCTCGAGCGCACCCGCCTGCACGAGAATGTGTTCCGCATAACATTGCGCGATCGCGATCTTCGCATCGAAGAACGCCGGGTCGCTCGCGCGGTTCGCCTGCGCCGCCACCAGCGCGCGCGCCATCTGCCACCCGCACAGCACCACGCCCGCCAGCTTCAGGTACGGCACGCTCCCCGCGAACACCGCGTTCGGATCCTGCTTCACGTTCGCCACCACGTAATCCACCGCCGATGCCAGCGCGCGGGCACCTTTCTCCAGCCGTACCTTCATCGACGCGGCCGCCGCACCGTCCAGCTTGCCCAGCGCCGCCACCGTGGCGTCGATCTCCGCGAGCAGCCCCTTCGCCACCGCGCCCCCGTCGCGCATCGTCTTGCGGCCCACCAGGTCGTTCGCCTGGATCGCCGTCGTCCCTTCGTAGATCGCCAGGATCCGCGCATCGCGATAGTACTGCGCCGCGCCCGTCTCCTCGATGAAGCCCATCCCGCCGTGCACCTGCACGCCCAGGCTCGCCACGTCGTTCACCATCTCCGTGCTCCAGCCCTTCACCACCGGCAC